>NZ_JAWNEB010000006.1:0-335370 GCF_034107265.1 Enterobacter sp. 168J2 | reverse complement strand
ATCTCTTAGAGAATCATTACATTTAGATATCTATTGGATATTATACAGCGTTTCAGTGTATGACTCCCCTTGAATAACGTCAAATATATTTTCCACCGGTGGTTTAACAACATTATTCATGCTTAACTCTCCAGTTTTATCAATCTTCTATGTGACTTATACGCTAAAATAGTTGATAAATATCAAAATAAACCTTAACTAAAGAACAAGGTCGAATCTTCTTTCTACAACATATTAAAAAGCCAAATTCCGGTTTAGTGTATAAATGGCAATTTTTGTATGCCTGCATATAATATCCCATGTCATGTAGTCATATCAAACTCAAACACATATTATATTTGCGACCCCATCTCGCACGGCACCTTTACCCTTGAGACCAGAGTTTGACCGTAAAGTCTGTCCTTCTGCATTTCTCTTCTTCATTCAGCTCATGTGGTACTTACATTCCCTTCTCCACGCCAGAAAATCAATGTAGCCATTAACAACGCCGTGCCGGGGATGGGTCAACCCTGACGTTCTTTACACCAGTCACAAGAGGTTATATGTCCACTCCCAAACGCTTCCGTTTTACTAATCAGCTCATTAAATCACTGCCCCCTAACACATCAGATGCACGCAGCACCGATGCCGAATACAGCGATACCGAGATTTCCGGCCTCAAGTGTCTGGTCAGCAGAAGAGAAGGTCGTAAAAAGTTTTTGCTACGCTACCTCTATCATGGACGAAAACGCGCCATCGCCATTGGTCACTGGCCTGAAGTGGACGTCAATCTTGCTCGTCTGATTGCCATAGAACATAAACGCTCCCTTGCCACCGGCACTGACCCTAAGCAGGAACGTGAAAACAAGAGAAGGGAGCTGACGTTCGATGAACTCTTTAATCAGCATTATCTGCCATGGGCAAAATCCGCTAAACGCAGTTGGGGAAAGGATGTTCAGCGCTACCGCGATCATATCCGCCCCGCCATTGGTCAGAGGCTGCTGAGCGATATCACACCAGCCAGCATTCTGCGCCTTCAGCAGACGTTAAGTACTTCCCTGTCAGCGGCGACCTGTAACCGTGTCATCGTACTCATTAAAGCCGTCTTTACATGGGCCGGAAGGCAAAGCATGACCTCTGTTCATCCGGCAAGGGTGGTACAGCTTCTCAGGGAGAACAACGCCCGACAGCGTTATTTCACCGAGGACGAAATTCGTCGTATTTTTCTCTCCGCCGATAACGATACCAGCCCCGTAGCTGCCCGCTATGTCAAACTGCTGTTACTGACCGGCCTTCGTCGTGATGAGCTGCGTCTTGCAAGGTGGGAGCATGTTGACCCGGTTAAACGCACCCTGTGGCTCCCTGAAACCAAGAATGGCTATGGACGGATTGTGCACCTTAACTCACTGGCGATGGGCGTAATCAGAACGCTGCCAACGCAGCGCGGAAATACGTGGTTGTTTATCGGTAAAAAACAGGGCATGCCGCTGAGTAACCCGGTTAAAGCCTTTCAGCGTATCGTGCGTCGGGCGGGAATTTTCGACCAGGAAGTGTGTATCCATACCTGCCGCCATTCGGTTGCCGCCCTCATCGTGTCCTACGGCGGTACGCTGTATGACGTTCAGGCTCAACTGGGGCACCGTAGCAGTCAGTCTTCACAGCGTTATGCACATCTTCATCCTCAGCGCTTACAGAACACCAGTCAGTTACTGGCGGAACGTATCTGCGCTCAGTTACCCGATACGTTGTAGCAAAAAATGCAGAGGGGCCGCCCCTCTGCATTCACAGCCGTTTATCGATAAGTAACTACCTCATAGATATAGATGTTTTCATGTGCGAATTTCGATTTCGTTACTGACGTGAAAATCCAGTATAAACCTATGAATTATTGCCGAATGGAATACCATTTTCAAAATAGCTCATCATGTCTTCTTCGATACTATCGCTATCATTTTCACCCTCCCAGTTATTACGGCGGGAGTCATCGCAGTTATTGAAAACTCCCACTGCGATTTCTTTTGCATCACTAATTGTCATATGAGGCCAATCACCAAGAGAACCATAGTAATCCAGCCCTCTACACTTATATTTCACAAAAATTCGATTTGAAAATCACCTTTAACAATTGCTCTAAGAGCAGGAAATTCGCCATCAAAAATCTCTCGTTGAATACCATAAAAATTGCATTGAGCCTGTGTCATTAAGAGCCTGTAACGTGTAAATTTTACTTTCCCCACATTTTCGGAACTAATCGCCTGTGGAAACTCAGGACATTCATCAGGAGTTGTATGATACATTTTAAAATTACCTTTAGTTGATATATACATTGAATAATTAAAAAATTAAATGCCCATTTTGTGCACAACCTGCCCTCTGAGCATTCAGATTATATTTCCGGATCCTACAATTTAAATTACGGCACGAAAAATCTTAATTAACCTTATATTATTTAATCTCTATTCCTGCTCCCTCTTAAAAGTCAGCGCCAATGTTACAGCCAAGAAATGTATTCATAACCAGATAAAAAGGTTGCTGAACTCCCTTCTGAGGACGTTTTTTGTAGTGGCCCTGACTTTCTGGTTTGAGGTGATTTTTTTTTGCCAATGCTTTTGCCACATCAGCAGGTTTAATGCCTTTTTTGGCACACCAGCCTTCAAAAACAGGAGCGAAAATCATCATGTTATCGTTCTTATCCGTGTACCCCCAGTGGTTGTATGGGGTATGCGCATCCTCATCAAGCAACGGCATTAAATGGGACGCTCTGGTTGTGAGAGGATCGTGCTGGATAGCCGTAAGCACCTGCTTTAGTGGGCTATACTGGTTTGGTTTATCATCCAGCCAGCGACGAGCCGCGCTCATTACCGCATCCTCAATAACATCTTCACTGAACGGAAGGATATTCCATGATGCTGCCAGGATACCGGCACACGAACATAGGGAAAATCGTTTTAATGCGCGCAGCTGAATGTCACTAAGTGCATAACCTTCTTCCTGCAACTCACCGACAAGACTGTCACGCTGTTCTTCTACTGCCCCCTGAATAGACAGGCACATTTCATCCCAGGACTGCGGTTCATCATCGTCATTATCCAGTGCCAGCAAATTAGCAATAAATTCCTTACCCGCCGTACCATAAACTTCACTCAGGCCATTTTTCAGACTATCAGCACGGCAGCGTACCCTTTCTGATGATTCGCCCTCTTTACGGGCATCTTCAGGCAAAACATTGAGGCTAATGGCGCGATGTTCCTGTCCACCCTGAAGATGTTCTTTTTCCGTCGCTAGCTTCTCAGGAATGGACATTTCACCTGCGGAGAGAATTAACATTTCCCATGTATAAAGCTCACGTATATCCAGATTCTTGTCCATTCTGCTTTTACCCTGACCGGCGGTAATGTTGTACAGGAGCGAAGCGAAGTCCTTTTGTTTATAAGCCCCCAACTCATCCACACATGCCAGTAGGCCTGAGAACTGACTCAGTCGCTTCTCTAGCGCATTCACCGTGGTATTCCAGCAAAGAACATTGACAAGCTTTCCACCTCCCGGCTCCCCGCCATGACCATGAACTGACATTGCAAGCTGGAGAAGGATCGTTTTTCCAGTCGTTGACCCACCATAGAAGTGAAACATCGCCACATCCATTTTGCACAATGCAACCAGCATGGACGCAAAGGCAGAACACAATGCAAAAATCTGTGGCCATCCATGGACATTCTTTTTCACCAGAGCCTTCCACGCATCCAGCGTGCCGGACTCAACGATCCCTGCGGGTGTACGCTGAACGGAAATAAGGTAATCAAACCCAGGGATGTTCTGTGCTAAAGGCATATTGCCATGTAAGAACGCTTTCTTGCCGGGTACAAATCCCATTGAATCAGCGACAAGGTAGGTAGGGAGAGCCAGCGCTTGCTTCATACATGCCTGTAAGAACTGCGCCAACAGCTCTTTCGTCTTTACCGTCATAGTGATACCGAAACCTTGCGCTGTCAGGGAGCCAATCACACTATCGGGGTTTAGCGTAACGTTGCTCAGTGAAATTTCAGCGCAGACATACTGACCCGCATGATTAATGGTCATGAGTTCGACACCCATATTGCGCTTCTTACACGCTGAATAATGCCTGCTGACGGGAACAATAGCAGTAGAACTGAGCTGAAACACTTTTTTGCCATCATCATAAAAAAGCCCATGCGGTGAGTTAACAAACCCATCAGGCAGACCATCACGACCCCCTTTTGCCGAAATCTCATCGACCGCAATGCTGATTGCAATTGCCTTTTTAAGGATTTTCTTCGCATTTGCCTGATGCAATGCCCGACGAGCCAGAAATCCATTCAGTTTTGAACAGGCAAAACGCGGCATTGTCGTTAAGGGGGAGGGTGTCACTATGTTATTCATTATCTAATCCTCAATTAAAAACAGATAAATCGCGTGCAGGGAAAAAAGGAACTAACCTGCCTATGGATAGTTATGCTTATACCTGGAACGTATCCATCGCCTTGTTAATGGCCTCGTGTAGTGGCACACTAAATTTGGCCACCTGAATAGAGGTGATATCATCGCCTCATAGTCAAAAACAGGTGACATTATGACCGGACGTAACAGACGCAATTTTAGCCCTGAGTTTCGCCTTGAAGCTGCCCAGCTTGTACTCGATCAGCACTACACTGTTGCCGCCGCTGCCACGGCAATGAATGTCGGCAAATCCACGATGGATAAGTGGGTCCGCCAGTTGAAAGAAGAACGAGCGGGAAAATCACCCATAGCTTCACCCATGACACCTGAGCAGATTGAAACACGCGAGCTGAAGAAAAGACTTCAACGTGTTGAAATGGAAAGGGATATATTAAAAAAGGCTACCGCGCTCTTGATGTCAAACTCCCTGAACAATTCTCATTAGTTGAGAAACTCAGGGCGCGGTTTCCCGTTGCCGTTATGTGCAATGTGTTTGGGGTTCATCGCAGCAGCTATAAATACTGGCGGCAACCAAAGAAACCTGATGCCACACATGTGGTATTACTCAGTCTTGTTCGTGAAAGCTATCGCGAAAGTAATGGTTCTGCAGGTGCACGTAATATTGCCGCGATGGTCACAACCAAAGGCGTAAAACTGAGTCGCTGGCGGGCAACAAAGCTGATGAAAGAACTTAATCTCATCAGCTGTCAGCAGCCCGGCCATCGATATAAGAAGGCGTCTAAGGAACACGTAGAGATCCCCAATTATCTTGAGCGCCAGTTCGCAGTAACAGAACCTAATCAGGTCTGGTGTGGTGATGTGACGTATATCTGGACAGGTAAACGTTGGGCTTATTTAGCCGTTGTGCTTGATCTGTTTTCTCGTAAACCAGTTGGCTGGGCGATGTCATTTTTCCCGGACTCTGCACTGACAACGAAAGCGCTGTCCATGGCCTGGGAAGCGCGAGGAAACCCCTCTAATTTGCTGTATCACTCGGATCAAGGTAGCCACTATACCAGCAGAAATTTCAGACAGTTACTGTGGAGATATCAGATAAAGCAAAGCCTGAGTCGCCGGGGGAATTACTGGGATAACAGCCCGATGGAACGTTTTTTTAGAAGCCTGAAAACAGAGTGGGTGCCGAATAATGGATACGCCAACTTTAGTGAAGCCAGCGCAGCGATAACGAACTACATCACGGAATATTACAGCCAGCTCAGACCCCATCAATATAATGGTGGTTTGACGCCGAATGAATCAGAACGATTGTTCTGGAAAAACTCTAACGCTGTGGCCAGTTTTTGTTGACCACTACATACAACAGCAAATCCAGCGTCGAGACGATTGAAATGAATCTGCTGATGAAGATTCTGGAGAAAAGCCTTAAGAAGATGACGCCCGACCAGCTAAAGACTGTGGCGGAAGAATTGCAGACAGGCTACAGCAATCCCACACCGGAGCTGCTGACCATGGCAATACAGGCGGGGATAAAAACATCCGGGTTTGCGGCCTATCAGATGGCACTTGTTGTAACGAATGGCGTGGCGAAAGCCTTGTTAGGCAGAGGGCTGACCGTTGCAGGAAATGCCATGCTAACACGCACCATGGGCGCTTTTGCCGGTCCCGTGGGCTGGGTGCTCAGTTCTCTCTGGCTGCTGATTGATTTAGCCGGTCCCGCATACCGGGTGACGCTACCATCCTGCATTTTTATTGCCTACATGCGCCAGAAGCATCTTTATTCACCTGAGAATACTGACGTTTAGCACTTACATTTAAGATTTTCAGGCTTTAAAAAACTTCAGAGGGCGGACAAATCCTGTCCGCTACTGCTGGCATCATTTCCCGGCAAAATTCGGGAACGATGTATGACACTGATAACACAAGAAAACGAACATGACAGACTGGCCACCCGCCTTTCCATCATCCTGAGCCGTTTGTTTCAGGGTGAAAAGCTGCATATCGGGACGCTGGCAGAAGAATTCGGGGTGACAACGCGAACGCTGCGGCGGGATTTCAATGTCCGTCTGACGTACCTTGATATTGAACAGAGCAACGGCGTGTATCAGCTTGCTTCGCATTACTTTCGCCGCCGCACGGAACGGGATATGAAGATACTGGCGAGGTTGCTACATCTTGACCGTCTGTTACCCGCGATGGACGCCAAACTGCTGAGCCTGATGCTTGACGGGGAACGCCCCTCGCCCTACAGAATTATGCTTCCGGAGCCGCGCCAGAAACCAACGCTGTTCGGTGATTTCAGCAGACTAACCCTCGCCATACTTAACCAGACCAAGGTACGTATCAGAACCGACGAAAACGTCAGCCATACCGTTCATCCCTATCGTCTGCTTTGCAGCCATGCAGAGTGGTTTCTTGCCGGATGTGCTTTATCGGGCGTGTTCGTTATTTCCCTGTCCCGAATCAGGCTAGTAGAGGTTATACCAGATACAACTTTTGAGATCGATAACACACTCATTTCGCTGATTGAACAGTCTGACTTTATGGAAGCGTTACCCCACATGAACATTATTCATCAGATAATGGATTACGGGGCAAAACAACCGAATAATCGCAATTAAAATCACAACATATTATTAGTGATGATTAAATCACATTAACATGATAAGTGAGAAAGTTATGATTATCGATAAAGAATATGCACTTGTAGATGCAACAGCAAGACTTAACACTGACCTGAGGGATTATGAACATGAAATAAACAACGCCGCCATTATAACATTTGGCAATGACCTCATTGATGTAATCGTATATCAGTTCAGTTTTATCATCAGTGTCAAAACAGATGGTGAGAAGATAAAGCACGGTCTTCTTGTTAACTTCGGGAAAACATAGCAAGACAGGTTTCATCTCTTTGTGCATCCGCAATGCGAGTCTACCCGAATGAAAAACACAAACCGAGCCGTCAGCTTTTCAATTGCATAAATTAGTTTGTGCAAAGACTGTACTACCGACACGCAATAAATTAAAATAGGCCAGCTAATATAACATATGAGGTTTATGATGGCTGGCCAGTATGAAAAAGCAATAACGATAAAACAAGCGATAGATTCGATTAATTTACGCCACTATCTTCTGCCTGCAATTCAGAGGAAGTTCGTCTGGAGCAGCAGGCAGATATGCCTGCTGTTTGATTCCATCATGCGAGACTACCCGATAAACTCTTTCATGATGTGGGATATCCGTAGTGCCAGTATTAAAAATGATTACAAATTCTATGAATTCCTGAAAGAATACTGTCAGCGATTTAATGAAGAAAACCCCTGCGTAGCAACAAATGCTGGATTTCATGATTTCAAGGCGGTGATTGATGGTCAGCAGCGTCTCACATCATTATATATTGGATTGTGTGGAACGTATGCGTATAAACGGCCCCGGGTGTGGTGGCCTTCGGCACAGGATGATCGCATCCTGCCGCCCAGAAAGCTTTACGTCGATTTAACAGCGCCACTTAAGTCAGACGACGAACTCATGATGAAGTACAACTTCAGGTTCCTGACCGAGAAGCAATATACTGATTCACTTACCGATAACAAACATCACTGGTTCTGCCTGCACGAAATATTCAAATACGAACAACATGATTCTCCTGATGATATTTTATTTAACGTTGTCGTACCAGAACTCGAAAAAAGAGGACTCATTTCCAGTGAATTTTCCAGAAAAACATTACTGAGACTTTATACAAAGATAAGAACTGAGAACATCATTCACTACTTCAATGAGAGCAGTCAGGATATTGATCATGTGCTGGATGTTTTCATCCGCACGAACAGCGGGGGGACAAAACTTGAGTTCTCCGACTTACTGATGTCAATAGCGGTAGCGCACTGGCAGGGGGATTTCAGAAGAGAACTGGATGAACTGACAAAAAATATTTATCAGAATAATGAAATGGGTTTTTATATTGAAAGAGACTGGTTCTTAAAAACCAGCCTGATGCTTATTGACTCTGACGTCCGGTTCAAAGTAAAAAACTTCACTTCAGAGGAGGTCGGTAAGATACAACAACAATGGTCTGAAATAAAATCCTGTATCAAGGAGACTTTTATTCTTATCAGGCGATTCGGCATCAATCCACAGTCTTTGATATCTAAAAATGCAGTCATTCCTGTGGCCTACTGGCTTTACAAAAAGCAAACCAGTGGACATCCATTATATACAACGATTAATCTCCTGAATAAGAACCACAATGAACGCTCAGTAATTAGCCAGTGGTTTTACATGGTACTTCTGAAAGGGATCTTTGGAAGCCAGGCCGATGCGCTACTCACGAGCATCAGAGATGTAATGAAAAATAGTCTTTCAGATATTCATTTTCCTCTTGAGAAGATTATTGCCAGATATAAAGGCTCGAATAAGGACCTCAGATTTGACGACGAATACATCGAAAGCCTTCTGAATATCAGATATGGCGAAGGTCGTTGCCGTGCACTATTGCATCTTCTGTTCCCTGAAATGAATCCGACCGAGGTGTTTCATATTGATCACCTTCACCCAAGAAATCATTTTTCAAATAAATATCTTGAAAAATTAGATTATGTTGCGAATTCACCAAAGAATCCAGGCTTTTATGAAAACCCGGAACACTGGGACACCATACCGAATCTTCATTTACTGAATCACTCTCAGAATATAAGTAAACAGGATACATCCCTGAAACAATGGCTATCTCATTCATCAAACAACTATACGCCATCAATGTTGTTAGTTTCAGATGACAATATTGAGTTCAGTCGCTTCCCGGAATTCTACAATGAGCGAAGAAACGCCCTGAAGCAAAGACTGCTGAATCGGGTATTTCTTACATCAAAAATAGATTCATCACCATCCACAATGGATACGGATGAAGAAATTCTCACCGACTGAACGTTCAGCCCCGATAGTATTGGGGCTTCAGTATTTATCGTCAGCACAACGTTTCTACTGGCCTGACTGAAAGAGTGTTGGCTACACAACCGGGCAAACGAACTCTCAGTGCAACGCATGACATACAAAGCCTGTCATCCATATGAAATTGCGATAAAATCGGGCCAATAACAGTACTTAAGAATCATACAACAGGATACAAGATGACAAGCCTTCAGCAGCGTGCAGAGCTACACCGTCAAATCTGGGCCATTGCCAATGATGTCAGGGGCTCAGTAGATGGATGGGATTTTAAACAGTATGTACTCGGTGCCCTTTTCTACCGCTTCATCAGTGAGAATTTTTCCAGCTACATGGAAGCAGGGGATGAGAGCATACATTATGCAGCACTTGATGACAGCATCATTACCGATGACATCAAAGACGATGCCATCAGGACTAAAGGCTATTTCATCTACCCGAGCCAGCTGTTCTGCAACGTTGCCGCTAAAGCGAACACCAACGACAGGCTAAATGCTGATTTAAACAGTATCTTCGTCGCTATAGAAAGCTCTGCCTACGGCTATCCGTCTGAGGCCGACATCAAAGGCCTCTTTGCCGATTTCGATACGACCAGCAATCGACTGGGTAACACAGTTAAAGACAAAAACAGCCGTCTTTCCGCCGTTCTTAAAGGCGTTGAGGGGCTGAAGCTGGGGAATTTTAACGAGCACCAGATTGATCTGTTTGGTGATGCCTATGAGTTCCTGATTTCTAATTATGCGGCGAATGCCGGTAAATCTGGCGGGGAGTTCTTCACTCCTCAGCACGTCTCTAAGCTGATTGCTCAGCTTGCGATGCACGGTCAGACTCACGTCAACAAAATCTATGACCCTGCAGCAGGCTCTGGCTCACTGCTGCTTCAGGCGAAGAAGCACTTTGATAACCATATCATTGAAGAAGGTTTTTATGGTCAGGAGATAAATCATACAACCTTTAACCTGGCGCGTATGAACATGTTCCTGCACAACATCAACTACGACAAATTTGATATCAGACTGGGGAATACCCTGACAGAGCCTCACTTTGGCGATGAAAAACCGTTCGATGCGATTGTCTCTAACCCGCCGTACTCGGTTAAGTGGATTGGTAGTGATGATCCGACCCTGATTAACGATGAGCGCTTTGCTCCTGCTGGCGTACTGGCCCCGAAATCAAAAGCTGACTTTGCATTTGTGCTACATGCGCTGAACTACCTGTCTGCTAAAGGGCGTGCAGCAATAGTTTGCTTCCCCGGTATTTTCTACCGTGGCGGTGCAGAGCAGAAAATCCGCCAGTACCTGGTCGACAACAATTATGTTGAAACTGTGATTTCACTCGCTCCAAACCTGTTCTTTGGCACCACCATTGCCGTTAACATTCTGGTGCTGTCAAAGCACAAAACAGATACCCGCGTTCAGTTTATTGACGCCAGCGGGTTGTTTAAGAAAGAAAACAATAACAATATCCTGACTGATGGTCATATTGAACAGGTTATGCAGGTCTTTGCCAGCAAAGCAGACATTAACCATTTAGCGAAAACCGTACCTCAAGAAACAGTTGCTGCCAATAACTATAACCTGTCAGTCAGTAGCTACGTCGAAGCCTTGAATACTCGCGAAATAATTGATATCTCCGAACTGAATACTGAACTGAAAATCACCGTCGCCAAAATCGAACAGTTACGTAAGGATATCGACTCAATTGTGGCAGAGATTGAAGGTGACGAGGCGCAATCATGAGTGGGTTGAACTTTCTGAACAAATTGCTGGATGGGGTTGATGTTGAGTGGGTTACACTAGGTTCAATAGCAGATATTGGTACGGGCAGTTCAAATCGCCAAGATGAAAGTGATAATGGAACCTACCCATTCTTTGTTCGTTCAAAGAACATATTAAAGTCAGATACTTTTGAATTTGATGAAGTAGCCATAGTGATTCCCGGTGAGGGCGGAGTTGGCGACATCTTTCACTATGTTGAGGGTAAGTATGCTCTACATCAGAGGGCGTATAGGATTAGTATTCAATCGAACTCCTTGATTACGAAGTTCGTATATCACTTCATGTTATCCAGCTTTAAGCAGTACATTTTGATGAAGAGTGTGGGAGCAACAGCCATTTCGATTAGAAAACCCATGCTGGAAGGATTTCAAGTGCCAATACCCTGCCCAGACCAGCCGGAAAAGTCTCTCGCCATCCAGTCTGAAATCGTCCGGATTCTGGATAAGTTTAACAGCCTTACAGCTGAGCTTATAGCTGAGCTTACCATGCGAAAAAAACAGTATAACTACTATCGCGACCAGTTAATGAATCTTGAGGAAAGGGAAGATACTCGAGAAATGAGTATAGGTGATATTTATGATTTTCAGTATGGAACAGGCAATACAATTCCTAAATCTGGAGGGCAATATCCTGTTTATGGTAGCAACGGGATTGTAGGCTCCCATGACAAATATAACAGCGAAGACTCGCCTGTTATTGGCCATATAGGTGCTTACGCAGGAATCGTTAATTGGGGCCAGGGTAAGCATTTTGTTACATACAATGGAGTTATTTGTAGGCACAAATCGAAGGAAGTTCTTCAAAAATACGCCTACCATTTATTACTTTTACAAGATTTCGGGTCAAAATCTAATAGTGCATCACAGCCTTTTGTTTCATATAACATATTAAATGCTCCTATTGTTTTGGTTCCCCCTTTACAAGAGCAAGCTCGTATCGTCGCCATCCTCGATAAATTCGATACACTGACCAGTTCAATAACCGAAGGGCTTCCTCGTGAAATCGAGCTACGTCAGAAGCAGTACGAGTACTATCGCGATTTACTGTTCAGCTTCCCGACATCGGAAGCTGCCAGCAATTGACAGGCCATAGATACCGGTAGGGTATGTTTTCACCCACCTGGTATCAGGCTTTACGAACGCCGGAAGATGCTTCTGATACCCTTCCGGGCTTTGCCAGATAACGTACAGGATGCACCATGACACAACAGACACACACCATTGCTGAATCCAATAACTTTATCGTCCTTGATAAATACACAAAAGTTATGGATACCGGTGACAGCTACCAGAGCGAATTGGACCTTGAGCGGGAGCTGATTCAGGACCTTCTTAATCAGGGTTACGAATTTATCTCAGTTAAGTCACCGACAGCGATGCTGGCGAATGTGCGGGACCAGCTTCAGCGTCTTAATGGTGTGGTGTTTAACGAAAGTGAATGGCGGCGTTTCGCAGAGCAGTATCTGGACAGCCCCAGTGACAGCAGCCTGGACAAAACCCGTAAAATCCATATCGACTATATCTGTGATTTCACGTTTGATGACGGTCGTCTGGAAAACATCTATCTGATAGATAAAAAGAACCTGCTTCGCAATAAGGTGCAGGTCATTCAGCAGTTTGAGCAGACCGGCTCACACGCTAACCGTTATGACGTCACCATTCTGGTTAACGGCCTGCCGCTGGTGCAAATCGAACTCAAAAAGCGTGGCGTGGCGATTCGTGAAGCCTTTAACCAGGTACACCGTTACAGCAAGGAAAGCTTTAACAGCGACAACTCCCTGTTTAAATACCTGCAACTGTTTGTGATATCTAACGGAACCGATACCCGGTACTTTGCCAGTACCACTAAGCGGGATAAAAACAGCTTTGATTTCACCATGAACTGGGCGAAATCGGATAACACCCTGATAAAGGACCTGAAGGACTTTACCGCCACTTTCTTCCAGAAGCATACCCTGCTGAATGTTCTGTTTAATTACAGCGTGTTTGACAGCAGCCAGACTCTGCTCGTCATGCGCCCCTATCAGATTGCCGCCACTGAGCGAATCCTCTGGAAAATTAACAGCTCATTTAAAGCGAAGAACTGGTCAAAACCCGAAAGCGGCGGGTTTATCTGGCATACCACCGGGTCAGGCAAAACCCTGACCAGCTTTAAGGCCGCACGTCTGGCTACGGAGCTGGACTTTATTGATAAAGTCTTCTTCGTGGTCGACAGGAAAGACCTCGATTACCAGACCATGAAGGAGTATCAGCGCTTCTCTCCGGACAGTGTCAATGGTTCGGATAATACAGCAGGCCTCAGAAGAAACCTGGATAAGGACGATAACAAAATTATCGTCACAACCATTCAGAAACTCAATAACCTGATGAAAGCCGAAGCTGACCTGCCCGTCTATCAGCAGCAGGTGGTGTTTATCTTTGATGAGTGTCACCGCAGCCAGTTTGGTGAGGCCCAGAAAAACCTCAAAAAGAAATTCAGACGCTTTTATCAGTTTGGTTTTACCGGTACGCCTATTTTCCCGGAAAACGCGCTGGGAGCAGAAACCACAACCAGCGTCTTCGGACGTGAATTACATTCTTACGTAATTACTGATGCGATTCGTGATGAAAAAGTGCTGAAGTTTAAGGTGGACTATAACGATGTCCGCCCACAGTTTAAGTCTCTTGAAACGGAAACTGATGAGAAAAAACTCAGCGCGGCTGAAAACCAACAGGCATTTTTGCACCCCCTGCGTATCCAGGAAATAACGCAATACATTCTCAATAACTTCCGTCAGAAAACGCATCGTACCTTCCCGGGAGCAAAAGGCTTTAATGCCATGTTAGCAGTGAGCAGCGTGGATGCGGCAAAAGCTTATTACACGACCTTCAAATTGCTACAGGAAGAGGTAGCGAAAAAATCAGGCAGCAATAAACGTCTTCGGGTGGCAACCATCTTCTCCTTTGCAGCTAACGAAGAGCAAAGCGCTATTGGTGATATTACTGACGAAAGCTTTGATACCAGTGCAATGAACAGCAGCGCGAAGGAATTCCTGGATTCAGCCATTGATGACTATAACAACCACTTTAAAACCAATTTCAGCACCGATAGTAACGGTTTCCAGAACTACTACCGCGATTTAGCTCTACGAGTGAAAAATCAGGAGATTGACCTTCTCATCGTGGTGGGAATGTTCTTAACCGGCTTTGATGCTCCGACGCTCAATACTCTGTTCGTTGACAAAAACCTGCGTTATCACGGTCTGATGCAGGCATTCTCACGCACCAACCGTATTTATGATGCAACCAAAACCTTCGGCAATATCGTGACCTTCAGGGACCTGGAGCGTCCGACCATTGATGCCATCACACTTTTTGGCGACAAAAACACCAAGAATGTGGTGCTGGAAAAAAGCTACGAAGAGTACATGCAGGGCTTTACCGATGCGGCAACCGGTCAGGCTAAACGAGGTTTTATGGCTGTTGTTTCGGAGCTGGAGCAGCGCTTCCCTGACCCTGCCAGTATCGATAGTGAAAAAGAGAAAAAAGCCTTCGTCAAACTGTTTGGTGAATATCTGCGGGCAGAAAACATCCTTCAAAACTATGATGAATTTGCCACGCTGAAAGCCCTGCAGAAGGTTGATATTAGTGACCCGGAAGCGGTAGAAACCTTTAAAGCAGAGCACTATTTGGATGATGAAAAATTTGCTGAATTACAAACCATTCGCCTCCCTGCCGAACGTAAAGTTCAGGACTATCGCTCAGCTTACAATGATATCCGGGACTGGCAGCGACGCGAAAAAGCAGCAAACGACAGAGATAAATCAACCACAGACTGGGATGACGTGGTGTTTGAAATTGACCTGCTTAAGTCGCAGGAGATTAACCTGGACTACATCCTTGGTCTGATTTTCGACCACAATCGTCAGAAAAAAGGTAAAGAAGCCCTGACTGAAGAGGTCAGACGCTTAATCCGGTCAAGTCTGGGCAACCGTGCCAAAGAAGGTCTGATTGTTGACTTTATTCAGCAAACTAACCTTGATGACATGCCGGACAAGGCCAGTATCATTGATGCATTCTTCACCTATGCTCAGCGTGAACAGCAGCGTGAAGCGGAAGCGTTGATTAAGGAAGAAAACCTCAATGAAGAGGCTGCAAGGCGTTACATCCGCACATCACTCAAACGGGAGTATGCTACCGAAAATGGCACTGAGCTAAATGAGACGCTACCAAAGCTCAGTCCGCTGAATCCTCAGTACAAAACGAAAAAGCAGACTGTATTCCAGAAAATTGGGGCGTTTATCGAAAAATTTAAAGGGGTAGGAGGACACCTCTAGATGCCAGATAAAAGAACAATGCGCTACCGCAATTTATAGGTAAGATTGTATCCTTTAACCTGCATCAGACCTGTTATGATCGATGAGGCGTTGGTTAATGTTAATGCTAACTGGATGAGTTTTAAACGCTCATTCAGACAATTAGCGTCCAGAACTCACAGAAACCACTGCTTGATTTTGGATGGTAAAGTGCTGAATGGATGTATCACAGGAGAATACTTATGAGCGTAACTATAAAAGACGATCGACTCCGTACCATCGCTACCTTTGACGGTAAAACCTTGAAAGACGACCGACTCAGGACCATCGCAACATTTGATGGTAAAACCTTGAAAGACGATCGACTCCGCACCATCGCAACATTTGATGGTAAAACACTTAAAGACGATCGACTCAGAACCATCGCGACAGTTAATGGTAATGTCAGTATTGGTGTTTTGGCGTTTGCTGCTAGGCTGTTTTAAGGTTTAGAGCCTATCTCAACAGAGATTAATACTTCACCCGAAAGATATAATATCAGTTTCTAAAAGCCTGCACCGTCTGATTTTTAGTCATTGAATCGTGAGAACGGGAAATAATTTCTCTACTATGAGGATAGGCTCATAATGGTAGGATCCTGGTAGCTTCGAAACGCCGTATTTAAGCATTACTTAAGTCACGTATAACCAAACTTAAACATTTTTCTCAAGGTAAACTAGTAAAAAACTGTCAGTGCTGATGGGCCGTTTGGCCCCTTTTAAAGGGATTGAAAATCCCCGTGTCCTTGGTTCGATTCCGAGTCCGGGCACCACTTATTTTGAACCCTCGCTTCGGCGGGGGTTTTTGTTTTCTGAGTCAGCAACTTGTTGGTTGAACAGTAGTTACCGCCCTTATCTTTTCTCCGGCCCACTTCCCGGTGGTACGCAATTGGCGTGTTTACCGCCACACAGAAACAGAAAAACCTGACCTTCACCGATCTGTTCAAGTATTGTAAGGCACATATCAACCCCACAAAGCCCGACAAAGCGGCGTCGCGTATACGTGAAGTGACTTCTGCTTCAGACCACGTAACCACATTGCTACTATATAGTGCATTGGCTCGCATGGCTGTCAGGGGGTCGTTTATCAGTCTAAGCAGTGGCCGGTAAAGCAATGGAGAGAAATTACAATGGATGCAGCATTACTTAACATGATGCACTCAGGTGGAAGAAATAAAGCCTGGGCGGAAACTATGGTGAATATGGAAGCCAGGAAACTGGTAAATACAGCCAACACTCTGTCGGCTTTTCATCTCAGCGATAGTCTGACTCGAATGAAGTTTGTTCAGGAAATTCGTGACCTCATAGAACAACAGTTTACGTTAGCACGTCGGGCTCAATCAGATGAAGAATGCATGGAATGCGTTAAAATTCTGAGAGAAGAAAACTGTAACCTCCTGGAACAAGCTCGTTTATTACGAACGAAGGCGGCGAAGCTTTACGCTAAAGTCGAGTTCATCCGAGAGAATAACAAAATTGTTGGGTATGTGATCTCGGCTGTTAGTGTTGTCCTGGCCGGCGCTGAAATAGCCGCAGGATTTACCCTCATTGGCACTATGACCCCTCTCGGGGTTCTTGCTGGTGCGATTCTGGTTACTGACGGGGCAAACAGCATCAGTAAAGAAGTGGCTCGCTACGCAACTCACAACACTACCAGTGAAGGGCTGGTCGCGAATGCCGCGATGTCTACAGCTGAGTTTATGGGCTTTAGTCGTGAGAATGGGTTAGGTGTCTATAAATCAATTTCACTGGCCGCTAATGCGTACACCATTTTTGGCTTGTTACGACGACCTGGTACCTGGCGACTATTTCGTTATCTGCCTGCTGACTATTACCGAAAGGTAAGCACACTGAGCCGCCCGCAGCTTACAATGAAAATAGCTAGTTATGGCGTGAAAGCTAAGATTATTTTTGATTTGTTGTCCGTCAGCGACCCGTCCCAGAATTAGTCAGCATTTTACGATAACGCCAGGATTTGTAGCCAAGTTTTGCTGGCGTTATATACCAGATGAAAGGTAGTACAATCAATAACGTGAGCGCAAGCGTCAGGCTTGTATCCCTGGATGCAAGTACAAGAGTTAAAGCCAATATGATGAAGGCAATAATAGTTATCCACTTCATTGCTTTAAAACGATTGGCCAGATCATGAGTTACGCTATCAAACGAACCACCGTAATTTTCAATATTGTTTTTTAGCTTTTGAAGATCTCGTTTGCTAAAACCTGATTTTAAAAGTGCCTCTTCGCTGGTCATTTTGTTATCCGTCCCATAACCCACTGAAACCTGTGACGAAGTTTAACTTAATTTGACGGATAAATCGCTACCTGACGATATTCGTCAAATTTATATATATCAACTAGTTGAAGATATCTTAGAGTACACGCTCGAAAACTGACATCTACCCAGTGCAAGAAACGTGCAGGACACCGCGAACTATCTGGCCTTACAGCCTGGCGACCGGGAGCAGGCGGTGAAGCGCAACGCTGCTGCTGTTATCTATTCCCCTATCCACGACACCCCGACCACTGCGTCAGCAGCGCATGCAGTTTAGCCGGCTCCAGAGGCTTGCGCAGCACCAGATACCCTTCCTGCTCCGCCTCCAGCAGAACCGGCGAATTAAATTCGCCGCTGACCATAGCGCCGCTCATGTCCGGCAGACGTTCAAAAAGCGCTTTCAGGATGTCGAAGCCGCTTTCGCCGGATCGCAGGCGCTGGTCGCACAGCACGGCGAACGGCGTGAAGCCGTCGTCGATGATGGCGAACGCTTCTTCAGCGGAGGCCGCGCAGCGCACGTTGATCCCCCAAACGCTCATCAGGCTCTCCCAGGCAGACGTCACCAGCGGGTCGTCATCGACGACCAGGCAAGAACCGCAAAGCGGCGCATAGCGTACCGGCGCAGAGGTGTTGGTATCGGCGGGCGGGGTGTCCGTCGCGATCTCTTCGCCAGCATATTGAGTAAAGCGCATCCAGAAGCGTGAGCCTTTACCTTCAATGGATTGCATTCCGTACTTCACCTTCATCAGCCTGGCACAGCGGGCAACTACGGCCAGGCCCAGCCCGTGTCCGGCGCTATCGATCTTCCAGGCCAGTTCGGGGCGGTAGTAAGGGGAGAATATTTTACCTTTTTCGTCATCGGCGATACCGACACCCGTGTCCCACACCTCCACCAGGCACTCGTCACCGCGCGGTCGGATGGCGACCAGCACGCCGCCCTGCTGCGTGTAGCGGAGGGCGTTTTGGATCAGGTTAATCAGCGATTGTCGCACCAGCAGCGGGTCGCCCATCACGTGGATGCGGCGCTTGGGCCGACGGGTGGACAGCCTGAGTGCGCGGCTGTTGGCCTCTTCGCGAAACAGCGTGATCACCGAATCGAGCAGAGCGCCGATGTCCACTCTGGTAGGGGCAGTGAGCACTTTCCCGGATTCAATCTTGCTGAGGTCGAGCAGAGAATTGAACATCAAATGCACCGAGCGCACGCTCTGCTGCAGGTCAAGCAGCTGGGGCGTCAGGCTGTCGTCCCGGTTCCGGTGGATAATCGCTTCAATCAGAAAGCCCATGGCGTGTACCGGCTGACGCAGGTCGTGGCTGGCCGTTGTCAGGAACTGGTTTTTATCCAGCAGCGCCTGCTCCGCTTCCTCTTTGGCCTGGCGAAACTGTTCAGCCAGGCGTGAGCTTTTTTCCTCAAGCAGCGCTTGCTGAATAAAGTACGCGTGCGACGTTAACGCATGGCGGTAAATGGCGAAGCCGTACAGCAGGTTTAGCATCAGCACAATGAATATCAGATCGTCCAGCCGCCAGATGATGCCGATGTTCAATACTCCCCAGGAGGCGAAGAAAAAACACGTAAAGGTGCTGATGACCGGCGTCAGATGCGTCGCATTGGCGGCGACGATGGCGGCAATACTGATATTAAGGAGCAGGAAGAAGTCAAAGTTCTGCGTCTGCGGAGTAATTAAATAGAGAGATGAAATTCCCAGCCCGTGAATAAAAGCGATCTTATTTATGCGCGGAAGCCAGCGGCGCAGGACGTCCTCTTCATCATGCTCTTTCACTTCGCGCTGGTAGCGTCGGTGCAATATTCGAATTGCCACGGCACATAACAGGTAAATAATTATCCAGGTAATGGTTGGGCCAAGTTTATCGCCCAACAAATAAATCCAGATGGCGAAAGGAATACCAACAAATGGTACCGCGCTAAAGCTAAACACCAGCCGCAAAAAAGTGTTGTTTAGCAAACGGATCTGCGCGGGAGAAGAGATGCCATCTTTCTGTAAGCTCTGGAAAAACTTCATTCTGATGATTCCCGTTTGCCATGCAGAAGCGTGATGGCTTCGACCCGACTGTTAACGCCTATCTTTTTCAATATATTGCTGATGTGTTCTTTGACCGTAGGCTCAGAAATTGAAAGCTGCGCGGCGATTCGTTTATTTGGCAGGCCGCGCATAATCATATTTAACACGTCTATTTGTCGCGGCGTTAAGTTAAATTTACTTAACTTCTCATTATTCGCCTCAGCGGAAAATTCGTTTCTCTCAGGAAACCAGGTCAGATTATCAAGGAGTGCACAAACGGCCCGTGAGAACATTTCAGGTGGCTCGCTTTTCAATACGAAACCGTGTCCCCCGGCGGCGTGAACTTTCTGCCAGATGTCATTATTGTCATCTCCGCTGACCACCAGGAACCGTACCTGTGGGTAAAGTTGTTTCACTTCTTTGAGTAATTTCAATGCCGTTCCGGACGAAAGCCAAAAATCGATTACCAGCAAACGCGGTGCGCCATTATCCCTAATTTGACGGTAGCAATCTTCCTCATTCGTCACCACGCACGCCTGCTTAAACTGGCAATGTGAAATCAGAAAATTGGCGATGCCGCTTGCTACCAATGGATGGTCATCAACGACCAACGCATAATTCTGCCCCAAAGGATCCTCCTTTTACCTTCGCATATCTGAGAGTACAGATGAATTATTATCTACCCACCCTACTTTAGGAGGGTTTTATCGATTAGGAAAGGGAAATATATTATTCGCTGATTTGGGTAATTGAAAACATAAATACAATCAGTGAAATTAACTGATTGGATATCAAGGATAATTTATGAAAAAACCTCTCGTCTTTTTAAGCGTTACGTTGATGCTAGCCGGTTGTTCCACGCTAAAAACCGATCAGGCTATTCCACTCCTGCAGGCCGAAACCGCTAAAATGCTGGGGCTGGGCTCATCGGATGAAATAACCGTGACCAATGTTAATGGTGCCCAGCCGGACGCACTGGGAGGGCAAAAACTGTCTTATCGCGCGACGACGGAAAAAGGGCGTATTTTCGATTGCTCATCAATGATGATGCCCGGGATTTTAGGATCCGCCCCGACGCTGAGCGCGCCAACCTGTACCCCTGTTGTCACTCATAAATAATTAACGGCAAATAAAAGGCGTACATAAATAACGCCTTTTATATTTTCTGACGTATTTGAGTTTTCATAAAAACGATTTTCCAGACATCACGCTAATGAGTACGGAGATAGCCCGTGAATAACTCTACATCGCATGCTTTAGCGGTTAAGACTCCGCTTTCCAGACTTTACCTCGCTCTATTTTCCGCGCCGCTGTTACTGCTTTCACCTGCCGATTTCGCACGCGCAGCCGATGCAATTTTTGATGGCGATTCGCGTATTACCGAAACGCTGGGTTACACCGGAGATGTTTACGTTGGGCGTAATCAAGCCGGAAACCTGCTGATCGATAATGGCAAAATCACCGCCTATAACATCAACATCGGTCGGCTGTTCGACGGCCAAATTTATGAAAGCGTGGTCACGGTCCGTGGGCCAAACGCCGAGCTTAACGCGGTGAACGATCAGTACGTCCTGCGCGGCGACCTGAATCTTGGCCTCGGCACCCTGCGAGTCGAAGAGGGCGCGCTGGCCAGCGCAAAGGAGATCGTTGTCGGCACCACCCGCGGCTACGACAGCCACCTTATCGCCACGGGCGCCGGCTCTCGCGTGACCAGTAATTTTCTCAGCGTAGGCACCGATCTGGGGGCACGCTCCACGCTGGCGATTGAGGACGGCGCGGCGCTCAGCACCGCCTACGATGCGCGCATCGGCAACGGTACCGGGCCGGGTGAAACCGACACGCTGAGCCCGAAAGCCACCGTCACGGGGGGCGGCTCACAGTGGAATGTTGGCCGTACGTTGACGCTTTATGGCGACCTGGACGTGCTGAACGGCGGTGCGGTTAACGTTGGCGGCGTGCAGGTAGCCGGCGTCTCCGGGGCAGGTAAAACCGCCGAGCTGGTTATTGCGGGCAAAGACTCGCGCTTTACCAGCGGCAGCAGCGTGAGCGTGGGCGATTATGGCAATGGCGTGCTGTCGGTGATTGACGGCGGTTCATTTTCCGCTGGCAGCAATACGCTGATCGTGGGGACCTCGGGTTCCGGCTCTAACCGGGGTGCGCTCATCATCGGCAGCCGCGGCAATATGGACACCGGCACCGGTTTAACTGAGCCAACGCTTGGCGCGGCGGGCGGCGCGGGTACTCTCGATGCGAATACGGCAATCAGCCTGCGCGGCGGGCTGTTCGGCAGCTATGTCTACTTCAACCATACCGACGGAAATTACGTCTTCAGCAACACGATGAGCGGCGAAGGTGAGGTGATCAATACCTCCGGGCAGACAACGCTGAACGGCGATCTTTCAGCCCTTCAGGCGAACGTGACCGCGCGCGGTGGCAAAGTGATTATCGCCAGCAACATCAACACCCAGCCAGAAGACGATATCTTTGATATTCAGACGCTTAGCGCCGAGAACGGCGGGACGCTGATCCTCAACGCGACGGCGGGATCCGACGTTAGCAACGGGCTGGGCTACAGCAGCGCCGCGTCAATCAAGGCCGGCGGCACGCTGGGGGGGAACGGCACGCTGGGCCAGACCGAGATCCTGTCCGGCGGGCATATTTCACCCGGGGATGGCGATATCGGCACGCTGACGCTGAAGCGTTATCTGAATTTTGTGGGCGAATCTTTCTATGACGTCGACATCGCCGGTGATGGCCGCAGCGACCAGCTGCTGGTAGCAGGCAAAACGACCATCAGCGATCGGGCTCAGGTACTGGTCACCGCGCTGGATCCGCAAACCAGCTACAAAACGGGCCAAAGCTACCGCATTTTAACCTCCGACGGGGGAATTGACGGTCAGTTCGCAGGGGCGATATCTAAATCCGCCTTCCTGGACGTGGCGCTCAACCAGAGCACCAACGCCGTCGATCTGACCATCGCGCAGAAAGAGACCGGCGGCGAGAATCCGGGAGGCGAAAACCCGGGGGGTGAGAATCCGGGTGGAGGAAACCCAGGCGGTGAGAACCCGGGCGGAGGAAACCCTGGCGGTGAGAACCCGGGCAGCGGCAAGCCGGGGATTTTCCAGACCGTCGCCGAAAGCAGCAACCAGTGGAATACCGCCGGCGCGCTCTCCACGCTGACGCAAAGCGGCCCGTCGCTGGCGCTGTACAACTCGCTGCTGGTGCTGAGCGCGCCGGAAGCGCGCGAGGCGTTCAACCAGCTTTCCGGTGAAGTTTATCCATCAGTACAGTCCAACCTGATCGCCGGCAGCACGCAGGTGTTTAACGTGTTAAACCAGCGCATGCAGCGCGCGTTTGATAACGACAGCCTGCCGATACCACCGTTGGCGATGTCGCTGGTGCAGCAGCCGGAGCCGGAAAACAACGGCGTCTGGGGCCAGACCTTCAGCTCCTGGAGCCGAAACAGCGGCGACGGTAACGTGGGCAAGCTGGACGGCAACACCACCGGCTTCCTGCTGGGGGCCGATCGCAAGCTGGCGGACCATAACGTGCGTGTCGGCGGCTACTTCGGCTACAGCCGCGGTGATTACGACATCGACAGCCGTCGTTCCTCAACGGATACCGACAACTACCACCTCGGCCTGTATGCGGCGGGTCAACAGGATGCGTTCTCCCTTCGCGGCGCGCTGGGTTACACCTGGCACAAGATTGAAGGCGAGCGCAGCGTTGATTTCAGCGGCTTTTCTGACCGGCTGAAGTCAGATTACGACGCCAACTCGCTGCTGGCGTTCACCGAAGCGGGCTACCGTTTCGGCCAGCCTGATATGAATATCGAGCCGTTCGTCAATTTATCGTACGTTCGACTGCATACCGACAGCTTCAGGGAAGACGGCGGCGCCGCAGCGCTGAGCGTACGTAACGAAACGATGAACACCTTCTACTCCACCCTCGGGGTTCGTGGTGTGACCGAGCTGCCGAAGAACGTTAACCTCTACGGTTCGTTGGGCTGGCAGCACGCCTATGGCGATAAGAATACCTCTTCGCGCATGGCGTTTGCGGGCAGCGACGCGTTCATTACTCAGGGTCAGGCCGTGGATGAGGACGTGATGGTGGGTGATATCGGCGTGAGCGTACAGCTTTCTCGTGCTGCAACGCTGGATGTGGGTTATCAGGGGCAATATGGAGCGGATACCCGCGTCAACTCGGTTAACGCGAATCTGCGCTGGTCATTCTGAATTATATCCATTTAATGAACCCGCCCTCGTGGCGGGTTTTCGCGTTTGGCTTCAGACAAAGTCAGGGATCGTTCCCAACCGCGTCCAGCAGTTTGTTTTTAAAGATAAACAAACACGCCTCGTTGAAGTTCTCCGCCCCCAGGCGTTCCGACAGCGCTGTACGTTTGCGATAGAGGCTCTTCACCGACGTGTTCAGCTCATCGGCAATCGCTTCCATCGACATCCCTGCCCTCAGCAACCGCAGCATGATCGCTTCGTGCGTGCTAAGCCGTAAGTTAAGCAGCCATTTGGTGGTCAGACGCCTGCCCTTCATATTGAGCACCAGGTTAAACAGCGAGGCCATGTCCGGCGCGGTAAGCGACGCGTTCATAAATAACTTCATACTGAGCAGATTCTCCTCGCGGTGTCGCATATCAAGCATAACGCAGCAGATTGTTTTTTTCGTTCTGGCCGGATGGCGTATGAGGTAATCATATAAACGGAGCGGAGAACGACTATCAATCAACACAGAATATTCATCTGCGCCGTTATCAAATATGTTTCTGTCAATCGAGTCGAGCAGGATAATATCCGGGAAAAATAGCCTCATCCCCCTGACAAGATAGCGATCCTGGGTCACTAACACTATTGAAGTTGCCACTAACCATCCCTTTTAGATTAAAGCAAGAACGCGCCTTCAGAAAGAAGGCCGCCTTCGTTTTATAGCGCTGTAATATTAACGACAATATGTATTCTGGCGTTGAACATCCCTCAATACTGACATTGATGAGTAAGACTTCCTGTAGACTTTCATTCAATGGCTGGCGTTAATTATAAATAAAAAACAATCGCAGAAAAGTCACTTCGCTGAACATTAAGACTTTTTGTCATGAAACTTCCCAAACATGCACCAGAAAGTACTTTAATTGCTACAATCAAACCACATTTAAAATATAAGCAAACCCAAAAAAATATAAACAAAAAGCATTAATATCATATAGTTGCAAATACCTTCTCAATTCAAAATAATCATCAAAGCCATCTCATTCCAGAATTATCCCAAAACCACCCATCCGCTTTTCACCATATTTATCCGGCAACATATCAGGTGTACATTACCTTCCATTCAGTCCACAACGAGGAGGATCCATAATTACCTTAAAGTAAGTACCCCATAACGCTACTGCATTCAGATTTAATGTTCTCATTTATGGCCTTTAACGCAGAGTTAAAAGGCGGCCGTGTTATGCAATGGATTCATGATAAACAAATGGCAAATAGATATGGAAAGATCGCTTCGCTTCAATACGTTATTCTTTTATCGCGTCCCAGGATTATTGTTTCTGCTATTTCTGTTTCCTGTTCTCGTTCAGGCAACGGAATCCGTTTATGAGCAACAGATTCAACAGGCACGTAACGGCAATTACGCGCCGTTCCTCAATTACCTTCAGCGTTATCAGCAACAGCATGCTCTGACGCCCGAGCAAGTGGCGGACTGGTTACAGGTGGCTGCGTGGGCAGGTCGTGATGACGAGGTGATTCAGGTCTGGCAGCGCTATGGCATTTATATGCCGCTGCCCGCTCGCGGCGTTGCGGCTGTCGCGCAGGCCAGAAGAAATCAAAAAGCGTGGCAGCCTGCCCTGTCGCTCTGGAAAGAGGCGCGTAGCCTTGCGCCAAATAATGACGATTATCGTATCGGCTATATCAAAACCCTGGCCGATGCCCGCATGGATACGCTCGCTCTGCATGAAGCCCGTCAGCTGGTAACGGAGGATCCCTCTCCGGCGCATCTTCAGGCGCTGTCGTACGTCTGGTTTCGCCAGGGAAAAAGCTGGGATCGGCTTTTAGCGGACACGCGCGCGCTGGCCCTCGCGCCGGAAAATAAAGCGCTCCTTAGCGAGCAGATTGACGCGCTAACGGATAACCGGGTGAGCACTCCCGCGCTGATGCTGTCACAAAGGGTAACGCTGACTCCCGCGCAGCGCCGTCGTCTTGAGCTTAATGCCGCCGCCGAATGGGTTCGCCTTGCCGACGTGCCTGGCAGAACGGAAAAAGAGCGCCTTCAGCTGGCGCAAACGGCACTGAATCGTTACGACGCCCTGCTTGCTCGCTGGCAAAACGAGCCGCAGGCGGCGGAAGACGTCATCCTTGCGCGTATCGACAGGCTTGGCGCGCTGTACGCCCATGCTGATTACCCACGGGTGATTAGCGAATATCAGGATCTTACGGCAGCCCAGCATCCGGTGCCGGGCTGGGCCATCGGCTGGGTCATCTCCGCGTATCTGCAGGAGAAAAACGCGGCTGCCGCCTTCGCGCTTCTGCAACGCTATCCACAATACGCCGCCGACCCGCAGGACGAGGAGCACGCACTTTTCTACGCCTGGCTGGACACGGGACAGTATCAGTCCGCTCGCCAGTACGTAGAGCGCCAGACCCGCAGCGTTCCGTGGACCCGCTACGATTTCGGCTCGCCCACTCCGCAGCCCAACGATCGGTGGCTTACGGGGCAGTCGCTCAAATTTAACTATTTGCTCTCAACCAACGCCCTGCCGGACGCGGAAAAGCTGGCGCACCGTCTGGCGACAACGGCGCCGGGCAATCAGGGGTTGCAGATTGACTATGCCACCCTGCTTCAGGCCCGGGGCCTGCCGCGTGCGGCGGAGCAAACGTTAAAAAGGGCGGAGGCGCTGGAGCCATCAAACCTGGAGCTGGAGCAGCAGCAGGCTTACGTCGCCATGGATCTGCAGGAGTGGCGACAGATGGATTTACTGGCCGACGACGTGCTTGCCCGCGCGCCCACCGCTCGCAGCGCCAGGCGTCTGGACAGGCTCAGAACGGTGCACCACATGTCCGAGCTGCGCCTTAACGCGAGCAAGGGTTTGCACTCCGATAACCCCATCAGCGGGACGCACGACCTGAACGGGGACGCCACGCTCTATGGTCCCCCGGTAGCGGATAGCTGGCGGCTGTTTGCGGGTACCCGCTACGCGCAGGGTAATTTCGATGAAGGCAAAGGCACCAGCCGTCATCTCCTGGGCGGCGTCGAGTGGCGTCCTCGCGACCTTCAGCTCGAAGCCGAGGTATCCAGCAACCGCTATCACGGTGAAAACAAGCCGGGTGCTCGCCTCTCAACCACGTACTTTCTCAATGATAACTGGCAGGTCAGCGGCAGCCTTGAACGCTTATCCCGCACCACGCCGCTCCGGGCATTACGCAACGGGATTAGCGCCAACCGGGGTGAAGGCGGGATCCGCTGGTATCAAAACGAGCGCCGCGAGTACCAGTTCAGCGCCGCCGTCAGCCGCTTCTCAGACCATAACCGCCGACAGGAATACACCCTTACGGGTAAGGAGCGTCTCTGGCAGACCCCGACCCTGACGCTGGATCTTGAACCGGGGATCGCCGCCAGTAAAAACAGCCTGCGGGACACGCTCTATTACAACCCGGCGCGGGACCTGTCCGTGACGGCCGCCCTGTCCGTGGACCATGAGATGTACCGCCATTACGACACCCTCTGGAGCCAGCAGTTCGTGGCGGGAGGCGGCAGCTACTGGCAGAAAAACCAGTCCGCTGGCGCCATCGCCCTGCTGGGCTACGGGCAACGCGTCCAGTGGAATAACGTCATTGATACCGGCGTGATGCTGAACTGGGACAAACGCCCTTACGACGGCAAACGCGAGAGCAACCTCTCCGTCACGCTTGACGCGACTTTACGCTTTTAAGGATGAATATGCTGAACACACGTTTTTCCGTGAGCCTGATACTCATCGGCTGGCTCTGCCTCAGCGCGAGCGTCTGGGCGCAGGCGATCTCGTTCGTTGCGCCCAACGAGCGGCCGCAGCCGGAGGCGAGCAAACCCTGGCCGCAGAACCAGTTTCTGGTGCTGGCCTACCACGACGTCGAAGACGATGCCGCCGATCAGCGCTACCTCTCCGTGCGAACCAGCGCGCTAAACGAGCAGATTAGCTGGCTGCTGCACAACGGCTATCACGCCATCAGCGTGCAGGACATTCTGGACGCGCGTGACGGGAAAAAAACGCTGCCGCCGAAAGCCGTTCTGCTCAGCTTTGACGATGGCTACAGCAGCTTCTATACCCGCGTCTGGCCGCTGCTTAAGGCCTGGAACGTGCCTGCGCTCTGGGCGCCGGTGGGCAGTTGGGTAGATACACCAGCAAACCAGAAGGTGAACTTTGGCGGCCTGATGACGCCCCGGGATCGCTTCGCGACCTGGGACATGGTGCGCGAGCTCAGCCGGTCTCCGCTGGTTGAGATCGGATCGCATACCTGGGCCTCGCATTACGGCATCGTCGCCAACCCGCAGGGCAGCCGCGAACCGGCCATTGCCAACCGCTTTTATGATAAAGCGACGGGGCGCTATGAAACTGACCAGCAGTTCAGCCAGCGGATCGGCGATGACGTCCGCAAGGTGACAGAGAAAATCGCGCAGGTGACGGGCAAAGCGCCGCGCGCCTGGGTCTGGCCTTACGGTGCCGCCAGCGGTACGTCGCTCGCCATCGCCAGGCAGCAGGGCTACCAGCTGGCCTTTACCCTGGAAGACGGTCTGGGGGACGTGCATCAACTGGGCAACATTCCCCGTCTGCTGATTGCCGGGAATCCCTCGCTCAAAGCGTTTGCCAGTACGGTCAGCCGGGTTCAGGAGCGCGATCCCGTGCGCGTGATGCATGTCGATCTTGACTACGTTTACGATCCCGATCCGGCGCAGCAGACCCAAAACATCAACAGGCTGATCCAGCGGGTCTACGACATGAAGATCAGCCACGTCTTCCTGCAGGCGTTTGCCGACCCGCAGGGCGACGGCAGGATCAAGGCGCTTTATTTCCCCAACCGCCGGCTTCCGGTCCGGGCCGATCTCTTTAACTTCGTCTCCTGGCAGCTGCAAACCCGCGCGGGAGTGAAGGTCTTCGCGTGGATGCCGGTGCTCTCGTTCGATCTCGATCCTGCCCTGCCGCGCGTGCAGCGCCGGGACGATCGGACAGGACAGCTGCGCGAGGCCAATGAGCCCTACATCAGGCTTTCACCGTGGGACCCGCAGGTTCGCCAGCAGGTGACGGAAATCTATGAAGATCTGGCCCGCTACGCCAGCTTCAACGGGATCCTGTTCCATGACGATGCGGTGCTGACGGACGTTGACGATGCCGGGCAGGACACGATGCGTCAGAAAAGCCGGAGGCTTATCGGGTTTACCCGTGCCCTGGGCCAGGCGGTGAAGCACATCCGCGGCCCGCAGATAAAAACCGCACGCAATATGTTCGTCCTGCCCATTCTGCAGCCCGAAAGCGAAGCGTGGTTTGCGCAGAATCTCGATGATTTTCTGGCGGCCTATGACTGGACGGTGCCCATGGCGATGCCGCTGATGGAGTCCGTTCCGGCGAACGAGAGCAACGCGTGGCTGACGCGCTTGATCAAAGCCGTCGCCGCGCGGCCCGGCGCGCTGGATAAAACCATTTTCGAGCTGCAGGCCAGAGACTGGGAGCAGAAGCCGCAGCGCGCCGTTTCCGACAGCCAGCTTGCGGCGTGGATGCGCGTCCTCCAGCTGAACGGCATCAAAAACTACGGCTACTACCCTGACGATTTCATCAACAACCAGCCTGATATCTCACGCATCAGGCCCGTATTTTCTTCCTACTGGTACCCTGACAATGACTGATCGCATAATCGCCTTTTCAATTTTATGTCTGGTATTCGGGCTGCCGTTAGGGGTGGCCGCCCTCTTTACCGGCGAGCTGATTCTGGATTTTGTCTTTTTCTGGCCGCTGTTTATGTCCGTGCTCTGGGTCACCGGCGGGCTCTATTTCTGGTTTCAGCTTGAACGCCGCTGGTCGTGGGATAAAGACACGCCTGCCCCGACGCTCGCCGGCGAGCCGCTCATCTCTATTCTGATCCCCTGCTTCAATGAGGAAAGAAACGCCAGAGAGACCATCAGCGCCGCGCTGGCTCAGCGGTACGAGAATATTGAAGTGATCGCCATCAACGACGGCTCGTCTGATAACACCGCGCAGGTGCTGCAGCAGCTGGCGCTGGAGCAGCCGCGCCTGCGGGTGATTAACCTCGCGGAGAACCAGGGAAAAGCCGTGGCGCTCAAAGCCGGGGCGGCGGCGGCCCGGGGCGATCTGCTGGTCTGCATTGACGGCGACGCCCTGCTCGACCGCGACACCGCGGCCTATCTGGTAGCGCCGCTGATTCAGTATCCCCACGTTGGGGCGGTGACCGGGAACCCGCGCATTCGCACGCGCTCCACGCTGATTGGCCGCATTCAGGTTGGCGAGTTTTCGTCCATCATTGGGCTCATCAAGCGGACGCAGCGGATCTATGGCCGGGTCTTTACCGTCTCCGGCGTCATCGCCGCCTTTCGCCGACAGGCGCTGGCGGACGTCGGGTACTGGAGCCCGGACATGATCACCGAAGACATCGACATCAGCTGGAAGCTCCAGCTGCGCCACTGGGATATCTTTTTCGAGCCGCGGGCGCTGTGCTGGATCCTGATGCCGGAGACGCTGAAGGGCCTGTGGAAGCAGCGCCTGCGCTGGGCCCAGGGCGGCGCGGAGGTGTTTCTGGTTAACCTGCGCAAGATGGTGCGCTGGGAGCATCACCGCATGTGGCCCCTGTTTCTGGAGTACGCGCTGTCAACGCTGTGGGCCTTCGCGTATGCGATAACGGTGCTGCTGTACATCATCAGCCACGTCGCGCCCATTCCCGCCAGGCTCACCGTTGAAACCCTGTTTCCCCCGGCGTTCACCGGGCTGCTGCTGGGCGTGATGTGCCTGCTGCAGTTCCTGGTCAGCTTGTACATTGAGCGGCGCTATGAGCGCAAGGTGGCAAGCTCGCTTTTCTGGGTGATCTGGTTCCCGATGGTCTACTGGATGATTGGCCTGTTCACCACCCTCGTCGCATTTCCAAAAGTCATGCTTAAACGTCAGCGTGCCCGCGCGCGCTGGATCAGTCCGGACCGGGGAAAAGGAAGCCTTCAATGAACGAAAATACCTTAATTTTGACTGAACATCGGTTGCTGCCGCGTCTTTTTGATGCCGCGTTAACCGTGGTGGCCTGGGGCGGATTTCTGTTTTTCCTGTATGCCAGGCTGTGGATGCAGTTAACCGAGGAGAGCGACCATCGGTGGAGCGTGATTATTGCCTCCTTTAATACGGTGTTAATCTATTTGCTGTTCGCCGCGCTCAACGGCTGGCTGCTGATTTTGTGGTATCAGTACAACCGCCGCCGCGCGCACGCAAGGCGGCGTCAGCCGGGCCTGTTGCCTCATGACGAACTTGCCCGCAGCTTTAACGTCTCACCGCAGCTCATCTCGGAGATGAGCCAGCACAACCTGCTGACGGTTTATCATGACCAGATTGGACGCATTATCGAATTGAAAACCAGCGCGCAGCAGGACGAGGAAGCGCAATAACAAAAAGCCCCCGCTGGATGCCCGGCGGGGGCTTTTTTACCGCAAATGGACGTTACTTATCCTTCAGTACAATCAGCGGCTCGATATCGCTCTCTTTTTTCACCACCAGCGAATCGTCGCCGCGCAGGCAGGTCCCGCCGTAGTTTCCGCCCACGGTAAAGGTACAAACCTGAATGTACTTGCCGTCGACGTTCGGCAGGCACCACAGCTGCTGGTAGATATTTTTGCGGTCAACAAACTTGCCGCTGGATTTATCCAGCAGTTCGTCCTGGGCGCTGATGAGATCGATATTGCTGCCGCAGCGTCCGGCAATCGGCTTGACGGCGTACCCGGTCTGCTTAAGCAGGTCGTTAACCTCAAAATCGGTGTCGAGCAGGTAGCGGTGGTTCGGGAATAGCTGCCACAGCACCGGGAGAATCGCTTTGTTGCCGGGAATAACGGTCCACAGCGGCTCAAAGACCAGCACTTCCGGGCGCAGCAGGACGTCAATCAGGCGCACTTCACCCTCAGGATGCCCGGTGCGGATCGGCACGGCGGCGTACTCGGTTTCGCTCACCTCGCGGATCTGCTCTATCGCCGTCTCCCACGCCCAGGTTTTCCACACGCAGTTGACGTGGCGGCCTTCGTCGTCAATCAGCTGCCCGGCGGCATCCCAGCTGAGCGCCTCCAGACCGTGCAGGATTTTGGTCTCGAATCCGGCCTGCATCAGCGAGCGCTGAATAAAGAGGGCGTGGTAGTCCTCTTCGACGTCATTGTCCTGCATGATGTGCACGAACGGCCGCGCGTGGCTGTGCTTCCATGCGCCGGTCAGCTCTTCCAGCAGCCCTTCCGCCGGGTTGTGCCCGTTACCGCGATAGCCGTTTTTCACCCACTCTTCAAGAATGAGCCCGCCTTCAGTGTGACAGGACGCGGAATCGGCGTTGTATTCGTAAACCTTAATGCCGCGCTCATCCATGCAGAAATCCATACGACCGGTGATCATGTGGTGGCGACGCCACTGCCAGGAGAGGCGCAGGCGCGGCCAGAGGATTTTCGGGATGTCGAACAGCGCCAGCAGGCTGTCGTCTTTCAGCACTTTGTCGGTGGCGTGGAGGTACATCAGGTGCAGTTCGTTGGTGGCCTTGATCAGCTCCTGCTCGGCGCTTTCGGTGATGGTGAAATACTGGCAGGGATCTTTGTTGATCACATGCCCGTTTGCCCGAATATACGCCTGCTGAAGCGCATCGTCCTCGTTAAGCCATTTCCCGTCGAACTGACGTTTGTTTTTCAGCCGCGCGCCGCGGATTTTCAGCAGTTCACCGTCCGGTTCAGGCTGGGGAATGCTGTGCTCCGTGTCGTCCGTCTGGATCATCCAGCCGAGAATTTCGGTATCGTTGAAGGTGTCATGAAGGGTGTAGCAGCCGTTCTCCACGGTCATGCGCAGCTCGCGCGTCCACTGCTGCCCGAGCGGCAGCGGGGAGTGAATGACGTTCTGCTCCGCAATACGCACCTTATCGTCCAGAAGCTGGGTAATCACCGCCACGTGGCCGGTCTCATGAAACTCGCCGCCCTTCTGCCAGATCAGCAGCGCCCCGGCGCGCGGCGCGCGTTTTGAGCCGTTGGCAAACGCCTGTAGCGGCAGAATGTTATCGTTCACCACCTGGCGTAAAAAGCGCAGGGAGAAGATCTCCCACGCCATGCCGACGTCGGTAAACACGAAGCCATAGTTGAGGAACAGGAAACGGCGGGCAAACTCAACGCACTGCCACTTGTGGCCCATGTATTCGTTGCCGATATAGCTGCGAAAATCCGCCTCTTCCGGGTATTTTCGCGGATCCAGACTGCCGTAATTTGATGAGTAAATCGCCACGCCACCCGGCGCATAGCCTAACAACGTCCCGAATGGCGCATCACTGCTTAACTTTCCTTTACGCATGTATCCAACCTAAAACAGGCAGGCGGCAATTTTTTGAAGGGTTGTCGTCGTCTGCACGTTGTAATTAACCTGACAGAGGTGGGGTTATCATACACCTGCCCTGTCCATTACGCTCACATCGTTAAACGGTTCATTCATCTCCTGCTACACTGCCTCAACACAACACCGAAAAGGCAGGCCAACATGTCAGACAACACGTATCAGCCACCAAAAGTGTGGGAATGGAAAAAGAACGGCGGCGGCGCGTTCGCCAACATCAACCGCCCGATCTCCGGCGCGACGCACGAGAAAGATCTGCCCGTGGGTAACCACCCGCTACAGCTCTACTCTCTCGGGACACCGAACGGCCAGAAGGTCACCATCATGCTCGAAGAGCTGCTGGCGCTGGGCGTGACGGGCGCGGAATACGACGCGTGGTTGATCCGCATCGGCGAGGGCGATCAGTTCTCCAGCGGGTTTGTTGACGTGAACCCGAACTCGAAAATTCCGGCGCTGCGCGACTACTCCACGAACCCGCCAACGCGCGTATTTGAATCCGGCAGCATCCTGCTTTATCTGGCAGAAAAATTTGGTCACTTCCTGCCGAAAGATCCGGCTGGCCGCACCGAGACCCTGAACTGGCTGTTCTGGCTGCAGGGTGCGGCTCCGTTCCTCGGCGGCGGCTTTGGCCACTTCTACAACTACGCGCCGGTAAAAATCGAGTACGCGATTGACCGCTTCACCATGGAAGCCAAGCGCCTGTTCGACGTGCTGGATAAACAGCTGGCGCGCGGCCGCTACGTGGCGGGTGAGGAGTACACCATCGCGGATATGGCGATCTGGCCATGGTTCGGCTGCGTGGCGCTGGGCAGCGTCTATAACGCCGCCGAGTTCCTGGACGCGGAGAAGTACACCAACGTCCAGCGCTGGGCGAAGGACGTGGCGAACCGCCATGCGGTTAAGCGCGGTCGCATCGTTAACCGCACCAGCGGCGAGCTGAACGAGCAGCTCCACGAACGCCACGCGGCGAGCGACTTCGATACCAATACGGAAGACAAGCGTCAGGCGTAACGTTTCGCCGGGCGGAGCCCCGCCCGGCAATAAGGAACCTTGACCAGGGCATGATTAGCCTAAAGGTTGAGTGGCTATTGCTGGCACTATCTGGGCGTTTTTCTCGCCTCTGCGTGAGAAACGACGTATCAACTGACAGCAGTCACAAAGGATCTGTTATGAAACTTATTAAAACAACGCTGGTTATCAGCGCCCTCATGTTTTCCACCTCGGGAATGGCCATCGACAAAACCGCTGCCGGCGCGGTAGCAGGCGCCGCTATTGGCGCAGCCACGGGCAAAGATATGAAATCAACCGTGGGCGGTGCCGTGGTTGGCGCAGGCACGGGGGCAATGTTCAAAAACGGCGAAAAAGGCAAAGACGCGCGTAAGGGCGGTGCCGTGGGTGCCGTCGTTGGCGCGGGCGCGGCTGCGGTGACGGGCAACAGCGTGCTGAAAGGTGCAGCCGTTGGCGCGGGCACGGGCGCGCTGATTGGTGAAGCGACCCACTGATTAACGGCGCCGGGCGGCAGTAAGTTACCCGGCGCTCCCACCTTCGCTATTTCTCTCCGGCTCTGACGCTCGCAAAACGTAGCTTATTTTTCAGCGAATCAATTTTTTGGCAAAGCTCAACGTCACTCCTTGCGCCAAGCTTTTTCATGATCCTGCGCTTATGGCTGCTGATCGTTTTTTCACTGCGAAACAAGCGCTTCGATATTTCTACGCCACTCAATCCATTGCCGAAATATTTCATGACCTGGTATTCAGAAGGCGTAAGCGCAATCTCATCTTCCGAATCGCGTTGCTGCCCGATACGCATCACCAAAGGGCTCAGGTATCGTTTGTTATGCATCGTCATTTCCAGGATGTCCCGCATGTCGAAAGTCATTTCATCGACACATAGCACAGAGCAGCAATGCGCCTTCTCAAGCTGTTCTATGAGGGTTTTCTGTAACGCGTTAACCAGCATTAACGTGGATCTTCGTTTTAATAAATCCAACACGGCAACCGGAAAATCATTAATCGTTTCGTGGCACGTGGCATCAATAACCAGAAGGTGTATCTCTTCCTTTTTGTTAAAAACATATGGAGAAAAACAGTACTCCCGGTGCGATTGATTGTGGACAATATTGTCCAGACATCCTCGTATACCTGACAGATAAATACCCGGATGGGCAATATAGCGAATATGAAATGTAAACATGGATGCCTCATTCATACCGTGAGATGAGCAGGGAGAGATGCAGCATTAAACGTCTCCATCCAAAGCCGTTCTCTATATTGAGCCGCAGTCGAGCATTACGCTTAAAAGTGAACACCGTTTTGTAGCTACACTTGCGGTGTGCCGCAATCTCCCGGGCCTGCATGCCGCAGGCGTAATCCAGCAGTATATTAAGCTCTGATGCGGTAAGCCGCTCATCGCGACGTTGAGCGGTTACAGGCGCAGCAAGCTGTGCAAGCAGCGCGCTTTCAAGCTCAGCCTCGTCAAGGCATACATCGGCGCCTGCGCCCAACAGCATCTTTGCCAGTAACGCATCCCGGGAGGACAAATAAACAAATGAGGTCAAAAGCATTGCCCGGGGATAATGCAAAGTGCGGATAAAGCCAGGAAGCATATTTCCAAGGCCGCCGATACCTGCAAGGAGAATTTTTCTGGCATCGGTACGATCGTAAAGCGCTGCGGAAAGTTGTTCCAAAGACCAGCAGTGAACAATTTCACACTGCTGATCGCGTAAAAAGAGACATATCCCTTTGTGTACTAATGCCCGAGGCTCGAAAAGAATGACCCGGTTAACCGGGCGAAAGCAGTCCATCGCAAATTTCCTGACTATGTTTTTTTGTACAGGATAATTCTCAGACGGATTTATTCAATTTGGATGAGGTACAATATTGGACATTGCGGTACCCACCAACGTCGACAATAAGGCCGCACGAAGCGGCCTTAGTAGGGAAGGTCAGGCCGTCAGGCGGAACTTCTGCACCGAGCGCTGAAGCTCTTCGGTCTGGCGCTCCAGCGCCGCGGCCGCCGCGGAAACCTCTTCAACCAGCGAGGCGTTCTGCTGGGTGACGCCGTCCATCTGCGTAATGGCAATCCCGACCTGCGAAATGCCCTTGCTTTGCTCTTCAGAGGCGGAAGCGATTTGCTTCATAATGGTCGTCACTTCCGTCACGTCGCGCAAAATCGCGTCCATGGTGGTGCCCGTGTCGCTCACCAGCTGCGCCCCCTGCTCGACGCGGGTAACGGAATCAGCGATCAGCCCTTCAATTTCTTTTGCCGCGTTGGCGCTGCGGCTTGCCAGGTTGCGGACTTCACCCGCCACCACGGCGAAACCACGCCCCTGCTCGCCCGCGCGCGCCGCTTCTACGGCCGCATTGAGCGCCAGAATATTGGTCTGGAAGGCGATGCTGTTGATGACGTTGGTGATTTCAGCAATTTTCTTCGAGCTTTCAGAAATACCGCTCATGGTGGTAACCACCTCTTCCACCAGCGAGCCGCCGCGGCTGGCGGTGGTTGAGGCCACATCGGCAAGCTGGCTGGCCTGACGCGCGCTTTCCGCGTTCAGCTTCACGGTCGCGGTCAGCTGTTCCATGCTGGCAGCCGTCTCTTCCAGTGCGGCAGCCTGCTCTTCGGTACGGGAAGAGAGATCGTTGTTGCCGCTGGAGATCTCCGTCGCGCCGCGCCAGATATTCTCGCTGCCGGAGCGAATGGTGCTGACCGCTTCACGCAGGCTGTCCTGCATGGCGCTCAGCAGCGGCACCAGCTGTCCCACGCAGTTGCGGCCGAAAGGCGCAATGGGCTGGCTGAGATCGCCCTGGGCAATCTGGCGGAACTGCTGGCGAATACGCTCCAGCGGTTTGACCAGCATCGCCACCAGGTAGCGGTCGGTAAAGAGCAGGATCAGCAGGCCGATAATGGTGGCGACGATAATAACCGTGCGGGTCATGCTGGTCAGGCCGTCGACCACCACGCGGGTGCTGTCGAGCGTCTTCGCGGCGGCATTGTTGAACTCCTCGGCGGCGGCACCGAACGCACGGCTCAGCGGCGGCGTAACGTTGTTGGCCTGCTGGCGGTAGCCGTCCAGGGTCGCCTGCTTCGCCTGCTCCATTTGCGGCGTCACGCCCCGATCGAGCAGCGCCTGCCAGGCCCCTATTACCTGCGCAGAGATCTGCTCATCCATTGGGCCAGGCGAGATCGCCTTCATCTCGGCCAGTTTCTTACCCATGTTGTCCAGCGCCTGTTGGGCAGAGGATAAATCCGGCGTGCCGCCAGCGGCTTTGACCTCCATGGCGCGGCTCAGCCGGGTGACAAAGCGGAAATACTGATCGTTGCCCTGGCTGAGCACCATCATCTGTTTGACCAGTTGGCGATCGACTTCATTACCGTCTGATACTCGTGAAAGGGACCAGGTGCTGTACAGCCCGACGCCCGCCCACATTAAACAAAAAATCCCGAGGATCGTCAGCATGACGAAACGGATCGTGAAATTACGGAGCATATTCATAAGTCTTCCTTGCCGTGAGGGTGAATTCGCCCAGAGGCGAGTGCTACTCTCGTTATCGGCAGGGTGCGGGGAAATTATAACCTTTTGTGATTATTTTTCGTTAGCGTGGCTTCACAGGTAGCACAGCCACGGTTAAGCATTCCCTTTCAACATCACAGGGTTTGGGCATGTCGTCGCTTATCCGGATGATTTATGATTTGATAAACACAGAATAAAAACGTTGTTTCGAAAATTCATTAAATAAGAAAGGAGACATCATGTCCTGGTACCCTGACGCTACCCGCTACGAGAATATGCAGTACCGCTACTGTGGCAAGAGCGGCCTGCGCCTGCCCGCGCTGTCGCTGGGCCTGTGGCATAGCTTCGGCCACGTTCAGCCCCTCGACTCCCAGCGCGCGCTGCTGCGTAAAGCCTTCGACCTCGGGATTACCCATTTCGATCTTGCCAACAACTACGGCCCGCCTGCGGGTAGCGCGGAAGAGAATTTTGGCCGCCTGCTGCGTGAGGACTTTGCCGGGTATCGCGACGAGCTGATTATCTCCACCAAAGCCGGTTACGACATGTGGCCAGGCCCGTACGGTTCAGGCGGCTCACGCAAGTATCTGCTCGCCAGCCTTGACCAGAGCCTGAAGCGCATGGGTCTGGAATACGTGGATATTTTCTACTCTCACCGCGTGGATGAAAATACGCCCATGGAAGAGACGGCCTCCGCGCTGGCTCACGCGGTTCAGAGTGGGAAAGCGCTGTACGTAGGCATTTCCTCCTACTCCACCGAGCGCACACAAAAAATGGCCGCGCTGCTGCACGAGTGGAAGATCCCGCTGCTGATCCACCAGCCGTCCTATAACCTGCTTAACCGCTGGGTCGATAAGACCGGCTTGCTGGATACGCTGGAAGCAAACGGCACGGGGTGTATCGCCTTTACCCCGCTGGCGCAGGGTCTGCTGACCGGAAAATACCTGAACGGTATTCCGGAAGGTTCACGCATGCAGCGCGAAGGGAACAAAGTGCGCGGCCTGACGCAGAAAATGCTGACCGAAGCTAACCTGAACAGTCTTCGTCTGCTCAATGAGATGGCGCAGGCGCGCGGGCAGACGATGGCGCAGATGGCACTAAGCTGGCTGCTGAAAGATTCGCGCGTGACGTCAGTGCTGATTGGCGCGAGCCGCCCTGAACAGCTTGCTGAGAACGTTCGGGCGCTGGATAACCTGCGCTTTACGGAAGATGAACTGACGCGGATTGACCAGCACGTGGCGGATGGGGAACTGAATTTGTGGCAGGCGTCGTCGGATAAATAGTGTAGCCCGATGCTTTCGCCCCTCACCCTAACCCTCTCCCCAGAGGGGAGGGTGAGTGGAAATGTCTACTCTATTTCTTACTGATCTTATCCAGATACCCCATCACAAACGCCGACAGCACAAACGTCAGGTGGATAATCACATACCACATCAGCTTATTATCCGGGACGTTTTTCGCGTCCATAAACACGCGTAACAGGTGGATAGAGGAGATCGCCACTATAGATGCCGCAACTTTATTCTTCAGCGATGACGCGTCCATTTTCCCGAGCCAGTTGAGCTTTTCTTTATGCTCGGCGATATCAAGCTGAGAGACGAAGTTCTCGTAACCGGAGAACATCACCATCACCAGTAAGCCGCCCACCAGCGTCATATCCACCAGCGACAGCAGAACCAGAATTAAATCGGCTTCCGCCACGGAGAAAATGTTAGGCAATACGTGGAAAATCTCCTGGAAGAACTTGATCGTCAGGGCGACCAGGGCCAGGGAAAGACCGAAATAGACGGGTGCGAGCAGCCAGCGAGAGGCATACATTGCGTTTTCAAAGAAGCGTTCCATAAAATCCTGTCTGCAAACGAAACCAGCGCTCAGTATATCTCAACGGCGCTGACTGTTTGCAAGAACTAACCAGTACGTCACTCAGACGTCGTCCGGGTTAACCTCAGGACGCGCATACTCCGGCCAGACCAGTACCACCAGCTCCGGGTAGGCTTCCAGGCTAAACTCGCGAAAACACTGGCGAAGGTTTAATACGTCCAGGTCGGAATATGAGACCTTCTCACCGTTAAGACAGCGCTTTTTGATGTTGTCGTAATATTTATAAACCGCTGAATTCAGATCGCTACAGCGACGCTGCGCCTCAAACAGACCGGGCGTGTCGTTAATTTCCGACATTTTCATGCGCTTAATTGTCGCATGTAAGAAATCGATATATTCATGATTCACCCGCCAGTACCAGACAGGCGTAACGGAGTTCATCAAAACAGAGAAATGATCTTCTCCTTCCTCTTTTGTCATCAGTTCAGGCTGTGGCAGTTCACTGGTGTCTTTCGACACTTTCGTTTTATTGAACTCCTGCATCAATAAAAGCACACCAGCGGTCAGTAATAGTAATGTGATGACCGTAAAAAAGATGCTGTTCATGGGTTGGCTCCATTTTTTTTGATTTTAAAATTGCCTCATGATATTGTCAACGAATCTCACGCCTTTACCAACCCCACCCTGTTGAAATTAAAGGAAATTAAAAATGCTGCCCGACTATCTCGTCCCGGCTAAGTACCACATTACGCCTGTGGAACAGCAACCGACGGAAGAAGAAAAAAAGGCCAGTTTCACTCAGGGGAAAAGAAAGCTCTCTGATTTCGAGCCTGATATATTAATTGGCGTTTCCCGCACTGGCAAATCCCGTAATATGCTGCTGGAAGAGCACGATCGCCATATAAAAGACCGCTTATTTCGGGCTATAAAAATTGAAGCTTTTGTCCACCTGCTGAATGACCTGCAGGCAGAAGGCGAAATAGATGCCCAGAAACTAAGTCAAATAATGGCCGAAAAAACGAAAGAAATAAATGAGGCCGGCAATGAAATTTGGCTTAATCTAATTACGCGAGAAAAAAACAACCCTATTTTTTATACCCTGGGGGAAGATTAACGTGAAAGAAGTTAAAGACAATGACGTTTATTTGACTTTAGATGATAAAAAAAGTGATGAATTTATCTTAAAGCAAAATATCGAGGCGCTGAGAAATGCAAAAAATGCCGAGATGACGCGTATTACACAAGACCTGGTATCGATTCCGGCAACGCTGGTGCGTCTGAAATGGCAGAATCGCCGCGAGATTTATCCGCTACAGGTCAAAGAAGAGATTTACGGTGCCGTGATGAACGCCATCATTGAACAGCTTCCGGAACTGAAAGAGAAACTGCTGGGACGTCTTGAGGCTAACTATCAGTATCTGCTTGCCAGAGAAGTCGCCACCCTGCGCCTGACGCGCAAACTGTCAGCCGGTGAGTACCGTACGTCCAACGTCACCTGCGTTGCGCTCGATGAAGACGCGCTGGCAGCCCCCTCTTCCGCACCGACGGACAACAAAAGCGCATAAACCGACAGGCATAAAAAAAGCCGGCTTTCGCCAGCTTCTTTATCACTTCGAGGCCGCTTTTTCTTCCCCGACCAGCCCAATCTTCAGATAACCCGCCTGATGCAGCGTGTCCATTACCTTCATCATGGTTTCGTAGTCGACGGTTTTGTCCGCCCGGAAGAAGACGGTAGTGTCCTTCTTACCGCCGGTAAGCTGATCCAGCGCCGGAATAACGGAAGCATCCGTTACCGGGTCGTTCCCCAGGAACATGGATTTATCCGCTTTCACCGACAGATAGATTGGCTTTTCCGGACGCGGCTGCGGCTGGCTGGAGGAGGCAGGCAGATTCACCTTCACGTCGACCGTCGCCAGGGGGGCTGCCACCATAAAGATAATCAGCAGCACCAGCATGACGTCGATAAACGGCGTCACGTTGATTTCGTGCATTTCGCCGTTATCGTCCAGATTTTCGTTTAGACGCATTGCCATACAATCAACCTACGCGCAGTTTAGACGCCGCATGCACCGGCTTCACGGCGCTGGCATTCAGGTCGAGATCGCGGCTTTGCAGCAGCAGAACCTGGGCGGCAACGTCGCCGAGCGTGGCTTTGTAGCTGCCAATCATACGCGCGAAAATGTTGTAGATAACTACCGCCGGAATTGCCGCGACCAGACCGATTGCCGTCGCCAGCAGCGCTTCCGCGATACCCGGCGCAACTACCGCCAGGTTGGTGGTCTGGGTCTGGGCAATGCCGATAAAGCTGTTCATGATGCCCCAGACCGTACCGAAAAGACCGATGAACGGTGAAATCGCGCCGATGGTCGCCAGATACCCATTGCCGCGTCCCATGTGTCGGCCAACGGCCGCAACGCGACGCTCCAGACGGAAACCGGTACGCTCTTTAATGCCTTCGTTATCTTCACTGCCGGCGGAGAGTTCCAGCTCGTTCTGAGCTTCATTCACTAACAGGGTGGTCAGGCTTTTCGCGTGGAAGGATGAGGTCATCTCAGAAGCCTGATCCAGAGAGCGGGCTTCAGCCAGCTGCTGCTGTTCCCGCTTGAGGCGACGCTTCTGCGAAAGCAGCTCGGCGCTTTTGCTGAAGAAGATAGCCCAGGTGACAACGGACGCCAGAATCAGGCCGATCATCACAATCTTAACCACGATGTCAGCATGATGATACATGCCCCAAACGGAGAGATCCGTCTGCATCAAATTATTACCCACTCTGTATCTCCAGGACGCAAATCACAAAATCTGAACGTAATAATATCAAAAAGTCGTCGAATTGATAGTCGTTCTCATTAGTATTTACATGGTGCCGTAATTTTCGCTCAGTTTCCTTGCGCTTACGCAGTAAAAATTTCTTATGCGCTTTTTTGCTAATATTTTCTGCTTATTCGATAAGCATGCGGGTGCAGTTTTTTACAATCGTGGTAGTCTGGACGTCCAGACGTATAAAAACAGGGTTAGCGAACATGACGAAGAAGCATCTTGATACCACGCTGGTGCAGGCGGGACGCAGCAAGAAATACACTCAGGGATCGGTCAACAGCGTGATTCAACGCGCCTCCTCGCTGGTGTTTGATACCGTTGAGGAGAAGAAAATCGCCACGCGTAACCGCGCAAAAGGCGGGCTGTTCTACGGTCGTCGCGGCACGCTAACCCATTTTTCACTCCAGGAAGCGATGTGCGAGCTGGAAGGCGGCGCGGGCTGCGCGCTGTTCCCGTGCGGGGCGGCAGCGGTTGCCAACACTATTCTGGCATTCGTGGAACAGGGCGACCATATCCTGATGACCAACACCGCCTATGAACCCAGCCAGGATTTCTGCACCAAAATTCTCAGCAAGCTCGGCGTGACCACCGGCTGGTTTGACCCGCTGATTGGTGAAGGCATTGCTGAACTTATCCAGCCAAACACGCGCATTGTGTTCCTGGAATCTCCCGGCTCCATCACCATGGAAGTGCACGACGTTCCGGCTATCGTGAAGGCCGTGCGCAGCAAAGCGCCAGAAGCCATCATCATGATCGATAACACCTGGGCGGCAGGCGTGCTGTTTAAGGCGCTGGAATTCGACATTGATATCTCGATTCAGGCGGCAACCAAATACCTGATTGGCCACTCTGACGGGATGATTGGCACCGCGGTTTCCAACGCGCGCTGCTGGGACCAGCTGCGGGAAAATGCCTACCTGATGGGCCAGATGGTGGATGCAGACACGGCGTACATGACCAGCCGAGGCATCCGCACGCTGGGGGTTCGCCTGCGTCAGCATCATGAAAGTAGCCTGAAAATTGCTGAATGGCTGGCGCAGCATCCGCAGGTTGAGCGCGTGAACCATCCGGCGCTTCCGGGTAGTAAAGGCCACGAATTCTGGCAACGTGACTTTACGGGCAGCAGCGGGCTGTTCTCGTTTGTGCTTAAAAAACGGCTGAGTAATGAAGAGCTGGCAAGCTATCTGGATAATTTTACCCTCTTCAGCATGGCCTACTCCTGGGGCGGTTTTGAATCCCTGATCCTGCCGAATCAGCCGGAGCAGATCGCGGCCCTGCGCCCCGGCGGTGAAGTGGACTTCAGCGGCACCCTCATTAGATTGCATATCGGTTTAGAAAATGTGGACGATTTAATTGCGGATTTATCTGCAGGGTTTGAACGTATCGTGTAGAGTGCGGGCTGAAAATTTACTCCCCGGACGCTTTTGTGAACACTGCAAGCAGAAAAGTCTGCATGAGTTGCGCCTGCGATCAATCCCGACAGGTGAAATTGGGAGTACAATAGCGTTATCTCTGCTGTTCCACAGGAAAGTCCATGGCTGTTATTCAAGATATTATCGCGGCGCTCTGGCAACATGATTTTGCCGCCCTGGCGGATCCCCACGTTGTAGGCGTCGTCTATTTCGTGATGTTCGCGACGCTGTTTCTGGAAAATGGATTACTGCCAGCCTCGTTTTTACCCGGTGACAGTTTGCTTTTGCTTGCCGGGGCGTTGATCGGCAAAGGCGTCATGGACTTTACGCCCACGATGGTTATCCTCACCTCTGCCGCCAGCCTGGGCTGCTGGCTGAGCTATCTGCAGGGCCGCTGGCTGGGTAACACGCGCGTGGTGAAAGGCTGGCTGGCGCAGTTACCCCATAAATACCATCAGCGCGCGACCTGTATGTTTGACCGACACGGCCTGCTAGCGCTGCTGGCCGGGCGTTTCCTGGCGTTTGTTCGCACCCTTCTGCCCACCATGGCGGGTATTTCCGGGCTGTCTAACCGCCGCTTTCAGTTCTTCAACTGGCTGAGCGGCCTGCTGTGGGTCGGTGTCGTGACCACGTTAGGCTACGCGCTGAATATGATCCCGTTTGTGAAACATCACGAAGATCAGGTGATGACCTTCCTGATGGTGCTGCCGATCTTCCTGCTGGTTGCTGGCCTGGTAGGGACTATTGCGGTGGTGATTAAGAAAAAGTATTGCAGTGCATAACCCCCTCATCCTGACCCTCTCCCCACAAGGGAGAGGGAAAAAAGCCTAAGCTCCCTGCATGGTTCGGATGCGTGATGCATCTTCTCCCGGCGTGACGCCGAAATAGCGCTTAAACTCCCGACTGAACTGCGACGCGCTCTCATACCCGACGCGCATGGCCGCCGCGCTGGCCTTCATGCCGTCGTGGATCATCAGCATCCGCGCCTTATGCAGGCGGTAGGTTTTGAGGTACTGCAGCGGCGAGGTGCTGGTCACCGACTTAAAGTTATGGTGAAACGCCGAAACGCTCATGTTCGCTTCCGCCGCCAGCTGGTCAACGCTGAGGTTCTCCGTGTACTGGCTTTCGATACGCTTGAGCACGCGGCTGATCAGGCTGAAGTGGGTCTGTCGGCTCACCAGCGCCAGCAGCGCCCCGCCGCCCGGCCCCAGCAGCACGTGGTAAAGAATTTCGCGGATAATCTGCTTGCCCAGAATACGCGCGTCCAGCGGCCTTTCCATCACGTCCAGCAGGCGCTCAATGGCGCAGAGGATCTCTTCGGACAGCGTCGCCGAGTTAATCCCGCTGGAGGCCATCGACGGCTGGAAAAGCTCGTCTTCGCCAATCTCCATCAGCAGCTCCTGCAGTTGAAGAATATCAACGTTGACGCGAATACCCGCCAGCGGGACCGCCTCTGTCGCGAAGGTTTCACATTCGAAGGGTAAAGGTACCGTCAGGAGCAAATATTCATTGGTGTCGTAGCGGAACACGCGCTCGTTGATATAGCCAATCTTATGGCCTGAAAAGAGAAAAACGATGCCCGGCTGGTACATCACCGGCGTGCGCGTGCCGGGCTGCGTGCCGTAGAGCAGGCGAATGTCCGGCAGCAGGTCGATGACATTATTTTCTTTATCTATCAGTCTTTTAATCTGCGCCGTGAGCTGATGGCAGATTGCTTCGCGGTTCATTTTACGTTACTCCGGGTACGGTTTCCGACCCTCACAGTCTGCGCATTTTTACGAAGTTTCTCCAGCGCTCTGTAGAAATGGGCAAGACATCGGCAGGAATGTGCATTGAGAGCCTGTCCCCGGACGGCCACAATGAGCAGCATCAGGTAGCCATCAGCGCCACCACGGTTTTTCACCCACTAAAGGGAACGAGCAATGAACAACTTTAATCTTCACACCCCAACCCGCATTCTGTTTGGTAAAGACGCCATCGCCGACCTGCGCGCGCAGATCCCTGCTGACGCCCGCGTGCTGATCGCCTACGGTGGCGGCAGCGTGAAAAAAACCGGCGTGCTGGACCAAGTTTACAGCGCCCTGGACGGACTGGACGTGCGTGAGTTCGGCGGCATTGAGCCAAATCCGTCTTACGAAACGCTGATGAACGCGGTGAAAATCGCCCGTGAAGAAAACATCACCTTCCTGCTGGCGGTCGGAGGCGGCTCCGTGCTGGACGGCACTAAGTTCATCGCGGCGGCAGCGCACTACGCTGACGGCATTGACCCGTGGCACATTCTGGAAACCCGCGGCAGCGACATTAAAAGCGCAATCCCGATGGGCTCCGTGCTGACCCTGCCGGCCACCGGCTCTGAATCCAACAAGGGCGCGGTGATCTCCCGCAAAACCACCGGCGACAAGCAGGCCTTTATGAACGAACACGTTCAGCCTGTGTTCGCTATTCTGGATCCGGTGTACACCTACACCCTGCCCGCGCGCCAGGTCGCGAACGGCGTGGTCGACGCCTTTGTTCATACCGTTGAGCAGTACGTGACCTACCCGGTAAATGCCAAAATTCAGGATCGCTTCGCGGAAGGCATTCTGCTGACGCTGATTGAAGACGGCCCGAAAGCGCTGAAAGAGCCGGAAAACTACGACGTGCGTGCCAACGTCATGTGGGCAGCGACGCAGGCGCTGAACGGCCTGATCGGCGCTGGCGTGCCGCAGGACTGGGCGACCCATATGCTGGGCCACGAGCTGACGGCGATGCACGGCCTCGATCACGCTCAGACGCTGGCCGTTGTGCTGCCTGCCCTGTGGAACGAAAAACGGGATACCAAGCGCGCCAAACTGCTGCAGTACGCCGAGCGCGTGTGGAACATCACCGAGGGTTCTGACGATGCGCGTATTGATGCCGCCATTGAAGCAACCCGTAACTTCTTTGAAAGCCTGGGCGTGCCAACGCGTCTTTCCGGCTACGGCCTGGACGGCAGCTCCATCCCTGCCCTGCTGGCAAAACTCGAAGAGCACGGCATGACCCAGCTGGGCGAGCACGGCGACATTACGCTTGACGTGAGCCGTCGTATCTACGAAGCGGCACGCTAAGCGTTTTTGTCTCGCGACTTTCGTTTTTTGACATTTCGTCCAGACTTAATGCACACCCCATCGTCGGAGTCCCCCTCCGACGATGCGCACCTGAAGGAGGAAAAATGGCAAACCAAACCGTAATCAAGCTGCAGGACGGCAACGTGATGCCCCAGCTGGGGCTAGGTGTATGGAAAGCCGGTAACGACGAGGTCGTCTCCGCCATTCATAAAGCACTCGAAGTTGGCTATCGGTCGATTGATACCGCCGCCGCGTACAAAAACGAGGACGGCGTGGGGACCGCGCTGGCCAGCGCCGGCGTCCCCCGCGATGAGCTATTCATTACCACCAAACTGTGGAACGACGATCAAAAGCGCCCCCGTGAAGCGTTGCAGGAGAGCCTGGAGAAGCTTCAGCTCGATTTCGTCGATCTGTACCTGATGCACTGGCCGGTTCCGGCCATTGACCATTACGTTGACGCCTGGAAAGGGATGATTGACCTGCAGAAAGAGGGGCTGGTGAAAAGCATCGGCGTCTGTAACTTCCAGGTGCATCACCTGCAGCGCCTGATTGACGAAACGGGCGTCGCACCGGTGATTAACCAGATCGAACTGCACCCGCTGCTGCAGCAGCGTCAGCTTCACGCCTGGAACGCCACCCACAAGATCCAGACCGAGTCCTGGAGCCCGCTGGCGCAGGGCGGTGAAGGCGTGTTCGACCAGAAAATTATCCGCGACCTGGCGGATAAATACGGCAAAACCCCGGCGCAGATCGTCATTCGCTGGCATCTGGACAACGGCCTGGTGGTCATTCCGAAATCAGTTACGCCGTCGCGCATTGCCGAGAACTTCGACGTCTGGGATTTCCGACTGGACAAAGACGAGCTGGGTGAGATTGCGAAGCTGGATAAGGGCAAGCGGCTTGGGCCGGACCCGGATCAGTTTGGCGGGTAGTTTTCCCCCTCCCCCTCACCCTGCCCTCTCCCCAAAGGGGAGAGGGTGTTCAAGTTCCCTCTCCCCTTTGGGGAGAGGGTTAGGGTGAGGGGCAATGACCTCATCGTTATCCGATCTTACGTTTTCCCGTTTTTTTCGTTCCCGTAGCCCCACCGTTCGAACGCTGATGGACAATCGGCGTGTGCTTGGTCAGCGCCGGGCGCGTATTGCGGTTCTGGCGGCGCGCTTCGCGCATCTCATCCAGCGTCGGGGCCGGAACCAGGCAGTCGCGGCGCGAGCCGATCAGGTGTTTTTTACCCATCTCTTCCAGCGCCTGGCGGATCAGCGGCCAGTTTTTCGGGTCGTGGTAACGCAGCAGCGCCTTGTGCAGACGGCGCTGTTTATCCCCTTTCGGCACCACCACCTCTTCACTCTTGTAGCCAATCTTACTCAGCGGGTTTTTGCCGGTGTAATACATGGTCGTCGAGTTGGCGAGCGGAGAAGGATAGAAGTTCTGCACCTGGTCCAGACGGAAGCGACGCTGCTTCAGCCACAGCGCCAGGTTCACCATGTCTTCATCGCGCGTGCCGGGGTGCGCGGAGATGAAGTACGGGATCAGATACTGCTCTTTACCCGCCTGTTTAGAGTAGGTGTCGAACAGCTGCTTAAAGCGATCGTAGCTGCCCATGCCCGGCTTCATCATCTTCGACAGCGGGCCTTCTTCGGTGTGCTCCGGCGCAATCTTCAGATAGCCGCCGACATGGTGCGTCGCCAGCTCTTTGATGTAGCGCGGATCTTCCACGGCGATGTCGTAACGCACCCCGGAAGCGATGAGGATCTTTTTGATGCCCTTCAGATCGCGCGCGCGGCGGTAGAGGTTGATCGTCGGCTCGTGGTTGGTATCCATGTGCTCGCAAATGCTCGGGTAGACGCAGGAGAGACGACGGCAGGTCTGCTCCGCGCGCGGCGACTTGCAGCGCAGCATATACATGTTCGCGGTTGGGCCGCCGAGATCGGAGATCACGCCGGTAAAGCCCGGCACCGAGTCGCGAATGGCTTCAATCTCATTGATGATCGAATCTTCAGAGCGGCTCTGAATGATGCGCCCCTCGTGCTCGGTAATGGAGCAGAAGGAGCAGCCGCCGAAGCAGCCGCGCATGATGTTGATCGAGAAGCGGATCATCTCATACGCCGGGATACGGGCGTTGCCGTACGCCGGGTGCGGCACGCGCTTGTACGGCAGCGCAAAGACGCTGTCCATCTCTTCGGTGGAAAGCGGGATCGCCGGCGGGTTGATCCAGATAAAACGCTCGCCGTGCTTCTGCATCAGGGCGCGGGCGCAGCCCGGGTTGGTTTCGTGGTGCAGAATACGGGACGCGTGCGCGTAGAGCACCTTGTCGGCCTTCACCTTCTCGTAGGACGGCAGCAGCACGTAGGTCTTTTCCCACGGCTTCGGGCGCGGCGGCTGCACAACGATAGCCTTCGCTTCCCCTTTCTTCGGCTCAACCGGCTTGTTGTCGGCACACGGCAGATCTTCACCGTACGGGTGCGGGATCGGGTCGATTTTGCCCGGCATATCGATGATGCGGGAATCCACCCCGCTCCAGCCCGGCAGCGCCTCTTTCACCATGATCGCGGTATTGCGCACGTCGCGGATGCTGCTTACCGGCTCGCCCTGCGACAGGCGGTGCGCCACTTCCACCAGCGGACGTTCGCCGTTACCGTAAATCAGCATGTCGGCCTTGGAGTCCACCAGCACCGAGCGACGCACGGTATCTGACCAGTAGTCGTAGTGCGCGGTGCGGCGCAGGCTCGCCTCGATGCCGCCGAGGATCACCGGCACGTCTTTCCAGGCCTCTTTGCAGCGCTGGGTATAGACCAGGGTCGCGCGATCCGGACGTTTGCCCGCCACGTTATCCGGCGTGTAGGCGTCGTCATGGCGCAGCTTGCGGTCGGCGGTATAGCGGTTGATCATCGAGTCCATGTTGCCGGCGGTCACGCCGAAGAACAGGTTCGGTTTTCCCAGACGCATAAAGTCGTCTTTGCTGTTCCAGTCGGGCTGGGAGATGATCCCCACGCGGAAGCCCTGCGCTTCGAGCATGCGGCCACAAATCGCCATACCAAAGCTCGGGTGGTCAACGTAGGCATCGCCCGTGACCAGAATGATGTCGCAGCTATCCCAGCCCAGCTGGTCCATCTCTTCCCGGGACATCGGCAGGAACGGCGCCGGTCCAAAGCAGGCCGCCCAGTACTGGGGCCAGGAGAAGAGGTCACGATCCGGCTGGATCAGGGAGATTGCGCTCATAATGCTTCCGAAGAAAAAATAGACAAAAGGAGCGGGATTATACGCTGTTCATCCGCCCAATTTGAAGAAAAGGATGCAGGAAGCGGGCAGATATTCGTGGAAGTCGTTAAAATACAGCGCCCTGTTAATTTTGCATCATAATTACCCCTGACTCTCCCGGTCCTCAGCCGCCGGGAGGAATTCTGGCGTGGAGTTGCTTTGTGAAGTTCAACGATTCGTTACATGTGTCTCAGCTGCGGGTTGTGCTCCACCTCTGCGGTTTTTTGGTTCTGCTGTACAGCCTCTCGATGCTGCCGCCGATGGTCATCGCCCTGCTCAATAAAGAGCGAACCTACTTTGCGTTTTTGACCACCTTTTTGACCTTTTTCAGCCTCGGGGGGTTAACCTGGCGGGCAACCCGCTACGCCGGCATACAGCTGCGCACCCGCGACGGTTTCGTGATCATCGTGCTGTTCTGGCTGCTGTTTTCATTGATAAGCGCCATGCCGCTATGGATGGACGATGGCCTGCACCTCTCCTTTGCGGACGCGCTTTTTGAAGGGGTTTCCGGGATCACCACCACCGGGGCGACGGTGATCGGGGACGTCAGCGCCCTGCCGAAGTCGTACCTTTATTATCGCGCGCAGCTCAATTTCATCGGCGGGCTAGGCGTCATCGTGCTGGCCGTCGCGGTTCTGCCGCTGCTGGGCATTGGTGGCATGAAGCTCTATCAGTCAGAGATGCCGGGCCCGTTCAAGGAGGAGCGCCTGACGCCCCGCCTTGCCGATACCGCGCGCACCCTGTGGATGACCTATTTCGCGCTGGGCGTGGCCTGTACCCTGGCCTACTGGCTGGCGGGGATGTCCTTTTTTGATGCCCTCTGTCACGGGCTTTCGACCGTGTCGCTGGGCGGGTTCTCCACCCGCAGCGAGAGCATTGGGTTTTATGACAGCCACGCGATTGAGCTGGTCGCCGGGGCGTTTTCGCTGCTCTCCGCGTTTAACTTCACCCTCTGGTACGTCGCCATTGTCCGCCGCACCCTGAAGCCGATTCGCCGCAGCCCGGAGGTGAGATTCTTTCTGAGCGCCGCCGCGGTGATTATCATCATCACCGCCTGGCAGGTCTGGCACGCGGGAATGTACAACCCTGTCGATAGCCTGGTGCACGCCTTCTTCCTTGCCAGCTCGATGATGACCGATAACGGCCTTTCGACCGCCGACTACGCCCAGTGGCCCGCGCACACCATCTTCCTGCTGCTGAGCGCCAGCTTTTTTGGCGGCTGCGTAGGCTCGACCTGCGGCGGGATCAAAGCCCTGCGTTTTCTCATTATGTTCAAGCAGAGTATTCAGGAGATGAACCAGCTGGCGCATCCGAGAGCGCTGCTGAGCATTAAGGTGGGCAAAAGCGTGGTGAATGAACGCGTCCTGCGCTCGGTATGGAGCTTCTTCTTTCTCTACGTGATGATTACGGGCTTTTTTGTCTGGGCGCTTAATCTGATGGGCTATGACCTGTTTACGTCATTCGCAACGGTTGCCGCCTGTATCAACAACATGGGGCTGGGGTTTGGCGAGACGGCGTCGACGTTTGGCACGTTAACAGAGGGAGCGAAACTGCTGATGTGCGCGGCGATGATCTTAGGGCGTCTGGAAATTTACCCGGTGCTGATTCTGTTCTCGCGCTTTTTCTGGCGGGCATAAAACATTCCCGGCGAACCGGGAATGTAAGGGGGTTACGGCGCGGGGTTAACCAGCATCTGCCCTACGGAGCCTCTGTCCATCATCTCCAGCGTCTGGCTGTGGAACAGGAACGGGAAATGCGGCCAGGAGGGCTGGCCGTAGTAGACGAGCAGTTCTACCTGGCCGTCCACCCAGACAGTATCTTTCCAGCCGCGATCTTCCGGGAACGGCATTGCGCCGTTGACGTTGCGGATCAGGAATGACACTCCTTCAATATGGAACGACTGCGGCATATCTGAACGCACCGTCCAGCGCTCCCAGGTGCCCTGCTGGGCGGTGATATCAATACGGTTCACGTCCCACAGCGCACCGTTGATGCCGGGGTCGTCCCCAAGGCTGATATCGCGGCTGCGCACCGGCGAACCGCTCATGATCTCCTGCGGCAGCAGGCGCATCGGCAGGCTGTCGGTGACCAGCGGCAGCAGGCCGGTTGGACGCAGGGTTAACACCAGCGTGGAGACCAGAATGCTCGACGGCTCAAAGAACCCGCGAATACGGTCAACGATGCTCGCGGCTTCACCACAGGTGACGGAGACTTCATCCCCGTTGGTCATATCCACCAGAATTTCACGGCGCTCTCCCGGTGCCAGCGCCAGCTGTTTAACGGAGACCGGCGCGGGTAAAAAGCCCTGGTCGCCGGAGATCACGTGCAGCGGGCGGCCATCGCTCATCTGCAGCTGATAGCGACGCGAGTTAGAGGCGTTGAGCAGGCGCAGGCGCACCCAGCCGCGGGACACTTCCACGTACGGGCTCTGCGCGCCGTTAACCAGCAGAGTATCGCCGACAAAGCCACCGCTCCCCGGCTCGCTGTACTCCGGCGTGCCGAAGTTATCCAGACGTTTGTCCTGAATGATGACCGGGAAATCATCCACGCCGTAGTGGTTCGGGATCGGCAGCGATTTACTGACCTCATCTTCCACCAGCCACATGCCGGCCAGGCCGTTATAGACCTGCTGCGCCGTACGGTTAGGGGTATTGGCGTGATACCACAGGGTTGCCGCGCTCTGGCGGATCGGCAGGACGGGCGCCCAGTCGGCGTTGGGGGACATCATTCGCGCCGCGCCGCCAATCAGCGGGCCAGGAACCTGCAATCCACTGACGGTCATCGCGACATTTTCAGTCGTCCGGTTGCTGTAAATCAGCTTAACGTCATCGCCGTTCCACACGCGGATGGTCGGCCCGAGGTAGCGTCCGTTAATGCCCCATACCTGCGCGCGCGTGCCCTGGGTAAAGGACCAGTGGCTGCGCTGAAGCGTGAGGAAAAGCGGCTGCCCGCGACGGGATTCAATCAACGGCGGAATGGGCAGCGGCTGCTGCTGCCCGGCGGCGCTGGCTGTCAGCGGCATCGCACCCGCACAAAGGGCAATCCCCGAAGCCTGAATAAACTGACGCCGACTGAGTGACATATAAGCTCCATCTGAAACGACTAACAACGCGGGAATTCTTTTTCCCTTTAACGCCGGATTAAACCTTACCGGCGGCTTCTCTTTCTGCGACTTCTTTATCCAGCAGCGCAATATGCTGAGCCATCAGCTCGCGGCAGTGCGCTGCCAGCTCGCGCACCTGGTCTTTACCGTATTTGCTGGTATCGACGGGTGGCAGCATTTCGACAATCACCAGACCATTATTCAGGCGGTTAAGATTAATCTTATTAGAAGTATTGGAAACGCACACGGGAATAATTGGAACACCTGCCGCAATTGCGGCATGAAACGCGCCGGTTTTAAACGGCAGCAGGCCGCGACCGCGGCTGCGCGTCCCTTCCGGGAACATCCAGATGGATATTTTGCGCTTTTTAAAATGGTTCACCACTTCCGCAATGGTGCCGTGCGCTTTTGCACGGTTGTTACGGTCGATCAGCAGGTTACCGGTCAGCCAGTACAGTTGGCCAAAAAACGGGATCCACAGCAGGCTTTTTTTCCCCACCGTTACGGTCGGCGGCAGAACGATATTGGAGGCCGTCACCATATCGTAGTTGTTCTGATGGTTAGCGATATAGATGGCGTTACCGAAATTCTCCGCCCCTTCAGGCAGACGTTTTTCAACCTTCAGGCCAAACAGCGGCGCAAGGCGGCCGAACATATGGCCAAAGGTAGCAACATGCTTCGGATTACGCGGGCTGAACAGGCAGTAAATAGAGCCGAAAATACAGACCAGAATGCAGTAGATAACGGTAAGAATGAGACGAACAATATATAGCATAGCGACCTCTGAAGCCCCAACAGCTGACAATTATACTTCACCTGTGGCCAGGTAAGGACTTTATTACGAGCGCGTATTGTTAATCGCAACGCACGAATTAACAACGATTTTACGGGAAATTTTATTGAAATCCCCCTCCGGACAGAGGGGGGTGTCACGACATTACTCTTCGCTGTCGCCCGCACCGCTGCGCGCAGGCGAATCAATCTCCACGCGGTCGATACGCTGCAGGCCGCGCATCAGCGAACCGCGGCGACCGCGCTCGCCCACCACTTTTTGCAGCTCTTCCGGGCGAAGCTTGATCTTACGCTTGCCGACGTGAATGGTCAGCGTGCTCTGCGGCGGCAGCAGGAAGAGGTGCGCCAGGCCATCTTCACCTTTCGCGGCTTCCGCCGACGGGATGTTGATGATCTTGTTGCCCTTGCCTTTCGACAGCTCCGGCAGGTCGCTGACCGGGAACATCAGCATACGCCCGGCAGAGGTGATTGCCAGCAGCATGTCGCTCTCGTTCTCAATCACCAGCGGCGTCATCACGTGGGCGTTGTCCGGCAGGCTGATCAGCGCTTTACCGGCACGGTTGCGCGACACGAGGTCGTTAAAGGTACAGATAAAGCCGTAGCCCGCGTCGGACGCCATCAGCAGCTTCTGGTCGTCGGCCTCCATCAGCATGTGGTCAACCGTTGCGCCCGGCGGCAGCGTCAGCTTGCCGGTCAGCGGTTCGCCCTGGCCGCGCGCGGAAGGCAGCGTGATCGGGTCGATAGCGTAGCTGCGGCCCGTGGAGTCGATAAACGCCACCGGCTGGTTGCTCTTGCCTTTCACCGCCGCTTTAAAGCTGTCGCCCGCTTTGTAGCTCAGACCCGGCGCGTCGATATCGTGGCCTTTGGCGCTGCGCACCCAGCCGCTCTGAGACAGCACAATGGTCACCGGCTCGGACGGCTGCATGTCGTGCTCGTTCATCGCCTTCGCTTCTTCGCGCTCGTGCAGCGGAGAACGACGGTCGTCGCCGAAGGCGTCTGCATCCGCCTGCAGCTCTTTCTTCAGCAGGGTGTTCATCTTGCGCTCGGACGCGAGAATACCCTGTATCTGGTCACGTTCTTTCATCAAGTCGGACTGTTCACCGATAATTTTGATTTCTTCGAGCTTGGCGAGGTGACGTAACTTCAGCTCGAGGATCGCTTCAGCCTGGGTTTCGCTGAGACCAAAACGTGCTACCAGTGCAGGTTTCGGCTCATCCTCAGTGCGGATGATCGCAATGACTTCGTCAATATTCAGGTGTGCCACCAGCAAACCTTCGAGGATATGCAGGCGCTTAAGCACTTTCTCCAGACGATGGTTCAGACGACGGCGCACCGTATCGCGGCGGAAGGTCAGCCATTCGGAGAGGATCTCCAGCAGGTTTTTCACCGCCGGGCGGCCGTCGAGGCCGATCATGTTCAGGTTGATGCGGTAGCTTTTTTCCAGATCGGTGGTGGCGAACAGGTGGTTCATCACCTGCTCCATGTCCACGCGGTTGGAGCGCGGCACGATCACCAGACGGGTCGGGTTCTCGTGGTCCGATTCGTCGCGCAGGTCGTCCACCATCGGCAGCTTTTTATTGCGCATCTGGGAGGCGATCTGCTCCAGCACTTTGGCACCGGAAACCTGGTGCGGCAGCGCGGTGATCACCACGGCGCCGTCCTCTTTATTCCACACCGCGCGCATGCGCACGGAGCCGCGACCGTTCTGGTAGATTTTGCGGATTTCCGCACGCGAGGTGATGATCTCGGCTTCGGTCGGGTAGTCCGGCCCCTGGACGATATCCAGCAGCTCGTCCAGCGAGGTTTTTGGCTGCTCAATCAGGGTGATGGCGGCTTTTGCCACTTCACGCAGGTTGTGCGGCGGAATATCCGTCGCCATGCCGACGGCGATACCGGTGGTACCGTTCAGCAGGATGTTCGGCAGACGCGCAGGCAGCATCTTCGGCTCCTGCAGCGTACCGTCGAAGTTTGGCACCCAGTCAACGGTTCCCTGACCCAGCTCGCCCAGCAGCACTTCGGCGTATTTGGACAGGCGGGATTCGGTATAACGCATCGCCGCGAAGGATTTCGGATCGTCCGGCGCACCCCAGTTCCCCTGCCCGTCCACCAGCGGGTAGCGGTAGGAGAACGGCTGGGCCATCAATACCATCGCTTCATAGCAGGCGCTGTCGCCGTGCGGATGGTATTTACCCAGTACGTCACCCACGGTACGGGCGGATTTCTTGAACTTGGCGGTGGCGTTCAGCCCCAGTTCGGACATCGCATAGACGATGCGGCGCTGAACGGGCTTCAGGCCATCCCCGATAAACGGCAACGCCCTGTCCATGATGACGTACATGGAGTAGTTCAGGTAGGCGTTTTCCGTGAATTCATGTAGCGCGAGGCGCTCTGCCATATCGCTCATTACGTGTGATTCCTCAACTCAGAAACCGAAGGGTTTCAGGCAATATTGCCGCAGATACTACCTCATCTGGCGAATTGAGTCACAAAGAAAAAGGGCCGCGTATGCGGCCCTTTTTGGGTTATTTGTTCAGCTTGATAACCTGCTTCACGTCGATTTCAAACTCGTTCCAGTCTTTGTCGACTTTACCCTGCAGCTCGACTTTATCCTGCGGGGTGACGGTCACGCCGTTCCAGCGCTTGTTGTCAATCTCGACCACCACCGTGCCGGACTCGTCGCGGAAGGTGTAGCGGTCGTCGGACAGGCGCTCGGTAATGTTACCGCGCAGCTTCACCCAGGCATCGTCCTTCAGATCTTTGACTTTAGCCGCGGTGGTGAGGTTGGCGTTGTTATCAACAAAGCCGCCCTGCTGGGTTTGCGTCTGAGTTTGTGTCGCAGATGGGCCAGTAAAACCGCCCTGTGCAGCAAAGACCGGCGCGGTGGTCATCATCATGATGGCAGCAACTGCAGCGAATTTTTTCATCGTAATCTCTCCCTTTAATGTCGTTTCACAATCCATTAAACAGGGTAAACCTTAACAACTTCTTAAGGGGAAAATTTATTTATTTTTACTGTACAGCAGGCGCTTGCAGAGGGTTTACTGACGGCATCAAGGAGGGAACATGCGCATTTTACTGGTAGAAGACGACGGGTTAATTGGCGATGGCATCAAAGCGGGCTTAAGCAAACTGGGCTTTAGCGTGGACTGGTTTACCGATGGGAAAACCGGGCAGGCCGCGCTCGCCTCAGCGCCCTATGATGCCGTCGTGCTCGACCTGACCCTGCCGGGAATGGACGGTCTGGAGATCCTGCGCGCCTGGCGTGAAAGCGGGCGCAGCGAGCCGGTACTGATCCTGACGGCGCGGGATGCGCTGAACCAGCGCGTTGAAGGGCTGCGCCTCGGTGCGGACGATTATCTCTGCAAGCCGTTCGCGCTGATAGAAGTGGCCGCCCGCCTGGAAGCGCTGGTGCGCCGCAGCCACGGCCAGACGCGCAGCGAGTTGCGTCACGGCAAGGTGACGCTCGACCCGGCAAGCCTCGTCGCCACGCTGGAGGGCGAAACGCTGACGCTCAAGCCGAAAGAGTTCGCCCTGCTGGAGCTGTTAATGCGTAACGCGGGCCGGGTGCTGCCGCGCAAGCTGATCGAGGAAAAGCTTTATACCTGGGACGATGACGTCTCAAGCAACGCCGTGGAAGTCCACGTTCATCATTTACGCCGCAAGCTCGGGAGCGAGTTTATCCGCACCGTGCACGGCATCGGCTACACCCTGGGTGACGCATGAAGCTGAGCCTGAAGCTGCGCCTGACGCTCCTCTTTTTAGCGCTGTCCCTGGCGGCCTGGTTTGCCGCCAGCCTGGTGGCGTGGCAGCAGACTACCGACAAGCTCGATAAGCTGTTCGACACGCAGCAGATGCTGTTTGCCAAACGGCTGCTGACGATGGATCTGGACGAGATCCGCGCGCCGGAGCGCATGCGCGAGGTGCCGAAAAAGGCCAAACACGGGCATCTGGACGATGACGCGCTGGCCTTCGCTATTTACGCTGCAGACGGCACGATGATCCTTAACGACGGCGAAAACGGGAGCGATATCCCGTATCACTATCGTCGTGACGGCTTTGATGACGGACGGCTTCAGGATGACAGCGACGAATGGCGCTTTTTATGGCTGACGTCGCCAGACGGAAAATACCGCGTGGTGGTCGGCCAGGAGTGGGAGTACCGGCAGGATATGGCGCTGGACGTGGTCAGCTCACAGCTGACGCCGTGGCTGGTGGCGCTGCCGGTGATGCTGCTGTTGCTTATTGTCCTGCTGAGCCGGGAGCTGAAGCCCCTGAAAAAGCTGGCCCAGACCCTGCGTTCCCGCTCGCCGGATGCCACCGACGCCCTGCCCACGCAGGGCGTGCCGGCGGAAGTGCGCCCCCTGCTCGACTCGCTGAACCATCTCTTTGCCCGAACCCAGGAGATGATGACCCGCGAGCGCCGCTTCACCTCCGACGCCGCCCACGAGCTGCGCAGCCCGCTGGCGGCGCTGAAGGTGCAAACCGACGTGGCGCAGCTTTCTCAGGACGATCCGCAGGCGCAGGAAAAAGCGCTGGCGCAGCTGCACGCGGGTATCGACCGCGCCTCCCGGCTGGTGGATCAGCTCCTTACGCTGTCGCGCCTGGACTCGCTGGATAGCCTGGACGGCGTAGAACAAATAGCGATGGCCGACCTGCTGCAGTCTGCAGTGATGGATATCTACCCTCCGGCGCAGCAGGCGGGTATTGATGTTCGTCTGCACATCAACGCGCCGGAGGTGACCCGCACGGGTCAGCAGCTGCTTCTGAGCCTGCTGGTGCGTAACCTGCTGGATAACGCCACCCGCTATAGCCCACGCGGCAGCGTGGTAGACGTGACGCTGAACACCCGTAGCTTTACCGTGCGCGACAACGGCCCGGGCATTTCACCCGATGCGCTGGCGCGTCTCGGCGAGCGCTTTTATCGCCCGCCGGGTCAGGACGCCACGGGCAGCGGGCTGGGGTTATCCATTGTGAAACGCATTGCCACCCTGCACGGCATGCGCGTCTCGCTCGGCAATGCGCCAGAAGGCGGCTTTGAAGTGAAGGTTAGCTGGTAAGGGATTATTGCATTTAGCGCAAAAGACTTTGCACATTTTGCTCATTTTTCCGCTCCGTCCTCGCGCGTAGAATACCCGGCATACTCTCAGCATCGAGGACAAAAAATGAGCAATATTCTGATTATCAACGGCGCGAAAGAGTTCGCGCACTCTAAAGGCCAGCTGAATGACACCCTGACCGAGGTCGCGGACGGTTTCCTGCGCGACGCCGGGCATGATGTTAAGGTCGTGCGCGCGGACAGCAGCTATGACGTGAAGGCCGAAGTGCAGAACTTCCTGTGGGCCGACGTGGTTATCTGGCAGATGCCGGGCTGGTGGATGGGCGCGCCGTGGACCGTGAAAAAGTACATGGACGACGTCTTCACCGAAGGTCACGGTTCGCTGTATGCCAGCGACGGACGCACCCGCTCAGACGCGTCTAAAAAATACGGCTCCGGCGGCCTGATTCAGGGCAAAAAGTACATGCTCTCCCTGACCTGGAACGCCCCTCTGGAAGCCTTCACCGAAAAAGATCAGTTCTTCGAAGGCGTGGGCGTAGACGGCGCGTATCTGCCGTTCCACAAGGCGAACCAGTTCCTGGGGATGGATCCGCTGCCGACCTTTATCGTCAACGACGTGATTAAAATGCCTGACGTCCCGAGCTATATCGCAGAATATCGCAAGCATCTCGCGAAAATTTTTGCTTAACTGGTAGCCTGGAATTAAAGGAGTAGTAACCATGCTTACAGTAATCGCAGAAATCCGTACTCGTCCAGGTCAACATCACCGCCAGGCGGTGCTGGATCAGTTCGCGAAAATCATCCCAACCGTACTGAAAGAAGAAGGCTGCCACGGCTACGCGCCGATGGTGGACGCCGCTACCGACGCAAGCTTCCAGGCCACCGCGCCAGACTCCATTATCATGGTTGAGCAGTGGGAAACCGTCGCGCACCTTGAAGCACACCTGCAGACCGCGCACATGAAAGCGTGGAGCGACGCGGTGAAGGGTGACGTGCTGGAGACCCACATCCGTATTCTGGAGCAAGGGGTTTAAAACCTGCCTTCCCTCTCCTTCCGGGGAGGGAATTCTCTCTGACCTGCTATGCTTATTCTGACTTCATGATTAACAGGAGGATGGAATGGGTCTTTTTAACTTCGTGAAAGAAGCAGGCGAAAAGCTATGGGATAACCTGACCGACCACAAAGGTCAGAGCGACAAAATCACCGAGCATCTCAAGAAACTCAACATTCCCGGTTCAGACAAAGTTCAGGTTAACGTTACCGACGGCAAGGCCAGCGTGACGGGCGACGGGCTGACCCAGGAGCAGAAAGAAAAAATCCAGGTCGCCGTCGGCAACATCGCGGGCGTCAGCGAGGTGGAAAACAACATCACCACGACCGATGCCAAAGATGAAGCCACCTACTACACGGTGAAATCTGGCGATACCCTGAGCGCTATCTCCAAAACCGTGTACGGCGATGCCAACCAGTACAACAAGATTTTTGAGGCTAACCGCCCGATGCTCTCCAGCCCGGATAAAATCTATCCCGGCCAGACGCTGCGTATTCCGAAAGCGTGATCCGCGAGTCGGGGAAATCAGCTGCTCTTCTTCCCCGGCTTTAACCCACGATGTAACTCGTTGATACGCTTCATCGACTTGATGGTGCGCTGCGGCTCGGTGGAGGCGACGGATAAAACAATCATCTCCAGGCACAGCAGCACCGTGCCGTGGAGCGGAATTTTGCCCTTCTCGCCGCCGCGCGGGACGTGGATCACCACGCTGGCCTCTTTGCTGAATCGCGAGTCGGTGGCATTGGTCAGCAAAATCGTGGGAATACCCAGACGTTTTGCTTCGCGCAGCGTGGTTTGCCCTTCCCGGTGCGCGGATTTTTGCGCCATCATGATCAGCACATCCCCGCGCTGGAGCCCGATCAGCTGCTCGGCCAGCCCTATTCCGGTACGGTTAAGCGGCGTGGCGGGTAGCCCCATTCGGCTGAACAGCCTGGCGGTGTATTCGGCCAGAATGCCGGACGCGCCAATCCCAAATATGGCGACCTGCCTCGCCTGCGCCAGCAGCGAGACCGCCTGAGCCATCGCGAAGCGGTTATGGGGTGCAGACAACACTTCACAGGTGTGCTGATGCCCCTCCAGCACGAAATCAATGCTCGCATTGACGTCGCTGGTCAGCGTATTCACCGTAGTGGACATCTTTTCGCTGGAGGTCACGACCGGGCCAAACCACTGCTCCAGCGTCTGCTTGAGATCGCGCAGCCCGGCGAAACCCAGCGCCTGGATGGCGCGAACGACGGTGGCGTCCGACGTTTTCAGCAGCGTCGCAATCTCCATGGCCGTCTGCTCCATCACCGCTTCCCGATTTTCATTGATATAGCGCGCCACCTGCAGCAGCCGCGGCGTGAGCTGGTGCGACCGGGAGCGCAGGCGGTCGCCGAAGAGATCAACTTTACGGCTCATCGTGACGCCTCCGGCAGCGGACGTCCGGCAATCTGCGACTGGACCTGCGCGACCATCAGCCCTAACGAGGCGAACGAGTTCGAGATGGCATCTTCACGCGAGATCAGCACGTAGTGTCCGGTCCGACAGGCATTCAGGAACTGGCACCAGCCGGGCATTACCGCATCCATCGCCGCCAGCTCGTCCTGCGGTTTGCCGCCCGTATCCCCGCGCCAGGTGGCGAAAACGAAATCCGCATCCAGCTCCGGCAGCCGCTCGGCGCTGACGTCAATTCGCCCCCCTTCCGGGATAGACTCAATCAGCGGCGGGAAGGTGAACCCGGCATCACGCAGCACGCGGCCCAGCGAGTGGTAGCTGTGCATGGCGTTGATTTTCCCCTGATTGGCCTGAATCACCGATACGCTCACCTTGCGGGTATCAATAGTCGCTTTCAGCGCCTTAATCTGCTCCTGATAGCGCCGCTCCAGAACCTTGAGCCGCGCCTGCGTGCCCGTCAGCTGCGCCAGCTTGCGGTAGATCTCCGGCGCGCCGCCGTCGAGATGATCGATGTTCACCGTCGGGGCAATTTTTTCCAGCTGTTCCACCGGGGTGTTGCGGGTCGGCTCGGTAACGATCAGGTCCGGTTTTGCGGCGGCGATGGCTTCGATATCGATATCCGCAGTGCCGATAAATTTGATGTCGGAATTATCGAAGTCGACGCCGGTCAACATGCCGCTGGAGCGCAGAAAGTGGCTGCCGTCCGGCCGGGTGCGTCCATGGCTCACCACCGGCGGTACGCCAAGCTCAATCAGCGGAATGGTAATGTCCAGGTCGTGTAGCGAGACGATCCGTTTCGGATGCACCGGCACCACCACCTTACGGTTCAGATCGTCAATAAACGTCTGCGTCGGCTCGGCCGCGCTCGCCGTAAGCCCCACCAGCAACAGCATCGAAAACAGTATGCGCATGTTAATCCCCTAAAATCTGTCCCGACGCTGCCAGAGCAGCAGCAGGAAAAACGGTCCGCCAATCAGTGAAATCACAATTCCCGCCGGCAGCTGCAGCGGGAGGAATGCCAGCCGCCCGACGTTATCCGCCAGCAGCACCAGCAGCGCCCCCAGCACGGCGCTTCCCGTCAGGAGCGCGGTTTGCCCGCCGCGGAGCAGCAGGCGTGCCATATGTGGCGCAATCAGCCCGACAAAACCAATGCTGCCCACGCAGGAGACGCAGGCCGCCGTGAGCACTACCGGGGCGAGAACCCTCAGCAGCGCCAGCCGGTTTGAACGCACGCCAAGGCCCGCTGCGGCATGGTTACCGAGCAGCGCCACGTCCGCAGCGCGGGCGGTAAACAGCAGCAGCGCAAACGCCGGAAGCGCCCAGACAGCGGCAATGCAGACCAGCGTCCAGTTTGCCGCGTGCAGGCTGCCCGCCAGCCATAGCATCGCCGTCTGCACGTCGCGCACGTCCGCCGTGGTCATAAAAACGCCCATTGCGGCGGCAAAAACCCACGACACGCCAATGCCGATCAGGATGAATCGCGGACGTGAGACATCGCGCGCCAGAGCCACCACCAGCAGCGCGGTAAGCAGCCCACCGACCATGCCAACCAGCGGCCGCCAGGCCAGGCCCAGCGCCGGGAACTGAAATATCAGCAGCAGTACCGCCGCGCTACAGCCTTCTTTCACGCCGATAAGCCCCGGATCGGCCAGGCCATTGCGGGTAATAGACTGCATTGCCGCCCCCGCCATGCCGAGCATCCCACCGCACAGCGCCGCCATCAGCAGGCGCGGCAGGCGGATATCCATCACGATGTAGCGCGCCTCCGCCGTCAGGCTTTCTGGATAAAACAGCGCGCGCCCGATGGCGGAAGTGGGGATGGGCAGAGAGCCGTGCGTCAGGCCAACCCCCGTCAGCAGGCAGGCGGCCAGCGTCAGGATGACCAGACATACCAGCGCCTTTGGGCGGACCAGCGCCGAGAAGGCGCCAACGCGTAGCGCACGCAGTCCGGCGCGGTTCATTTGAACATCCTCGAGGCCATGAAGATAAAGACCGGGGCGCCAACCAGCGCGGTCATGATGCCGGTTGCCAGCTCCCAGGGCGAAAACAGCGTGCGGGCAGCGATATCCGCCAGCAGCAGAACCAGCGCCCCGCACAGGGCGGACAGGGGCACCATCACGCGGAGATCGACCGACACCAGACGGCGAACGAGCTGCGGCACCACGAGGCCGATAAAGCCGATCGGCCCGGCGAGGGAGACTGCCGCACCGCAGAGCAGCGCAATGGCCAGCAGGGCGAGCAGCCGCGTTTTCAGCAGCGATACGCCAAGCCCCTGCGCCATTCTGTCGCCCAGCGCCAGCATGTTGAGCGAGGGCGACAGCCAGAGCGCCAGCACAAAGCCCACACCCGCCACCCACAGGGCAGCGGCAATCGTGTCACCGCTAACCCCCGCCAAATCCCCCGCCAGCCAGGTGCGCATGGCGAGCAGCGTCTGTTCATCCAGGATGAGCACCGTGGCGGTAATCGACGAGGCAAACGCCGACATCGCCACGCCGCACAGCGTGACCTTCATCGGCGTCAGCCCGGTGCGCCCGGACGAGGAGAACGTGAGCACCAGCAGAAACAGCGCCGCGGCACCGGTTGCGGCAATCAGCGGGCGGCCAAACGGCAGCGTTAACTCCAGCGCGCTGGTCAGCACCACCGCCAGCGCCGCCCCGGCGTTGAGCCCCAGAATATGCGGTTCGCCGAGCGGGTTGCGGATCGCGGATTGCAGCAGCACGCCCGCCACGCCGAGCGCGGCGCCTGTCACCATCGCGGCGCACAGGCGCAGCAGTCTGAGTTTGATGATGATGTTATGGTCGAAATTGCGCGGATCGAAGTGGAGGAAGGCCTCCACCACCGTTTGCGGGGCGATAAAGCGTGCGCCGATCCCCAGATGGGCAATCGCGCCCGTTGCCAGCAGCAGGGCGAAAATCAGGAAAGCGAGAGAGGTGCGCATCATGGCTGTTTTGTGACCTGGCGAAACGGCATAAAGAACGGTTTACCGGTCAGCGGATTGATGGACATATGCACGTCGACATCAAACACCGCTTTAATCAGCTCCGGCGTGCAGACATCTCCCTCATGCAGTACGCCCTCGACTTTTCCCTGGCGTAAAAAGACCAGCGAATCGCCGTAGTTCACGGCGAAGTTAAGATCGTGCAGCACCACCACCACGGTACGCCCATGCTCGCGCGTCAGCGTATGCAGCAGTTCGAGGATCTCCACCTGATAGCGGAGATCGAGGAACGTGGTGGGTTCATCCAGCAGGATATAGGGCGTTTGCTGCGCCAGCGCCATGGCGATCCAGCAGCGCTGACGCTGGCCGCCGGACAGGCTTTCGACGGGCATGTGGGCAAACTCTGCCGTGCCGGTCAGGCGCAGGGCCTCCTCCACCGCCCGCTCGTCCTCGTCGCTCCACTGGCGCATAAAATTTTGCCAGGGAAAACGCCCGCGCGAGACCAGCTCAAAGACGGTTAACCCTTCCGGCAGCAGCGGAGACTGCGGCAGGATGCCAAGCTGGCGGGCAACGGCTTTCGTCGGCTGCGCGTGGATCGCCTTGCCGTCGAGAACCGCCGCGCCGCCAAGCGGCTGGAGCAAACGCGCGATGGTACTCAGCAGCGTGGATTTTCCGCAGCCGTTCGCCCCCACCAGAACGGTGATTTTCTGCTGGGGGATCGCAAGGGAAATATCATCAACGATGATTTTTTTCTGATAACCGGCAGAAAGATTCTCCAGAACCAGCCCCGGTTTTGTCGTGTTGTGAGCCACGTGCATGCCAACGTAATAAAAAAGGGAAACAAATATAAATAAAAATCATTCTCTTTTGAGAGTTTGAGGCCGCGCCATGTAGTAGTCAAGAGAAGAAACACCCTGAAAAAACCAGGGATAACGGAGCGTTACTACACCTATCTGCAAAACAATAAAGATTTTATTTTCAATCAGTTAATTGGATGCCACTGCGCTTTTCCGTTACGTTTCATAGATGTAGCCGATTTTTAGCTTTTTTCATTTACTACTACATTGCCGCATGCTTGAATGATTCTCAATTACATGTTCGATGCCGGTTCTGGCTAACGAGCAGACCATAAAGGGCAATGACTCACACGTTCTTCCGTGAAGATGCTTCACGGATATTTTGGGATAACAGATGTAATGGCTACGTTCACACCTTCACTCTCTGGGGTAAAAGGGCACGCGCTCTTTTCACTGCTGTTTATGGCGCCGCTGGTGCAGGCAGCAGACACCACGGCTAAAGACGGCGAAACGCTTACCGTCACCGCCGATCCAAATGCTGCGGCGGAGGCCACTAACGGCTACCAGCCGCTGAACACCTCTACCGCCACGCTAACCAACATGCCGATGCTGGATATCCCGCAGGTGGTGAATACCGTCAGCGATAAGGTGCTGGAGGATCAGCACGCCACCACGCTGGATGAAGCGCTGTATAACGTCAGCAACGTGGTGCAGACCAACACCCTGGGCGGCACGCAGGATGCCTTCGTGCGCCGCGGATTCGGCGCAAACCGCGACGGCTCGATCATGACCAACGGCCTGCGCACCGTGCTGCCGCGCAGCTTTAACGCCGCAACCGAACGCGTGGAGGTGCTGAAAGGCCCGGCCTCAACGCTGTACGGCATTCTCGATCCGGGCGGCCTGATTAACGTCGTCACGAAGCGCCCGGAGAAGACCTTCGGCGGCTCGATTTCTGCCACCTCTTCCAGCTTTGGCGGCGGCACCGGACAGGTCGATGTTACCGGTCCGATTGACGGCACGCGCCTGGCGTATCGCCTCACGGGCGAGTATCAGGACGAGGATTACTGGCGCAACTTCGGCAACGAACGCAGCACGTTTATCGCCCCGTCGCTGACCTGGTTTGGCGACGATGCCACCGTGACCGTGCTCTATTCGCATCGCGACTATAAGACCCCGTTCGATCGCGGGACGATCTTCGATCTCAACACCAAAAAGGCCGTGGACGTCGATCGCAAAAACCGCTTTGACGAGCCGTTTAACGTGACCGACGGGCAGTCCGATCTCGCTCAGCTTAACGCGGAGTATCGCCTCAACAGCCAGTGGACCGCGAAGTTCGACTACAGCTACAGCCAGGATAAATACAGCGACAACCAGGCCCGCGTCATGGCCTACGATTCGAAAACCGGCACCCTGACCCGCCGGGTGGATGCAACCCAGGGCTCAACCCAGCGCATGCACAGCACCCGTGCGGATCTGCAGGGGAACGTGGATATCGCGGGCTTTTATAATGAGATCCTCACCGGCGTGTCGTATGAAAATTACGATCTGCTGCGCACGGACATGATGCGCTGTAAGAACGTCAAAGGTTTTAATATCTATAATCCGGTTTACGGCAAGCTCGACGAGTGTACAACCGTCTCCGCCGCTGACAGCGACCAGACGCTCAAGCAGGAGAGCTACTCGGCCTATGCCCAGGATGCCCTTTACCTGACGGATAAATGGATCGCTGTAGCCGGGCTGCGCTACCAGTATTACACCCAGTACGCAGGCAAAGGCCGCCCATTTAGCGTCAATACCGACAGCCGCGACGAGCAGTGGACGCCGAAGCTGGGGCTGGTTTACAAACTGACGCCAGCCGTCTCGCTGTTTGCCAACTATTCGCAGACGTTTATGCCGCAGTCGTCCATTGCGAGCTATATTGGCGATCTGCCGCCGGAAACGTCGAATGCGTATGAAGTGGGCGCAAAGTTCGATCTGTTCGACGGAGTTACTGCCAATATCGCGCTGTTTGATATCCACAAGCGCAACGTGCTGTACACCGAAAGCATCGGGGGCGAAACCATCGCCAAAACGGCGGGCCGCGTGCGCTCTCAGGGCGTGGAGGTGGATCTTGCCGGGTCGCTGACGGAGAACACCAACATTATCGCCAGCTACGGCTATACCGACGCGAAAGTGCTGGAAGACCCGGACTATGCGGGCAAACCGCTGCCGAACGTGCCGCGCCATACCGGCTCCCTGTTCCTCACCTACGATATTCACAATGCGTTTGCCGGGAATACCCTGACGCTCGGCGGCGGCGGGCACGGCGTGAGCCGCCGCTCGGCGACCAACGGCGCGGATTATTATCTGCCGGGCTATTTCGTGGCGGATGCGTTTGCGGCGTATAAAATGAAGCTGCAATATCCGGTGACGCTGCAGGTGAACGTGAAGAATCTGTTTGATAAGACCTACTACACGTCGTCGATTGCGACCAACAACCTGGGCAACCAGATTGGCGATCCGCGCGAAGTGCAGTTTACGGTGAAGATGGAGTTTTGATTTTAGTGCGAGGGTGAAAAGACGGCTCCGTGCAATCCCCTCTCCCCTTTGGGGAGAGGGTTAGGGTGAGGGGACTCATCAGGCCTCAATATCCGCCATATCCCCTTTCTCCTGCAGCCAGTTGCGTCGGTCTTCCGAACGTTTCTTGGCAAGGAGCATATCCATCACGGCGTTGGTTTGCTGTTCGTCTTCGTCGCTGATCGTCAGCTGCACCAGGCGACGCGTGTTCGGATCCAGCGTCGTTTCACGCAGCTGCATCGGGTTCATTTCGCCCAGCCCTTTAAAGCGCTGCACGTTCGGTTTGCCCTTCTTACGCTTCAACTGCTCCAGCACGCCCGCTTTCTCTTCTTCCGTCAGCGCGTAGTAAACCTCTTTGCCGAGGTCGATACGGTAGAGCGGCGGCAGCGCCACGTGGACGTGACCATTTTTCACCAGCGTGCGGAAGTGCTTCACAAACAGCGCGCACAGCAGCGTGGCGATGTGCAGACCATCGGAGTCCGCATCTGCGAGAATACAGATCTTGCCGTAGCGCAGCTGGCTCAGATCTTCGCTGTCAGGATCGATACCGATCGCAACGGAGATATCGTGCACTTCCTGCGAGGCCAGCACTTCGTCTGAAGAGACTTCCCAGGTGTTCAGGATCTTACCCTTGAGCGGCATGATCGCCTGATATTCACGATCGCGCGCCTGCTTGGCCGACCCGCCCGCCGAGTCCCCTTCCACGAGGAACAGCTCGGTGCGGTTGAGATCCTGCGCGGTGCAGTCCGCCAGCTTGCCCGGCAGCGCAGGGCCGCTGGTCAACTTTTTACGCACCACTTTCTTCGCGGCGCGCAGACGACGCTGGGCGCTGGAGATGGCCATTTCAGCCAGCATCTCAGCCGCCTGAACGTTCTGGTTCAGCCACAGGGTAAAGGCATCTTTCACCACGCCGGAGACGAACGCCGCGCACTGGCGCGATGACAGACGCTCTTTGGTCTGACCGGCAAACTGCGGATCCTGCATCTTCACGGAGAGCACGTAGGCGCAGCGGTCCCAGATGTCTTCCGCCGAGAGCTTCACACCGCGCGGCAGAATGTTGCGGTATTCGCAGAACTCGCGCATCGCGTCCAGCAGGCCCTGACGCAGGCCGTTGACGTGCGTACCGCCGAGCATGGTCGGGATCAGGTTGACGTAGCTTTCGGTGAGCAGCTCGCCGCCTTCCGGCAGCCACAGCAGCGCCCAGTCCACGGCTTCGGTATCGCCGCTAAAGTTACCGACGAACGGTTTTTCCGGCAGCGTTGGCAGACCGTTTACCGCTTCGCACAGGTAGTCGTTAAGGCCATCGGCGTAGCACCAGGTCTGCTCGGTGTTGTTGACGTGATCTTTAAAGGTGATTTCTACGCCCGGGCACAGTACCGCTTTGGCTTTCAGCAGGTGCGTCAGGCGAGAAACGGAAAAACGCGGGCTGTCGAAGAAGCTTTCGTCAGGCCAGAAGTGGACGCTGGTGCCGGTGTTGCGTTTAGCGCACGTGCCGACAACCTGCAGATCCTGCACCTTCTCGCCGTTTTCAAACGCGATGTTGTAGACCTGGCCGTCGCGACGGACGTTCACTTCCACGCGTTTGGACAGGGCGTTCACCACGGAAATCCCCACGCCGTGCAGACCGCCGGAGAACTGATAGTTCTTGTTGGAGAACTTACCGCCCGCGTGCAGACGGCAGAGGATCAGCTCAACGGCAGGCACGCCCTCTTCCGGGTGGATGTCCACCGGCATGCCGCGGCCGTCGTCGATAACTTCCAGCGACTGATCGGCGTGCAGGATGACGTCAACGCGTTTGGCATGGCCCGCCAGCGCTTCGTCCACACTGTTATCAATAACTTCCTGGCCCAGATGGTTTGGGCGCGTCGTATCGGTATACATCCCCGGGCGGCGGCGAACCGGCTCAAGCCCGGTGAGTACCTCAATGGCATCAGCGTTATAGGTTTGCGTCATGATTTAAACTAGCAATTCGCATTGATTGTCAGTGGCTGTGCAGTCCAAGAAAATCGACAATCTGGGTGAAATGATCCTCAAAGCCCGTGAAAGCATGGTTCCCGCCCTCTTCTATAGTCTGGCGGCAGGAGGCGTAATACGCCACTGCCTGGCGGTAATCCAGCACTTCATCACCCGTCTGCTGCAGCAGCCAGATGAGATCCGGCGCTTCAAGCGGGTCGACCTGCATAACTTTGAGATCGTAAATATGGCGTGACTCTAGCACATATTGCTGCCCGGTGTAGGGGTTCTCGTTTTCGCCAAGAAACTCCCTCAGCAGCTCAAATGGCCGTACCGCCGGATTAACCACAACGGCGGGCAGCATAAAGCATTGTGAGAGCCAGGTGGCGTAGTACCCGCCCAGCGATGAGCCGACCACGCCAAAGGATTCACCGCCGTGTTCAAGCACGATCGATTCGAGCATTTCCGCCGCCTCCGCCGGGTAAGGCGGCAGCTGCGGGATGATCATCTCAACGTGGGGGTGATGCTCGCTCAGCCACTGGCGAAACTGCGTCGCTTTTGCGGAGCGCGGCGAGCTGTTGAATCCGTGCAGATAAAGGAGCGTAGACATCAGTAGCCTTCTGAAGCGGTATCCGGGCGGAACTCTGCGCCTGCCAGACGGCAGACTTCCGTGGTCAGCGTGCCGTCGGCATGCAGTTCCAGCCAGCGCCAGCCTGGCGCGATAGTATCCAGCGTAAAGTTGGCGCAGTGCGGCTTAAACTGCACGCAGGTTGACGGCGTCGCCAGCATGCGGCGTCCGTTCCAGTCGAGATCCTGTTCCTGATGGATGTGTCCGCACAGCAGGTGTTTCACCCGCGGGTATTTCACCAGAACGCTATCCAGCGCCGCGGAGTTACGCAGGCTGTGTTGATCCAGCCAGCTGCAGCCCGCCGGCAGCGGATGATGATGGAGCAGCAGCAGCGTATAACGCTCAGGTTCGGCAGCCAGTTTGGTCTCCAGCCAGTCGAGTTGAAACTCGCTTAATTCACCGTGCGGGACGCCAAATACCTGGCTGTCCAGCAGCAGGATCTGCCACTGTTCACCCGCAAATACGCACTTCGCCGGAGAGATCCCCGCATCCTGAAGGGAGCTGTACATTGCGGGCTGGAAATCGTGGTTTCCTGGCAGCCAGACGCAAGGCACGCTAAAGCTCGCGATGCCTTCAGCAAAGTGCTGGTAGGCCGCGGAGGACTGGTCCTGCGCCAGATCGCCCGTTGCGACAATCAGGTCGCAGTCGCGATTTTCAGCGTGAATGGCGCTCAGTACCGCCTGATAACTCTCCCAGGTATTAACCCCCAGTAAAGTTTCATGCTTTTCGGCAAAAAGGTGGGTATCGGTGATTTGTAATATCCTGACTGGCGCCCCACCAGCAACAGTCAGGTTCAACAGGCTTTCCAAATGGTGTCCTTAGGTAGGTTTATGACGCTAACAAACCGGAATCGCCATTGCTCCATGTGCTAAACAATATCTTAGCCAGTCGGCTAAAAACTGGTTAATTTGATGCTTTTCGTCGCGTTGATGCAACTTTTTATTCGGATAATCATACCGCGCCTTGAAGCGAAAGATCTGCTGACTTGAACACACTTCAGCGACCATCGCGTCATGATAGAGGCGCACCGTCATTGACGGCAGGCTCCAGTAGCTGATGCTGGGCGCTGTTTGCTCAATGTCCACCAGCGTAGTGTAGCGCGTTGATTCTGTTATCGTTAACCGATACTGCGCGTTGCTCACCTGATAGCTTACCGTTTCGCCGGGTGCGTCGTTTCTCGGCAGCAGGCGGCGCAGCTGTGCAAAATTGGTTTCGCACAGGCGCATCATTTCTGGGAAGTCAGGCGTATAGCGCTTCATTTTTTCCACTCGTTTCGTAATGTCTGATAATGCAGCTGCAGCCATTGCAGGGCGATGACAGACGCTGCGTTGTCGATTTTCCCCTCTTCTACCCACTGATAAGCCTGTTCCCGGCTTACCACATGAACCCGAATATCTTCGTTTTCATCTGCCAGACCGTGGATCCCTTCCGCCGTCGTGGCGTCCACTTCGCCCACCATAATGGATAAGCGTTCGCTGGTGCCACCCGGACTCGCCAGATAGCTCAACACCGGTTTTGTGCGACCTACCACCAGCCCGGCCTCTTCCAGCGCCTCGCGACGAGCGACGTCTTCAACCGACTCGCCCTCTTCGATCATCCCGGCCACCATCTCCAGCAGCCACGGGCTTTCACTGGTGTCATACGCGGCAATGCGGATCTGCTCCACCAGTACGACTTCGTCACGCACTGGGTCAAAGGGTAGCAAGACAGCCGCATGCCCGCGCTCAAAAATTTCACGTCTGATTTCGCCGCTCATTTCACCGTTGAACAGGCGATGCCTGAAACGGTAAAGATCCATCGAAAAAAAACCGCTATAAAGCGTTTCTCGTGCAATAATTTCTACATCGTTTTTGGCGAATGTCACGGGCAACTTTTCTGGTTTTTGCATGAGTCGAGTCCTGGTAGCAATGGTGATGAAATTGTGAATTTCAAGGCTGTTTGGCTGCCGTTTGTAAGGCTATATGGTAGATTGGTGCAAATTACCGCCAGATGGCACGTAACGCCAACCTTTTGGTGTGGATGATTCTGTTAGAATCGGCAATTATTTTTTAATTAGATCAGCGCTAATACTGCTTCACAACAAGGAATGCAAATGAAGAAATTGCTCCCCATCCTTATCGGCCTGAGCCTGACGGGCTTCAGTGCAATGAGCCAGGCGGAAAACCTGTTACAGGTCTACCAGCAGGCACGTCTGGGCAACCCTGATTTACGTAAATCAGCGGCCGATCGTGATGCTGCGTTTGAAAAGATTAACGAAGCGCGTAGCCCACTGCTGCCGCAGTTAGGTTTAGGTGCAGATTATACCTACAGCAACGGTTTCCGCGACGCTAACGGCGTTAACTCCAATGCTACCAGCGCCTCACTGCAATTAACACAGACGCTGTTTGATATGTCCAAATGGCGCGCCCTGACCCTGCAGGAAAAGAGCGCGGGCATCCAGGATGTGACCTATCAGACCGACCAGCAAACGCTGATCCTGAACACTGCCACCGCGTACTTCAACGTGCTGAGCGCCATTGACGCGCTCTCCTACACCGAAGCGCAGAAACAGGCGATCTACCGCCAGTTAGATCAAACCACCCAGCGCTTCAACGTGGGTCTGGTGGCGATCACCGACGTGCAGAACGCCCGTTCACAGTACGACACCGTGCTGGCTAACGAAGTGACCGCGCGTAACAACCTCGACAACGCGCTGGAATCCCTGCGTCAGGTGACCGGTAACTACTACCCTGAGCTGGCCTCCCTGAACGTGGACAGCTTCAAAACGGATAAGCCGCAGGCCGTTAACGCCCTGCTGAAAGAGGCGGAAAACCGTAACCTGACCTTGCTGCAGGCGCGTCTGAGCCAGGACCTGGCCCGCGAGCAAATTCGTCAGGCGCAGGATGGCCACCTGCCAACCCTGAGCCTGAGCGCGTCTACCGGCGTCTCTGATACTACCTATAGCGGCTCTAAGACCAACTCTGCTCAGTATGACGACAGCAATATGGGTCAGAACAAAGTGGGCCTGAGCTTCTCCCTGCCGCTGTATCAGGGCGGTATGGTTAACTCCCAGGTGAAACAGGCGCAGTACAACTTTGTTGGCGCGAGCGAGCAGCTGGAAAGCGCGCACCGCAACGTGGTGCAGACCGTTCGTTCTTCCTTCAACAACGTGAATGCCTCCATCAGCAGCATCAACGCCTATAAACAGGCCGTAGTGTCTGCCCAGAGCTCACTGGACGCGATGGAAGCCGGTTACTCCGTGGGTACCCGCACCATCGTTGACGTGCTGGACGCGACCACCACGCTGTACAACGCGAAGCAGCAGCTCTCCAGCGCACGTTACCAGTACCTGATTAACCAGCTGAACATCAAGCAGGCGCTGGGTACGCTGAACGAGCAAGATCTGCAGATGCTGAACAGCGCGCTGGGCAAACCGGTTTCCACTTCGCCGGACAGCGTTGCGCCGGAGAACCCGGAGCAGGTTGCCGCCGTTGATAACTTCAACGCTAACGGCAGCGCCCCTGCTGCACAGCCAGCGGCCGCGCGTAGCACGGCACCTGCAAGTGGCGGTTCTAACCCGTTCCGTAACTAAGATTGTTATCACGCCCTCTTCCACCGGGAGAGGGCGCATCTGAATCCCCCCCGAACGTAAGCCAACGTAAAGATCCCCCTGATTCCGCCCCTCTTCGCTTCATTTTCAACCACTCATCCACTATCCTGAGCGTTATTACCACTGGGTCCTGGAAGACAAACATGAAACGGACAAAAACGATTAATCACGCGTCGTTCCGCAAAAGCTGGAACGCACGTCACCTCACCCCTGTTGCGCTGGCCGTTACCGCGGTCTTTATGCTGGCAGGCTGTGAGAAAAACGACGAAACGGTTTCGCTGTATCAAAACGCGGACGACTGCTCCGCCGCAACCGGCCAGACAGCAGAATGTAAAACCGCCTACACCAACGCGCTGAAAGAAGCGGAACGCACCGCGCCGAAATACGCCTCACGCGAAGACTGCGTGGCGGAATTTGGTGAAGGTCAGTGTCAGCAGACGCCAGCTCAGGCAGGTACTGCACCGGAAAATCAGGCGCAGGCGCAGTCCAGCGGCAGCTTCTGGATGCCATTAATGGCAGGCTACATGATGGGCCGCCTGATGGGTGGCGGTGCAGGCTATCAGCAGCAACCGCTGTTTAGCTCGAAAAATCCGGCCAGCCCGGCTTATGGTCAATATACCGATGCCAGCGGCAAAGGCTACGGCGCAGCGACCCCAGGCCGCACCGTGACCGTCCCGAAAACCGCGATGGCGCCGAAGCCTGCGACCACCAGCACCATCACCCGCGGTGGGTTCGGTGAGTCTGTGGCGAAACAGACCAGCATGCAGCGTAGTGCAACAGGCACTTCCACTCGCTCAATGGGCGGCTGATCATGGAACGAGTCGGTATTACCGAGCGCCCTGACTGGCGCGAAAAAGCCACTGAATACGGGTTTAACTTTCACACCATGTACGGCGAGCCGTACTGGTGTGAAGATGCTTACTACAAACTGACGCTCGACCAGGTGGAAAAACTGGAAGAGGTGACGGCCGAGCTGCACCAGATGTGCCTGAAGGTTGTGGAAAAGGTCATCGACAGCGACGAGCTGATGACTAAATTCCGTATTCCGAAGCACACCTGGAGTTTCGTCCGTCAGTCATGGAAAACGAATCAGCCATCGCTTTACTCTCGCCTCGATCTGGCGTGGGACGGCGTGGGTGAGCCGAAGCTTTTAGAAAACAACGCGGATACGCCAACCTCTCTTTACGAAGCGGCATTCTTCCAGTGGATTTGGCTGGAAGATCAGATGAACGCCGGAAACCTGCCGGAAGGCAGCGACCAGTTCAACAGCCTGCAGGAAAAGCTGATTGAGCGTTTCGCCGAACTGCGGGAGCAGTTTGGCTTCAATCTGCTGCATCTTGCCTGCTGCCGCGACACGGAGGAAGACCGTGGTACGGTTCAGTATTTGCAGGACTGTGCGGCCGAAGCAGACGTGGCGACCGAGTTCCTCTATATCGAAGATATTGGCCTGGGGGAAAAAGGTCAGTTTACGGATATGCAGGATCAGGTGATCAGCAACCTGTTCAAGCTCTATCCGTGGGAATACATGCTGCGCGAGATGTTCTCCACCAAGCTGGAAGACGCGGGCGTGCGCTGGCTGGAACCGGCGTGGAAGAGCATTATCTCCAACAAAGCCCTGCTGCCGATGCTGTGGGAGATGTTCCCGAACCACCCGAACCTGCTGCCAGCGTATTTTGCCGAAGATGATTTCCCGCCGATGGAAAAATACGTCGTTAAGCCAATTTTTTCCCGCGAAGGTGCGAACGTCTCAATCATTGAAAACGGTAAAACGCTGGAAGCCGTTGAAGGGCCGTACGGCGAAGAAGGGATGATCGTCCAGGCGTTTTATCAACTGCCGAAGTTTGGCGACAGCTATACGCTGATCGGCAGCTGGCTCATCAACGATCAACCAGCCGGGATTGGCATTCGCGAAGATCGTGCGCTGATTACGCAGGATCTGTCACGGTTCTATCCGCATATTTTTGTTGAATAAGACTGCGGCCTGATGCCCTCTCCCCGTGGGAGAGGGTGCAAACACTAAAAACGGCAAACTGACGTTGCCGTTTTGCTTTTATTACCCTACCTGCACCGACAGCATACTCAGACTCCCCATCTCAATACCGTCGACCGGGATCGTAACCGGCTCCTGACCGTCCCATGCGCCTAATACATACAGCAGCGGCAGGAAGTGCTCCGGCGTCGGGTTAGAGAGCGAACCGCCTTCGTGATCCAGATAGTTCACCAGCGGATGCTGCTCAACCGGGCCTTGCCAGGTCAGGTTCGCTTTGACGTAGTCGTTAAAAGCGGTGGCCCACGGGTATGGCGTGTTCTCGCCGTGCCAGCGCGCCGTACGCAGGTTGTGCACCACGTTGCCGCTTGCCACCAGCATGATGCCCTCATCACGCAGGGTCGCCAGTTTGCGGCCCATCTCCAGATGCCAGGCAGCCGGTTTGGTGCTATCGATGCTCAACTGCACCATCGGAATATCCGCATCTGGGTACATCTTGATCAGCACGCCCCACGAGCCGTGGTCAAAGCCCCAGGCTTCTTTATCCAGAGCGACCGGGACAGGTGCCAGCAAATCCACCAGCTTTTGCGCCAGCTCAGGCGAGCCGGGAGCAGGATAATGCGTATCATACAGCGCCTGCGGGAAGCCGCCGAAATCATGAATGGTCTTAGGCGCTTCCATGGCCGTCACGCCGGTGCCGCGGGTAAACCAGTGCGCGGACACCACCACAATCGCTTTCGGACGCGGCAACGTCTCACCCAGATGACGCCAGGCGCGGGTATAGACGTTGTCTTCCAGAACGTTCATTGGGCTGCCGTGGCCTAAAAACAGTGCTGGCATACGATAAGAAGACATGGTGGTATCCTTAGAGAAGGTGTCAATTTGATGGTTCTACATTACGCGCATTCAGATGAAGATGAACGCAGATAACCGTGAAGATCATCATCAGGAAATTTGAACGTACGATATCGCTTAAGGAGAGTGCATGTCAGTACCCTTAATTTTGACCGTGCTTGCGGGCGCCGCGACCTTTATCGGCGCGTTCCTCGGCGTGCTCGGGCAAAAACCGTCGAATCGCCTGCTGGCCTTCTCGCTGGGCTTCGCCGCCGGGATCATGCTGCTTATCTCGCTGATGGAGATGCTGCCCGCAGCGCTTCACACCGAGGGAATGTCGCCGGTTCTGGGCTACGGCATGTTCATCGTCGGGCTGCTGGGCTATTTTGCGCTCGACCGTATGCTGCCCCACGCGCATCCTCAGGATTTGATGCAAAAAAGCGTTACTCCGATCCCCGGCAACATCAAGCGCACGGCGATCCTGCTAACGCTGGGTATCAGCCTGCACAACTTCCCGGAAGGTGTCGCCACGTACGTCACGGCCAGCAGCAACCTGGAGATGGGGTTTGGTGTCGCGCTGGCGGTCGCCTTGCACAATATTCCTGAAGGACTTGCGGTGGCCGGGCCGGTTTATGCCGCAACGGGTTCAAAACGTACTGCCGTCTTCTGGGCGGGGATTTCCGGGATGGCCGAAATTCTCGGCGGCGTGCTGGCGTGGCTGATCCTTGGAAGCCTCGTGTCCCCTGTCGTGATGGCGGCGATTATGGCTGCCGTGGCCGGGATTATGGTGGCGCTCTCCGTCGATGAGCTGATGCCCCTGGCAAAAGAGATCGATCCCAATAACAATCCCAGCTATGGCGTACTGTGCGGCATGTCGGTGATGGGGTTAAGTCTGGTACTTTTGCAATCAGCGGGTATTGGTTAAAATTTACCTGCCTCCGTTTACTACGGCGGCAGGTAAACTAAATGCATAAGATGCATATAATCATTTATCTTTATAACAACACATCATTCACTATTTATAGCAACCTTTTTAATGGCCACTATTCCATAATAAAAACTGATATAACCGTATCAGACAATCACCTAAATCATGAGAATTAGCCCGCACTTACAATCAACAGATGTTATATATTAAAGCAATCTTAAAATAGCTTTAAGTTAGAGTAATCGCATTCTCTCTTCTTCATCCCGTATACTTGATTCGCTTCCTGAAATTAATATTCAGAGTATGAATTCATTTGAAAAAGGATATTTTCATGTCTACGGGTAAAAAAGTACTATTAGCGGTTGCTATGGCTGCCATTGTATCGGGTTCTGCTTTTGCGGAAGACCAGGGCTCAGGTAAAATCAAATTTAAAGGCGTGGTTATTGATGCGCCATGCAGCATCGCACCTGACAGCGTTGACAAAGAAGTTGACCTGGGTGAAGTAACTACTGCCGTTATCAATGCCAATAAAAAGTCTACAGCTGTTCCGGTTGATATCAACCTGGAGAACTGCCAGCTTGACGATCCTGCTGATGAGACCGATACGCCAATTACCAAAGTTGATGTCACGTTCACCAGCGCAGCAACAGACGCGACTGACACCAGTCTCATGACCAACACCTATGCCAGCGGCGCACAGAACGTGGGCGTTCGTTTGCTGGATAACGCCGAATCCAACATTACGCTGGGCGCGGCTAATGAAGTTGATCTTCTGGCTGGCTCCACCACCCAGACGCTGCACTTTAAAGCGTTAATGGAAGTCCCTGCCGGTAAAACCGCAACTGCCGGCCAGGTTGAAGCCACCGCCAACTATGTTCTGATGTACAAATAAGATTACGCAGCAAAATAAACCGACTGGCTAAATAAGCCAGTCGGTTAGCAATATTATTTTGAGTAACAGGATGATGACATATAAATTACAATCAATAATCATCATAGCGTCCCTGTTAATGACGAAACTCACTTCTGCCACTGAGTTTAATATCAATGCTATTGATAAAGACCAGCGAGGCAGCGTCGATCTTTCTCTCTTTAAAGATGAAATTGCCGTCATCCCCGGAAGCTATTTTGTTACTGTTTCCATTAATGACGTCCCACTGGCTAACGGCTGGCAGCTTAACTGGAAAGAGATCAATCATTCAGTTCAGGTGTGTATTCCGCCTGAACTGGCTGATTCCTTTGCGCTCAAAGATGATATTCGTAACGCCTTACCCGAAAAAGACGGATGCCTTGATTTCGCCTCCAGACCCGATATTACCTTTAAGTTCGAGCAAGCAACCCAAACGCTGAAGGTTACCGTTCCGCAGGCATGGCTACAGTACCGCGCAGCAGACTGGATGCCGCCCTCCACATGGGATAACGGCGTCCCTGGCGTAATGCTGGATTACAACCTGTTCGCCAGCCATTACCAGCCCAATAATGGCTCATCCTCGGATAACGCCAACACATACGGGACCGCCGGCGCCAATTTGGGTGCGTGGCGGCTGCGCAGCGATTTTCAGTACACGCAAACCCATACCGACGCCGGTTCTGAGCATGACGGGCGCTTTTCTCGTGTTTACATGTTCCGCCCCTTGCCTTCACTCGGGGCGAAATTGACCCTGGGCGAAACGGATTTTCAGTCCGCCATTTTTGATGCGTTTACCTATACCGGCGCCTCCCTGATCAGCGATGAACGCATGCTGCCTTGGTCCCTGCGGGGCTACGCACCACAAATTACCGGGATAGCGCAAACCAACGCTACGCTTACGGTCAGCCTGGCCGATCGCGTGATCTATCAAAGTAAAGTTCCGCCTGGGCCGTTTGTAATTCAGGATCTTAACCAGTCGGTACAGGGCACGCTGGACGTCAAAGTGACGGAAGAAGACGGGCGCGTCAGCACCTTCCAGGTCTCTGCAGAATCGGTGCCGTTTTTAACGCGCAAAGGTCAGGTTCGCTATAAGCTGGCGACCGGCAAAGCGCGGAAAGATGCCTCTCATGACGTTGAAGATAACGCCTTTATGAGCGGTGAATTCTCCTGGGGCATGCTGTCACAAACCTCCCTTTATGGCGGCACGCTCGCCGATGGCGATCGTTACCGCTCCGTTGCCGCCGGGATCGGGCTAAACATGGAGTACCTGGGCGCCCTCTCATTTGACGTGACCCAGGCAACCAGCCAGCTGCCTCATCAGGCCAGCCAAACAGGTTACAGCTACCGCTTTAACTACAGTAAGCGTTTCGATACCACCGGCAGCCAGCTTACGCTTGCCAGCTATCGCTACTCCGATCCGCAGTTCCTGAGCTACGCCCGTTTTCTGGATGATGACAACGGTGACCGCCAGTCTGAGAAGCAGACGCTCAGCGTGACGGCCAGCCAGTACATTTCGGCGTTATCGCTCAACCTCTATGTCAACATGCTGCGCCAGACCTGGTGGGACGATTCGCCCTCCACGACGGGCAGCGTTACCGCGGGCTATAACTTTGACATCGGTCGCTGGAAAAACCTGGGCATTACCGTGTCGTGGAGTAAAACGCACTATGAGGACGAAGACGACGATACGCAGTTCTACCTCTCACTGAGCGTCCCGCTCGATCCCGATCATCGTCTGAATTATGACCTGCGCAACAGCGACAGCCTGAGCCAGAACGTTTCGTGGTATGACACCTCCGATCGCAATAATACCTGGGGCGTTTCCGCAGGCACCGAGAGCGAGAAGTCAGATGCCGGCGCGCAGGTAAGCGGCAACTATCAGCATTATTCCCCTTATGGCGATCTGAATATCTCCGGGAGTTATAAGGCTAATGAATACAACTCCCTGAGCGCCAGCTGGAATGGCTCCTTCACCTCAACGGCCAAAGGCGCTGCGCTGCACCGTCGCAGCTACGGTAACGAGCCGCGCGTGATGGTCAGTACCGACGGCGTAGGCAACATCCCGCTGAACATGTCGCGGGATGAAACCAACCGGTTTGGCATCGGCGTTTTACCGTCGATTTCCAGCTATTCGCCCTCCAGCGTGCAGGTCAATATGAACAATCTGCCCGATGGCGTAGACGTGGACACCCGCGTCGTGACCTCAACCTGGACAGAGGGGGCTATCGGGTTCCGTCAGATTGCCACCCGCGCGGGCAACGATATCACAGGCATCTTACGCACCCCGTCCGGCACGCCACCGCTGGGCGCAGTTGTTCGTCTGCTGGAAAACGACCGACAGATTGGAATGGTCGCCGATGATGGCCACGTCTGGCTGGGCGCCGTAGAGCCAGAACAACAGTTCCGCGTAACGTGGGGGGACAATCAGCAGTGTCGCTTCGCGTTACCTTCACACCTTGAAAACAGTATGCAGTTGATACTGCCATGTCAGTAAGAAACCATGATGAAATTCACCCCACTTAAAAGCCTGTGCCTGATGTTGATCGGCACCGCCTTTGCCAGCCACGCAGCCGTTAACCTGGACCGCACGCGCATAGTTTTTCCGGAAAGCGACAAGGCCAGCAGCCTGAAGATTGAAAACCAGAGCAAAGCGCTGCCCTATCTGGCGCTCTCCTGGATTGAAGATGAGGAAGGCCGTAAGGAAGATACGCACTTTATGGCGCTGCCTCCGATTCAACGCATCGAAGCGGGTTCCGCGTCCCAGGTCAGGATCGTTAAGCAAGCGGCCACCGGCCAGTTGCCGAAAGACAGGGAATCCCTGTTCTATTTCAACCTGCGCGAAGTGCCGCCAAAAAGTGCCAGCGCCAGCGAAGAGCGCAGCGTCATGCAGGTGGCGATGCAGAGCAGGATCAAACTGTTCTGGCGTCCTAAAGCGATTACCAAAAAGCCCGGCGAGCAGGCGGAAATGCGGATGGAAATTTCAGCCACCGCGAAAGGGCTGACTATACATAACCCGACGCCGTACTACATCACCCTGGCATGGCTCAGTAAGAATGCCAAAACCATGCTGCCGGGCTTCGACAGCCTGATGCTTGCCCCCTTCGCGACGGCGACGACCTCCACTGGCGGCTACCACGGGAATTATTACAGCATCGGCTATATCGACGACTACGGTGCCCTGAAAAAAGTCGACGTGCAGTGCGCAGGAAAGGCGCAGTGCACGCTCAGCGAACGGAAGATCGAAAAAGATGCGAAAGCTCGCTAACGTCCTGTTTATTTTGCTGGTTTCTACGTTGCCGTTAAAAGAGGCGCTGGCCCTCGACTGCTATCTGGGCGGTTCCGGTGGCCCCGTTGAGGAGACCAAAACGATCTCGCCGTTTGCTATCCCCAGCAATGCGCAGGTGGGAGAAAAAATCTGGGAGTCGGATGACATTAAAATCCCGGTAACGTGCGACCACAACGTTGTCGGCGGTTTTGAACAGGAAGATGTTTTCGCCTGGGTGAACCCTTACCCTGCCGCATCGGATCCCTATTATGAGCTTGGCGTGACCTATGAAGGGATGGATTACGATGCAACAGGCCAGCCTAACGGCGTCGATACCCGCCAGTGTCTGGACAACCAAAACATCACAATTTATACCCCGGCGCAGATCCGGCAGATGGGCTGGGAAAACCTTATCTGCTCCGGTAACCCGGACGATATCCATACCTCGCGCACTTTTGTTGCTCGTCTGCGCTTATACGTAAAAATCAAAGCGATGCCGCCCCACGGCTACGTCAGCTCGCTGACCGATTACATCGTCGTTCAGTTTGACGGAAAAGGCGGCGTGAACCAGATGTCGGACGCGAAAAACCTGAAGTACCACATTAACGGGCTGCAAAACATCACCGTGCTGGACTGTGGGGCGACCTTCAGTATTTTCCCGGAGAATCAGGAGATCGACTTTGGCACCTTCAGCGCCCGCGATATTGTGAATCAGCAGACGCGTAAACGAACGTTTTCGGTGAAAACGACCAAGGTGCAGGATGCCCAATGTTCAGATGGGTTCAAAATGGATTCGTCGTTTTATACTACGGAATCGCTCACCGCTGAGGACACGGCATTACTCATTGGAAATGGCCTGAAGTTGCGGATACTCAATGGCGCTCAGCCTTATACCTTCAACCACTATGAAGAATATGCCGATTTTACGGGCAGCACGCTGCAATATCAGCAGGATTACACCGCAGAGCTATCACCCGTAGAAGGAAAAGCGATCCAGTCCGGCCCGTTTGAAACCGTGGTGCTGTTTAAAATTAACTACCACTAGAGACAAAAAAGCCGGGTTTCCCCGGCTTTTTCACATCAGCAATTTCAGCTGGCTTTGCGCTCGTGCGCCTGGCGATACTCCACCAGATCTTCAATCGTCACCACCGGCATGTTGTGCAGACGGGCAAAGGTGATGCACTCCGGCGCGCGCGCCATGGTGCCGTCATCGTTGGTGAGTTCGCACAGCACGCCAGCCGGTTTGAAGCCAGCCAGCGTCACCAGGTCGATGGTCGCTTCGGTGTGGCCACCACGGGTCAGCACGCCGCCCGGCTGCGCACGCAGCGGGAAAACGTGGCCTGGACGGTGGAGATCGGATGGTTTTGCGTTATCGGCAATCGCTGCACGTACGGTCGTCAGACGGTCAGCCGCCGACACGCCGGTAGTCACGCCGTGCGCCGCTTCAATGGTCACGGTAAAACCGGTCCCGAAGGCGCTGGTGTTGTTTTCAACCATCATCGGCAGATCGAGCTGCTGGCGGCGGTCTTCGTTAATACACAGGCATACGATGCCGCTGCCGTGACGAATAGTCAGCGCCATCTGCTCAACGGTCATGTTTTCGGCGGCAAAAATCATGTCGCCTTCGTTTTCACGGTTTTCATCGTCAAGCACCATCACACCGCGGCCTTCGCGCAGTGCATCCAGTGCATGTTCAACACGTTGAATTGAAGTGCCAAAAGAGGAAAGTAGCGTCTGATTCATGGTAATAAAACCTCATTAACTTTATGGTTACCAGAATCAGGGCAGTCTTAGGAGCGCCGTACAAGCGGCAAAAAAATAACGTGAGCGGGCCATGCCCGACTGGATCGTTACTCTCTCCCATCCGGACTTTAACCGTCGGCCCCGGAATTACACCGGATCTGCTGACCTTTGAGAATTCACCCAAAGCGCTCGCGGGCTTTCAGCGTTAAGCTGATTTACCGCCGGTGGGGAATTTCGCCCCGCCCTGAGAATAAGCGAGATAACTATAACGCTATTGATTAACCTGGGCAATGCATAAGCTTCAAACAAATCTGCTTTATCCTGGGTCATGACGCGCTACAATGTTCATCAACACCGACTTATCAAGGGAAGCCATTATGATTGACCCGAAAAAAATTGAGCAGATCGCGCGTCAGGTTCATGAGTCCATGCCGAAAGGCATTCGTGAATTTGGTGATGACGTTGAGAAGAAAATCCGCCAGACGCTGCAGGCGCAGCTGGTTCGCCTTGATTTAGTCAGCCGCGAAGAGTTCGACGTGCAGACCCAGGTTCTGCTGCGCACCCGCGAGAAGCTGGCGCTGCTGGAACAGCGTCTGAGCGAGCTGGAAAACCGTAATGCGCCGGAAGAAGTGAAGCCGGCACCGGCTATTCCACCGGTGGACGACCAGGCATAACTGCGGCCTGATGCCCTCACCCCAGCCCTCTCCCACAGGGAGAGGGAGAAAAACGAACGGGCCAACTGGCCCGTTTTTTACTGACTGTCTTTCTGGATCTTCTTGATGATGTTGGTGGTTGAGCACCCGTCCTCGAAGTTGAGCACCATCACCTCGCCGCCGTTGGCCCAGACCTCTTCGCTGCCCGCGATCTGCTCCGGCTTGTAATCCCCGCCCTTCACCAGCAGGTCTGGCAGAATGCCGGCAATCAGGCGCTGCGGGGTATCTTCTTCAAACGACACCACCCAGTCCACCGCTTCCAGCGCGCCAAGCACAATCATACGTTGCTCGAGCGGGTTCACCGGACGCGTTTCGCCCTTCAGGCGTTTGGTCGACGCATCGCTGTTCACTGCCACAATGAGGCGATCGCCCAGCTTGCGCGCGTTCGCCAGATACGACACGTGGCCCGCGTGCAGGATGTCGAACACGCCGTTGGTCATCACCACTTTTTCACCACGCTTGCGCGCGGCGGCGACGGCCACCTTCAGCTCGTCTTCGGTCATCACCCCAAAACCGGTGTCGGCGCGGCCGCGCACCGCGTTTTCCAGCTCGATTGGCGAAACGGTTGAAGTACCCAGTTTACCCACCACCACGCCCGCCGCGGCGTTAGCGAAGTAGCACGCCTCTTCCAGGGAATTACCCGCTGCCAGCGTCGCCGCCAGCACGCCGATCACCGTATCGCCGGCACCGGTCACGTCGTACACTTCCTGCGCCTGGGTTGGCATATGCAGCGGCGCTTTGCCCGGCTGCAGCAGCGTCATCCCCTGCTCGGAGCGGGTCACCAGCAGCGCGGACAGCTCGAAATCAGCGATGATTTTCATGCCGCGCTCAACCAGTTCTTCTTCGGTTTTGCACTTGCCCGCCACCGCTTCAAACTCGGAGAGGTTCGGCGTCAGCAGCGTCGCGCCGCGATAGCGTTCAAAATCGGTGCCTTTTGGGTCGATCAGCACCGGTACGCTGGCTTTGCGCGCCAGCTGAATCATCGTTTGCACGCTCGCCAGCGCGCCTTTGGCGTAGTCAGACAGCACCAGCGCGCCAATATTCCCCAGCGCCTGATTGATGCGCTCGTGCAGCGGCTCAGGATCAACGCCTTCAAAGCCTTCTTCAAAATCGAGGCGGATCAGTTGCTGGTTGCGCGACAGCACGCGCAGTTTCGTAATCGTTGGGTGGGTCGGAACAGAAACGAAGTCGCACTTCACGTTCACGTCCGCCAGCGACTTGCTCAGCGCGCGCGCCGCATCGTCGATACCGGTCAGGCCCACCAGACGCGAGTGCGCGCCCAGAGAGGCAATGTTCATCGCCACGTTTGCCGCGCCGCCGGGACGCTCTTCAATGGTGTCGACCTTAACCACCGGTACCGGCGCTTCCGGAGAGATGCGGCTGGTAGGCCCATACCAGTAGCGATCCAGCATCACATCCCCGACAACCATTACTCCAGCACGTTCAAACTCTGGCAGTGTTACTTTCATTCCTGACTCCAGAAAGATTCACAATTTGCGCGCGATAATATCACACTTGTTTTGTTACGCACGGTTCCACCAGCCACTTCTGCCAGCTTGTGGTGACCTGCGCGCGTTCTTCAGCGAAACACGCCAGCGCCACATGGCCCGGCTGCTCCTGCAACGCCAGGTGATGAAGTTCATCGCGCAGCGTGGTGTAGGCGCGGGTTAAGGCCTGCGCCTCCTGCTCGTCCATAATGTCGTTTTGCGCCAGCAGCTCCAGAATGCGCACGTTATCGGACCAGCGGGTCAGCTTCGGCTTGTCGTGGGCGTGCAGCAGCACCAGGTACTGAGTGATAAATTCAATATCGGTAATTCCGCCTTCATCGGCTTTGATATCAAAGCGATCGCGGTGTTTATTTCCGAGATGGGCGCGCATTTTCTCGCGCATCTCCCGCACCTCGGTTTGCAGCGTGCTGCCCTCGCGAAGGGTGGTCATGACGGCCTTGCGAATGGCATCGAACCGGGCGTGAAGCTGCGGATCGCCATACACCACGCGAGCGCGCACCAGCGCCTGATGCTCCCACGTCCAGGCTTCATTCTTCTGGTAATCGGCAAACGCGTCCGTCGAGGTGACCAGCATGCCCGCCGCGCCGGACGGGCGCAGGCGCGCGTCCACTTCGTACAGAATGCCTGACGAGGTGCGGGTGCTGAACAGGTGCATGATGCGCTGGGCCAGGCGCAGATAGAACTGACGCCCGTCAATCTCGCGCTCGCCGTCGGTCATCACGTCCGCCGGGCAGTCGTGCAGGAAAATTAAATCCAGATCGGAGCTGTAGCCCAGCTCCCAGCCGCCCAGCTTGCCGTAACCGACCACGGCGAACCCTCGCCCCTCACGGTCGGCCAGGTGTTTCGGCTGGCCGTAGCGCGCCACCATCTGCACCCACGCCTGATGGACAACCGCATCGATAATCGCTTCCGCCAGCCAGGTTAAGTGATCGCTCACTTTCATCACCGGCAGCGTACCGGCGATATCCGCTGCCGCCACGCGCAGCATCTGAGCCTGCTTAAACTGACGCAGCGCCTCCAGCTGCTGCTCTTCGTCCTCTTCCGGCACGCGCAGCAGGTACTGACGCAGCTCGTCGCGATAGGCGTCCGTCGCCGTCGGCTGATAGAGCGTGTTCGGGTCGAGCAGTTCGTCCAGCAGCAGCGGGTAGCGCGCCAGCTTGTTGGCCACCATCGGCGACGCGGCGCAGAGGGAAATCAGGTGCTTCAGCGCCCCCGGAAACTCGCTTAGCAGCTCAAGATAGGTAGTACGGGTGATGATCCCGCTCAGCAGCGGCATCATGCGCGAAAGCGGCACCGGCGCATCCTCGCGCGAACAGACCTCGCTCAGCAGGTGCGGCATCAGGTGATCCAGCACCTGACGACCGCGCGGCCCAATGGCGCGCTTGTTCAGTTCGAGACGGAAATCGGCAATTAAAGCCACCACGCGGTGGCGGGCGTCGTCGCTTAGGTGCGCCAGTACCGGCGTGGTGTCATCTTCCTGAAGCGCGTCCTGCCACAGCTCGCGCCAGTGCTCGGAGAGCGCATCGTCCGGCGATTCGCTTTCGTCGTCGCCGATCAAATCGTTAAAGATGCGGCGAACGCCTGCCATATGGGCATCCAGCCGTTCAGTCAACGTTGACCAGCCGTCCACGCGCATGCCCCAGGCCAGGCGCGCCCGGTTAAGGTCATCGCCCGGCAGGGTCTGGGTCTGTTCGTCGTTGATGCTTTGCAGCAGATTTTCCAGGCGGCGCAGGAACAGATAGGCCTCGCGCAGGGTTTGCGCGTCGCCGTCCGGCAGCAGATGCAGCTGCTCAATGGCGCTCAGCGTCGGCAGCAGCGAGCGGGACTGCAGCGACGGCTCGCGCCCGCCGCGGATCAGCTGGAAGACCTGAACGATAAATTCGATTTCGCGGATGCCGCCCGCGCCAAGCTTGATGTTGTCCTTCAGGCCGCGACGGCGCACCTCGCGGGCGATCATCCCTTTCATATTGCGCAGGGACTGGATCACGCTGAAGTCAATGTAGCGGCGGAACACAAACGGGCGCAGCATGGCGCGCAGCTCGTTGGCGTAAGCGTCGTCGCTGTCGCCCATGATCCGCGCTTTGACCATCGCGTAGCGTTCCCAGTCGCGCCCCTGCTCCTGGTAATAATCTTCAAGCGCGGCGAAGCTCAGCACCAGCGGGCCGCTGTCGCCAAACGGGCGCAGGCGCATGTCCACGCGGTAAACAAAGCCGTCCTGCGTCGGCTGGTCCAGCGCCTTAATCAGACGCTGCCCGAGCCGGGTAAAGAACTGGGCGTTATCCAGCTCGCGACGACCGCCTCGCGTGGAGCCGTTCTCCGGCCAGGCAAAGATCAGGTCGATATCCGAGGAGAAGTTCAGCTCGCAGCCGCCCAGCTTGCCCATCCCCAGAATCAACAGCGGCTGCGGAACCCCTTCTTCGCTGCACGGCGTGCCCCACTCTTTACAGCAGGCGGCGTAGAGCCAGTCCCGCGCGGCGACAATCAGCGTCTGCGCCAGCTCGCTCAGCTGCTGCAAGGTGCTCTCTTCACTCACCAGCTCCAGCGCCTGCGCCCAGGCAATGCGCACCATCACCCGGCGGCGGAACTGACGCAGAACGCGCATCAGCGTGGCTTCATCTGCCACCTCTGCCAGCGCGGTTTGCAGCCAGCCGGCATAGTGCCGCCACTCGTCAGCCTGCGGCGGCGCGCTTTCCAGCTCGGCCAGCCAGTCCGGATTGGCGCTGACGCTCTCCTGCACAAAATCACTGAACGTAAGCACGCTTTTCGCCTGCTCGCTTAACGATGACGCGGGTAACGACTCGGGCAGACGTTCGCAAACGGTCTGCCAGTGCTGCTGTAACTGCGAAGAAAGCGGCATATCAGGGGTTCCTTGCCAGAATTAACGTTTTCCGCTGTGCAGCCAGTACGGATCCTGTGAGATGGCTTCGTTGCGGAAATGCTCGATCTCAATCTGCTGACGGGTCTCAATGGCATGCTTAAGTCCCTGCCAGTTCTCCAGCCAGGCCTGCGCCTTCACGCCCTCGTACGCACCGGACAGCAGCAACATGCTGTCGATGTTACGCGCCAGGCGGGGAAGCTGGTCGCCATACTTGTCACCCAGCGGATGCGCGAAGGTGGTTCTCAGCTCGGCGGCGTGGCGGGAAAGATGGATATCCGCGAAGCGTTTAAAGTTGTCCGCGATTTTGGTCTGCGCTTTTGCATCAAGGAAGGCGCGCCAGCCGCGCGTCACCAGAAACTCGGTCATGGCCAGTTTTGCCGCGGCATTTTGCGGGCTGTAAAGCGCGGTTTGCGCCGATACGTCGGAAAGCAGCAGCGTTTCGGTCTGGGTCAGCAGATCGCGTAAGTGAGCGCTAGCTTTACGTGGAACGATACCGCCAAACAGCGTCAGGGTATGACGCACCAGACCAATAGCGGCCAGCACCTGTTTCCTGGCATTTTTCACGTTACGCGCCCACAGCTCCTCATGGTACTGCCACTGAGAGAGCGCAAGTTCCAGCGCCGCTTCCATGCCCTGCTCAATGCTGGATTTCGGGACGACGCGAAGAATCGGGGTCTCTCTCAGCGCGCGTGGCGCATTTCCTGCAGCCAGGTGGTAGCCGCGCGCCGCTTTGCTCAGGCTGCCCTGGCGTAAACCCGGCTGGCTCACCAGCTTGCGCGCCAGCTTCAGCACGTCGCTCGCATCCCCTTCCAGCAGTTCCAGCTCCAGCTCGCAGATCGGTTCCTGGAACTCACCCGCCTTCACCTCGCCTAAATCCAGCGCGATTTCAATGCGGCTCTTGCCTTCCGTCACCAGCCATTTCTCGCGAGCGAAATCGGTGCTGAAAAGCGGCTGCACCTGCCCTGCCAGCGTGGCGGGCAGTTCGCCTTCCGGCCAGACTTCCGCCGGGAAACGTTCCAGCTCAAGTTCTGGCTTACTGATGTCGATATTGTATTCCGGGCGCAGATGCAAACCGCCGACCACGCGGCCGGCGATTTTCATCGTCATCTCGTAGCGTCCGTTCGCGCCGCGGATGCGCAGCCCCATATCGTGGTTGCGCAGCCAGTTGTCCGGCGTTTCGTAGTAGATGTTGAGCAACTGTACGGGTTCATGGTGCTCGCCGGAGAGGGTATTCAGATGCTGACGGAGCGCGTCAACGCTGTCTTTTTCGACGATAAATTTTAATTCGATTTCCTGAGCCATAGCCTTGTACTTTTGCGGGCGTCACAGACGCGTCAATGAGGGCGAACTTCCTCGCCATTTGTTTGTCAGTACATAGTATTTTGCGCCAAATTGCCATGCAATGAGCAATTTGTCGGGCGTAAATGTGTAGAGTCGTGACACAGATGATTCTGATTGCTGATGAATGCTTTGCGTAGAGACACTGTTGCCACTACTATCGTTCCACTTTTTATGAAAATAACGACTAATGATGCTTAAATTACGCCTGATTGGACTTACTTTACTCGCTTTTAGCGCCGCAACCGCAGTGCACGCTGAAGAGAAGCGTTACGTTTCTGACGAACTGAATACCTGGGTACGCAGTGGCCCCGGAGATAATTATCGCCTCGTGGGCACGGTGAATGCCGGCGAGGAAGTCACCCTGTTACAGACCAACGCGGAGACCAATTACGGTCAGGTTCGCGACAGTTCCGGCCGTACCTCCTGGATCCCGATGAAAGAGCTGAGCACCGTGCCAAGCCTGCGCACCCGCGTGCCGGATCTGGAAAACCAGGTGAAGACCCTGACCGACAAGCTGAACAACATCGACGGGACCTGGAACCAGCGCACCGCCGAAATGCAGCAGAAAGTGGCGCAGAGCGACGGCGTGATCAACGGTCTGAAAGAAGAGAATCAGAAGCTCAAAAACGAGCTGATCGTCGCGCAGAAAAAAGTGAACGCCGCGAACCTGCAGCTTGATGACAAACAGCGCACCATTATCATGCAGTGGTTTATGTATGGCGGCGGCGTGCTGGGCGTTGGTCTGGTGCTGGGTCTGGTTCTGCCACATCTGATCCCAAGCCGTAAGCGTAAAGATCGCTGGATGAACTAATTCGTCTTCTCTGCCAGACTTACGTATCATTCTGGAAAAGAGAAAACGGGAGAGTTGGGCGTGAAGAGTTATCTGGTCGGTGGTGCGGTACGTGATGCGTTGTTAGGTCTGCCGGTCAAAGATAAAGACTGGGTGGTGGTGGGCGCCACCCCGGAAGAGATGCTCGACGCGGGCTACCAGCAGGTAGGCCGCGATTTTCCCGTGTTTCTGCACCCGAAAAGCCGGGAAGAGTACGCCCTGGCGCGTACCGAGCGGAAATCCGGTTCCGGCTATACGGGCTTCACCTGCTACGCCGCGCCGGATGTGACGCTGGAGCAGGATTTGCTGCGCCGCGATCTCACCATTAACGCCCTGGCCCAGGACAAAAACGGTCATATCATCGACGCCTACGGCGGGCAGGATGACCTGCGCGACCGTCTTTTACGTCACGTCTCCCCGGCATTTTCTGAAGATCCGCTCCGCGTGCTGCGCGTGGCGCGCTTTGCCGCGCGTTACGCCCATCTGAGCTTCCGTATTGCGGATGAGACGATGGCGTTGATGACGGCCATGACCGAGGCGGGCGAGCTGGAACACCTGACGCCGGAGCGCGTCTGGAAAGAGACGGAAAATGCCCTCACCACCCGCAACCCGCAGGTCTTTTTCCAGGTCCTGCGCGACTGCGGCGCGCTGAAGGTGCTGTTCCCGGAAATCGACGCGCTGTTTGGCGTCCCCGCGCCGGCGAAATGGCACCCGGAAATTGATACCGGCGTGCACACGCTGATGACCCTGAGCATGGCCGCCATGCTCAGCCCTGAGGTGGACGTACGCTTTTCCACCCTGTGCCACGATCTCGGCAAAGGCTTAACGCCGAAAGAGTTCTGGCCGCGCCATCACGGGCACGGTCCGGCGGGCGTAAAGCTGGTTGACGGGCTCTGCCAGCGCCTGCGCGTGCCGAATGACATCCGCGATCTGGCAAAGCTGGTCGCCGAGTTCCACGACCTGATCCATACCTTCCCGATCCTGAAGCCCGCCACCATCGTGAAGCTGTTCGATAATATCGACGCCTGGCGCAAGCCGCAGCGCGTGGAGCAGATTGCGCTCACCAGCGAAGCCGACGTTCGCGGCCGCACCGGGTTTGAAGCGTCCGATTACCCGCAGGGGCGCTTGCTGCGCGAAGCGTGGGAAGTCGCAAAAGCGGTGCCAACGAAAGACGTGGTTGAGGCAGGATTTAAAGGCCCGGAGATTCGCGAGGAGCTGACCAAACGGCGAATTGACGCGGTTACCGCGTGGAAGGAAAAGCGTTGCCCTCAGCCGAAAGAGTGAGGGCAACCCGTCATCAGAAGAAGACCACGTACACCGCAGCGGCAACGATAAAGCGGTAAATTGCGAACGGAATGAACGAGATACGCTTGATCAGCTGCAGGAAGGTTTTGATGGCAATCAGCGCCACGATAAAGGCGGTGATAAAGCCCACGGCGAACATCGGAATATCGCCTGTGGTCAGGAAGCCAATGCTTTTGTAAAGGTCCAGCGCGGTGGCGCCCATCATCATCGGCACCGCCAGCAGGAACGAGAACTCAGACGCCGCGTAACGGCTCACGCCCATCAGCATCCCGCCTGAAATGGTCGCACCTGAACGAGAGAAGCCCGGCCACAGCGCCAGACACTGGAAGCAGCCAATGATAAACGCCTGACGGTAGGTCATATCGTCCAGGCCTTCCGCACGCGGGACTTTTGGCTTCAGCACTTCGGCGGCAATCAGCAGGAAGCCCCCCACCACCAGCGCGTACATGACGTTAATCGGGTTAAACAGCGATTTAATCGTGTCGTGGAAGACCAGCCCCAGCACCACCGCCGGGATCATCCCGAGCAGGATGTGAATCAGCGTCAGGCGGCCCTTGCCCTCTCCTTCACGCTGCGGCAGGCGGCCAAAATGGATGCCGATCAGGCCAAACAGGCGACGCCAGAACATTACCACCACCGCCAGGATAGAGCCCAGCTGAATCACCACCTCAAACGTCTTTGCGGTATCGCCTTCAAAGCCCAGCAGATGGCCAACGATAATCATATGGCCCGTACTGGAAACCGGCAAAAACTCCGTCAATCCTTCGACCACACCCAGAATTGCCGCCACCAGCAGCGAGTGCATATCGCTCATCTATAAACCCCTAAAAAAAGATATAAAAAACGGTGTCCACGCGGACCACCGTGAAAGATACAGCCTTAAGACCGATATAACCTAAAATGGTTTAGCTATTATGACGTTAAATCTTCCCTTTCAGATTTGTGCCACGCTCGATAATCACGCCCACGTTGGCTGCGCGCGCCACCGCCCCCGGCTTGCTCAGCTTGATGCGTACCCACGGTGAGTTGAATTTGGTCAGCAGCAGGTCCGCCACCTCTTCCGCCACGCGTTCCACCAGCGCAAAACGCTGCCCTTCCACGTGGCCGATCACCGCTTCGCTGATGTCGGCATAGCTCAGACAGTCATTCACGTCATCGCTTTTTGCCGATTTGCGGTTATCCCATCCCATTTCGATATCGAACACCAGTTTCTGCTCGATGGTCTGTTCCCAGTCGTAAACACCAATTGTGGTGATTACCGAAAGTTGCTCTATAAATACAATATCCATCACGACCTGCCTGCTTTTTGGCTAAACCGGATACCACTTCCGGCGAATTATGCGTATTATCCACAGATGCTGAGAATACAGATACATTTTCAAAACGGAACAGCGTTATGAGTGCAATCGCGCCTGGAATGATCCTCCTCGCCTATCTTTGCGGCTCAATCTCCAGCGCCATTCTGGTCTGCCGCATTGCCGGGTTACCTGACCCGCGTGAAAGTGGTTCCGGGAATCCGGGAGCGACCAACGTGCTTCGAATTGGCGGCAAGGGAGCAGCCGTAGCGGTTTTGATTTTTGATGTTCTGAAAGGGATGCTGCCCGTCTGGGGCGCCTATGCGCTGGGCGTCACGCCGTTCTGGCTCGGTCTTATCGCCATCGCCGCCTGCGTCGGTCATATCTGGCCCGTTTTCTTTGGCTTTAAAGGCGGCAAAGGGGTGGCGACCGCCTTTGGTGCCATTGCGCCCATCGGTTGGGACTTAACCGGCGTCATGGCCGGGACCTGGCTGCTGACCATTCTGCTGAGCGGCTATTCGTCGCTGGGGGCCATCGTCAGCGCGCTGATCGCCCCGTTCTACGTCTGGTGGTTCAAACCCCAGTTCACCTTCCCGGTGTCGATGCTCTCCTGCCTGATCCTGCTGCGTCATCACGACAATATTCAGCGCCTGTGGCGTCGTCAGGAAACCAAGATCTGGACGAAGCTCAAGCGTAAGAAGAAAGACGCTAAATAAAGCGTTCGTTATGCCTTATAACCAAATGTGATTTTGGTCACCTTCTGCCTGTGGTAACTGTTAGAGACACAACACAACCACACAAAAAGAAAATGGCAGAAATCACAGATACAACTCCCCTTTCAACGGCAGGAAGCGCCCCGGATGGCGACATCAAGTGGGTGCGCAGCGCATCGGACGTATCCCGTCTCGTAAACGACGGCTCACAGGGCCGGGCCAACGCCCGGATCGTGGTGGGTATCGCGCTGGGCGGGATTTTCCTCGATGCCTACGATCTGGGGGCGCTGGCGTTCGGCATTAAAGACATCACCCGCGAATTTAACCTGACGCCCGCCGGTACCGGCATGGTGGCCTCGGCGATTACCTTTGGTGCCATCGTCGGGGCGCTGCTCGGCGGCTATCTCACGGATAAAATCGGGCGCTACCGCGTGTTTATGGCTGATATGGTATTCTTCGTGGTGGCCGCTATCGCCTGCGCGCTGGCCCCGAACGAATATGTGCTGGCGGGCGCGCGCTTTGTGATGGGGCTCGGCGTGGGGATCGACCTTCCCGTGGCGATGGCGTTCCTGAGCGAGTTCGCCAGGCTCAAAGGTCCGGGCAATAAGGCCTCCAGCGTCGCGATGTGGTGTCCCACCTGGTATGCGGCCATCAGCGTTTCCTACCTGCTGGTGCTGTTCTTCTACGCCGTGCTGCCGGAAAGCCACAGCGACTGGCTGTGGCGTTTGATTCTCGGCTTTGGCGCGGTGCCCGCACTGGTGATTATCGCCATCCGCAGCCGCTACATGAGCGAATCGCCGGTTTGGGCGGCGAATCAGGGCAACCTGAAAGAGGCGGCGTCCATTTTGCGGCAGTCGTACAATATTAACGCCCACGTCCCGCAGGATGCGCTCACCCAGCCAGCGCCTGTCGTGAATAAAGCCAAATGGTCGAACTATCTGAACCTGTTCCGCGGCATATACCTGCGGCGTACCACGCTCGCCACGCTGCTGTCCGTCGTCTCCTCGTTCGCCTATAACGCCGTGGCCTTTGGCCTGCCGGTGATTATTTCAAGCTTCTTTGTGCAGTCGATGCTGACCACCATTCTGATCTCGCTGGCGCTTAACCTGCTGTTTGCGTTTGTCGGCGGATTACTGGCGGTGCGCTACGTGCCGCGCTTCGGCGCGTGGCGGATGTCGCTGGCGGGTTACGCCTGCCAGCTTGTGGCGCTGCTAGGGCTGGCGCTGATTGGCCGACCGGAAGGTGCCTCTGAAGGGGTGCTTGCCGTGGCGATGCTGGCGCTGTTCCTGTTCGGTCAGGGATTTGGCCCGGGCGCGCATACCATGACGTTTGCCTCGCTGAGCTACCCGACCTCCCTGCGCGGCGTGGGCGTGGGTCTCAACCAGACGCTGATGCGCAGCAGCTCCACGCTGTCGCTGTTCCTGTTCCCGCTGCTGGTCGCGTCGCTCGACACCGCCGTGTTCTGGGTGATTGCGCTGGCGCCGTTTATCGGCCTGGCGTCATTGCTGGCGATCCGCTGGGAGCCGTCCGGCTATGACGTGGATGCGGAGGACTACCGGTAACGACACATCGCTTCGGTGGGTTCCCCCCCACCGAAGTGCGCTTATAAATCCTCCAGCAGCGTTCGGGAGAGTTTTTTTAGCATTTCCAGCTCATCATCATTCATCCGCATGCTGCAGCGAATCTGGTCCGGCAGCGCCATCACCTGCTTTTTCAGTTCGTTCGCCTTATCGGTCAATACGACATTTTTCATCCTTTCATCCCCCAAAACCGCGATACGGTTGAGAAACCCTTTTGCCTCAAGCTTCTGAACCAGCGGGGTCAACGTGCCTGAATCAAAATAGGTTTTATCGCTGAGATCGCGAAGCGGGATGTTGTCTTTTTCATAAAGCGCCATCAAAACAACAAATTGCGGATAGGTCAGATCCATCTCCTGCAGCAGGGGGCGATACTGGCGCACGAACGCATTGGTGACCGAGTACAGCGAGAAGCACAATAAATCATCTAGCGTTTTGTTTTCTTTCATTTTTCTTTCAACCCTGAATCTGTTGTCTAAAAAAAATTATAAATAATGTTTGACTAAAAGTATCTTGCACGCAAGTATTATATCAGCAACTAAGTAGCGCACTACTTAGTTATCCGATCAAACACGTTAAAAGGGGTACTACCATGAAAACATTAACCGCCATCCTTGTTTCTTCCGTCTTCGCGTCAGCCGCGGCATCCGCTCAAACCACCAATACTCCAGCCCCGACAGCAGGCGTACAGGCATTTCTTGATGTCCTGAATGCGGGCAAAGGGAAACCGATGGAACAGATGACCCCGCAGGAGGCCCGCCAGGTACTTATTGGCGCACAGCAAGGTGCAAAACTGCCGCCCGCTCAGGTGACTGAAAAAACGATCCAGGTCAATGGCCAGACGATCGCCCTTAAAATTGTGAAGCCTGAACATGCTGCCGGTACGCTCCCGGTATTTATGTTCTTCCACGGTGGCGGTTGGGTGTTGGGTGATTTTCCAACCCACGAACGTTTAATCCGCGATCTGGTTCGCGCATCAGGTGCCGCGGCGGTTTACGTTGACTACACACCGTCACCTGAGGCCCATTTCCCGGTGGCAATCAATCAGGCCTATGAAGCGACAAAATGGGTCGCCGAGCACGGCCAGGAAATTGGCGTGGACGGCAGCCGTCTGGGCCTGGTTGGTAACAGCGTGGGCGGCAACATGGTGGCCTCCGTGGCGTTGCAGGCCAAACAGTTCAATGGGCCAAAAATTCGCTACAACGTGATGCTCTGGCCAGTGACGGACGCCAGCTTTGATACGGCTTCCTATCACCAGTTCGAGAACGGCTATTTCCTGTCAAAAAACATGATGAAATGGTTCTGGGATAACTACACCACCAGCGCTGCCGATCGCAACAATATCCTTGCCTCTCCGCTTCGCGCCAGCACTGCACAGTTGAAAGGCTTCCCGGAGACGCTGATTCAGACAGCTGAGCTGGACGTTCTGCGGGATGAAGGTGAAGCATTCGGGCGTAAACTGGATGCGGCTGGCGTCCCGGTGACCGTCACGCGCTATAACGGCATGATCCACGATTACGGCCTGCTTAACCCGCTGAGCCAGGAGCCAACGGTTAAAGTCGCCCTTGAGCAGGCAGGTGCAGCATTGCATGACCACCTGAAATAGGATCCTCATGCTTCACGCTGAGCACGGCCCCGGGCCGTGCTTTTTTATTTCCTCTATCCATAAGCGACTCATATGACAGCCTTCATTTCCGCCAGGGCATACTGAAACGACCCCGATGATGCGCAGATGGAAGCAGCATGTTAGCAGCTCAGGTCACTGATAATACGTATAAAGGCTGGCAGGCGTCGCTTGCCCTGCAGTTTTGTCACGCCCCTGAGAAAACCCTCCTGCGTTCCGCGCATCACGTCGGGCCGCTTACCGTTCAGCGGCCGTTTTACCCTGAAGGGGAAACGTGCCACCTTTACCTGCTGCACCCGCCCGGCGGCGTTGTGGGGGGCGATACGCTGGACATTTCCGTTCGGCTCGACACCAAAAGCCACGCGCTTATCACCATGCCTGGCGCCAGCAAGTTCTACCGCAGCAGCGGCCCGCAGGCGCGTCTGAGCCAGCACTTTTATCTTGATGAAAACGCTACGCTGGAGTGGCTGCCGCAGGACACCATTATCTTTCCCGGCGCGAACGCCGCGCTGCGTTCCGTCTTCCACCTGAAGGCATCCAGCACGCTGCTGGCGTGGGAGCTGTACTGCCTGGGCCGCCCGGTAATAAACGAAACCTTCAGCCACGGCATGCTGGAGAGCCGCCTTGAGGTGTGGGTGGATGACGAACCGCGCCTGATTGAGCGTCAGCACCTCAGCGACGGCGATCTCACGCCCGTTGCCGGACACCCGTGGATCGGCACCCTGCTGTTCTATCCGGCCCGGGAAGAACATCTCGACACGGCGCGCGCGCTGCTCGCGCCTCTGGGCCATTTTGCGGGGGCAACGCTCACCGACGATCTGCTGTCGGTGCGTTTTCTCGCCCACGACAACCTGATTTGCCAGCGGGCGATGCGCGACATCTGGCAGTCGCTTCGCCCGCTTCTCACTACCAAAACCGCCTGTTCGCCGCGTATCTGGCAGACATAAGAGAACCATTATGGAACTGACCCCCAGAGAAAAAGACAAGCTGTTGCTGTTCACCGCCGCGCTGGTTGCCGAACGCCGCCTTGCGCGCGGGGTAAAGCTCAACTACCCGGAATCGATCGCGTTGATCAGCGCCTTTATTATGGAAGGCGCGCGTGATGGCGAAACCGTCGCCTCGCTGATGGAGGCGGGCCGCCACGTCCTGACGCGGGATCAGGTGATGGAGGGCGTGCCGGAGATGATCCCGGATATTCAGGTGGAAGCCACCTTCCCGGACGGCTCCAAGCTCGTCACCGTCCACAACCCGATCGTGTAAGGAGCGCGTGATGATCCCAGGTGAATACCAGATCCAGCCCGGCACTATTGCGATCAACGTCGGGCGTGAAACCCAAAGCGTCGTTGTCGAAAACCACGGCGACAGGCCGATCCAGGTCGGCTCGCACTACCACTTCTACGAGGTCAACCCGGCGCTGAAGTTTAACCGGGAAGCCACCAAAGGCTACCGGCTGAACATCCCGGCGGGCACCGCCGTGCGCTTCGAGCCGGGGCAGAAGCGGGAAGTGACGCTGGTTCAGGTCACGGGCGCGCAACGCATTTTCGGCTTTCGCGGCGAGGTAATGGGCGAGGTGAAACATGGCTGACATTTCACGCCGGGCGTATGCCGACATGTTCGGCCCAACCACCGGGGACAAGGTGCGGCTGGCGGACAGCGAGCTGTGGATCGAAGTGGAAGACGATCTCACGGTCTACGGCGAAGAGGTCAAGTTCGGCGGCGGGAAGGTGATCCGCGACGGCATGGGTCAGGGGCAGATGACCGCAAAAGACTGTGTGGATCTGGTTCTCACCAACGCGCTGATCGTCGATCACTGGGGGATCGTGAAGGCCGATATCGGCGTGAAGAACGGGCGGATCTTCGCCGTCGGCAAAGCCGGGAACCCGGACATTCAGCCCGGCGTCACGATCCCGATCGGCGCCGCGACGGAAGTGATTGCCGCCGAGGGGAAGATCGTCACCGCCGGCGGGATCGACACTCACATCCACTGGATCTGCCCCCAGCAGGCGGAAGAGGCGCTGGTCTCCGGCGTCACCACCATGATCGGCGGCGGCACCGGACCGGCGGCGGGCACCAACGCCACCACCTGCACGCCGGGGCCGTGGTATATCGCCCGCATGCTGCAGGCCGCCGATACGCTGCCGGTGAATATTGGCCTGCTCGGCAAAGGTAACGGCTCCAACCCGGACGCCCTGCGCGAGCAGATCGCCGCCGGCGCCATCGGGCTGAAGATCCACGAAGACTGGGGCGCGACGCCCGCGGCGATTAACTGCTCGCTGGAGGTGGCCGAAGAGATGGATATTCAGGTGGCGCTGCACAGCGACACGCTGAACGAGTCCGGGTTTGTCGAAGACACGCTGGCGGCTATTGCCGGGCGCACCATCCACACCTTCCACACCGAAGGGGCGGGCGGCGGCCACGCGCCGGATATCATCACCGCCTGCGCGCACCCGAATATACTGCCCTCCTCCACCAACCCGACCCTTCCCTACACGGTGAACACCATCGACGAGCATCTCGACATGCTGATGGTTTGCCATCACCTTGACCCGGATATCGCCGAGGACGTGGCCTTTGCCGAATCCCGCATTCGCCGGGAGACCATCGCCGCTGAAGACGTGCTGCACGATATCGGCGCGTTCTCGCTTACCTCGTCAGATTCACAGGCCATGGGCCGCGTCGGGGAAGTGATTATCCGCACCTGGCAGGTGGCGCACCGCATGAAGGTTCAGCGCGGCGCGCTGCCGGAAGAGACGGGCGAAAACGACAACTTCCGCGTGAAGCGCTATGTCGCCAAATACACCATTAACCCGGCGCTGACCCACGGCATCGCCCATGAGGTCGGTTCGGTTGAGGCAGGCAAGCTGGCGGATCTGGTGGTCTGGTCCCCGGCGTTCTTCGGCGTCAAGCCCGCCACCATCGTCAAGGGCGGGATGATCGCCTGTGCGCCGATGGGCGACATCAACGCCTCGATCCCCACGCCGCAGCCGGTCCATTACCGCCCGATGTTTGGATCGATGGGTGCCGCCCGCCACGCCACGCGCCTGACGTTTATCTCACAGGCCGCCAGTGCGAACGGCATCCCGCAGCAGCTCAACCTGCAAAGCGCCACGGCGGTGGTGAAAGGCTGCCGGACGGTGAAAAAGGCGGACATGATCCATAACGCCCTGCAGCCGAATATCACCGTCGATTCGCAAACCTACGAGGTGCGCGTCGACGGCAAACTGATAACCAGCGAACCGGCCGACGTTCTGCCGATGGCGCAACGCTATTTCCTGTTTTGAGGAGTGAAGATGATCTACTTAACCCAACGCCTGGACCACGCGCACCCGATCACCGCCAGCGTCACGCTGCCGATTGACGTGCGGGTGAAAAGCCGCGCCCTCGTGTCGCTGAACGACGGTCGCGAAGCCGGGCTGATGCTGCCGCGCGGCCTGCTGCTGCGCGGGGGCGACCTGCTAACCACCGACGACGGCAGCGAGGTCATAGAAGTGATCGCCGCCCCGGAGTCGGTTTCCGTGGTGCGCTGCGCCGATCCGTTTCTGCTCGCCCGCGCCTGCTATCACCTGGGCAACCGCCACGTGCCGCTGCAGGTCATGCCCGGCGAGCTGCGCTATCACCACGACCACGTTCTCGACGACATGCTGCGCCAGTTCGGGCTGGAGGTAACCTCCGCCAGCCTGCCGTTTGAACCGGAAGCGGGCGCTTACGCCAGCGACGCCCACAATCATTCTCACGCCCATTCACATTAAGGATTCATCATGCGTAAGTATTTGCCTTTGTTATTGCTGGCCTTTTCCGTTCCGGCGCTCGCGCATCCGGGACACGGTACCGACAGCTTCCAGGCCGGCTTTCTCCATCCGCTGACCGGGCTCGATCACCTGCTGATGCTGACGGGGGCAGGCGTGCTCTCGGCGCTGAGCGGCCGCAAGCTCCTGCTGCCGTTTGCCACCCTCGGGATGATGCTCGTTGGCGCCATTGCGGGAAGCCTGCTCGGCGGCTTCAGCGGCATGGAGATGCTGATTATCGCCTCGCTGGCGGTCTGCGGCGTGATGATGTTTAAAACCGAAAACCGCCTGCTGCTGGCGGTACCTGCCCTGGCGATGTTCCACGGCTGGGCGCACGGCGTGGAGATGTCTGGCCACAGCTTCTGGCTTTTCACCAGCGGGTTTATGTTCGCCAGCGCCACGGTGCTGTGCGCGAGCTTCGCGGCGGGATTGCTGCTGCGACGTCACGACGGCCTGCGTAAAACCTTCGGCGGCGGGCTGATCGTCTCCGCCCTGCTGGCGCTGATGAGCTGATGGATCGCACGCGCCAGTGGCTACGCCTGATGCAGCTCTCGAGCAGCAGCCTGCCGGTCGGGTCGTTTACCTGGTCGCAGGGGCTGGAGTGGGCCGTGGAGGCGGGCTGGGTCACGAACGCCGACGCGTTCAGACGCTGGCAGATCCAGCAGATGGAGCAGAGTTTTTTCTGCGTCGATGTGCCGCTGTTTATCCGGCTTTTCCGGGCCTGCGAGCAGCAGGATCTGGCGACGGCCAAACGCTGGACGGCATACCTGCTCGCTTGTAGAGAAACGCGCGAGCTGCGCGAAGAGGAGCGCAACCGCGGGGCGGCCTTTACGCGTCTGATTAAAAGCTGGGAGCCGGACTGCCCGGCAGAGTGGCTGCCGCTGTTTGCGCAGAGCCAGCTCTGCGGCATGGCGTGGCTCGGCGTGCGCTGGGGCATTGGCGCGCGCGAGCTGGCGCTGAGCCTCGGCTACAGCTGGATTGAGAGCGCGGTGATGGCGGGCGTCAAGCTGGTCCCCTTCGGGCAACAGGCCGCGCAGCAGCTGATTATAGAGCTGAGCGACCATTTCGCCGCCGGGCTTGAACAGGCATTTTTACGTAGCGACGACGCGCTGGGGGCAGCAACACCGCTGTCCGCCATCGCCTCCGCGCGCCACGAAACACAATATTCACGACTATTCCGTTCCTGAGGAGTCAACATGGCTGATTACAAACATCCCCTGCGCGTGGGCGTGGGTGGCCCGGTAGGGTCAGGCAAAACCGCGCTGCTGGAAGCGCTTTGCAAGGCAATGCGCGACACCTACCATCTGGCGGTGGTCACCAACGATATCTATACCAAAGAGGATCAGCGCATCCTCACCGAAGCGGGCGCGCTGGAGCCGGAGCGCATCGTGGGTGTGGAGACGGGCGGCTGCCCGCATACCGCCATCCGCGAAGATGCCTCGATGAACCTGGCGGCGGTGGAAGCACTCAGCGAGAAGTTCGGCAATCTGGATCTGATCTTCGTGGAAAGCGGCGGGGACAACCTCAGCGCGACGTTCAGCCCGGAGCTGGCGGATCTGACCATTTACGTGATCGACGTGGCCGAAGGGGAAAAAATCCCGCGCAAGGGCGGGCCGGGGATCACTAAATCCGATTTTCTGGTGATCAACAAAACCGATCTCGCGCCATACGTGGGGGCGTCGCTGGAGGTGATGGAGCGCGATACCAACCGCATGCGCGGCGAGCGTCCGTGGACGTTTACCAATCTTAAAGCGGGTGACGGCCTGGCAACGATTATTGCGTTTCTGGAAGAGAAAGGGATGCTGCGGGTGTAGTCGTAAATTTCCCTCTCCCCGGTGGGGAGAGGGCAAGGATAAGGGGGGTTACGCCTCCGGCAGTTCCGCCAGCGGCCAGCGCGGACGCACGGACACGCTCAGGTCGGACGTTGCGCCCGCATTGAGGCGCACCATCCCGGCGTAGGCGATCATCGCCCCGTTATCGGTACAGAATTCCGGACGGGCATAGAACACTTCCCCGCGACGCTTTTGCATCATCTCGGCGAGCTTCGCGCGCAGCGTGCGGTTGGCACTCACACCACCTGCCATCACCAGGCGCTTAAAGCCGGTCTGATCCAGCGCGCGCTTGCACTTGATCATCAGCGTATCCACCACCGCGTCTTCAAACGCGCGGGCGATATCGGCGCGGGTCTGCTCGCTGTCGTCGTTATTGCGGATGGTATTCGCCGCGAAGGTTTTCAGCCCGGAGAAGCTGAAGTCCAGCCCAGGACGGTCGGTCATCGGACGCGGGAAGACAAAGCGCCCTTCCGTTCCCTGTGACGCCATTTTTGACAGCATCGGGCCGCCAGGGTAATCCAGACCCAGCAGCTTGGCGGTTTTGTCGAAGGCTTCACCGGCGGCGTCGTCGATCGACTCGCCCAGCAGCTCGTACTTGCCAATGCCCGTTACGCTAATCAGCTGGGTATGCCCACCCGAGACCAGCAGCGCCACAAACGGAAATTCTGGCGGGTTCTCTTCCAGCATCGGCGCCAGAAGATGCCCTTCCATATGGTGAACCGGGATTGCCGGCACATCCCACGCAAACGCCAGAGAACGGCCAACCGTCGCGCCAACCAGCAGCGCGCCGACCAGACCAGGCCCCGCGGTATAGGCCACGGCGTCAATATCGGTAGAGCTTAATCCGGCCTCTTTCAGCGCCGCCTGAATCAGGGGAACCGTTTTACGCACGTGATCACGAGAGGCCAGTTCAGGTACGACGCCGCCGTAGTCAGCGTGCAATTTCACCTGACTATACAGCTGGTTGGCCAGAAGCCCTTTTTCGTCGTCGTAAATGGCGATGCCGGTTTCATCGCAGGATGTTTCAATACCCAGTACACGCATGACTTGTTTTACCTCGTTTCAATACCGCGCAGTGTAGAGCCTGGGCGGGTTGATGTAAAACTTTGTTCGCCCCAGGAAGAAGGCTCGTGTATACTCCTCACCCTTATTAAAGTCCCTTTCAAAATCGCATCGGTGCTTTACAAAGCAGCAGCATTTGCAGTAAAATTCCGCACCATTTTGAAATAAGCTGGCGTTGATGCCAGCGGCAAACCGAATTTATTAAAGGTGAGAGTTACATGCCGGTAATTAAAGTACGTGAAAACGAGCCGTTCGACGTAGCACTGCGTCGCTTCAAACGTTCATGCGAGAAAGCAGGTGTTCTGGCTGAAGTTCGTCGTCGTGAGTTTTATGAAAAACCAACGACCGAACGTAAGCGCGCTAAAGCTTCCGCTGTGAAACGTCACGCGAAGAAACTGGCTCGCGAAAACGCACGCCGTACTCGTCTGTACTAATCTCTTGAGGGTCAACGCCCTCAATTGACAGACAGAGTAGTAGTCGTAAGGCCGTGCTTCCGGAAGGAATGCGCGGCTTGTTTTCGTTTATAAGTCGCTTAAATTTTTGGGGCATATGGCCGGAAGAATCCCACGCGTTTTCATCAATGACCTGCTCGCCAGAACCGACATCGTCGATCTCATCGACGCGCGGGTAAAGCTGAAAAAGCAGGGCAAGAACTACCATGCGTGCTGTCCGTTCCATAACGAAAAAACCCCCTCCTTCACCGTAAACGGTGAAAAGCAGTTTTACCATTGCTTCGGCTGTGGCGCACACGGTAATGCCGTCGATTTTTTGATGAACTACGACAAGCTCGAGTTCGTTGAAACCGTCGAAGAGCTGGCGGCGATGCATAACCTTGAAGTGCCTTATGAAGCAGGCAGTGGGCCAAGTCAGATCGAGCGCCATCAGCGGCAAACGCTGTATCAACTGATGGATGGCCTGAATTCGTTTTACCAACAGTCTCTTAAGCACTCTGCGGCTGAGCCTGCGCGTCAGTATCTGAACAAGCGCGGACTGAGCGACGATGTGATTGCGCGTTTCGCTATTGGTTACGCCCCGCCCGGTTGGGACAACGTGTTAAAGCGTTTTGGCGGCAATAGCGAAGATCGTAAATCTCTCATCGACGCAGGCATGCTGGTCACCAACGACCAGGGACGAAGCTACGACCGCTTCCGTGAACGGGTGATGTTCCCGATCCGCGACAAGCGTGGCCGGGTAATTGGTTTTGGTGGTCGCGTGCTGGGTGATGCCCTGCCGAAATACCTCAACTCTCCGGAAACCGATATTTTCCATAAGGGCCGCCAGCTTTACGGTCTTTATGAGGCGCAGCAGGACAACGCGGAACCTCCGCGTCTGCTGGTCGTCGAAGGCTATATGGACGTCGTTGCGCTGGCGCAGTACGACATTAACTACGCCGTTGCGTCGCTAGGTACGTCCACCACCGCCGATCATATTCAACTGCTGTTCAGGGTGACCAACAACGTCATCTGCTGTTACGACGGTGACCGGGCCGGACGCGACGCCGCCTGGCGAGCGCTGGAAACCGCGCTGCCGTATATGACCGACGGGCGTCAGCTACGCTTTATGTTTCTACCCGACGGTGAAGACCCGGATACGCTGGTGCGTAAAGAGGGCAAAGCGGCATTTGAAGCGCGGATGGAGCAGGCACAGCCGCTCTCCACGTTTCTGTTTAACAGCCTGATGCCGCAGGTTGATTTGAGTACCCCTGACGGGCGCGCGCAGCTCAGTACGCTGGCGCTGCCGTTAATCAGCCAGGTGCCCGGCGAAACGCTGCGCATCTACCTGCGTCAGGAGTTAGGCAACAAGCTCGGCATTCTGGATGACAGCCAGCTTGAACGTTTAATGCCTAAACAGGCTGAAAACGGCACGGTTCGCCCCGCGCCTCAGCTAAAACGCACAACCATGCGTATACTTATAGGGTTGCTGGTACAAAACCCCGAGCTTGCTCCGCAAGTGCCGTCGCTGGCGGGTTTGAACCATGAAAAGTTGCCCGGGCTTGGCTTATTTTCAGAACTGGTCAACACTTGTTTGTCTCAGCCAGGTCTGACCACCGGACAACTTTTAGAGCATTATCGCGGCACAAAAGAGGCCGCTACCCTTGAAAAACTGTCGATGTGGGACGATATAGCAGATAAGGATATTGCAGAAAAAACGTTCACCGACTCGCTCAACCATATGTTTGATTCGATGCTTGAGCTGCGACTCTCTGAATTGATCGCGCGCTCGCGGACCCATGGGTTAACGCCGGCAGAACGCGAAGAGGTGCGTGTGATTACTGAAGCACGCGCCCGCAAATGAATTTAACGGCTTAAGTGCCGAATATCGATCGGGAAGCCCCCGACAGCCGCACTGAGAGGCAGCGGCAAAAATATAAGTACGCCCTCGCTTTAAAGGTTGGCAGCCCCATCGCCGACACCAATCAAACGAATTAAGTGTGGATACCGTCTTATGGAGCAAAACCCGCAGTCACAGCTGAAACTTCTTGTCCAACGCGGTAAGGAGCAAGGCTATCTGACCTATGCCGAGGTCAATGACCATCTGCCGGAAGATATCGTCGATTCAGATCAAATCGAAGACATCATCCAAATGATCAATGACATGGGCATTCAGGTGATGGAAGAAGCACCGGATGCCGATGATCTGTTGCTGGCTGAAACCTCCAACAACACTGACGAAGATGCGGAAGAAGCTGCTGCACAGGTACTGTCCAGCGTGGAATCTGAAATCGGGCGTACCACTGACCCGGTCCGCATGTACATGCGCGAAATGGGTACCGTTGAACTATTGACCCGCGAAGGCGAAATTGACATCGCAAAACGCATCGAAGACGGGATCAACCAGGTTCAGTGCTCTGTTGCCGAATACCCTGAAGCGATCACCTATCTGCTGGAGCAGTACGATCGCGTTGAAGCGGAAGAAGCGCGCCTGTCTGACCTGATCACCGGTTTTGTCGACCCGAACGCTGAAGAAGATATGGCGCCTACCGCCACTCACGTCGGCTCTGAGCTGTCTCAGGAAGAGATGGATGACGACGAAGACGAAGATGAGGAAGAAGACGACGACAGCGCGGACGATGACAACAGCATCGACCCGGAACTGGCGCGTGAGAAGTTTGCCGAGCTGCGTACCCAGTACGAAGTAACGCGTGACACCATCAAAGCGAAAGGCCGCAGCCATGCCGCCGCTCAGGAAGAGATCCTGAAGCTGTCTGAAGTGTTCAAACAGTTCCGCCTGGTGCCAAAACAGTTCGACTACCTGGTTAACAGCATGCGCGTGATGATGGATCGCGTACGCACCCAGGAACGCATCATCATGAAGCTGTGCGTTGAGCAGTGCAAAATGCCGAAGAAGAACTTCATCACCCTCTTCACCGGCAACGAAACCAGCGAAACCTGGTTCAACGCGGCTATCGCGATGAACAAGCCGTGGTCTGAAAAACTGCACGACGTGAAGGACGATGTCTATCGCGGTCTGCAGAAGCTGCAGCAGATTGAAGAAGAGACCGGCCTGACCATCGAGCAGGTCAAAGACATCAACCGTCGCATGTCCATCGGTGAAGCGAAAGCCCGCCGTGCGAAGAAAGAGATGGTTGAGGCGAACTTGCGTCTGGTTATCTCTATCGCCAAGAAATACACCAACCGCGGTCTGCAGTTCCTGGATCTGATTCAGGAAGGTAACATCGGTCTGATGAAAGCGGTAGATAAGTTTGAATACCGTCGTGGTTACAAGTTCTCCACTTACGCAACATGGTGGATCCGTCAGGCGATTACCCGCTCTATCGCAGACCAGGCGCGCACCATCCGTATTCCGGTGCATATGATTGAGACCATCAACAAGCTCAACCGTATCTCCCGCCAGATGCTGCAGGAGATGGGCCGCGAGCCGACGCCGGAAGAGCTGGCCGAGCGCATGCTGATGCCGGAAGACAAGATCCGTAAAGTGCTGAAGATCGCCAAAGAGCCGATCTCCATGGAAACGCCAATCGGTGATGATGAAGATTCGCATCTGGGTGATTTCATCGAGGATACCACCCTCGAGCTGCCGCTGGACTCTGCCACCACCGAGAGCCTGCGTGCTGCCACGCACGACGTTCTGGCCGGCCTGACCGCCCGTGAAGCAAAAGTGCTGCGTATGCGTTTCGGTATCGACATGAATACCGACCACACGCTGGAAGAAGTGGGTAAACAGTTCGACGTGACCCGCGAACGTATCCGTCAGATCGAAGCGAAGGCGCTGCGTAAGCTGCGTCATCCAAGCCGCTCTGAAGTGCTGCGTAGCTTCCTGGACGACTAATCCAGGTAAACAGCAAAAAGCTCCCATTCGGGAGCTTTTTTTTTGTTTATTCCCTCTCACTGTGGGAGAGGGCCAGGGTAAGGGTATCAGGCCGCAGAGGAGCTAAAGCCCACGCACCATCAGCGCCTCATCCAGTTCCCGATACGCCTCCACCAGCTTATCCAACGTCGCCCTGTTGAGCCCGCTCGGATTCGGCAGCACCCACACCTGCGTCACGCCGATGCTTATATTCTGCTTACCCCACTTAGCCCCGCGCTGGCTAAACGCCTGCTCGTAGGCCTGCTTACCGAGGATCGCCAGCGCGGCGGGCTGATAGTCTTCAATTTTCTTAACCAGCTCCCGCCCGCCGCTGCGCAGTTCATGCAGGTTGACCTCGCTCGCCTGCACCGTAGGCCGCTCGACCAGCATGGTGATCCCGCAGCGCGTATCCAGCAGATGCTGCTCCTCTTCCGGCTTGAGTAACCTGTCGGTAAACCCGGCCTGGTAAATCACCTTCCAGAAGCGATTCCCCGGATGGGCAAAGTGAAAACCGGTGTGCGCCGAGGACTTACCCGGGTTGATTCCACAGAACACCACCCGCAGGCCTGGTGCAAGAATATCGTTGATCATCTTTACTCCCGATCGATACATCGTTAGAGAAGTATAAAGGATTGATTATGCGTTGTTTATAAAAACAGCAAGCAGGAGTGAATGGCTGGATTGCTGCGGGGAGTTACTTTATAATTCACCGCCACGGCCCCTTAGCTCAGTGGTTAGAGCAGGCGACTCATAATCGCTTGGTCGCTGGTTCAAGTCCAGCAGGGGCCACCAAATTTTGGTTTTAGAATCATATAATTAAGCCACTCAGATGAGTGGCTTTTTTGTTTACATCGGCATGAGTGTCGCAAAAGTGTCGCATAAAATTTTCGCATCTGGGGGACAGGCTAAGTTATCAACTGCCCGTTGGCTTCAACGCTGCAAAAATGCTTTTTTTATCTCACGAAAATAAAAACAATATAAATCAATGATTTAAATTAAAATCAAACATTTAGCGACTAAGTGGCGACATTTTTTAAAAGTCACCATCTTGATGAATCCCACTGTCTGAAGTGCTCCGTATTCGCATGACAAAAGCCATCAAGATCAGGAAACAGAGTAACTGCCCTGATGTCGAAAGTGCCCTCTAAGGATCTCAGGAATTTTTGTTTGACATCCGCAGTGATGGCTATTGGAAGATAAGCGCCCTCCCTGTGGTCAATATCTAAACTCCCCATTTTATGATCGCTTACAATACTGTACATAAACTGGGCACTTTGGGCGGCGATTCTTTTAGTAACAGCAGGAGGTTCCCACGTAGTAGCACCCGCGTTGCTTTCGCCATCTATAAATATTTGGTTGTACTCCCGCTCCTCTGCTTCTTCCTCCTGTCCGTTGATATAATCTGTGTGGAGACCAAACAAAAGACCCGTTTTGCCTTTTTCAGAATTGCAGGCAAACCAGAGCGCAACTAAAATATTCCTCGAAAAGTCAATTAGACGGGTAGCGGCACCATGATGCTGAAGCTTTGCCAAAACCTCAAAATCTGCCAGCCTTCTGCCATCCTCATATCCATAACCTCTGTGACGCGCCCTTCTTAATAAATCTAATTCATAGTCACGCATCCTACGTTCAGTGACCTTACGACGACCTAAGTTCAGTCTACGATAAGCAGCACTATGAATTGGCCAATCAATATCTCCCTGCCCTCGCCACATATGGACAATGGACATTCGAGAAGATACCCCTTCGGCAATCTTTATAAGCTCTGCGACGTTTGTAGGGGCTTTGACTCTTCCAAATAATTTGGTCTCAATAATTTCCACTGATGTTCCCTTATTAAGATAAGTCCGATGATCATACATAAACTTCTAGCTAAAAATCATCGTGACACGACGAACTGTCTATATTTTCAGTTTCTGAAATTTTCTCGACAAGCATGTAATCCCCGCCAGTATTGACTTAAAGCGATTCCTGGCTGTTGAACTCCGTAATCGTAGAGATCCTTTAAATATCACGTAAAATCATTATTAATCATATTATTCAATAAGTTAAATAGAACCCTTAAATCCTCCACAGATCCTTCAAACTGAAAAACACTGAAATTCTTTTCAAACTTTTCAGTTCTGGTTTTACACATAGCCGCCAGCACTGGCGCGGTCTGGCGGTATGGTTTGTAGAAAAATAAAACTGAAAAATTTTTATGATCCAAAAACCGCAGGCGGGTGCGGTGTAGTGCGATTTTGGTCTGCGAAAGATTTTTTTGGCCGTGCTGTGACGCGCCAGCGCCCCGCTGTGGGCATGATCTGTTTTAAGGGTGCCTCTGAGTGTGCGAAAAGGCTGAACGCGCCAGAACGCCGCTGACAGCGCGTAGCGATAGCTGCTTAAGAGGTAAGAAAAGAGATATCCCCGCCTGGGGATAGAGGGCATAAAAAAACCCGCTTTCGCGGGTTATGTTCTGGACAGGTTTACTTGCCAATCACCGGGGAATATTTGCCGTTCAGCGTCTCCGCTTTCGTTCCGGTGTTCCGGATGGCTCCCGCGTTGGTCGGTGCTCCCGTATTGCTGTGCGTGTGGCTTGCCGTTTGCTCTGCCAGCTCTTTAACCACGTCGAGCGTGTCGAGCATCAGCTGTGCCACGTTGATAGTGCCAGAGCCAATCCACACCACCGGGGCAATAATCTGCTGTTGCACGGCCGCCACGCTTTTACGTATCTGGCCAATTTTCTCGATCAGGTCTTTACCCGTTGTGACTGTCTGGTTCCCGGCTATGTCTGTTTCATCATTGCCGCCGATACTCACCACGCGGTTATTGACTGCCTGGCTGTAATCCCCCGTACACACCTGCTGAATGGCTCCGGCCAGCAATGTGGACGTACCCAGCACGGTAAGTTTATCCGTGGCCTTAACTGTTGTTTCCCGGCTGACCAGCTCCCGCTGTTCTGTATCGGCCTTAACCACCCGCGCCATAGAGGTTTCACTGATCGTCTGGTCTGTCTGCCTCACCCAGTCCCCCGCCTGGGTGACGCGCTGCGATACTTCCGCGCGCTGCTGTTGCAGCTGTTCGCCAGGCTGGATATCCGGGAGGCTGGTTCCGTCCGGCACGGTCTGCCGCACAAAAGGCTTATCCGGCCGTCCGCCAGTAAAAGCGATTTCGACCAGAGTCCCTTCAGGCGGAAACTGGAACATCCCCGAATCATTACCCGCCATAGGAACCGGCAGCGGAACGGCCGAATAAACAGGCGTGTTTTTTTCAGGGTTGCCGTCCGCGTCCAGCAGCTGCACGTCAACCGCATAGCGGGGACGGAACGGATCGGAGAAATTGCCGCTTTTTACTGCCTCAACGGGATTCATCACACGGCCAAACTTTGGCAAATGCATCCCGGATGCCAGCTCCGGATAATGGCTTTCAATCTGGCGCTGAACGGGTGTTTTTTGCAGTGGCTTACCCGTCGCACGGTTGCGGGGTGTCCAGGTGACAGCCATCGTGTCATTTTGCAGGTGGACTTTTGTCACCCGTTCCCCGTTCAGCTCCACGCCGGGGCGCAGACTCTGCACCAGAGGAAGCGTCATTGAGTTCCCCCCGGCCGCCCCCTGATTAAATTCATGTGGGATCTCAATCTGGCGACCAGCAAACAGGGCTTTTTCCGCGCCGCCAACATATACCGCGCCGTCCGGCAGCTGATACCAGACGTAATCCGTAATGCCGAAAGCCTTTCCGAGATTATCCAGCAGCTGATACCCCGTCCCGCTGTGGGTGAAATGTGGGATCGGACGGTCTGAGTAATCAGCATCCGGCACGCTGAAGATTAACCCGCTGTGCTCTGTCAGCCAGCTGGCCACATCGCGCAGCGTGGGATGCTGAAACGAACATGGCCAGAGGCGTTCAAATACGCCGACCAGCTCCCGGACAAAGAGGCGCTGAAAGCCGTTTTCAGCAGGTTGCGAGCGTTCCACGTACCCGGTAAACCAGCGCAACACCAGATCGGTGTAACCCACATCGAGACGCACCAGCTTCCCCGTATAGTCCTGCGTTGTTCCGGCCGTAATAAAGCCCCGGCCGCAGCTGTTCAGCTCCAGCACCAGGCTGGCATCAGCCAGGTGAATTTCATCCGTTGAAAGGTACAGGCGTTTAATCGGCTTCATTTTTATCCCAGTGCATCATTCACGGGCTTGAGCACCTTACGTTCAAACCACGTCAGTTTTTCTTCTTCCTCGCCAGCGGCCTGGCCACCGTTCTGGCCGCCGCCACTTCCCGCCGTTTGCTTCACGGCTTTGGTTTTGCCGCTTGCCCTGGCCTCACGTTTTTCCTGCACGCTGATATGTTCGGTCAGTGTGAACGTAACCAGCCAGGACATGCGCCCGTCCTGCGGCGGCGCGTCCAGGGTTCCGGTAAAAATCGCCTCACGGAAATTCACCGCCCGCGCCGCCTCATGCGCAACACGGTATTTCTGGCGCTGGCCGCTGGTATCTGTCGCGCTGGCCAGCTCAAAGATACGGCGCAGGATCTCCGGATTTTTATAAGGAATTTCGCCGGACACGCGCAGCTCTTTGCCTTTCATGCCCTGCTCTGATTTCGTGGTTGCGCTCGTCTGGCCGGACTGGTCTTTGTCCTGAAATTGCTGCGATACGGTCACGCGCATGTTCTTCAGCAAAATGGCTTCGCCGTTAAGCGCCAGTGTCGGGTTCGAGGTCATGGATCATTCCTTTTATGCCGTCGAGATTGTCGCCAACCAGCATCATGGCGGCGGTGTACACGGAGGACTGAAGCGGAATCCCTTTTACCAGCTCCAGAAGCGTTGACGGCAGATCGCCGCTGGCTGTGAACACCCATGCCCTGGCGCTTTTACCCTGCAATTCCGTTAATCCGCTGGCAATGCCAGAAATCAGGCTGTCCCGCTGCTGTTTAAACTCTCCCATCAGTTTTTTTACCCCCGTCAAATCCGCGACGGCTGCGGCTTCCTGCTGGGCTTTTTTCACCGCTGCGGCCGCCAGGGCTGCGCGGCTTGTAGGGACGGATAGCGGGATCGCCGCTGGCAAACTCTGGCTGTATTTCGCCGGGATTTGCATCTTCTCCGTAGCCAGCTGCGCGGCAGACTGCGCCAGCCTCCGCACCTGGGTAAATGCAGGGCTGGGGAACACATCTACAAGCTTATTCAGGCTGGCCATAAAGCTGTCATGCGTCTGGCCAGAAACCATCATGATCACGATATCCGCCGCTCCACCCGTTCCGGCCAGTTTCTCAGCCAGGTAATTGATCGCGTTTACCGGGCTAAGATACGCACCGTTTTCTGTCTGCTGCCCTACTCCGTAAACCCACGGATGCACCGGGATAACGGAACAATTCAGCGCGGCTACTGAATCACTGAATGCAATCCGCGCCTCACGCCACATTTCCCGGCACCTCCGGCCAGACAGGTGCAGTAGCATCAACCCGACTCAATAACACACGGTATTTTCTCCACTGTGTAAGTCCTTCGGCCTCTTCATCAGTGGCCATATCAAAGTCAATCGCATCCTGAAGCGTGGCAATCACGTTATTCGCCTGGTTTAATAACTCCAGTTTTTTACGTTGTGCTTCTGCCTCATAATCAACTGGTGCGGCAATAATCGCTCCACCATCAAAAAGAAATGCTCCGCCTAAGGCTTTCTCGCCCGCAGCGGTAAATTCCTCCGGTATATCCTCCGGCGCGATTTCAACGACTATCTGATTAACCGGGAAAATTGCGCTTGCGTCATAAGAAAAGTGAACGATTTCTTTTGATTCCGGATCAAATGATACTTTTAGCGTTTCTTTTGAAAGCGTCTTAAGCCACTGATACCAGTCATTACCATTTTCATCTTTCAGAAAAATAATATTTATCCCCGGTGATTTGGCAATGTAATATAATTCGAGTTCCTCTGGCGTAAGTTTAGCTACTTTCGCCGGGGTATATTCCCCCCATTTCTCTAATGGGTCATATTGTTTAAAAATACCAGATTGCATTGTCATTAGGCCACCCATGCTGTGTACCAGTTTCCGCCGATATTATATTGGACATAACGATATTGAACCGCTGTATAGTTTGTTTTTTGTTGCACAGCGGTAACGACTGCACCATTTGGTGCATACGCAAAAGCATTATCGTTATTGCCGTTATCTGCTGTTCCCGGTGAAGCCAATCTGATTCCGCCTTGCAGGAAATTCGCTATAGTCCAGGATGTAGTTGCATAAGGGCTTAAATCCTGCTGTGGAGGCATGTTGTTTGGCGAATACACGCGAACACCCGGAGTATCAAACAATCCACCCCCTGCCTCAATTATCCCCTTACTACTGATATTGCGCTCAGAACGCACATCCCCGGATGTTTGTAAATAATTTGCATAAATACTACCATCAGAAACTAAATTACCTGCCAGTCCAGCATTCCCTGAAGGGCTAATATTAAAAAGGTTCTTATTGCCCAACCAAAGAGCGAACCCTAGCGTATTATAGCTGTCACCTCTCACAAGGCCGAGAACCATCGCATTATCGTACCATTCGAAAGCAACTCCAGAGACAATACTTCCAGCACCACCCTGGGCGCTGACAAGCGACGCCGTATTTCTTTCTGTAGGCACGGTTCCTACGCTACCAAATCGGAATGTAGAATAATAATTCCCGCCATTCGCCGATACAGCGCCAATATCTGACGGGGTCGGTTTATGAGCCGAGTCATATTGCATTGTCCACGCTGACCACACACCGTTGTAAAATGTGCGGATATAAGTACCTGAATTAGAATATATACGGTAAACCTGCGTAATACCCGCGTGTTTGTAAATTTCCAGCGAGCCAGCAGCGGGCTCAGGATAGTTACGCCCCGATTCCGCCTGAACGTTCGCGGGCTGGTAGTACAGACCCGGTGTAATCAGCGTATTCAGGTCGACGGCATTTCCGATAGGAATGGCCTGGCCGTTAAAAATGTCTTGTGCGGTTATATTAATATCTTCGGTCAGCGCGTGGCCGTTAACCTTCCTTACTGACGGCACTCGGCCATTAGCATTGTCATTAGCAGACTTCGCATTATCATTCGCCACCTTTACCGCTTTCGGTGTCGCTGCAAGCGTCTCAGAAGTGCTATCTGTCGCGTTGCTAAGTTGGACGATCCCCTTTTGCGTCGTGGTTGCGTCCTGAGCTGTATATTTTCCGTTTGCAAGGTCATACGCTTCCTTAACCGCTTTAGGCGTTGCAGCAAGCGCTTCTGAATCGCTGTTCGTGGCACTGCTTAATTGGGTAAACCCTTTGGCCGCCGTAGTTGCGTCAGGATGATTACGGGACTGCTCGTGTTTTTTCAGTGCATCACTGGCGGCCTGATCATCAAGCGTTCCTTTCGGACGCAGATCGGTGACGTTGCCGTTTGCATCAACGCTGGCCACCGCAAACACATAATGCTGTACTCCGCCCTGCACATAGTCTGCCAAAGCGTCCGCAACCGTGATTTTGCTTTCCACCGCCCAGGCACTTGTTAGCGTTCCCGTCCAGGCCACGTCCAGCCAGACCTTAACCGGCTTAGTTGTCACTGTAATGTTTTGAACGGCCGCCAGCTGTGAACGCAGACCGCGCACATACCCCACCCCTGGCGTTACAAAATACTGCGCCCCATTTTTACCAACCAGATAGCCATCACCAAAGAATGCCGCAGCGCCGTACAGGTCAATATTTTCCAGGCGCTGGCGCTCGTCCATCCCGGCCATACGGGCAGTGAAGTCAATCTGCCAGGTTTCCGCTGGCGTGTTGATTCCGGTTTCAGTCTGTGCGCCGTTAAACTCCATCAAAAATGAACGGGTAAGCACGTTTCCCTGCTGGCCATCCTTCGTTTTCAGCTTTTGCTGAACAGGCGCATGCACAATCATGGCCAGCGTGTTGCTTGCCTTATTAATCAGCCCAATCCAGTTAAATGAAAAATCACCCACATCTGCACCCAGCACAGCGGAATGCACCACAGCATTTTCGTTTACTACGCCCTTACGGTTTACAGCCTGACGGTGAACAATTTGCGCATCTGGCGGCAACGTTTCATTGCGATCAATCGGCTTACTGGCATCCAGCCCCGGAACGTTGGCAAAAACAAATTCATCCAGCAGAACGGGCTCACCCGTTACCGCCTGGCTGGCTTTCCACTGCTCAAAGGCCAGTGTGATAGCTGTCTGTGACATAAATTCTCCCTATAAACTCGCGCTAAACGTTGCGCCGCTGGCTACCATGCTGTTCAGACGAGCCGGATAAACCACGTATTCCCCCTGATCCCATCCCGCCCGGATGGCCAGGCTGTCAGATGTGATCACTTCAAACTGATAACGGCGGCAGGTTCGCCCGTACTGCCGGATTATCTGAATCATCAGCTGCGTGTTGTCTGCAATCTGGCTGTCCGTGACGCGCACCAGGATCACGTCCCAGTCAATGTCCGGCTGGCGTTCAACCAGCTCCACGTAACCAATCCCCAGCCGCTCGAAAATGTTAATAAATCCCTCAACCGAACCTGCATCACGCGCATTGATAAAGGCATAGGCCACACGCTTGCGAAAGAGGCTTAACGGTTCACCGCTAAAGCGGGTAATGTCCCTGTCATAAGCAATTAAATTCAGAACCGGCTCTATACAGGTCAGCGGATCAAACTGCCGCAGCGGCCATGTTATCCAGTCGTACACTTCCGCCCAGAATATTCGCGCGGTCTTTAGCAATTTCAGCGGCTCGCCCTTATTCATCCAGGACGGCAGCGCCATGCTGGCCAGCTTTTTCAGAAAATCAGTCATCTTGCAAAATCACCGTTAAAGAGTTGAGGCGCGGTACATCCAGATCGCTCGTAATATCTTTCAGTGAAAACTCAACCGAATCCGCATCAGAGAAGGTTTTATGAATCTCCCGCCCCAGCTGGGAGAATGAAAACCGGGAATAAGGCCATGTCTTTTTCACGTCATAATCCGTGTTTTCCCTGAAAGCACAGCGGATCAGGTTTTCAATCCCTTTTTTCAGCGTGTCCTGCTGTTCCGGTTCAAGGTTTCCCAGGCTCCTGACGTAAACCGTAACGCTCAGATCGTGGCGGGTTTCCGGCATGGCAAAACACTGCATATCGTCCCCGTGGCCGTGGTGCCCTTGCGTATTGATGTAGTCATTAACTGCTTCAATAAACGGCTCAGACGCTACCCCGCTATCCAGCAACAGATACGCGTTCGCTGTACCCGGACCACGGGGCGCATCATGCAGAAAGAAAATCCGGTCAATACTCAGTCCGGCCACGCTCGCAATCATCGAACGGTAAACCGCGTCCGTGTGGTAGTTCCCCACCAGGTTGAACTGGTTCCGGCAGCGCTCGCGCAGCTCGTCATCACTTTCTTCATCCGCGCCCGGCACGCTCAGCCAGTCCTCTTCGCTGGCTACATGGCTGATACCGTCCACGGCCACGGGCAAAATACGGTAATAGCCCGGCGCAAGGTTGTACGCCCCGCCCGTTCCGGTGGCTTTGACGACCAGCAAAGCACTTGCCGTGCCGGACGGGATCACCACGTCAGCAACCGTGGCCATGGCGTAAACCTTGCCGTTAATCCTTTCGGTCTGGACTACCGTTCCCGCCGCCACGGTGACGGCCTGTTTTGAATCTTCCTTGTAAAAGCGGATCACACCTTCCGCAGCGCTGGCAGGTTTAGCCGTGACATTCACCGCCCAGGCCAGCAGACGCAGCATCTGCCCACCCGCTGTGGCCACAAACATATTGGTCATGACCACCGAAACCAGCGCATCCTTCAGCCACATCACTGGCGCGGTCACAATGGCGGTAATGAGTCGCCAGAACGGAGACATGCGCGACGTGTTGGTAATCAGCCCTTCCTGCGCGGCGATGGCGTTGAAGCGGGTGCGCACCGCCTCTTCCGTAACGGGCATCCCGCTGGACTTCACCACCTCTTCAAAATCAACCTGCGGCTTTTCTGTCATAGCTCCACCTGTGCTGATATTCCGCCAAAGTCATACGTGCTCGCCGTCACCCATAACCGCTTCTGGCTTTCCTCACTCACATCCACCGTACCCGGCACAATGCGTTCATCCTCTTCAATCAGCAGCTCCAGCTGCGTGAAGATATCCGCGCGTAAAGTCGGGCTGCGTTCGCCAACCAGCTGCGTGGCCAGACCGCTTTCCAGAATGTTGTGAATAATGTCCTGCCCGATACTTTTGCGGTTATTACACAGCTCAGGCTCTTTCCCGGTATTCAGAACAAAATTACCGTTTTCAATCAGCAGATCGATGTAAAGCAAATCACTCATGGGTTTAGCTCCTGCCACTCCTGCAACTGTCCCGGTGAAAGCGTCTCTTTCGGATAAATATTCACCGTGTCAATTTTGCGGCTATTGTCCGTAACAGATTTTGAATTGCTGTTTATGGTTTTACTGATCCCGCCACGCTCAACGCCTTTAAGCTCCCCACCTGTTAAAAGCACACTGGGGGCAATTGCTGGCGGTGGCTCAGGTAATAACGTGTTTTGCGTTAACTGCTGCGTAATATTCCCGCCATATGTCACTTGTTTTATTTCTGGCGTTACTATCGCTGGTTGCTCTACATGTTTAATGTTGTACGGCATCGGTGGCACATTAACAGGCTGACTTGTATTTCCCGCAACTACCTGCGGCGGATTATTCCTTTTAATATCTGGCGGCGGCTCTGCGGCCAGCGCAATATCTACGCCCGGTATTTTATTTAATTTTCCTACAATCCAGTTCCATGACTTCAGGAAACTTCCTTTGATGGTCTGCCAGACCTTATCAAACATGGACACAATGCCGCTGGCCATTCCGCTTAAAGCTTCGGAAGGTGAAAACCCCTTAAGCAACGCAATGAAATTATTCCAGCCGTCAGTGATAAATTGCCAGGCGCTGGCAAAGACCCCAGCCAGCCACTGAACTACTGCGGCCACAGCTGTAAAAGCTTCAGTATTCATTACCGCCGCTTTGATAGCGTCCCAGTGCTTTATCAGGAGATAGCACCCGGCCACAAGCAACGCTATCGCGCCAATAATCAGGAGAACAGGCCAGCTCATAAAATTGATACCAACCCCGGCCATAATCGCTGCCATTCGAACCGCCAGCAGTATTCCGCGCAGTGCGCCCAGCGTAATATTCCAGATAAGCACGGCCTTTTGCGCCAGCCAGATTGTCGCGGTGTAAATCTTCGTTACCGATGTAAGGGCTTTCCAGAGCCCACGCAGTCCCCCCATTACAAACGAGGAAACGCCCATAACGATATTGGTCACAGCACCTACAGCAGCAAAGCCCAACAATGCCATCGTGGCATAACCCACCACCCGCGCGATATTGGGAAACAGCTGCATCCAGCGTGCAAAGGTCTGCCCCATATCTGCTAGGCGATTCAGCAGCGGGTAAAGCACCGGGATCAGCGTCAGGCCAATCACGGTTTTGATGGCCGTCAGAATGGCAATAAAGCGATCCCACGGTTTCACCATTCTGGCCGCCATTTCCTGGGTACGCTTCAGCCCGTCAGCACCGCCCAGTTCGGTAATATTCCGCTGAAGTAGCGCCACGTTGCCATACAGTTGCTTAACCACCGCCGAACTGTCCCCAAAGGCTTCATCCAGCTCCGCCTGTGCTTTCAGGTTCCCTTCCAGGCTCTTGCCATATTTGCCCTGTAGCTTCGCCAGCATTTCAGGCATGGACAGCATTTTTCCGGTAGCGTCAGTGAAGGACAGCCCCAGCTTTTTAGCGCCATCTATCGCGCCCGTCATAAAGCCTTCGTAGGCGCTGCTCGCTTCCGTTCCCAGCGTACGGCTCAGCTGCCCCAGCACGGCCAGCTGTTCATCCAGCCCGACACCGTAGTTTGTCCCCACGCCGCGCGCGCCTTCCATCAGGTCTTTGATCGTGGCCATTTCCGCGCCGTACGTCTTGCGCATGTAAACCATCTTTCCGGCCAGCTGTTCAGCGAACTGCACTTTGCCCAGGCGGGCGGCATCAGAGGCAAAGTTACCAAACATCTGCCCCATGAATTCCGACGTTTCTGCCGCGGTTGATTTCATGGCAAACGCCAGGACGTTGGCGACTTTGGTCACTTTCGGCAGTTCGTTCCCGGTCAGCCCGGCGATGGCCGCATTGATTGATTCAGTGGACTGAACAAACTGCACCGCGCTGGCTCCGTATGTGGCGCTGAACGTCAGCGCGTCACGCTGGACAGTTTTAAGCGCAGAATCGTCGATACCTTTTGCGGCCGCCTCATTCAGCGCGTCATACATTTCAATGGCCGGAGACAACGCGCCTTTAATGGCCATTCCCGTTCCGGCCAGCGCCAGCACCCCGCCGCCTATCTTCGTAAACGCTGCCGTCGATTTTTCCGCAAAGCCGGTCACATTGTTCTGCACCTGTTTTAACGGGCGGGACAATTTATCGATCAGGCTTAATGTAAAATCTAACTGTTTCATTCATCGCCTTTAAAAGCAGTGCTTATTCCGTTTGCAACAGCAATACGCATATTTTCCCACTGGCGATTATCCAGCCAGACAGCGGCGGCAATATCGTCAATAGAATCTTCCCCGTGGGGTAAATAGTGGCGGCGTAAAATTAAAAACTGATCGAGCCCGTTTCTTTCAATAGCCCGGACTCGCTTTGTCAGTTTTTTACTTCAATTTCCAGCTCAGGCGCGTAAATTTCATTTACCTTGCCAGCCAGCTGCAATGCGGCACCCGGACGTTTTAAAAGCTCAGCCAGCGCATCTTTACTTTCCGGTTCAACAATACGGATTAAATAGCTATGCGCCGGGGCAACCTTGTTATCCATCGCCATTTCATTAATGAATTTGTTATAGGCGGTCTGGTTAGGCGCGAAAACAATTTCTTTACCACATACAACCAATGCAATTTTCTGTTCCATTTAATACACGCTCTCTTTTGTTTATTTCATCAATCAGCGCGTTATGACGCGCCGCACACACAGAATATAAATCCTGATATTCAACAGCAGGGGCAGCAATATCCGCCCCGGTATTACCTTTAATGCGCGGAAGATTTTCCGTTGGGCATTTTCGCTTCAGGTTTTCCTGATAAGGTACGTTCGGTATTTTCGACGGTTGCGTTATACATCCTGATATATTCATCAGACACGCAAACATTAGTGAATACCGGCTTAAGGATTTCCGTCCTGATTTCCTTCGGTTTGCCACTCTCCAGCGCCTCCAGTTTATCTTCCAGCCCCCTGGCGGATTCACTGGCAATCTCCTGCATCACCCTGCGGGACTTGTTACCCGCAACCTGCGCGGCGGAGTTGATCGCCAGCTCCAGGCTGTCACGCCGCCAGTCAGCGGTCAGCCAGCCCCAGACAAACGCCAGCGCAACCACAACCAGCCACTGGCCGTTTGTCATCAGCGCACCCCGTTATGTTCCAGGCTGAAGTGATTGCCGTCCGGGCGGGATTTAAAGCGGCCGCCCCATGTACCGCCCAGCGATTCCCAGAACTCCCCCAGGGGGAGATAATCGGCGGTGTCTGTTTTGTACTGGCCATTCACGAACAGATTAAAGTCCACGGCCAGGCGCTGGGTATGCAGACTGTTTGTGATACCGCTGCCTTTTTTAGCGTTCAGCGCGGCCTGTTCCGGCGTGCGGTACGCCTCGCCAAACGTCAGACGATAGCCGTGCTCTTCCGCCCAGTGGATCAGATTGGCCACCATCACGGTAAACAGCTGCTGTTTCTCGCTTAACGTCATTTCCCCACTCCTTTACCCAGAAAGTTAATCCCCTTTTTACGCAGCCAGGCTTCAACACCGTTAAGCCCCAGAATACCCAGCGCAGAACCAATCCCGGCGAGCGCCAGAGGGTGAATGTCCGGCACAAAGTACAGGGCAACCCCTGCGGCCAGCGATAAGGCGCTACCGACAATGACGCGCCCCAGAACCAGGCGTAACGTGATCGGCTCGTCACTGTTAAGCATTTTGCCCAGAGCAATCAGCGCCCCCATCAGAGCCAGCGCGATAAACCCTTTTTCATACTCCTGCATCCCTGCCCCTTACCCGATCAGGTTTTCCGTGGCTTCCGCTTCCAGATACGGAACGCCGTTGATGTTTACGAACTTTGGACTGGTCACAAAATATTTGATTTTGTGCGTGGCCACGCTGCCACCCTTCGGATCAACATCCAGCAGGTTACTCAGCTGAAGTTTGCAGCCGAACGTTTCCACCTTGACTTCCTCGTTACCCGCTTTGGCATAGAAGAGGAAGTCCACGGGCTCAATACCGCGCCAGGAACCCGCCGAACGTGCTTTTGCCGTCAGCACACTCAGCACTTTGGAACTGACTTCAATTTCACCCTCTGCGGCCACATCACCGTCAACATGGCCATCCGGCACGCCACGGGTCTGCGCGGCGGCGCTGTTGTCCGTGATATCGAGAGAAATTTTCTCGATGTGGATCAGATCGCCGTCAACGTAAGAGTCAAACGACATTCCCGAAATACGCTTACTCATGCGGCGGCCTCCAGACTGGCATCCAGTAACAGACTAATGGTGATTTGCAGCGGCACTTCCCAGGTGCGCACCACAATGTAAATTTCCACCGCCTTTTTATTTTTCCAGACAATGGTCACATCACCATCCTGCGGCGGCTTCACTTCGCCGGGGAATGAAACCCCGTTGATGTTTGCTGCCGTGGACATTTCACGCAGCGGCTTCGCAAACAGCGTCTGGTGTGCGGCAATACTGCCCGGCGTGCTGTTAAGCGAACGGTCTGCAATTTTGCCGATGGCCAGCAGACGTACCCGGCGTGCGGCTTTATCTGCCACGCGCAGCGTTTCGATGGACTGATAATCGCCCCCTTCCACGTCCAGCGTGCGGCCGTCTGACCAGTAGAACCCGTCATAGTCCGGATACCACATCGGCACGCTGAAGCGCTGCGCCTCCAGCGCCTGAAGTGTTGCCAGTTCCAGCACTGCCCCTGTGCCATCCAGCGGCAATTCATCGCTACCCAGGCTGACCAGCGCCCCCGTTTTCACGCGTGCCGGGCTGTCCGCCACGGTGACGGCACGGCTGCACAGGCGGCCAGCCAGCACGCCCGGTTCGTTCCCCCAGAGGCGGGGAACCAGCTGCACCGCTTTTTCCGCAATGCCATCCTGAAGGGTGGACATACGCGCAAGGTAATCCGCCTGTCCCTCTTCATCCTGCATTCCCTGCGTGGCCAGAATGAACCACACCCAGCGGCCGTATTTAGCGATCAGATCCGCACGCAGCGTAACTGCCTGGTTAATCTCCGCCTTTGTGGAAATGTCATTGCACAGCACCACCCCTTCCACAGAGCACGACACCTGCGCAGCCAGCACCGCTTTAACCCACGCATCCGGCTCGCTGTCAGCTGCCAGGACATGGACGAACCCCCACCAGTTCTGGCCAGCATTCGACACTGCCGCCAGCACGTCCCGTTTTAACTGGCTGTCAGCCTCACCCAGAAGCGCATCAAAATCGCTCTGTGTGTTTACAGCCAGGGTCTTGCCTGTATTTTTGGTTCCCGTACCGATAAACAGCACCGTGCGTTCCACCTCATTGGTTTCACCCAGTAGCTGGTTTACCTGGTTAACGGTCACATTTGGCCAGGTCATGTTCTCCCCCTGATATCCTGCGCATTTACGTCCCAGCCAAAGCCAATGGCCTGAAGCTGGCGTGCCAGCGCCTTGTTAAAGTCTTCATCACCCATTCCCAGAAATACGCGGGAAGGGAGATCGATAGTCCAGCTTGTTTTTACGGCCTTGCCGCTTAACTTCCGGATAAGCAACCCCGCCTGTGCGTATGGCATTTCACTGGTTATTTCCCGGATAGTGGGCTTTTTCCAGCGCTTCCCCCGGCGCACCCGATAGCCCAGCGCACGCAGTTTTTTTCCCTGTGCAGCGGTGGCCATCTTGCCTGGCTGTGCCTTCCCTGGCTGGCTTGCACGACTCACCCGGACGCGAATGCCGTTTTGCTGCGAATAGCCCACCGTGCCAGCGGGTACAGGCGTTTCCCCGTTCCGGTAGCCGCCACCCTGCAAGTAAATCCGCACAGCCTGAATCTCAGGCATTTCCCGGATATGCAGCAGTTTCGGCATGTTGCGCAGCATCTTCCCTTTGCGCTTTGTTTTGCGCCCTTCCCAGCTTTCCCCGTCCGGTGTTTCCTGATTCCGCACGTTGCGTTTGGCGGCGGCAATAACGCCATATTTCGCCATTCGCCACAGCAGCCGCTGCCGTTTTTTGGGCGGCAGCTCCATGCTGGCCAGCGCCTTTTTCAGCTCCGCCAGCTGGCGCTTGTTAAGCTCCCCTCCGGCAATCACGACGCATCGCCCACAGGCGCACCGGATTCATCCACGCCGTAAATCGTTGCGGTCAGCGCCGTCCAGATTTCCGGCTCAACCAGTGACCAGCGCTTGCCCTGCCAGGGGATTAATCCCTTTTCGTCCTCCCGGATCACCAGCTCTTCCGCCATTGGAACCGTCAGGACAATATCGGCGGTTTCTTCATCGGCCACCGACACATCCCACTGCGGATCGGCCTCAGTTACCCCGATTTCGTCCAGTAATTCCCGGTCTGCCTCATCGAGCCAGGCGGCCATCAGCGACATAAGCAGCTGCGGCGGACACAGGCGATACGGGAAACGCTGCCAGCTCAGTACCGCGTCATAGCGGATCACCGCCTGGCGGTACTGCCCCAGCCCCATATCCTTTGCAGCCGGTACGAACTCCATTTCATCCACTACGCTGTCAAATGACTGCATCGCACGGGCTGGCAAGTTGCTGGTAAAAAATGCCGTCAGGTTTTCAAGCTGTGTCTGGCTCATACCTTTTTCACCGTTGCCCTTTTCAGTCCCTTCATGCGACGGATCACAACAGAAGCCTCTGCCAGCAATCCGGCGCGGGTTTCTGTGCTTTCCTGGCCAGGGTGAGAATCACGCCGCCCAACGGTGGCAAACTCCCCCAACAGGTCAGCTTTTGCCCTGGCAAAAACCGCCTTCATGTACTGCGCACAGAGGGCGTTTAACTCCCCCATCCGTGCCCCCGGCGCGTCCCCTGCGCTCAGAACCCCTCTTGCCTTCCAGCTGGCTTCCACTTTTTCCAGCTCCGCATTCACCTCCGCCACGGCCGCAAGCAGCGCCTGGGCAGCGGTGTCCGCCTCAACATCAGCCGGGATCGCTCGCTGTGCCTGAAAGTCCTTCAGGTTCAGATCTGGCCAGAATCCTTCGTTTTTTAGCGGCTCGTCCTGATAATCAAGCGGCTTTCCACTAAACATGGCTCCCCCGAAAAAATAGGCGGGCTGTCCGGTTTCCACGGCGCAGCTTCACATTGTGTTTCTGCCCTCCACCGCGCCCGCCTGGCTTGCGGTAGTCTTTAACCCTGCGTCAGTTTTCGGATGCGTGCGGCAATTGTCTGCCGCTGCGTTTTAACGCCGATTTTTGAGTAATACTGTTCAGCGGAGGCCAGCAGCTGATCGGCTTTCTGAAGTGTTTCCACATCGTCCACACCCGCCGCTGTTTTCTGGCCATCCTCACCGCGCAGCAGCTGCAACCCGGCGAACTTGTACCATTTCGCTGTCACCTGCTCATGCAGCCGCCACCTGGTGGCCACGTTCTCAAACGTGCGTGAAAAATACGGTTCAATGCTTTCCCCGCGTCCCGCAGACTCCTCCGCCCAGGCCAGCATCGTATCGGCCACGAACGTAGGAAAATTGCTGCGCAGCCGTTCCGGCGTGGCCTGTTGCTGGGCAATGGCGATATCAGCCCACTCCAGCGCCTTATCCAGATCGCCCACGTCAAACAGCCAGATCACGCACCACGCCAGAACCGGATTGGCATATACCTGGCCGCTGGCCAGATACGCTTCCACAGTCGGCACCCATTTGGGCAGCAGCACACTGCGCTTATGCTCAACGCGATCAGCAATCAGCGGCAGGCTTCGCACCTGTTCCACGTCTGTTTCCAGCGCCTTAATCAGCAGGTGCATGCTTTCCGTGGTGCCAACGGCCAGGCTTTTTTTCAGCTTTTGTTCCATCGCAATGCGCTGGTTATGACGCTGCGCGGGTGAAAGAGACATTGATTAACCCTCCACTGGCTCTGACGGCTTGCCGATGGTCACGGCATTTTCATCAATCGCCGCGTACAGCTCCGGCTCTTCAATCGCGTAGCCTTCATTACGCAGATAGCTGTTTTCAAACTGTTTGCGATCATCTTCAAAGCGCGCTTTACGCTGGCGCGTGTTGCGCTGGGTGTAGATGTGCAGGTTAGAAAGCGGCGTAACCACCATGCGTTTGCCCGGCATGAACGGCGGGATAATCGCCTGACGGCCAGCAATGGTGTTGCCCAGCAGCTGCGCCGCGATTTTTTCCGTTGGGCGGTCAGCAGCCTGGAACAGTCGGTACTGTTCAGCAGCCACCAGGTCAGCACCTACCAGCACCACCAGGCGCGGGTCATTGCGGAACTGTGCCGGGATTTTGGCGTTAATCAGATCGGAGGCCATCGCATCCAGCGATTTGTAATCACCCGCCTGATCGAGCACCACCGGATCGGTCATGATTTGCTTGCCGTCCAGCATCGTTTTCATGATTTCATGCCAGCCAATGTTGACATCTTCACCATTTGGGTTGGCTTTAGGGTCTGTGGTTTTGGCGCGGTGTGTACCGTTAAAGCCGATACGCAGCATGTCCATCGCAAACGCCTGGGTGCTAAAGGTCTGCACCAGGTTGTAAAACTCGTTTTCTTCCTTCCCGGCGTTCGCCCAGACGGAGAGCAGATCCCAGCGCAGCGCCGCGCAGCTGTCTGTCTCAACGAGTGAGTAAGTATTGCCGTCAACCCCTACCTGGCGGACAAAACGGCCTGTTTCGCTGCGCCCGGTATGGAGAACAGACGCGCCCACGTTGACGACCTGGCCACTCAGCTGGTCAACGTCCAGCGTGGTGATCCAGTTCAGGAACTCCACGGACTCCAGCATGGCCAGACGCAGCGCTGTTTCCTGCGGGTCATTTAGCGAAAAATAACGGCCAGGGTTTTGCGTGCCAAAATGCTGCGCCATACCCGCCGTATAATTATCCAGTAAATCCCGCGCACGGTTATTCAGTAACATAAGACTCCCTCGCAATTAAGCGATAATAAAAAGTTTTGCTTATTCGCGTTGCGGTTAATTACAGGTAATTAAATTTACCGGATTTGGCTGGCACCTGACGCTGTTTGCGCTGACCGCCTTTATTACCCAGCTCGTTAAATCGTGTAACAATCTCTTTTGCATTGTCACGAATAACGGAAAATTCTTCTGTGTCCACTACTTCGGTAATAGTGTCAACATCGTCCTGCACGGAATTAAGCTGGGTTTCAATTTTACCCACACGCGCTTCCAGATCGTTCAGCGCACTCGCCAGCGCCTGCAATTTATCATCAGCAGGTGGATCGTCCTGCGAATTTTCATCTTCAAACTTCGGCTTAATACCAAACAATTTCTGCCAGTTTTTCATCTTCCCTTCCTGCGTAATTTTACCGTTACGGGAAATCACACAACTGTAATATCCCTGTTTGTTTAATTTGCGCCGACTAAAGCGCAGCCGTGTAGTTCCTACACTTGCCGGGTTGTCAGTGACAGCCAGCCCCTTCAGATAAGTACGCTCCCCTCCGCGCCAGTTAAGTTCCGGCTCTACGGAGAAATAAAGCAACTGACCTTCGTCGTTAGCGTAAATCAGGCGCTTATTCGGGCACAGGCTGACATACAGCCTTGCCAGCCCGTCATCGCCGTCCTGCCACATCGCTTCCAGCACTTCACCAAAGTTTCCGGCGTAGCGCTCATGTTCAGGCCAGAGTAAGGCGGCGTAATGGTTTGGGTCATAGGTTTCCCCCATGTCGATAATCCATTGCCGTTCCAGCACGCGTCCATCAACCGTATCGCCTTCAGTAGCAACACACAGCCAGCCAGTTTTTAAATGCGACACATATTTCCCCCTCTGTCGATTAACTGTTTCCCCTGCTGTGGATTTGATTATTGCTAATTAAACACATCCCCGCATTACGCTTTATTCTGAACAGTTCGGTTATAAGTCATTACCGAACAGCCCCGAATTAACCCCGCCGTTTTTTCATCAGCACCACGGCATAATTAAATCTATGGCTAAATACTCAGAAGAATTAAAAGGCGTTGTCCGCGCTCTTTACCTGCGCCGCTACACGCCGAAAGAAATTGCATCAGAATTAAATCTGCCGAACTCGCGGATCGTTTACTACTGGGCGGAAAAATATAAATGGGCTGACCTGCTCAGTTTCGAAAGCACAGAGGAGGCAATTGAACGCCGTTACCAGCTGTTAGCCGGGCGTGACAATAAAACGGATCTGGATTTAAAAGAAATGGATTTGCTTATTGCTCACGCCACAAAGCTGCGCGCCCAGAGCAATAAGCATAAAGAAAAGCTGGCCTCCAGCCAGGGGGAACGGCAAGCAGCTGCGCGAGGAGATAGCGAGGACGAGCCACGCAGCAAACGCAAGTACAAGAAAAACGATATTTCATCACTCACTCAGGAGGATTTTGACACCTGGGCGGACGAACATCTTTTCGAATATCAGAAACACCTGCGCCGCAACATCGGCCAGCTGGTCAGGAACATCCTGAAAAGCCGCCAGATCGGTGCAACCTGGTACTTTGCGTTTGAGGCGTTCGAAAACGCAGTAATGACGGGCGATCCGCAAATCTTCCTGTCCGCGTCCAAAGCCCAGGCGGAGGTGTTCCGGTCTTACATCGTCAACATTGCCGAACAGTATTTCGGTATCACGCTGACCGGGAACCCGATCCGCTTAAGCAACGGCGCAGAGCTGCGTTTTCTGTCGACCAACAAAAACACCGCCCAGTCATACAGTGGCCATCTTTACTGTGATGAATATTTCTGGGTTCCCAACTTCGCAAAACTCAATGAAGTGGCCAGTGCGATGGCCACCCATGACAAATGGCGCACCACCTACTTTTCCACGCCATCGGCCAAAACACACCAGGCGTATCCGTTCTGGACGGGTGAAGAGTGGAAACAGGGCAGCAAGAAACGCGCGGCCATCAAATTTCCGCTGTTCGATGAAATGCGGGACGGTGGCCGGCTCTGTCCGGATGGTCAGTGGCGCTATGTCATCACCATGGAAGATGCCATTGCGGGTGGCTTCAATCTGGCCAACATCGAGAAGCTGCGCAACCGCTACAACACCGCCACGTTCGACATGCTTTACATGTGCGTGTTCGTGGACAGCAAGGATTCCGTTTTCAGCTTTTCCGACCTGGAAGCGTGCGGCGTGGAGGTGGACACCTGGCAGGATCACGACCCGGATGCAAAACGGCCGTTTGGTGACAGGCCAGTATGGGGAGGTTTTGACCCGGCACGCAGCGGCGATTTGTCGTGTTTCGTTATCGTCGCCCCGCCGATGTTTGCCGTGGAAAAATTCCGCGTGCTGAAGGTGATTTACTGGAAGGGAATGAACTTCCGCTACCAGGCAAAGCAGATCGAAAAGCTGTTTGACCAGTACAACTTCACTTATCTGGGCGTGGACGTGACCGGGATCGGTCAGGGGGTGTTTGACAACATCCAGCACTTTGCCATGAAGGTTGTTGTTCCGATTCGCTACGACATGAACACCAAAAACCAGCTGGTACTGAAGGCCGCCGATGTGGTGGAAAGCCAGCGCATCGAGTGGGACAAAAATCTGAAGGAAATCCCGGCCAGCTTTATGTCTGTTCGCCGTACCACCACGCAGAGCGGTAACGCAATGACCTTTGTTGCAGACCGCAGCCAGGACACTGGCCACGCAGAGGCATTCTGGGCAATCACCCACGCCCTGCATAACGAACCACTCAACTATGAAAACAAACCAAAATCCCGCTGGGGTGTAAGGAAACAAGTAGCATGAGCAAAAAGAAACGTTTTGTGAAGCGCGAACAGCGCGGCGATAAGTCCAAAAAAATGAGCATTATCAGCTTTGGCAAACCAGAACCGGTACTGACTACCGGAACCGATTACCGGGAAATCTGGTACGACAACGCCGCCGACCACTACACCCAGCCGATTGACCGTCTGGCGCTGGCGCAGCTTATCAACCTGAACGGCCAGCACGGCGGGATTATTCACGCCCGTAAAAACATGGTTACAGCCGACTATCAGGGCGGCGGCCTGACGTTCGACGAGCTGGAGGCCGCTGTTTTTGACTACCTGACGTTTGGTGATATCGCCGTGGCCAAAGTCCGTAATGGCTGGGGAGACGTGATCGGGCTTCAGCCGCTGCCGGGACTTTATCTACGCCGACGAAAGGAGAGAGAAAACGCGGAGACTGTGCCAGGGGATTATGTGGTTTTACAGGAAGGCGAGCCGCTGGCGTTCCCGCCTGAAGATATCATTTTCATCAAGATGTACGACCCGCAACAGCACATTTATGGTCTGCCGGATTACATCGGCGGCGTTCACTCTGCCCTGCTGAACAGCGAGGCGGTTATTTTTCGTCGTCGCTATTACCACAACGGCGCGCACACGGGCGGCATTCTGTATACCCGTGACCCCAGCATGACGGACGAAATGGAGGAGGAGATTGAACAGCAGCTGCGGGACAGCAAGGGGATCGGCAACTTCTCCACCATCCTGGTGAACATCCCTGGCGGCGACGGCGACGCGATCAAGTTTATTGAGATGGGGGACATTTCGGCCAAAGATGAATTTGCGAGCGTGAAGAACATCAGCGCCCAGGACATTCTGAACGCGCACCGCTTCCCGGCCGGGCTTGCAGGTATAGTTCCACAGAACACTGCGGGACTGGGCGACCCGGAAAAGGTTGAACGCACCTACAAAAAGAATGAAGTGCTGCCCATTCAGCGCCGCCTGGCAATGGCCATTAACAGTGATCCGGAAATTCCGCGCCACCTGCATTTGAATTTTGCTGAAGAAACAATGGTGAAAGGTGCAGCATGAGACAAAAAAGGCTAAAATCCAGGCATTATTTGACAGCCGGAGAATGGAATATGAGAGTCCTGAAAATTGAATGTCCGGAGTGCGGCTCTAAGGCTGTGATTCGCAAGACCAACCGGAAGCACCGCCAGATTGCAGATATTTACTGCGCCTGTGCTGATGTGGAGTGTGGGCACACTTTTGTTATGAATTTGACGTTTTCCCACACCCTCAGCCCCAGCGCTAAAACGGGTGACGCGCTTGTGCAAACCTTGCTCAAAAACCTGTCACCCGACCAGAAGCAAATGGCTCTGGATTTATTGAAGGCTGCACCCGCCGCCTGAAACGCCCCCGCTACGGGGGTTTTTTATATCCCCCCTGACCACGCAACGCATTTCTTCAGCAATCTCACCGATCCATGTTAAGGCAATAGTTTTTTCCTTCGCGCTCATTTCACTTGCATGGGCTATTTTTGCCAGAAGTTCGATACGCTCCAGCTTTGCTGATGCCTCTAAGATATCCATGCAGCCTCCACAAAATAACAAAAAACTGTATAGGCATACAGTACACCTAAAATCAGAATATGTGAAATCATTATTCCTGCAAGCAATAATTTAGCTATTAATTATCACACACTTACAGACCACTACTGCCAGCCTGGCCATTGTTCATCTTCAGGTCTTGACCTGTTTTCCTTCAGCTTCCCATCCCTGAAAATCAGGGCAGAACGGCCAAATTTAAGACCACCGCCGCGCATCAGAATGTCGATTTCGTCATCCGTTCCGGCAAAACCTCGCTGGTTCAGTTCCAGTTTTAACCGTCTCCGGGTTCCACCCTCCGTACAGTTATTGACAGAACTCCAAGGGGCGGCGCTGCCGCCAGAAAAACCCGCCTCCGCTGGCGCTTCGGCCAACTTCGCAACCTTCTGCCACTTGACCAGACGGGTGCATACTTCAGAATCCGGGATCAAAGGCGAATAGATACCTTGCACACGCTGAACATCTTCGGCGTACTCGTTACCCTGCTCTGTGATTTCATACGCCAGGCGAACAACCAGATCACGACGCGCAACCAGTGCGCCACCCTGCAACTGGGTATAGGCAGCCCAGTCCCCAACATCTGCCGCCGCCAGCACCGCATCCATGCGGCTATCAGTAAGGCGCTGATCGCCCAGGCGGCGTAGCTCCCGCCAGACAGTCACTGGCGCACCACCAATTTGCTGAAACTGACGAATACGCCAGCGGGATGCCCAGGCTGATACGGATTTGGCCATATCACGCAGGTTTTCCCCGGTTTCTTCATCCTGTTCGCCATCGAGCGCAAAGCCGTCGATATTTTTTGAGATGTATTTAGCGATATAGCCCGTGGCAGACCCTTTAGCGGGATCGATAGGCTCAACATGAAAACGCGCCTTAAGCGCGTTGGGTGTCTGAAGCTCTTCTGAATCGGCAATTCTGGCGTGATAGCAAAGAATATCCCGCACCGCCTCAACGTCTTGCGGACGCATGAACAGCAGCATATGCCAGTGAGGTGTCCCGTCGTGGTGAGGCTCCACCACGCGAAAACCAAAAACATGAATACCGGCACGGGAGATCGCCGCACGTGCTTTTGCCCAGACGTTGCATAGATAACGCTGCGTGTCCCGTGGGCTTAATCCGTTCCACTGAGACACAAAGCCGCCTTTGCTGTGTACCGCGTGATAACGGGAAGGCGCAGTGATTGTGTAAAACTCGCCAGCCAGACCCTGTTCATTGGCGATATCTTCAAACCCGCGCATACGCACCATCAGTTCACAGCGACGAATGGCCGGGTTAGCAACGCTGCGGTGTACCATGCTGTCCAGCGCAATACGGTTGCCCTCTTCGTCCATCAGATCAAACTTTTTGAAGAACTCCAGATTTCGTTTTTTCTGCTCTATCCATTCGCCCAGGCTTTTACGTGATACGTAGGCGCTGGCAGATTTCTGCACCTGGCCAACGGCGATGGCCAGATGTTCACGTTGCAGATCACGGGCACGCTTCAGGCGCTGATACCACCATTCCGGCGCCATGAGACGCAAAATACCGGACTCCGCCTTTCGGGTTTCCAGATGGCCTTCATTGGCTTCATGCTCTGCCCAGTACGGCGGCTGATTGTTCAGCATGAGGGAAAGCGAACAAAGGTTGCGGTAAGCCTCCAGCGTGCGCTGGCGCATTTCCCTTTCGTCTTTTGGTTTTCCCTTCAGCGTGTCGGTGAAGTCATAAAACATCTGAGCGATCCAGCCAGATATCTGGCCAGACAGCTTTTTGAGATCGGTGCGGTCAAGCGACGGCAAGCGCTGCAATGACTTTCCGAATGGGAGATCGCTTACATCAGCGGCCAGCTGGTAACGCGCAGCCACTTTCCGCAGACGTGGCAATACATTCTCACCGATAGTTTTGCGCAGGAATGTATTGGCACGGCGGCGGCCGTCACGGCCAGCAAACAGCTTTTCGTAACGGTTGCCAAAATACCCGGCTAACCAGTCGGGTATCTCGTGAAGAAACTGTGAACGCCATTCGTAGTCCTGTGGGTTAACTGCCCATAAACGGCGCTCTGTGATCGTCGCGTTCGCTGGCGTTCCGGGCGCAAAGGTATCACGTCGCCATATATCTACGGCGTGATGCTGGCCATTAGCAACGAGCGTCATGCGCGAGCCTTTGCACGGGACGGGGATTTCAGGATCAGCTCAGCGGCAGATTTCTGGCTTGCAGCTGCGGCACCAACACTGCGGGGCGCGTTGACCTTCACTGCCTCAAATCCGGCGTAAAGGTAATGCACCATTTCCAGATCGCTGTTTGACGCAACAACACTCACGCCGTTCTCAGTAAGGCGGCGTAGCTTTCTGGCCAGTCGCCCCTGGTCAAGATGTGAAAAGCCGCTTTCTGTGTATGAGGTGAAATTCCCTGATTCAGTCAGGTAAGGTGGATCGCAATAGACCACATCCCCGGCACGAACCAGCGCCAGCGTTTCAGAGTAATGTGCGGTGATAAACGTCGCGCGCTTCGCCTTTTCAGCAAATGCACGGACTTCTTTAAGCGGGAAATAATTTTTCTTGTACTTCCCGAACGGGACATTGAACTGGCCACGGCGATTGTAACGACAAAGCCCATTAAAGCCGTGGCGGTTCAGGTACATGAAACGGACAGCAGCCTCTACGCTTTCAGAACCGAGAGCCTTCCCTGACTGATTGAAAGCTTCCCTGATGGCATAGTAGTAAACAGCGCGGCTTTCCAGATCGCCCAACGCCCCGGCAGAGAACATTAGATCCAGCTCATTCAGGAATGCGTCTGTGTAGTACGTCATGACTTTGTACAGATTGACTAAATCCGGGTTCAGATCAGCAATCAGGTATTCGTCATAGTCCGTATTCATCATGACGGCGCAGGAACCCGCGAACGGTTCAACCAGGCGTTTGCCTTCCGGCAAATGGTCACGCAGCTGCGGCATGATACGGACTTTGCTGCCTACCCACTTGAGAGGGGTTTTTATTGCCATGCCGCACCGCCTTTGCTGCAAATGGCCGCAGCCTCTTCACGGATCAGCTCTACGATTTCGGCAGCGCTTAAGCCTTCGTTAGCGGCGTACGCGGCCAGCTTATCCAGACGGGCAGAACACAGATCGGCAGATGCCGCTTTGCCTTCCTCCGTAGCTTTGGCCAGCATGGCCATCAGCTCTGTACCGGATTTTGTTGCTGGTAAATCTGTACGAGTTGTTTGCATTTTGGTTTCCTCAAGGCAAAAGAATCCCCGGCCACCGCAGGGATGGCCAAAAATTCAGGCAGTGAATTAGTGGAAAGAGACGGTAACGGGCGCGGCTGAGTAGCTCGGCGCGGGTATCTGGTGAAGCTCGTAGGTGTTACGCCACCATTCCTGGATCAGCGCTTTAATTTCGCCAGCACCCAATGAACCCGCGACGTAATACATGGAACGAATACCTGCCAGCGCTTCAACCTGCTGAAATGGGCTTTCCGCTTCACGATAAACACAGCACCAGTACGCAACATTTACGGCCAGCCAGTGGCGCTTATTTGTCATATGCTCGGTGTCGTTAAAGAAAAACGGATGTAAGGCCACACGGCCATTTTTAACGGTGCTTTTCTCCAGAAAGAGAATGGCGTAATTATGCGGAACACCCCACGCAGCAAGCTCCTGTCCCAGTTCTTTGGCGTTTACAGAGATAATGGACATTAATGATTCTCCTGCTGTTGCATCTTATGAACGATATGAGGCGCGATAATCATCTGCACGCCATTACTGCTGTGGATCGGATGTGCCTTTTTCACCTTGCGGTTAGCGCTGCGCTTTGAAAAATCGCTGTCGCTCAGACTCCCGAACCCTTCAAACGTCAGACGCGCCCTGGATATGCCCTGGCGCAGCTGAATCATTGCCCGGTAGTCCAGGCGTTCGAATAACTCTGACCAGTAGCATTTGCTCAGATGGGCTTTGAAAACGTCCATTCCGGAAGCTACTGCGGCCGCATGTAAAACAACCCCGCGCCATTCTGGTGTTAATTTGTCCCACCATTCGGCGGCTTCGCTTTTCTCACTCCAGTATTTACGGCGGATATTCCCAAGCCACTTCAGGCCAATTTCCTGCTGCTTTTCGCTAATGGCCATAACGCCCCCTGATAATCCCGAACAAACGAAACCACCATGGACGACGAGACGAGCGGGCATTGAATTTGTACTGGTGGCCAGGGTTCCAGCGCTGGCCATTTGGCAGTTCAAGCCAACCAGTTGATCCGCTGGCCAGCTGCATGGCCGGAGATTCTTTTTTCAGATAGGTAACGAACGCTTTCATGGTTATCCCTCACATCATGCTGCTGGCGCTGGTAGTCACGATATCGACGGCAGCAGCAAGAACCGGCGCAGACTGGAGGCGGCTTTCAACGGTGTAAGCCAGGACGGAAAGGGAACGGATTGCATCACGGGCACGATCAAGAATTTGTGTGCGGCGCGCGGCGGTCATGTGCTCAGTTGAAACGGCTTCCCCAGCGATCGCACCCACGTTTGCGGTAGCGCTTAATGCGCAAAACTGCATGTTCGCTTCAGTGGCGTTATTGACCGGAACGGACGGGAGGCAGTTAATCTGCCCCAGCATCCCATCCAGTAAACGCGCATCTTCGGTGTAATCGGTAATAGCCAGTAGCTCGTCACAGGTCAGGCGATGCGGTTGAATCGGGTTCAACTTATTGCGCAGGATCTGTGGACGCATACCAACGGCAGCGGCGACATCTTCCAGATTGTGCGACAGCGCAAACGCTCGGCAAGCTGCATCAAAGTGAGCATGTTTAGAAGTCTGATAATCAAACATTGTTAGCTCCTCCCTAATCCGTACGATGAATTACGCGTTAAGCGAAACATCACATTCGCTTAACGCCATTACGGTTAAGGCGGCCATGTTCACTTCAACAAGCCCTTTTTTCTGTGCTCCTTTAGGCTTGATAGGAAGTTTTCCGTATGAAATCAGGTTCTCAGCAGTGCTTTTGGACATGCCCGTACGGCGGCAATATTCATCAAGCGGGATATATGGATCGGGGATCACGATTGTAATGTTGGGACGCATAATGCAAACTCCTCAGATTGTGGGTACGCCAATATCCACCTTTATCAACCAATATTCGTAAAAAACTACAACGAGGAGAGGCTAGATCGTATTAAGCGACAAATCAATATAATTTTCGCATTTTACGAATGGCAGGCTAATTTATGAGCAAATTCTCTTACGGACAAATAAGCCACAGTAGCGAAGTGCTTGATCGCATCATTGATGCCTATGGTTTTACGTCAAAGCTGATGCTGGCAGACCATTTTGATATGGCATCCAGTAGCTTGGCTGGACGTTACAAACGCGGTGGATTTCCTGCTGACATGGTTGTGCGATGTGTTGCAGAAACAGGAGCATCCTTAGAATGGATTGCGACCGGGCAAGGTAGGAAGTTTGATGATGAAGAGTTGGACATTTTAAAGATGCCGCGGCGTAAGATAGTTGATGGTCTGATTTATGAAGCAGGGATGTACATGTTGGATAAGGTTTCTTTTTTACCGGGTGTTCCTTTGCCTACCTCTCCAATATGTGTGCTTGAAGGTACTAACCAATTTATCGTTGATACCTCATTTTCAGAGGTTTATGACGATCAGTGGCTTGTGGAGATTGAAGGTAAAACTAGTATTCGCACCCTTACGCGCATCCCGATCAAGAAAGTAAGAGTAAGCGGCGTCGGTATGGCCTTTGATTGTGGTATAGACGACATAACCGTAATTGGGCGTGTTGTTCTGACGATTCAGTGATATGACCGTAAGAAAACTAAGTAATGGCCAATGGGTTGCGGACTTCTACCCCGTCAACCGCAGCGATGGGAAGCAAGGGAAGAGAGTTCGCAAGAAGTTCGCGACTAAAGGTGAGGCTTTAGCCTTCGAAAACTACACCCTTCAAAAAGTTGAGGACACGCCCTGGCTTGGACAAGGAAAAGATAAACGTCACCTTTCAGACCTGATTCATCTCTGGTATGAGCGCCACGGGATAACCTTGCGAGATGGTGAAAAGCGTAAAAGCGCCATGCTATGGGCTGATGAGTGCATGGGTTCCCCTATGGCTACTGAGTTCACCGCGCAGTTATTCACCGCATATAGAGCTAAAAGGTTGGATGGCCATTTTGCCCGGACAAAGCGCGTCACTCAGGTTTCGCCGCGCACCATGAACTTGGAGCACGCTTATTTCCTCGCTGTATTTAATGAATTAAAACGACTAGGGGAGTGGGACGCACCGAACCCTTTAGAGAACGTTCGCCAGTTCAGAACAGAAGAAAGTGAGATGGCTTATCTTACTGGAGATCAGATTGACAGGCTCTTAGAGGAAAGCCGCCAAAGCTCTGCTAAAGATTTGGAGATGATTGTAAGAATTTGCCTATCTACTGGCGCACGCTGGGGAGAGGCTGAGAAATTAAAGCGCAACCAAATCGCTGCTGGAAAGGTCACATTTATCAAAACGAAAGGGAAGCGCAACCGCACAATCCCATTAGACCCAGTAATCATAGCCGAACTACCAAAGAAGAATGGCGCGCTTTTCAGCCCGTGTTATTACGCTTTTCGATCTGCTTTGGAAAGGGCTGGGATAGAATTACCGGCCGGGCAATTGACTCACGTATTGAGACATACCTTCGCTTCATACTTTATGATGAATGGAGGTAATATCCTTGTTTTACAGAGAATTCTTGGACACACCGATATTAAAATGACAATGCGTTATGCTCATTTTGCACCTAATCATTTAGAAGAAGCACTGTTACTCAATCCTTTGGTACTGAGAAAATGAATATCGAATTAAAAATAACTTTATGGGCTCTTGCATGCGCATATGCAATTGGAAATTCATTCATTTACTCTTGGGCATTTTGGTCTGCCTTCGACATTAACATCTTACAATTTGCTTCAGTTACGGACATTCTTCCATCAATACTCTATACAATTGCCATACCTTCTATTGCTGTAATAATTTCATTCGCTATAGCCGAACTATGGGAAAGATTAAAGAAAAAGTTTAAAGATACTTTCGAGTCCGCGATATCAAAAAAAATCAAATATTATGAAGATATAAAATACTATGCAATACTGACATTCAACATATCATCCATCATAGTATTTACGTTTTTGACTTATAAGTTACACAAAGAGAAGAACAACTCCGAACCATTCCCCATAGATATTTACTTACAGGCAGGCATTCCCGCTTTGGTATGTATGCTTGCAGTTCTCGTAATTTTTCACAAAACTAATTTATTTGACAATCTAAAAATCCCGAGGAAGCTTGCCATATTTATATTTTGTTTTATCCCAACGGTTTGCTATATTTGGGGCTATATATCCTCACAACAAATTCTAAATGGAAAAAACACATTACTTGTAAAATCTGATGGTCAATGTAAATCTGAGCCAACAACCCAATATAGATATATATCTTCGATTTCAGATAAAGCTTTTGCAATGTCATTGAAAGATGGTTCAATTTGTATCTTCAAATACAATTTTTTAAGCCTAATTCCTGAATCCAATTCGAAAAAGTTACACCCATTAAAGACAGCTCCTGATAGTGTCGCAAAAGTGTCGCACTAACTTAAGAATATTGGCTTTTATTGGTGGATATTGGTTTTGTAAATCACTGATTTTAATCTAAGTTATTGTTTTTGCTTTGGCTGTTATGCTTCTCATAATCGCTTGGTCGCTGGTTCAAGTCCAGCAGGGGCCACCAAACACCGCAAGGGCTGACGAGAAATCGTCGGCCCTTTCCTTTTTCTGGGGATACATTCAAACGGTAACCATAGTGATTTATGGTTAATTTATGACCACTCATCTGCGCCATGTTATTTGTGACAAAGACATTCCAGATGGTATGACGGTTTATATACTGAAAAAAATGTTAAAAATAATTCCGCTAAATCACTTACGGCTTGAATGGGTGCTTCAACTTTTCTGTACTTACTTCGCCGGGTTAAGATTTCTATTCCCGCAAAAGCCGAGCTGTAAAAACCCACAAAAAAGCCAACCCCGCACTACCGCGGCGTTGGCCCTGTTTTTAAAGCAGTGAAACTTACAACAGGTTAAAAGACATAACGCATGCCAAGGGTAAATTCATTAGAGACGATGTGTGCTTTCATCTGTTCGTCTTTTAAGCCACGCGCGTTAGTGAAGTTGTTATATCCACTTTCGATCTTGCCCATATCGATATAGCGGTAGCCCAGGTCAACGTACAGGCGTTCAACCGGCGTATAGCTCACGCCAGCCCCTAAAGCGTAGGTCAGGTTACTTTGCGTGGTAGAAGCATATTCGCGGCCCGCGTTGCCCTGCCAGCCGTTGGCTTTAATCTTGCTCACGCCAAGACCTGCCGTACCGTACAGGGAAACGCCATAACCCAGCTCATAATCGCGATAAACGTTAACCATCAGGCGCTCGGTTTCAGTTTTCAGGTGGTTATAGCTGTTGGCAAAGGTACTGGAGCCGCTGGTATATTCGGCCTTCTGCTTAAAGGTATATTCACCCTCTGTACGCCAGCCGTTACCAAACTGATAGCCCGCAGCAATCGCCGCGCCGCCGAAGTGCTCTTTCTCTTTACTGCCCACAAACTGCCCTACCCCAGGACGTGCGCTGGTATCCATCTCCTTTGCACGCTGTTCAACCTGAAGATATTTTGCGGAACCGTAATACCCTTCCTCAGTATTTGCTGCCAGAACAGTGACCGGAATCATCGTGATCGGCAGGGCGGCTAAAATAGCTTTCATATTCATCTCTACTCCGTTGAAAAAATATTCCGCACGTCGAACAGTCGTCCGCCGATGTCAGGAAAACAGTCAGTGAGAGGGATAATAAGCAGCCCGGCCCAGGCAAACTATTCGGGCGATTACGGGTTTCACCAGGTAATTTTACGTAGGGATTGGTCTTGTTTTAATAATAATTGATCGTTATTTCAATAGACTAAAACGAGCGCTTTCAGCGAGCCTCGCGAAGACCATCACCACCCGCACGTCTTCACAAACTGCAAATCTAAAGAAATCCCCCATCGCGCCGATCATCATCCGTGTGTATTATTTCCTGTAGCTTTTACAACAACTACCCTTAACTCAAATACTTAAGCGCCAAAGCGAAAGGCATCATGAGCACACCGATCAAACGGCTAGAAATCATTAAAAATGCCATTGAACTGGAAGATGACGACATCATCCAGAGCCAGCTGACACGCCTGAAAAATGAAGCGTTTGACGATGAGCTACAGGCAATCGTCGTGGCGCTTGAGGAAAAGAACTACACCGCGGCCATGGCGGCCATAACCGCCTGGCTGCAGGGCCAGCGCGCCGTGACCCAGTGGCGTGACCCGCAGGTAGCCGCCAGCAAGCTGGAGCTGAAGGCGCTGGAAGAGCGCCTGCGCGATCTGATTGACCGCCGCAACGCGCGCGTGCAGCAGCTTGATGAGTTCAACGATCTCTATTTCTCCCGGCTGGGCCCGCTGATGCAGCAGATCCTCGCCCTGCGTAAAACGCTGGCGGAGCTGAACCTGCGTCGTCAGCAGGCGGAGGCGCGTCGTCGGGAAGAAGATTACCGCCGCTGCCAGCGCTATATGGCGCAGGCGGTGGAGGTGCTGGCAACGCTCACCCAGCGCTGGAGCGATCTCCCGGCCGACTCCGTGCAGGCCGCTGAGGCGCGCAAGCATCTGGAGCAGCAAAGCAATCTGATTGCTAACCTGCTGGGCGAGGCGCTCGAACTGGAAAGCGGCTTAACCCGCGAAGAAGAGCCCGCGCGTCAGGCGCGCGACGAGGCCAACGAAGAGTACGAGAAGTATCGCGAACAGCATCACGATGCCGAGGCGCGGCTGCGCAAGGGCAAGCAGCTCTCGGAAGAAGATCGAAACGAACTCAAGCGTCTCTGGCGGCAGGCGAGCAAGCTCTGCCATCCGGATTTAGTCGCAGACGATCTGAAAGAGGAAGCCAACGCGATGATGGTGCAGCTCAACCAGGCCAAACAGCGCGGCGACGTTAAAACCATTCGCTCGCTGGTGGCCCGTCTGCAGCAGGGGTTCGAGCCATTGATGGCGAGCGACAGGCTGAACGATCTGGAGCGTATCCGCAAAAAAATGGCGCAGGTCCGCGAGCAAATCGACACCTTAGTGAACGAGCTGGCGGAGCTGGAAAAAGAGGAGTCCTGGCTGCTGGTGTCGTCGCTGAGCAATATGGAAGCGTACTTTGCCCAGCAGGAGAAAGCGCTGCACGAGGTCCGCGCCTCGCTCGAACATCAGGTGAACGAAGCGCAGATGGATTCAGCAGCCTGATTATTTAGCGTGCCAGTATGCGCTGGCACGCACCAGCTGCTGGTCAATCGCGTCGGTTTCAAACTGGCGGCTCAGGCTTTTTACCACCTTCCCTTCTCCGGTCAGCCAGATAAAGTAATCCTCCGCTGGGACGGCCAGCGCCGCAAGACGGTCAGCCACCGCCTGCTCGCTGTGGCCCACCACCCAGGTGATGTTGAATTTACTCAGGTGCGCCAGATAGTCCTTATAAGATTCGTCACCAACGGTCACTATCGCATGAATTTCCGGACAAACCGGCAGTTTAGCAATGCCCTCTAAACGTCGACGCAGCGCGGGCATGCCGGACTCGTCGCACACGTACAGCTGCCAGGCGTAATCCTCCGGCACCACCAGCGAACCGCGCGGTCCGCCGATGGTCAGCCTGTCGCCCACCTTCGCCCCGACTGCCCAACTGCTGGCAATGCCGCCGTCGTGAATGAAGAAATCGAGCGCCAGCTCATGATTTGCCTCATCGTACAGAGGCGTATAGTCGCGCGCCTGCGGACGTACGCCGTCGCCCCAGTCGATGCCTTCATCGGTAACCTTCGGCGGGACAAACGTGGCGCCAGGCGCCGGGAAAAAGACTTTGGTGTGGTCGTCGAAGCCGCGGGAGCTAAAGCCCTCCAGCGCCTCGCCGCCTAAAACAATACGCTGAAAGCCTGCGCTAACGCGCTCAACGCGGCGCACCGTCAGCTCGCGAAAGCGCAGGTCATTACGCACGCGCTGTGAGTAACGGGTAGATGCCATTTTTAGCCTCTTCTCTGGTGAATACGATATATCGAAATTGATTTTTAAATGATAATGATTACTAATCAGTAAAAATGCAAGTTCTTTTAGATTGCATCTGAATATATCTTAGATATAGTTTAGATATATCAAATTGAGAGGCATAACATGCGACACGAACACGACGGCGGCGTACGCCGACCGCGCTTTTTCGGCCACGGCGACCTGCGGCTGGTGATTCTGGATATTCTGACCCGCAGCGCGAGCCACGGCTATGAGCTGATCAAAGAGATCGAGAACCTCACCCAGGGGAACTATACCCCGAGCCCCGGCGTGATCTACCCGACGCTGGATTATCTGCAGGATCAGACGTTTATCACCATTACGGAAGAAGAGAGCGGTCGTAAGAAGATTGCGATTACCGCTGAAGGACAACGCTGGCTGGACGAAAACCGGGAACAGCTGGAACAGATCCAGATGCGTATTAAGGCGCGCAGCGTCGGGTTTCAGCTGCGCAAAAACCCGCAGATGAAGCGGGCGCTGGATAACTTTAAAGCGGTGTTGGACCTGAAGGTGAATCAGGGAGAGCTCAGCGACGCGCAGCTCAGGCAGATTATCGGCGTAATCGACCGCGCGGCGCTGGAGATCTCCCAGCTGGATTAAGCCGGCGCGCGCTCGCTCACGCGGAAGACGCGTACCAGCTCTTTCAAGTGCATCGCCTGTTCGTTAAGGGATGCCGCCGCCGCGACGGACTCCTCCACCAGCGCAGAGTTCTGCTGGGTGGTGGCATCAATCAGGCCAATCGCGCTGTTGATCTGCGAGATCCCCTCCGTCTGCTCATGGCTGGCCTGGCGGATCTCGCGCAGGATCGCGTCCATCTCCTCCACGTTGCCGACCATGCCGTTGATCAACGCGCTCGCTTTTTCCACCAGATTCATCCCGTCCTGGGTCTGGCTGGTGGAGCTCTCGATCAGCTCGCGGATTTCACTGGCGGACGACGCGCTCTTCTGGGCTAGCTGGCGCACCTCGCCGGCCACCACCGCGAAGCCGCGACCGTGCTCACCGGCACGGGCCGCTTCCACCGCCGCGTTGAGCGCCAGAATGTTGGTCTGGAACGCAATGGCGTCGATCAGGTCGATAATGTCGGACATCCGGTTCGACGTCTCGTTAATCAGGCGCATTTTACTGGTCACCTGCTTCATCATCTCCCCGTTATTTTTGACCACCGTAGCGGCATCTGCCGAGAGGTTGGTCGCTTCCCCTGTGTGCGAGGCGGTGTTTTTCACCGTCGCGGTGATCTGCTCCATCGAGGCGGCGGTCTGTTCAACGGAACTTGCCTGCTCCTCGGTGCGCGCGGCAAGATCCTGGTTACCGGCGACAATCTGCGCGGCTGCGCTGGAGATGTTCTCCGAGCCGGTTTGCACCTGCTGCACAATGTCCAGCAGGCGGTTTTTCATCTCCATCAGTGCGTGCAGCAACAGGCCCGTTTCGTCTTTGCCGTGCGGCGTGATGCTGCCCGTCAGGTCGCCCTCTGAAATGGCATTGGCAAAATTCACCGCCTCGCCGAGCGGACGGGTGATAGCGCGCACGATAAACCAGCCAATCAGGCTGCCAGCCGCGACGCTAAAGAGGGTGATCAGGATTAGCAGCAGTCGGCTAGACCTGAAGTCGCCTTCCACCAGCGCCCCGGCGTTCTGCATCTCCTGGTTCTGAATCGCAATCAGCTCCTGCACTTTGGCTTTATAGGCCTGCTGCACGGTGAGGGTGTGGGTCATCATCTCCTGGATAGCACCCGCACGGTCGTTATTCTGCACCGCCTGCAAAATGCGATAGCGCGAGTCCAGATACTGCTGACGAACGTCGCGGATCTCGGCAAGAACCTGCTGCGATTTCGGGTCCTGCAACACCGTATTCAGCTCGCCCAAAATCACCGTGATATGCTCGCTGATCGCTTTAAGATGCTGCTGCGACTTTGCCGTGTACGTTCCCTGTTCATCCAGCAGCATGAGCTGCTGAGTGCTAATAAATTCCTGGAAGTTGTCGATTAACTGGTTCGCTTTTACCGTGGTGGGATAATCATGGGTAATGATGGATTGCATCCCGTTGTTAGCCCGGTTCAGGCTCAGTAAGGACATACTGGCGCTGACCACCATCAGGACAATAAAGAATCCAAACGCCAGAAATAATTTCGTGCCGATCTTTACGTCATGTAAGAACATATTTTCTCCATCGATGTGATTATTTCTCAGACGATCGCTGTTATCGGTAACGAATCCGCTAACTTTATGACTTTGATCGTTTTTTTATTTCATAACCATCACAATGGATAGGTAGAGGCTATTAATTTCGCCCCATCGATCGTTACCAGACCACCAGAACAGGGTTTTGCAAAATAGCATCGGGGAAAACTGACTTAGGCAGGGATAAATAACTGAGGCACTTTCTTTAGTTATTTAATATCTCATTAACAATAAAAGCCATTAATAGTCACAGCCAGAAATAAAAAAGCCGTTTATTCCTTACGGTATAAACGACTTTTCCGGAACATTACTGGCTCAATGGAGCACCGTCACCGCATCCTTAAGACGCCCGGCACGGTGTTTCACCATGGCAGAGATGTGCGCGCTCTCCTCGACCAGGTCAGCATTTTTTTGCGTAATGCTGTCCAGCTCCGCCACCGCGCGGGTTAACTCTGACAGTCCGGTGGCCTGTTCGGACGTCGAGTGGCTGATCTGCGCGATGAGCTGCGTGACGTTTTTCACCTGCTCGACAATATCATCCATCGTGCGGCCTGCGGCGTGCACCTGCTCGGAGCCGGACTGCACCCTGCTGGCGCTGGCATCAATCAGCTTACGGATATCATTCGCCGCATTCGCGCTGCGGCTGGCAAGGTGGCGAACTTCCCCCGCGACCACGGCAAAGCCTTTCCCCTGCTCGCCGGCCCTTGCCGCTTCAACGGCCGCATTCAGCGCCAGAATATTGGTCTGGAAAGCGATGTCGTTAATCAGGGAGGTAATCGAGCCGATGCGCTGCGTGCTGTCGGCAATGTCGTCCATGGTTTTGACGACGGTCTGCATCGCGTTGCCGCCTTTCGTCGCCGCGCTGCTCGCGGCTACGGAGAGTTTGTCCACTTCGGCGGCGGTTTCTGAGTTGCTCTGAACGGAGGCGGCCATCTGGTTCATCGTTGCGACGGTCTGCTGCACGTTCGCCACGGTCTGACGCGTACGATCGTTCAGCGCTTCATTCCCCTGCGCCAGCCTGTCGCTGCCGTCGCGGACGCTCATCACCTGGCTTGAGACGTCATTGATGAGCCAGCGGCACATCAGCCCCAGCTGTCCTACCGCGCGCAGGGTCAGCCCCAGCTCGTCGCTGCGGTTCAGATGCTGCACGCTGTTGCGCTCGCCGGTCGCCACCTTCAGCGCCTGATGCGCGACGTTTTCGATTGGGCGGACAATTTGCTGCTCAAACAGCAGCGTGCCCAGCAGCATGACCACGGCGGCCGCTGCGAGCGGTGCCCAGCCTGCGGAGGTGATCACCAGGGTAGCGGCAAGCGCGGCAAAGAGCATCGCCATCACGCTGCGCACGCGCCAGCGCAGCGGCATGGCAGGAAGTTTACCCAACCAGCCCTTACGCACCACCAGTCCTTTTTGAATGCGTTTTTTACAGCTCCCGTTATTCAGCGCCCGGTAGAGCGGCTCCACGGCGGCAATCTCTTCCTCCGTGGCTTTGGTGCGGATCGACATATAGCCCGTCACCTGCCCGTTTCGCACCATCGGCACCGCATTCGCGCGCACCCAGTAATGATCGCCATTTTTACGTCGGTTTTTGACAATCCCGCTCCAGGGCTCCCCCTGCTGCAGGGTGTACCACATATCGGCAAACGCCGCTTTTGGCATGTCGGGATGGCGCACCAGATTGTGCGGCTGGCCCATCAGCTCATCAAGCTGATAGCCGCTCACCTGCACAAAGGTGTCGTTTGCATGGGTCATATAGCTGTGGACGTCTGTGGTCGACATTAAGGTGGTGTCATCGTCCAGAGGATAGTTATTCTGGGTGACAAAGGAAGGAGAAGACATGGCGGGCATTCCTTGCAGGTTATTCGAATGTTAATTTTGTGGTTTATTGTTTTTTCGGCGGTAAACAATTTATCTTTAGTTGTTAAACATGATGGAGATCGCAGATTTCACTTAAACCGCACTTTTTGTGAGATTTTATAATTCATTGATTCCAAATACTTTCGTAAAGAAATTACCTATAAAGCACGACCTGTTAACCCCCACTTAAGCCGCAATCCATGCACTCCTTTAGTGCAGTTGCCCTTTTCTGCACCTGAGAATGCGGGCTGCCCTGTACCGCTAAATCCCGTTTCGATTGCTCCGGCATGATTAAATATTGCGCAACATAATTTTAACCTGGCGTTTATCCCGATTTTCGTTAAGTCATCTGAAGTGGCGTAATCCCTGCAATACTTAACTCAGTATCATGTGATACGCGATCCCCGGGAGCACATTTTGAACAGGTTACCTTCCAGCGCCTCGGCTCTTGCCTGTACCGCGCACGCACTGAATCTCATTGAGAAGCGAACGCTCGATCATGAGGAGATGAAACAACTTAACCGAGAGGTCATCGATTACTTTAAAGAGCATGTAAATCCTGGTTTTCTGGAGTATCGCAAATCTGTTACCGCCGGCGGGGATTACGGAGCCGTAGAGTGGCAAGCGGGAAGTCTGAACACGCTTGTCGACACCCAGGGACAGGAGTTTATAGATTGCCTGGGTGGTTTTGGTATCTTCAACGTGGGGCACCGTAATCCAGTAGTGGTTTCCGCCGTACAGAATCAACTTGCGAAACAACCTCTTCATAGCCAGGAACTGCTCGACCCGCTTCGCGCCATGCTCGCGAAAACGCTGGCGGCCTTAACCCCCGGCAAACTGAAATACAGCTTCTTCAGCAACAGCGGCACCGAGTCAGTCGAGGCGGCGATTAAGCTCGCCAAGGCGTACCAGTCGCCGCGCGGGAAATTTACCTTCGTTGCCACCAGCGGCGCGTTCCACGGTAAATCCCTGGGCGCACTGTCTGCTACCGCTAAATCCACCTTCCGCAAACCGTTTATGCCGCTGCTGCCGGGCTTCCGCCACGTGCCGTTTGGCGACATCAACGCCATGCGCACCGTGCTGAGCGAATGCCGTAAAACCGGCGATGACGTGGCGGCGGTGATCCTGGAGCCGATTCAGGGTGAAGGCGGCGTGATCCTGCCTCCACAGGGCTATCTGCCCGCCGTGCGTCAGCTGTGCGATGAATTTGGCGCGCTGCTGATCCTCGACGAAGTGCAGACCGGGATGGGGCGAACCGGCAAGATGTTTGCCTGCGAGCACGAAAACGTTCAGCCGGACATTCTGTGTCTGGCGAAGGCCCTCGGCGGCGGCGTGATGCCGATTGGCGCGACGGTGGCCACCGAGGAGGTGTTCTCGGTGCTGTTCGACAATCCGTTCCTGCACACTACCACCTTTGGCGGCAACCCGCTGGCCTGTGCGGCGGCGCTGGCCACCATCAACGTGCTGCTGGAGCAAAACCTGCCTGCGCAGGCGGAGCAGAAAGGCGACATGCTGCTGGACGGCTTCCGCCAGCTGGGGCGTGAGTACCCGGACCTGGTGCAGGAGGCGCGCGGCAAAGGGATGCTGATGGCAATCGAGTTTGTCGACAACGAAATCGGCTACAGCTTCGCGAGCGAGATGTTCCGCCAGCGGGTGCTGGTGGCCGGCACGCTCAACAACTCGAAAACCATCCGCATTGAGCCACCGCTGACGCTGACCATTGAGCAGTGTGAGCAGGTGCTGAAAGCGGCGAACAAAGCGCTGGCCGCGCTGCGGGTGAGCGTGGAAGAGGCGTAAAAAATCACCGGGCCTACAGGTGGCTGTAGGCCCGGTTTTTTATCGGTGAAACTCCGCCACGGTCATGGTGAAGCGAAGCACGGTATCGCCTTCGTTCGCATAGCCGTGCGCCGCTTCGGTTTTCGCCACAGCCGATGCGCCTGCATTAACCTGCGTCACCGTCTCGTCCACCGTCAGCGTCAACACGCCTTCGTTCACGTGCAGTAGCTCAAAGGTTCCCGCCGGATGCCCTGTCGAGGTGAAATACTCCCCCGGATGCATCTCCCACTGCCATAGCTCAATCATGTCCGGGCCCGCGGTGCCCGCCAGCAGCCTGGCGTAACCGCCCTGTGTGCCCTGCCACAGCACCGGAATCGCCGTTTCTTCTATAACATGCACCAGCGGCTCGCTGGAGACGTTGACGATATCCGCCACGGAGATGCCGAGCGCGGCGGCCAGCTTGCACAAAATGGCGATGCTGGGATTGGCTGCGCCCTTTTCGATCTCTACCAGCATGCCTTTGCTGACGCTTGCGCGGCGGGACAGTTCGTCCAGCGACAGCTTTTTCTCTTTACGCCAGTTGCGTATGCGGTTTGCCACGGCCAGGCTTACCTGGGCAACATCGGCACCCGAATCAGTCATTATATTGACTTTATCAGTCATTGGTCACTACCATGGTATAAAACAGTCAATACAGGATTATTTATGTCTCTCGTAACGCCGTCAATAGATTCGCGACTTGCCGACATTGCGCCCGGCTTTCGGGCATTGAGCATTCTGGTTGAAGCCACGCCGATTAGCCACCCGGAGGTTGCGCCCGCCGCGCTGGCGCAGGCCTGTCAGCAGATGTTGAATGATGATGTGCCCTGGGCTAATGCGCACCTTTCAGACTGGGATGAGGTGTTTAAAGCCTTCGGCGCGAAACCGAAACGCACGCCCTGCTCGGCGGCTGCCCTGCGCAAGCGGGTATTGAAAGACGGTTCGCTGCCATCGCTGGATCCTGTCGTGGATATCTATAACGCGGTGAGCATTCGCTATACCATTCCGGTGGGTGGGGAAAATCTCTCGGCGTACTCGGGTGCGCCCCGTCTGACCCTGGCCGACGGCAGCGAGCCGTTTGATACTTTCAAAGAGGGACAACCAGTGGTGGAACATCCGGAACCGGGCGAGGTTATCTGGCGCGACGACCTGGGCGTGACCTGCCGACGCTGGAACTGGCGCCAGGGGATACGGACGCGTCTGGACAGCCAGGCGCAATCCATGTGGTTTATTCTTGAAAGCCTGCCGTCGATGCCGCTTGCGGCACTGGAAGAGGCAGGGGAAGAGCTGGTCAACAACCTGCAACGGCTGATGCCGGGAGCCACTGCTCAGGTTCAGCTGATGGAGCTGGCCTGAACAACGCCCGGTAAGCGTTAGCGCCACCGGGCAAGGCCGTTACTCCGGCAACAGCCCCACAAAACTGCGTTTCTTACGCGGCTCTGACATCAGCTCCTCAAGCTTATCCACGCACGCCAGATAGTGCGGGGTTTGCTTGTGCGCCAGCACAGCCTCTTCGTCTTTGTAGGCCTCATAAATAAAGAACCGGGTTTTCACCCGCGGGTCCTGCAAGACGTCAAAGCGTAGGTTCCCCGGCTCCCTGATTGCCCCCTCGTGGTTGGCGCGAAACACCTCCAGAAACTCGTCCACTCGCTCGGGCTTGATGTTGATCTCCACTAACGTCACGTTCATTTCGCTTCTCCCTGTTTCTCTTCCTGCCAGAACTGGAATGCATCTCTGGCGTTCCAGTTCTCATGAACCACTTTCTTCACCGCCTTCAGCATGGCGAGCGGCGCGCTGGACTGGAAGATATTGCGCCCCATGTCCACGCCGGACGCGCCCTGGTCGATCGCGCGCCAGCACATCTCCAGCGCTTCGTGCTCCGGCAGCTTTTTGCCCCCGGCGATCACAATCGGCACCGGGCAGCTGGCGGTCACTTTTTCAAAACCTTCGTCCACGTAGTAGGTTTTGACGAACTGCGCCCCCATTTCGGCGGCGATGCGGCTGGCGAGCGAGAAGTAGCGCGCGTCGCGCGCCATCTCCTTGCCGACGCCCGTCACCGCTAGCACGGGCATCCCGTAGCGCGCGCCCGCGTCCACCAGCTTGATGATGTTGTTGATCGACTGATGCTCAAACTCGCTGCCTATGTACACCTGTGCCGCCACCGCGCAGACGTTCAGGCGCAGCGCGTCCTCCATCGCCACCGCCACGCACTCGTTCGACAGCTCGCCCAGAATCGAGTTACCGCCGGAGGCGCGCAGCACCACCGGTTTGTTCGTCGCGGCTGGCACCTGGCTTCGCAGAATGCCGCGGGTACACATCAGCACGTCGGTTTCACCAAACAGCGGCGCGATGGAGAGGTCGATACGCTCAAGCCCGGTGGTCGGCCCCTGAAAGTAGCCGTGGTCAAAGGCCAGCATCACCGTGCGGTTGCTCTGCGGGTTGAAGATGCGCGAAAGCCTGGACTGCATGCCCCAGTCCAGCGAGCCGCAGCCCTTCAGAGTGTAAGGCACATTCTGCTGCGGCGTGCCGATGCCAAAATCCTTGCCGTCTTTGATGTCGTCTAAATCAGCCATTTGCTCCCCCGTCAGAAATCGTATTTATTGATGTTCTCTTTGGTGAACACCACGCGCTCCGGCAGCAGCACGATGCCGTTGCCCTTCGCCTCATACTGGTAGCCCTGCACGCTGTTCGGCTCGACCTTCAGCGCACCGATGTCTTTGACGTCCACGCTGTCGCCAACGTTAAGATCGCCTTTTTTCAGCAGACGATCGGCGACATTGACCGCAATTTTGCCCTGTTGTACGACATCCCACAGGCCGAAAGCTTTCACCGTGCCGCGCTCAACGTACGGGCGCATGACGTTCGGCGTACTGAACCCAACGATTGCCACCCCTTCGCGCTTCAGGTTTTCCGCCGCCTGTGCCGCCGCCGGCAGCGCGTTGGCGTCCGGCGCGATGATCGCATCCAGATCCGGATACGCTTTTAAGATCCCCTCGGCGGTTTGCAGGGATTTGGTGGCATCGTTATAGCCAAACTGGGTCGTGACGATCTGCCACTGGGGATGATCTTTCTCGATTTTGGCCTTCGCCTCTTTCACCCACTGGTTCTGGTCGGTGACGGTCGGGCTGGAGTAGAAGAACGCCACTTTCGCATTCGGTTTGGTGACCTGCTTGCCCGCCATCTCCACCAGCAGGCCGCCGAGCTGCTCCGGCGTCCCCTGGTTGATGTAGATGCTGCGGCACTCCGGTTTGGTGTCGGAGTCCCAGGTCAGAACTTTCACGCCGCGCTGCATCGCGCGCTTGAGCGCCGGGCAGAGGCCGTCCGGCGACACGGCGGAGACGATGATGGCGTTATAGCCCTGGTTGACGAAGTTGTTGATGAGCTGCACCTGGCCGGAAACGCTCGGCTCGGTCGGGCCGTCGTAGGTGACGTCCACGCCGAGCGCTTTCCCCGCCTCTTTCGCGCCGTTGCCGCCGCTGGTAAAGAAGCCCACGCCTACCAGCTTCGGGATAAAGGCAATGCGGTCAGCCGCCTGCGCCGAGGCGAAGCTGAGGGCCATTGCCAGGACGAGCAGTTTTGTTTTCATCTTACGCTCCGGATAGTTTTCTGAAGAGAGATCGCACCCATTCGCGGTGCAGACTCAGCGAACGTCCCATCACCACCACAACCAGCAGCGCACCTGAAAGCGCGCTTGATACCTGGTTGGGGATGCCGACCATCTGTAAACCCTGTTGCAGGTAGCCCACCAGCAGCGCCGCCAGCGCCGTACCGACAACCGAACCTGACCCGCCGTAGATATTGGCCCCGCCGAGTACGGCGGCGGTGAGCGCAGGCATGAGTAAATCGCGCCCCAGATCCGAACGCGCGGAGCCGAAATAGGAGACCATCACCAGCGCGGCAATCGCCGAGGCCACGCCCACCAGGCCGTACAGGGCGTAGGGCATGCCGTTCACCGACAGCGCCGCATAGCGCGCCGCGCGCGGATTCTGGCCGATTAAGAACAGATGACGTCCAAAGCGCCCGCGGTGGGTAATCAGCCAGAAGAAGACGGTAATCACCGCGAACAGCACCAGCGGGATCGGCAGGCCCAGCACCGTGAGGTTAGCGAACGCCGTGAAGCTGTCCGGGAAGCCGCCGATGCCCTCATAGCCCGTCGCGCCCGCCATGCCGGAGAGCAGCAGCGCGCCGCCGCCGTAGAGGTAGAGCGTGCCGAGGGTGATCACCAGCGGGCTAATGCCGGTGTAGTGAATAAGCGCGGCATTAAATAATCCGCACAGCAGGCCGAGCAGCAGCGTCAGTGGAATAGCCGCCGCCATCGGCCACCCCGCCTGCATCATCACCCCCAGCGCGATGGCGCAGAGGCCGATGGTCGAACCGAGGGAGATGTCGATCCCGCCGCTGATGATGACCAGCGTGAGCGGCAGCGCCACGATGCCGATGCAGATGAAGTCGCTGGTGCTGAACAACAGCATGTTGATGTCGAGCATGCGCGGGTTGATGGCGCCAAAGAGCAGGATCTCCAGCACCAGTAAAATCAGCAGCGCGCTTTCCCAGTTAAACCTCATTTACGCCACCTCTTTTTTGCGTTCTGGAAACGGGGTAACGTGCTTCCCCCCTCTGTTACCCGGCTGGAATCGGCCGTACTTCAGCGCCCGCTGATGGCGCGCCAGCGCCTGGCGCAGGCGCCCGTCGAGCACCAGCACGCCCAGCAGCACCAGCCCGGCGATAAAGTCGTTCCACCACGCCGGGAGCCTGAACAGCACCAGCACGGTGTCGATTTGGGTCAGGAAGAAGGCGCCGAGGAAAGCGCCGACCAGCGTGCCCGTGCCGCCCAGCAGCGAAATCCCCCCGAGCACGCAGGCGGCGATGGCCTTCATCTCCAGCCCGCTGCCGGTCTGGTTGGGCACGAAGCCAATCTGCGCGGCAAACACGATCCCGGCGCAGGCCGCCAGCATGCCGTTCAGGGTAAAGGCAATCATGCGGGTGCGGTTCACCGCCACGCCCAGCTGGCGCGCGGCGGCGAGGTTATCACCCACCGCGTAGAAATCCCGCCCGAACGCGGTGCGCGACAGGGCCCACGCGCCTGTGGCCGCGATAATCAGCACCAACATGCCGAGCGGCGAAATGCCGACGGCGGCAGGCTCAGAGAGGGATTTCAGCCCCGGCGGCAACCCCTCAATCCACTTACCCCCCGTCCAGAGCAGCATCGCCCCGCGATACAGCCCCAGCGTCCCGAGGGTGGCGACAATCGCCGGAATGCGCAGCCCCACCACCAGAAAACCGTTGAACGCCCCGGCCAGCGCGCCTATCGACAGCGCGAAGAGAATAGAAACGGGCAGGCTGTAGCCGCCGTTGAGCGCCACGCCCACGGCAATGGCGGACAGCCCGACGGTGGAACCCACGGACACATCAATATTGCGGGTCAGCATCACCAGCGCAGCGCCGATGGCCAGCAGGATCAGGATCTGCGAGCTGGCGAAGATCATCCCCAGCGTCTGTAAACTTAGGTAGGACGGGTTCAGCGCCACCAGCACGGCGAACAGCGCCAGAATGGCGAGAAACGCGCTCAGTTCGCGGTTTTTGAGTAAGGTCTTCATGATTGCCCTCCAAACGCCAGCGCCATCATCTTGTCGAGGCTGACCGCGTGGCGCGGCAGCTCCCCGCTAAGCACGCCCTGATGCATCACCAGCACGCGATCCGCGAGGCCGGGAAATTCATCGAGATCGCTTGAGATCATCAGCACCGCCACGTTCTGTGCCGCCACGCTTTTTATCAGCTGGTAGATGTCGGCGCGCGCCGAGACGTCCACCCCGCGCGTCGGCTCATCGACGATCAGCAATAGCGGATTGGCCTCCAGGCAGCGCGCCAGCAGCACCTTCTGCTGGTTGCCGCCGGAGAGCGTGCGCACGGGTTGATCCGCATGGTTGAGCCTGATCCCCAGCGCCCGATGATAGCGCTCCACTACCGCAGACTCCCGCCCGCGCTGCTGCCAGATAGACGGTTCGTTCAGCGCCACGGTGTTCCAGCGGACAGGCGCGTCGAGGAACAGGCCGGACACCTGCCTGTCTTCCGGCAGGTAGACTAGCCCTTTCTCCAGGCGTGAACTGACCAGCTCGTTGGCGATCTCCTGATTCTCCAGCCAGACCCGCCCACCGCGCACCGGACGAAGGCCGTACAGGGTTTCCGCAAATTCGGTGCGCCCGGAACCCACCAGCCCGGCCAGGCCGACGATCTCCCCGGCGTAGATCTCAAGGCTGAGATCGATAAACCCCTCCCCGGTAAGATCCTCCACCCGCAGCACCGGAAAATCCTGCGCCTGGGTGCGGCGGTTGCCCGGCAGCGCCAGCCACAGCTTTTGCGTATCGCTCAGGGCCTTCTCCCGGCTCACCGGCGTCATGGCGGCGATCAGGGCGCTGTCGTCAAACTGCGCGGTTTCGCCACTCAACACTACCGCGCCGTCGCGCATGACCGAGACGTGGCTGGAAAGCATGCGGATTTCAGGGAACTTGTGCGAGATAAAAACAATCCCGACGCCAAGATCCTGCAGGGCGCGGATCTGGCGAAACAGCCGCTCGGTTTCGCCGGGCGTGAGGGATGCCGTGGGCTCGTCGAGGATCAGGATCCTGGCGTTGCGCATCAGCCCGCGGAGGATCTCCACCATCTGCTGATCCGCCACTTCCAGGGTGCTGGCGGTGGCGTCGAGGTTAAGCTGGCACTGGAGCTGCTGGAGTTTCTCCGCCAGCCGCGTTTCCAGATCGCGCTCGCGCGGCAGGCGGAACAGGATGTTTTCCCGCACCGTCAGGTTGGGGAACAGCAGCGGCTCCTGCGGCACCAGGTAAATGCCGAGCTTGTGCGCCTGCGCGGGCGTGAGCCGTGCAAAAGACTCCCCCGCGACCGAAAGTTCACCGCTATCCGGCGTCTCCACCCCGGCGATGATCTTCATCAGCGTCGATTTCCCCGCGCCGTTTCCGCCCATCAGGGCGTGCACCTGGCCCGCAAGCAGCGTGAAATCAATGCCTTTCAGAACCGGCACGCCCGAGAATTGCTTGCTGATATTCCGCGCGTCGAGAAGTGGTGTCATCATCGCTCCGCTATTGAACAAATGATTTTTAGATTTAATAATGTTCAAAAGCGTAGACGGTGAACTATATTTACAACCGTGCAGGGATCACAGTTTTACCGTTTGAGATTCAGATAAACCAGAAACGATCGAAATGATCCGTTTTGTCGCGTGGCTCACATTTTCCCTCCGCGCCATCACGAACATATGATCTAAATTTTTATAAGAGTTCAACTATGAGCGATAAACGCACTGCGGAAGAAGGACGGTTTGCCGGGCTGGCGCTGGCGGAAGAGGAGCTGGTAGCGCGCGTGGCCTGGTGCTACTACCACGACGGGCTAACCCAGAACGACATCGGCGAGCGGCTCGGGCTGCCGCGCCTGAAGATCTCCCGCCTGCTGGAGAAGGGCCGCCAGTCCGGGGTGATCCGCGTGCAGATCAACTCCCGCTACGAGGGCTGCCTGTCGCTGGAAACCGAGCTACAGCAGCGCTTTGGGCTAAAGCTGGTGCGCGTGATGCCCGCCCTCAATACGCCGCCGATGAACGTGCGGCTGGGCATTGGCGCGGCGCAGTCGCTGATGGGCGTGCTGGAACCCGGCCAGCTGCTGGCGGTGGGGTTTGGTGAAACCACCATGAGCAGCCTGCAGCACCTGAGCGGCTTTATCAGCTCGCAGCAGATCCGCCTGGTGACGCTCTCCGGCGGCGTCGGGCCGTATATGACCGGTATCGGCCAGCTCGACGCGGCCTGCAGCGTCAGCATGATCCCCGCCCCGCTTCGCGTCTCATCCGCCGAGGTGGCCGGGATCTTAAAACGCGAGACCAGCGTGCGGGACGTGATCCTCGCCGCCACCGCCGCCGACGTGGCGGTGGTCGGCATTGGTTCGGTGAACCAGCGCCGTGACGCCACCATACTGCGCTCCGGCTATATCAGCGAAGGCGAGCAGCTGATGTACGCCCGCAAAGGGGCGGTCGGCGACATTCTCGGCTATTTCCTCAATGCGGAGGGCGAGTGCGTTGAGGAGCTGGAGATCCATAAAGAATTGCTGGGCGTCACGCTCGATGAACTGGCGCAGCTGCCCACCATCGTTGGCGTGGCCGGAGGGGAAGAGAAAGCCGATGCGATTTATGCCGCACTGAAGGGTCGCCGTATCAATGGCCTGGTGACGGAAGAGACGACAGCCCGCGCGGTGCTGGCTCTGGCCGAATAAGAGTCGCCCTGCGCTAACAACGAGGCAAGCTCATGAGTTACCTTTTAGCGTTAGATGCAGGGACAGGCAGCGTTCGCGCCGTGATTTTCGATTTACAGGGCAACCAGGTTGCCGTCGGCCAGGCCGAGTGGAAGCACCTGAGCGTGGAGAACGTGCCGGGGTCGATGGAATTTGATCTGGAGACCAACTGGCGGCTGGCCTGCCGGTGCATTCATCAGGCGCTGGAACGCGCGCGCCTGAGCGCGGCGGATATTCAGTCCGTCGCCTGCTGCTCGATGCGCGAAGGGATCGTGCTGTATGACCGCAACGGCGAGGCCATCTGGGCCTGCGCCAACGTCGATGCCCGCGCCAGCCGCGAGGTGGTCGAACTCAAAGAGATCCACGACTATCGTTTTGAATCCGAGGTGTATGACGTTTCCGGCCAGACGCTGGCGCTGAGCGCCATGCCCCGCCTGCTGTGGCTGGCGCACCACCGTCCGGACATCTACCGCAAGGCTGCGACCATCACCATGATCAGCGACTGGCTGGCGGCGAAGCTCTCCGGCGAGCTGGCGGTCGACCCGTCTAACGCGGGCACCACCGGCATGCTCGATCTCTTCTCCCGCGACTGGCGTCCGGCGCTGCTCGACATGGCCGGGCTACGCGCCGATATCCTCTCCCCGGTGAAAGAGACCGGCACCGTGCTGGGGGCAATTACCAGAGAGGCCGCGCAGCAGAGCGGCCTGCGCGAAGGTACCCCGGTTGTGATGGGCGGCGGCGACGTGCAGCTGGGCTGTCTGGGGCTGGGCGTGGTCCGCGCCGGACAAACGGCGGTGCTGGGCGGCACCTTCTGGCAGCAGGTGGTGAACCTGCCGCAGGTGCGCACCGACCCCGAGATGAACATCCGCGTGAACCCGCACGTCATTCCCGGCATGGCGCAGGCGGAGTCGATCAGCTTCTTTACCGGGCTGACCATGCGCTGGTTCCGCGACGCCTTCTGCGCGGAGGAGAAGCTGATTGCCGAGCGGATGGGGATGGACACCTACTCCCTGCTGGAAGAGATGGCGAGCCGCGTGCCGGCGGGCTCCCACGGGGTGATGCCGATCTTCTCCGACGCGATGCATTTTAAGCAGTGGTACCACGCCGCGCCGTCGTTTATTAACCTCTCCATCGACCCGGAAAAGTGCAACAAAGCGACGCTGTTTCGCGCGCTGGAGGAGAACGCGGCGATTGTCTCGGCCTGCAACCTGGCGCAGATCTCGCGCTTCTCCGGCGTTAACTTCGAAAGCCTGGTGTTTGCGGGCGGCGGTTCCAAAGGAGCCCTGTGGAGCCAGATCTTAAGCGACGTCACCGGGCTGCCGGTACGCGTGCCGGAAGTGAAGGAGGCGACGGCGCTGGGGTGCGCCATTGCGGCAGGTGCTGGCGCGGGGCTGTTTGCGGATATGGCCTCGACGGGCGAACGGCTGGTGAAGTGGAGCCATGAGTTCACGCCAAACCCGCAGCACCGCGAGCTGTACGACGGCATGATGCAGAAATGGCAGGCGGTGTACGCCGACCAGCTCGGGCTGGTGGACAGCGGGCTGACGACGTCGATGTGGCAGGCACCGGGGTTAGTAAAAACCCACCCCCCTCACCCTGCCCCTCTCCCCTAAGGGGAGAGGGAAAAAACCTGATCGAGCCAATTCTTTAAGGCCGCACCGGCCAGTCCCCTCTCCCCTCCGGGGAGAGGGGTAGGGTGAGGGGCAATATTTGAATCCCATCACAATCACCGCATTCCCCTTTTCCCTTTTACTCTCCGCTGGCTAAATTAGTAACTCATCCGACCACATAACAATAATTTTACACTGGAAGAGACTATGAGCCGCTACCCGTCGTTATTTGCCCCCCTCGATCTGGGGTTTACCACCCTTAAAAACCGCGTGCTGATGGGCTCGATGCACACCGGGCTGGAGGAGCATCCGGATGGGGCCGAGCGTCTGGCGGCCTTCTACGCCGAGCGCGCCCGCCACGGGGTGGCGCTGATTGTCACCGGCGGCGTGGCCCCTGCACCTTCCGGCGTGGGCATGGAGGGCGGCGCGGTGCTGAACGATGCTTCACAGCTGCCGCACCACCGCACTGTGACCGACGCGGTACACCGCGAGGGCGGCAAAATCGCCCTGCAAATCCTGCATACCGGACGCTACAGCTACCAGCCAAACCTGGTCGCGCCGTCGGCCATTCAGGCGCCGATTAACCGCTTCAAGCCCCATGCCCTCAGCCACGACGAGATACTGACGCTGATAGACGATTTCGCCCGCTGCGCCGCGCTGGCGCGTGAGGCGGGCTACGACGGCGTCGAGGTGATGGGCTCCGAAGGCTACCTGATTAACGAATTTCTCGCCGCGCGCACCAACCAGCGCGACGACGAATGGGGCGGCGACTATGCCCGCCGGATGCGCTTTGCCGTGGAGGTGGTGCGCGCGGTGCGCGAACGTGCGGGCGCGGACTTTATTATCATCTTCCGCCTGTCGATGCTCGACCTGGTGGAGGGCGGCGGCACGTTCGACGAAACCGTGCAGCTGGCGCAGGCGATTGAAGCCGCAGGCGCCACGATTATCAATACCGGCATCGGCTGGCACGAGGCGCGCATCCCGACCATCGCCACGCCGGTGCCGCGCGCGGCGTTCAGCTGGGTGACGCGCAAGCTGAAGGGCAAAGTATCTGTTCCACTGGTCACCACCAACCGCATTAACGATCCGCAGGTGGCGGACGATGTGATTTCACGCGGCGATGCCGATATGGTGTCGATGGCGCGTCCGTTCCTCGCGGATGCGGAACTGCTCTCCAAAGCGCAAAGCGGCCGCGCGGATGAGATCAACACCTGCATCGGCTGTAACCAGGCCTGTCTGGATCGGATCTTCGTCGGGAAGGTCACCTCTTGCCTGGTTAACCCGCGCGCCTGCCATGAAACCAAAATGCCGGTGGTTCCGGCGGTCAATAAAAAACGCCTGGCCGTCGTGGGCGCTGGCCCCGCCGGGCTGGCGTTTGCGGTGAACGCCGCTTCGCGCGGGCACAGCGTGACGCTGTTTGATGCGCTGGCGGAGATTGGCGGGCAGTTTAATATCGCCAAACAGATCCCCGGCAAAGAGGAGTTTTATGAAACGCTGCGCTACTACCGCAGGATGATCGAGCTAACGGGCGTCGAGCTACGGCTTAACCAGCTTGTCAGCGCGGCGGATCTGATCGGTTTCGATGAGACGATCCTGGCGAGCGGGATCGTACCGCGCACGCCTGCGATCGAGGGCATCGATCATCCGAAAGTCTTGAGCTACCTCGACGTGCTGCGTGACAAAGCGCCCGTTGGCGAGAAGGTGGCAATTATCGGCTGCGGCGGGATCGGCTTTGATACCGCCATGTACTTAAGCCAGCCGGGCGAAGCCACCAGCCAGAACATTGCCGAGTTTTGCGTAGAATGGGGCATTGATACCAGCCTGAGCCAGTCCGGCGGATTACGCCCGGAAGGGCCGCAGCTGCCGAAAAGCCCGCGCCAGATCGTGATGCTCCAGCGTAAGGCCAGCAAGCCGGGCGAAGGGCTGGGCAAAACCACGGGCTGGATCCACCGCGCCACCTTGCTCTCACGCGGGGTGAAGATGATCCCGGCGGTGAGCTATCAGAAGATCGACGACGAGGGTCTGCACGTCACGATCGGCGGCGAGCCGCAGCTGCTGCGCGTGGATCATGTGATTCTATGTGCCGGACAGGAGCCAAAGCGGGATCTGGCCGATCCGCTGCGCGAGGCAGGTAAAACGGTGCATTTGATCGGCGGGTGCGACGTGGCGATGGAGCTGGATGCGCGGCGGGCAATTGCGCAGGGCACCCAGCTTGCACTAACGATTTAGCGACGGCGACCCAGCTTCACCGATTTCAGCACCACAAATTTGTTATTGGTGGCAATGGTGACGCAGTTGCCGAAAATCTTCTTCAGCTTGTGGAAGTAGTCAAGGTGGCGGTTCGCCACGATGTACAGCTCGCCGTTGATTTTCAGGCAGCGGCGCGCGTGGTGGAACATCTCCCACGCGACGTTATCCGTCAGGGCGTGCTTCTGGTGGAACGGCGGGTTGCAGAATACGGCGTTGAAGCGGAATGGCTCTACGCCGGAGAGCGCGTTGTTGATCATAAACTCGCAGCGATCCACCGCTTCCGGCATGTTGGTTTCCACGTTCAGACGGCTCGACGCCACCGCCATCGGCGATTCGTCGCTGAACACCACGCTGGCTTCCGGGTTCTTCGCCAGCAGCGTCAGGCCAATCACGCCGTTGCCGCAGCCCAGATCGACGATTTCCCCTTCCAGATTTTCCGGCAGGTGCTCCATAAAGAAACGCGCCCCGATGTCCAGCCCGGTGCGGGAGAAAACGTTCGCATGGTTGTGGATGGTCCAGTCGGTGCCTTCCAGCTTCCAGCTCAGCGTCTCCGGCGCGTCGGCCAGCTCCGGTGCGCTGAAGGTGCAGTTGATCAGGCGCGCTTTTTTCCAGGCCAGCGTCGTGGTGGTCGGGCCGAGCACTTTCTCGAACAGCTCCAGCGTTGAGGTGTGGATATCGCGCGCTTTGGCACCCGCGATGATGCGGGTTTCCGGCGTGACGACCTTACGCAGCGCGCGCAGCTGCTGCTCCAGCAGCGCCATGGTTTTTGGTACCTTGATCAATACCACGCCCGGCGCCTGCGGGTAGTCCGCGGTGCTGTCGAGAAACTTCACGCTGGACTCGTCGATGTCGTTATGGCGCAGGTTTTCACGCGTCGCCAGCTCGCTCAGGTAGGAATCACCGATGCTGTAAGGCGTGTGCTCCGCCAGGGCGCAGCCCAGCGCGCCAAACGCGTCATTCAGGATCAAAACCGGGCCGCGGATTTCAGTCTCATCCAACTGCTGCAGCAGATATTCATCCGCCGCTTCCCACGCCTGAAGCGGGTTAACGTCGTCCGTTTCCGGGTAACGTTTAAGGTTGAGTGAACGGAAACCGTTGTCTAAGTGGCTCATCGGCCCTCCTGAATGGTAAAATTTGGCGTATCCCTGAAAAGGGTGCGTGAGTATACCCGTTTTATTGTCGATTTGGGGCGTTGATGAACCAACTTACTTATCTCCAGGGCTATCCGGAGCATTTACTTTCCCAGGTTCGCAGCCTGATTGCCGAGCAGAAGCTCGGCGCGGTGCTGGAAAAACGCTACCCCGGCACGCACGATTTCGCGACCGATAAGGCCCTCTGGCAGTATACGCAGGATCTAAAAAGCCGGTATCTGAAGAGCGCGCCGCCGATAAACAAGGTGATGTACGACAACAAGATCCACGTGCTGAAAAACGCGCTCGGCCTGCACACCGCTATCTCCCGCGTGCAGGGTGGCAAGCTGAAGGCCAAAGCCGAGATCCGCGTGGCGACCGTGTTTCGTCACGCGCCGGAAGCGTTTCTGCGGATGATCGTGGTGCATGAGCTCGCACACCTGAAAGAGAAAGAGCACGACAAAGCGTTCTATTCTCTGTGCTGCCACATGGAGCCGCAGTACCACCAGCTGGAGTTTGACACCCGCCTGTGGCTTACGCATTTATCGTTAAATGGTAATGCGGAATAGCGCACTGGTTTTGCAATAATCCCGTGCTACAGTGGCTAAAGGTTCCCTGCTACGGAGTACGTAAACGTTTATGATACGTTTCGCAGTCATTGGAACGAACTGGATCACGCGCCAGTTCGTCGACGCCGCCCACGAAACCGGCAAACTTAAGCTCACCGCAGTCTATTCCCGCAGCCTTGAGCAGGCGCAGAGCTTTGCTAACGACTACCTTGTCGAGCATCTCTTCACCTCCCTGGATGAAATGGCGCAAAGCGACGCCATTGACGCGGTCTATATTGCCAGCCCGAACTCCCTTCACTTCCCGCAAACGGCGCTGTTTCTCGGCCACAAAAAGCATGTGATCTGCGAGAAGCCGCTGGCCTCGAATATTGAGGAAGTGGAAGCGGCCATTGCGCTTGCCCGCGAAAACCAGGTGGTGCTGTTCGAAGCGTTCAAAACCGCCAGCCTGCCGAACTTCCTGCTGCTGCAGCAGTCCCTGCCGAAAATTGGCAAAGTGCGTAAAGCCTTTATCAACTACTGCCAGTATTCGTCGCGCTATCAGCGCTATCTGGACGGTGAAAACCCGAATACCTTTAACCCGGCCTTCTCGAACGGCTCGATTATGGATATCGGTTTTTACTGCCTGGCCTCTGCCGTAGCGCTGTGGGGCGAGCCGCACGGCGTCACGGCCACCGCCAGCCTGCTGGAGAGCGGCGTGGATGCGCACGGTTTGGTGGTGCTGGACTACGGTGATTTTAGCGTCACGCTACAGCACTCCAAGGTGAGCGATTCCGTGTTGCCGAGCGAAATTCAGGGCGAAGCCGGGTCGCTGGTCATCGAAAAAATCTCCGAATGCCAGAAGGTGAGCTTTGTGCCGCGCGGCGGAAAAGCGCAGGAGTTGACGCAGCCTCAGCATATTAACACTATGCTCTATGAGGCAGAGGTCTTCGCCCGTCTGGTGGAAGATAATGAAGTGAATCACCCTGGCCTTGCGGTAAGCCGCACCACGGCGAAGCTGCAGACCGAGATCCGCCGCCAGACCGGCGTGGTGTTCCCGGCAGACGGCGTCGGCGCAGAAGCTATCGCGTAAAGCTGTGTAATGAAACGGCGCAGACCATTGACGAAACCGATGGTCTGACATATTTTGTTACCTGCAAAGGGGAGTAACTTCTTCGCCGGTGGATCGTCATTACGATGCGTGCAAAACCGCATCCGGTCGCCGGGCAACCTTTATGGTTGTAAGTGAGACCTTGCCGGGAGGCGAGGTCTATGCATAAAAAGCTAACGGCTATCGTCTTCTGACCATGGCCGTTTTTGTTTTTTATGTGTAAGGAAAATAGTATGCATTCTGTCGGCACTCCAATGCTGTGGGGCGGATTCGCGGTTGTCGTGCTCATCATGCTGGCGATCGACCTCTTTTTGCAGGGTCGTCGCGGCGAGCACGGCATGAGCGTCAAGCAGGCCGCCGTCTGGTCACTGGTGTGGGTTAGCCTCTCACTCCTTTTCTGCGCCGCCTTCTGGTGGTATCTGGCCTCGACCGAAGGCCGTGCGGTGGCCGATCCTCAGGCGCTCGCCTTCCTCACCGGCTATCTGATTGAAAAAGCCCTGGCGGTTGATAACGTCTTCGTCTGGCTGATGCTGTTCAGCTACTTTGCCGTGCCTGCTGCCCTGCAGCGCCGCGTGCTGGTATACGGCGTATTGGGTGCCATTGTCCTGCGTACCATCATGATCTTCGCCGGCAGCTGGCTGATTGCCCAGTTCGAATGGCTGCTGTACGTGTTCGGTGCGTTCCTGCTGTTCACCGGGGTCAAGATGGCGCTGGCGAAAGAAGACGATACCGGTATCGGCGATAAGCCGCTGGTGAAGTGGATCCGCGGCCATCTGCGCATGACGGACAAGATCGAGAGCGAACACTTCTTCGTGCGTAAGAACGGCCTGCTGTTCGCCACCCCGCTGCTGCTGGTGCTGATTCTGGTCGAGCTGAGCGACGTGATTTTCGCCGTAGACAGCATCCCGGCGATCTTCGCGGTGACGACCGACCCGTTCATCGTGCTGACCTCTAACCTGTTTGCGATCCTCGGTCTGCGTGCCATGTACTTCCTGCTGGCAGGCGCGGCTGAGCGCTTCTCGATGCTGAAGTACGGCCTGTCGGTGATCCTGGTGTTTATCGGTATCAAGATGCTGATCGTCGATTTCTACCACATCCCGATCGCTATCTCGCTTGGCGTGGTGTTCGGCATTCTGCTGGTGACGCTGCTTATCAATACCTGGGTTAACCGCCAGCACGATAAGAAGCAGCAGGTGGAGTAATCCCCCCACCCCGGCCCTCTCCCTGTGGGAGAGGGTGGACACACTTTTGTGACTCAATAGTTAAAAAATATGATGTGACACGTAAAATCCAGCATTTTACTCTTCCGCCTTTCGCTGCTTTCCCTGATACTCAACCAGGCAAACAAAAACTTACATCCGGACATAAATGTGACTTAGAGCACATCCAGGATGGAACGCAATTTCACTCAGGAATAACGTATGAGCACACAATCACGCGGTCTGTTCGCGCGCCTGGCGCAGGGCAGCCTTGTAAAACAAATTCTGGTCGGGTTGGTACTGGGTATTCTGCTGGCGATGGTGTCAAAACCTGCCGCGGAAGCCACGGGGCTGCTCGGCACCCTTTTCGTTGGCGCGCTGAAGGCCGTCGCACCGGTACTGGTGCTGATGCTGGTGATGGCGTCGATTGCCAACCACCAGCACGGACAAAAAACCAACATTCGCCCTATTCTGTTCCTGTATCTTCTGGGAACCTTCTCTGCTGCCTTAACGGCCGTTGTGTTCAGCTTCCTGTTCCCGTCCACGCTGCACCTGACCAGCGCCGCCGGTGATGTCACGCCGCCGTCCGGGATTGTAGAAGTGCTGCGCGGTCTGCTGATGAGCATGGTTTCTAACCCCATCACCGCGCTGATGAATGCAAACTACATTGGTATTCTGGTCTGGGCGATTGGTCTGGGCTTCGCGCTGCGTCACGGCAACGAAACCACGAAAAACCTGGTGAACGATATGTCGAACGCCGTCACCTTTATGGTGAAACTGGTGATTCGCTTTGCGCCAATCGGGATCTTCGGTCTGGTCTCCTCCACGCTGGCAACCACCGGTTTTGACGCGCTGTGGGGCTACGCCCAGCTGCTGGTGGTTCTGGTCGGCTGTATGCTGCTGGTGGCGCTGGTGATCAACCCGCTGCTGGTGTTCTGGCAGATCCGCCGTAACCCATATCCGCTGGTGCTGACCTGCCTGCGCGAAAGCGGCGTGTACGCCTTCTTCACCCGCAGCTCTGCTGCGAACATTCCGGTGAACATGGCGCTGGCGGAGAAGCTGAACCTGGACCGCGATACCTATTCCGTGTCGATTCCGCTGGGTGCAACCGTGAACATGGCGGGTGCGGCTATTACCATCACCGTGCTGACCCTGGCGGCAGTGCATACGCTGGGCGTTCCGGTGGATCTGCCTACGGCGCTGCTGCTGAGCGTGGTGGCGTCGCTGTGTGCCTGTGGCGCATCCGGCGTGGCGGGCGGTTCGCTGCTGCTGATCCCGCTTGCGTGCAATATGTTCGGCATCCCGAACGAGATCGCCATGCAGGTTGTGGCCGTCGGCTTCATCATTGGCGTGCTGCAGGACTCCTGCGAAACCGCGCTGAACTCCTCTACCGACGTGCTGTTCACCGCAGCGGCCTGTCAGGCGGAAGACGCGCGTTTAGCGAAGAACGCCCTGCGAGGTTAACAGCAAAACGGCAACCCTGAGGTTGCCGTTTTTAGTGTTTGTACCCTCTCCTGGTGGGAGAGGGCATCAGGCCGCACCGATTAAAGCGTCACACCACTCTTAAAGATCGCCAGCTCGCGGAAGTCGTTCTTCTCGTTGCAGGTCTGCCTGCCGTTAGCAAACTCCACGATAGTGTCCACGAACTCCGTCAGCAGCTGCGGCATCGCTTTGCCGTGGATCAGCTGGCCCGCGTCGAAATCAATCCAGTGCTTTTTCTTCGCCGCCAGCTCGCTGTTGGTGGCGATTTTGACCGTCGGGACAAAACCGCCGTACGGCGTACCGCGACCGGTGCTGAACAACACCATGTGACAGCCCGCCCCCGCCAGCGCGCTGGTGGCGACCGCATCGTTGCCCGGTGCGCTCAGCAGGTTCAGACCGCGGGTTTTCAGGCGTTCGCCGTAGCGCAGAACGTCCACCACCTGGCTTGCGCCCGCTTTCTGGGTGCAGCCGAGAGATTTCTCCTCCAGCGTGGTGATCCCGCCCGCTTTGTTACCCGGCGACGGGTTTTCATAAATCGGCTGATTGTGAGCAATGAAGTACTGTTTGAAGTCGTTCACCATGGTGACGGTCTTCTCAAACGTCTCTTCGTCGCGGCAGTGGCTCATCAGAATGCGCTCCGCGCCGAACATTTCCGGCACTTCGGTCAGCACCGTCGTGCCGCCGTTGGCAATCACGTAATCCGAGAAGCGGCCCAGCATCGGGTTGGCGGTAATGCCGGAAAGACCGTCAGATCCCCCGCACTCCAGCCCAAACTTCAGCTCGCTCAGCCTGCCCGGCTCGCGCCTGTCGTGGCGCATCACCTCGTACAGCTGGTGCAGCTGTTCAACGCCCGCTTCCACCTCGTCGTCCTGATGCTGGCACACCATAAAGTGAACGCGCTCAGGGTCGAATTCCCCCAGCGTCTCGCGGAAGGCGTCGACCTGGTTGTTCTCGCAGCCGAGGCCGATCACCAGCACCGCGCCCGCATTAGGATGGCGCACCATGTTTTGCAGCATGGTGCGGGTGTTGATGTGGTCGTCACCCAGCTGGGAGCAGCCGTAGGTGTGGCTGAACAGATGCACGCCGTCGGTGCCTTCGGCATTGTTGGTCTCTTTCAGGAAACGCGTCTGAATTTGACGCGCGATGCCGTTCACGCAGCCGACGGTCGGGAGGATCCACAGCTCGTTGCGGATCCCCACCTCACCGTTCGCGCGACGGTAGATTTGCACCTCGCGATCCCCCGCCTGCACTTCTTCTTTTGGTAGATCAGGTTGATAGCTGTACTCGTCCAGATCGCTGAGATTGGTGCGGGTGTTGTGGGAATGAATATATTCACCCGGCGCAATATCCGCCAGCGCATGGCCGATGGGCAAACCGTACTTCACCACGTTCTCCCCTTTTGCAATGGGGATCAGGGCAAACTTGTGTCCACGTCCAATGGCCTGGCGCAGCGTGACCGACTGGTTGTCGAAGGTCACTTCCGTGCCTTCGGTTAAATCTGCCAGCGCGACGGCCACGTTATCCAGCGAATGGATTTTGATGTATTGCATATCAACCTCAGACGGCCTTAGTTCAGTTCAATGGCGAAGTAGTCGCGCGCATTGTTAAAGCAGATGTTTCTCACCATTTCGCCCAGCAGCTGGAGATCCGCTGGCGCTTCGCCCGCATGCACCCAGCGGCCAATCATCTGGCACAGAATGCGGCGGAAATATTCGTGGCGAGTGTAGGAGAGGAAGCTGCGGCTGTCGGTCAGCATGCCGACAAAGCGGCTCAGCAGGCCAAGCTGCGCCAGCTGCGTCATCTGACGCTCCATGCCGTCTTTCTGATCGTTGAACCACCAGCCGGATCCGAACTGCATCTTGCCCGGCATCCCCTCGCCCTGGAAGTTGCCGACCATGGTGCCCAGCACTTCGTTATCGCGCGGGTTCAGGCAGTAAAGAATGGTTTTCGGCAGCAGGTTTTGTTCGTTCTGTTTGCTCAGCAGTCTGGACAGCTCTTCCGCCAGCGGGCGGTCGTTGATAGAGTCAAAGCCCACGTCCGCGCCCAGCAGCTTGAACTGGCGCTGGTTGTTATTGCGCAGCGCGCCGATGTGGTACTGCTGTACCCAGCCGCGACGGGCGTATTCCGCACCGAGGAATACCAGCACCGCGGTTTTGAACTGCGCCACTTCATGCTGGCTAAGCGATTCACCGGAGAGGCGACGCGCCAGGATGCTGTCCAGTTCCGCTTCGTTTGACTCCGCAAACATCACCACGTCCAGCGCGTGGTCGGAGACTTTACAGCCGTGCGCCGCGAAGTGATCCAGGCGTTTGGTCAGCGCGGTTTGCAGGTCAGCGAAACGACGGATGTCGGTATCGGACACTTCCGCCAGCTTCGCCATATAGTCGTTGAAGGTGGCCTGTTCGATGTTGAAGGCTTTGTCCGGGCGCCAGCTTGGCAGCACTTTGATATCAAAAGAGGTGTCTTTGGCGACGATTGCATGATGCTCCAGGGAGTCAATCGGATCGTCGGTGGTGCCCACCATCTTCACGTTCATCTGCTTCATGATGCCGCGCGCGGAGAAGTTATCCTGCGCCAGCAGCGCATTGCACTGGTCCCAGATCTCATCCGCCGTCGCGGGAGAAAGCAGCTTGCCGGTGATGCCAAACGGACGGCGCAGTTCGAGGTGCGTCCAGTGGTAAAGCGGGTTGCCGATAGTGTGCGGAACGGTCGCCGCCCAGGCGTCAAACTTCTCGCGATCGCTCGCGTCGCCGGTACACAGGCGCTCGGCCACGCCGTTGGTGCGCATCGCACGCCATTTGTAGTGGTCACCCTTTAGCCAGATATCATACAGGTTTTTGAAACGATAATTTTCGGCAACCTGCTGCGGCGGTAAGTGGCAGTGATAGTCGAAAATCGGCTGGTCTTTTGCGTAGTCGTGGTACAGGCGGCGGGCAAATTCGGTATCTAACAGAAAATCGTCGGTCATAAACGGCGTCATTATCGTCTTCCTCATTACGGGAGCGTCAGAAAGCGTATGTTCATATGCTGCAAAGTTATCACACCAATTTCCACCAGCCGACGTTTTTTTCGTGAGTCAGATCAATAAACGTCGACAAATAAATTACCCAAATTGGGGTAAACCACTCTACAGACCGCGTCAGTACTGGCTTCAGCCGCAACGAATAATGCCCCTACAAAGGATCATACATTTGTGATGTCACTCACCTTTTAAAGTTGTATGACAAGTTATCTTTTCGCCGTCGCAAACACTAAGCCGACGGAATGCATTACCGGTGTGAGAAACATCGGATTTAACGGTACGGATACCGACTTATGCACGCTTACTTATGGCAAGGTTCGGGCCGTTCCGGGACATTCTCCCGGCTACGCCCCTCCCGTTACACAACTGCTCCCGGCAACGGTTGAGAGGTTGCCGTGCTCTGGCGCGGAAATAACATAACGATGAGGTTTTAGATGCGTAAAATTAAAGGGTTACGTTGGTATATGATCGCGCTGGTGACGCTGGGCACCGTGCTGGGCTACCTGACACGTAACACCGTGGCAGCCGCGGCGCCGACGTTGATGGAAGAGCTGCATATCTCCACGCAGCAATACTCTTATATCATCGCGGCGTATTCTGCCGCTTACACCGTAATGCAGCCTGTTGCTGGGTATGTTCTCGATATTCTGGGTACAAAAATCGGCTATGCCTTCTTCGCCATCGCCTGGGCGGTATTCTGCGGCGCAACCGCGCTGGCAGGCAGCTGGGGTGGACTGGCGCTGGCTCGTGGCGCGGTCGGTGCAGCAGAAGCGGCGATGATCCCGGCGGGCCTGAAGGCCAGCTCCGAGTGGTTCCCGGCAAAAGAGCGTTCCATTGCGGTGGGTTACTTCAACGTGGGCTCGTCCATCGGCGCGATGATTGCGCCGCCGCTGGTGGTTTGGGCCATCGTGATGCACAGCTGGCAGATGGCGTTCATTATTTCTGGCGTGCTGAGCTTTGCCTGGGCAATAGCGTGGCTGGTTTTCTATAAACATCCGCGCGATCAGAAAAAACTCTCCGAGGAAGAACGCGAATACATTATTGGTGGTCAGGAAGCGCAGCATCAGACCAACAATGGCAAGAAAATGTCCGTCTGGCAGATCCTGGGCACCCGTCAGTTCTGGGGTATCGCCCTGCCGCGCTTCCTGGCTGAACCGGCCTGGGGCACCTTCAACGCGTGGATCCCACTGTTTATGTTTAAAGTCTACGGTTTTAACCTGAAAGAGATCGCGATGTTCGCCTGGATGCCGATGCTGTTCGCTGACCTGGGCTGCATCGTGGGCGGCTACCTGCCGCCGCTGTTCCAGCGCTGGTTTGGGGTGAACCTGATCGTTTCCCGTAAGATGGTGGTGACCATGGGCGCGCTGCTGATGATTGGCCCGGGCATGATCGGCCTGTTCACCAGCCCCTACGTCGCTATCGCGCTGCTGTGCATCGGTGGTTTTGCGCACCAGTCGCTCTCCGGCGCGCTGATTACGCTCTCCTCTGACGTCTTCGGCCGTAACGAAGTGGCAACCGCCAACGGCCTGACCGGTATGGCCGCGTGGACCGCAAGTACGATGTTCGCGCTGGTCGTCGGCGCGCTGGCGGATACCATCGGCTTCAGCCCGCTGTTCGCGGTGCTGGCAATCTTCGACCTGATGGGTGCGGTGGTTATCTGGACGGTGCTGAAAAGTAAATCCGCAGACGAGCTGGCGAAAGAGTCTCTTGGGCGACCGGCTACGCAGAGTTAGCGAAAATGCGTTTCACCGAAGCCGCCTCCGGGCGGCTTTTTTAATGGCAAAATCTGGAGAGTATTCCGTGAAAGTGGTATAACAAATCATCTGCCGTACCCTGCCTGGAGCGCATATGGAAATCACCGAACCACGTCGTTTATATCAACAACTTGCTGCCGAGCTGAAAGATCGCATCGAGCAAGGGGTCTATCTTGTCGGTGATAAACTTCCCGCCGAGCGCTTTATCGCGGATGAAAAAAGCGTGAGCCGCACCGTGGTGCGCGAAGCGATTATCATGCTGGAAGTGGAAGGCTACGTTGAGGTGCGCAAAGGTTCCGGCATTCACGTTATTTCTAATCAGCCTAAACACTCTCCGGTGGCGGATGAAAGTCTGGAATTCGCCAGCTACGGCCCGTTTGAGCTGCTCCAGGCTCGCCAGCTGATCGAAAGCAATATTGCCGAATTTGCCGCCACGCAGGTGACCAAGCAGGACATCATGAAGCTGATGGAGATCCAGGAGAACGCCCGCAAGGAAAAATGTTTCCGTGACTCCGAGTGGGACCTCCAGTTTCACGTTCAGGTTGCCCTGGCCACCCAGAATACGGCGCTGGCGGCAATCGTTGAGAAAATGTGGACTCAGCGCGTTCACAACCCCTACTGGAAAAAACTGCACGATCACATCGATTCCCGCACGGTCGACAACTGGTGTGACGATCACGACCAAATCCTTAAGGCGCTGATTCGTAAAGATCCCCATGCCGCAAAACTGGCCATGTGGCAACACCTGGAAAACACCAAACAGATGCTGTTCAATGAAACCAGTGACGACTTTGAATTTAACGCTGACCGCTATCTTTTTGCCGATAATCCTGTCGTTCATCTCGATACGGCCCCGAGCGGCGCAAAATAGTCGACCTTTCTTCCGGCAGGCGCTTCGCTGCGCCTTCCCGCCTGAGTGGGTAAGCAAAACATATATAGTGTCAGCCTTTGTAAAATCCCTCGCTCACTTTCAGGGCTTACGCCAAAATCACCTCACCCTGCAAATTCTGTGACGCAGAACGTCGGGCTTTGTTACAATTGGATTCACTTCGTTATTTTGAAAGTTAGTGCTTGCTAACCAGCCAATTAACAGGGAACAGTGTTGGCCACACCGCAATGTGTCCGCGAGCGACCATAATGAAATCACAACAATGTCGCCGTGCTGTTTGTCCCGGATAACAGGCGAGACGTTAACCGATTTCCAGGAACACTGAATGGAACTTTTGACCCAACTGCTGCATGCCCTTTGGGCGCAGGATTTTGAAACGCTGGCCAACCCTTCCATGATTGGCATGCTCTATTTCGTCTTGTTTATGATTCTGTTCCTCGAGAATGGTTTGCTGCCTGCGGCCTTCTTACCGGGTGACAGTTTGCTGGTGCTTGTCGGCGTGCTGTGTGCCAAAGGCGCAATGGCATTCCCACAGACCATTTTATTACTGACCGTCGCGGCCAGCCTTGGCTGCTGGGTGAGTTACATTCAGGGAAGATGGCTGGGCAATACCCGAATAGTACAGAACTGGCTTTCCCATCTGCCTGCGCACTATCACCAGCGGGCGCACCACCTGTTCCATAAGCATGGGCTTTCCGCGCTGCTGATTGGCCGCTTTATCGCCTTTGTACGCACCCTGCTGCCCACCATTGCCGGGCTGTCCGGGTTGAGCAGCGCACGCTTCCAGTTCTTCAACTGGATGAGCGGCCTGTTATGGGTGTTGATCCTGACGACGCTGGGCTATGCGCTGGGTAAAACGCCGGTCTTCATGAAATATGAAGATCAGCTGATGTCATGCCTGATGCTGCTGCCTGTTGTTCTGCTGATCTTCGGCCTGATTGGCTCGCTGGTTGTCCTGTGGAAGAAAAAATACGGAGCGCGAGGTTAACGATGGTTATCTCACCGCTCGCCATGCGCCGCTTTGCCTGTGCCTTTATTGCACTGGTGATGCTCAGCGCCGTACTACTGGCCTGGAACACGCTTTCACACCAGGACGCTACGCTGGCCATTCGCCCGGTAAACCAAGGGGGCGGTGTGCCTGACGGTTTTTCTGTCTGGCATCATCTGGATGCAAACGGCATCCGCTTTAAGAGCATCACCCCGCAGGACGATGTTTTACTGATTAAGTTTGATTCCCGTGCGCAGAGCGCTGCCGCGAAAGCGGTTCTTGACCGAACGCTGCCGCACGGATATATCATTGCCCAGCAGGAAGATGACAACCCGCCAGCCGCGTGGTTATCATTAATTCGCGATACGTCGCATCGGTTTGGATAACTTCCTGGATTCCGAATCTTTTCACTCACTTTGGTGAATCCCCCGTTTACTTACTATGCTTAAGTACGCGGAGCACCCCTCGAATGTACTCCGCATAATTTTGGATAGCGGCTAACCCCGCAACACAATGGAAGGTTTCGATAATGAAATTCCGCATGACCCTGGCTCTGGCCCTTTTTTCTTTAAGCACGGCGACCTTCGCAAACTCTCTCTGTCAGGAGAAAGAACAGGATATTCAGCGTGAGATCGGTTATGCCGAAAAGCATAACAATCAGCACCGTGTTGATGGTCTCAAAAAAGCGCTGAGCGAAGTGAAAGCAAACTGTTCAGACAGCAAGCTACGTGCCGATCACCAGAAGAAAATCGCTGAACAGAAGGACGAGATAGCCGAGCGCCGTCAAGACCTGCAGGAAGCGAAAGAGAAAGGGGATGCGGAAAAAATTGCTAAGCGCGAGAAGAAGTTGAAAGAGGCGCAGGACGACCTGAAAGCGCTGGAAGCTCGCGATTATTGAGTTAACGGAAATCTCAACAGGAGAGAATCATGTCAAAAGATACGACGTCTGAACATCTGCGCGCTGAACTGAAATCCCTGGCCGATACCCTTGAAGAGGTGCTGAACTCCTCTGCCGATAAGTCGAAAGAAGAAGTGAGCAAGCTGCGCAGCAAAGCGGAGCAGGCGCTGAAAGAGAGCCGCTACCGCCTGGGTGAAACCGGGGATGCGCTGGCGAAACAGACCCGTGAAGCGGCTGCACGTGCAGATGAATATGTGCGCGACAATCCATGGACGGGTGTTGGTATTGGTGCCGCAGTGGGTGTGGTGCTGGGTGTCCTGCTGACGCGTCGTTGATATGGAAGATCCTCGTCACGCACAAGGGCCTGCTAATAACGTCCTCGGCATCGGCCAGCGTATTTTGACGACGCTGGTTGGGATTGCCGAAACGCGCGTCCGGCTGGCAGTGGTCGAACTGGAAGAGGAGAAAGCGAACCTCTTCCAGATGCTGCTGATGCTCGGGCTGACCATGCTCTTCGCCGCGTTTGGTCTGATGAGCCTGATGGTGTTAATCATCTGGGCCATTGACCCGCAGTATCGACTCAACGCGATGATTGCCACGACCGTCGTTCTGCTGGTCGCGGCGTTGATTGGCGGCATATGGACGATGCGTAAAGCGCGCAAGTCCACTTTCCTGCGCCACACGCGCCAGGAACTGGCTAACGATCGCGCCCTGCTGGAGGATGACAAGCCGTGAGCGATAAAGCGGAACGTCAGAAGCGAAAAGCGTACCTGTTAAGTCAGATCCAGCAGCAGCGGCTGGATCTGTCTGCCAGCCGCCGTGACTGGATCGACGCGACGCGACGGTTTGACCGTGGCTGGAATACCTTCCTGAGCCTGCGTTCGTGGGCGCTGGTCGGCAGCAGCGTGATGGCTATCTGGACGGTTCGTCATCCGAATATGCTCATCCGCTGGGCCCGACGCGGTTTTGGTGCCTGGAGCGCCTGGCGTCTGGTGAAGGCGACGTTGCGACAACAGCAGCTGCGGTGATAAACGCAAAACGGTAACTCAGGTTACCGTTTTTTTTTTTTGCGCACACTCCCTTGCTCAATATCTTTGAAGAAGATTGACAGTTTTCCTTGCTAACAATTGCTACCCGCCCCGTTTATTATCCTCTCCATCGACAGCAGAGCCGCGGTATCTACCCGGAATTGCACAAAAATAATGTTCAGCCACGCATGTGGTTTCCTGGAGAGTAAAATGAAAAAATTAGAAGATGTTGGTGTACTGGCTGCGCGTATTCTGATGCCAATTCTGTTTATCGTGGCAGGCTGGGGCAAAATCACCGGATATGCGGGTACCCAGCAGTATATGGAAGCCATGGGCGTTCCGGGGTTCCTGCTGCCGCTGACTATTCTGCTTGAGTTCGGCGGCGGACTGGCGGTTCTGTTCGGCTTCCTGACCCGCACCACCGCGCTGTTTACCGCAGGCTTTACCCTGCTGACCGCGTTCCTGTTCCACAGCAACTTTGCTGAAGGCGTGAACTCACTGATGTTCATGAAAAACCTGACCATCGCGGGTGGTTTCCTGCTGCTGGCTATCACAGGTCCAGGCGCATACAGCATCGACCGCCTTCTGAATAAGAAGTGGTAAGCACGCTATACTGACTGAACCCAAAGCGAGGAGATATCTCCTCGCTTTTGCTATCTGACGGAGGACAAAAAATGGGACAACTCGTAGACGGCGTCTGGCAGGATGTCTGGTATGACACTAAATCCACCGGAGGACGCTTCAAGCGCTCTGTTTCGGCCTTCCGTAACTGGCTGACGGCCGACGGCGCGGCTGGCCCGAGCGGCGAAGGCGGCTTCGCGGCGGAGAACGATCGTTATCATCTGTACGTTTCTCTTGCCTGCCCGTGGGCGCACCGCACGCTGATTGTGCGCAAGCTTAAAGGTCTTGAATCTTTGATTCCTGTTTCGGTGGTGAACCCGCTGATGCTGGAAAACGGCTGGACGTTCGACAGTGATTTCCCCGCCGCGACCGGTGATGACCTGTATCACCACGATTTCCTCTACCAGCTCTACCTGCGCGCCGATCCGCACTACACCGGACGCGTTACGGTACCGGTGCTCTGGGACAAGAAAAACCAGACGATCGTCAGCAATGAATCTGCGGAAATCATCCGCATGTTTAACACCGCGTTTGACGCGCACGGTGCCCGCGCCGGAGATTATTACCCGGTCGAGCTGCGGGATAAAATTGACGAGCTGAACGGCTGGATTTACGACAACGTGAACAACGGGGTCTATAAGGCCGGTTTTGCCACCAGCCAGGAAGCCTACGACGAAGCGGTCGGAAAAGTCTTTGAATCCCTGGAACGGCTGGAGCAAATCCTCGGCCAGCACCGCTATTTAACGGGCGATCGGCTGACGGAAGCGGACATTCGCCTGTGGACCACGCTTATCCGCTTCGACCCCGTTTACGTCACCCACTTCAAGTGCGATAAGCACCGCATCAGCGACTACATGAACCTGCACGGTTTCCTGCGCGATATCTACCAGATGCCAGGGATCGCGGAGACGGTCAATTTTGACCATATTCGCACCCACTATTTCCGCAGCCACAAAACCATCAACCCGACGGGCATTATCTCCATCGGCCCGTGGCAGGATCTGGATGAACCGCACGGGCGCGACGTTCGTTTTGGATAAATACGACGGGCATCACCAGATGCCCTTTTTTAATTCACAATCTCCATCTATCCTTATCTCGATCGCTTAAAAAACAAGTGATTGACCGATTATTGAGGCAAGGAAAAAATGGACTGGTATTTAAAAGTACTGCGCAACTACATTGGATTTGGTGGCCGCGCCCGCCGCAAAGAGTACTGGATGTTCGTTCTGGTGAACTTCGTCCTGATTATGGTGCTGGGCATCGTGGATAAAATCCTCGGCTGGGAGCGCGCCGGCGGTGAAGGCATATTGACTACGATTTATGGCTTGCTGGTATTGCTGCCTTCATGGGCCGTGCTGTTTCGTCGTCTCCACGATACCGATCGTTCGGCGTGGTGGCTGCTGTTGCTGTTGATCCCGCTCGTCGGCTGGATCGTGATTTTGATTTTCAACTGTCAGAGCGGCACGCCGGGCGAAAACCGCTTTGGTCCGGATCCTAAGATCGGCGCGTAAATTCCTGCCCGGTAGCGCTTACGCTTACCGGGCCTGCACACTTATTTGTTGTGATGCGCAAAGAGCTTTGGAATTTCGCGCAGGCACCACGATTTGGCTTCGCCCATGCTGTCGCGGCGCCACGCCATAATAATGTCCACTTCGCTGGTGTACTCCGGGCTCACCACCCGCAGTCGCCCTTCCGCAATATCTTTTTCCACAAATGGGTAGGGCATCGTCGCTACGCCCAAACCGGCCAGCAGCGCCTGCCGCTTGTCTTCCAGTGACGTGACCGTCAGACGAGGCTGTTTATCCAGCAGCTGAACCGTCAGCACCGGACGCTCGCGCGCGGTATCCGCCACCGCCACGCCGCGATACTTCACGCGCGTGACCTCCGAAAGCGGTTCCGGCTCCTGGTGAATCGGGTGATCCGGCGCGGCAACGTAGACGTTCATGACGCTGTAAAGCTTGCGGGAGTTGATTTCCGAGGATGAACGGAAGTGCATATCTGGCGCAATGACGATATCCGCCCTGCCCGTCTCCAGACGCTCCCACGCCCCGGCCAGCACCTCGGTGATGATCGACAGCTGCGTGTTGGCCTTCGCCGCCAGGCGATCCACCAGCGGGAACAGCGCTTCAGTTGGCACCAGCGCTTCGGTGACTAACGTCAGGTGGGTTTCCCAGCCGCGGGCCAGCGCTTCGGCGTCCGTGGTGAGCTTGTCCGCCGCTTCCAGCAGCACGCGACCACGCTCCAGCAGCATCCGCCCCACGTTGGTGAATTTTGTTCGATGACCGGAGCGATCGAAGAGCACCACGTCCAGCTCTTCCTCCAGTTTTTGCATGGTGTAGCTCAGCGCAGACGGAACGCGCCCCAGTTCATCTGCCGCCGCGGCAAAGCTGCCGCGCCGGTCAATCGCGTCCATGACGCGAAGCGCCTCAAGCGTCAATGCTCTCTCTTTAGCCATCTCGTTCTCATTCAGGAAATTTGAACATACCGGGCAGAATATCTGGCTAACAATGCAGCGTCCATACCTTTACCATTGTTTTAGTGTAAAGAGAGGTCAAGTTTATGATTACGACAAGAACAGCTAAACAGTGCGGACAAGCCGATTTCGGTTGGCTGCAGGCCCGCTACACCTTTTCCTTTGGACACTACTTTGACCCTAAACTCCTCGGTTACGCTTCGCTGCGCGTGTTAAATCAGGAAGTGCTCGCCCCGGGCGCCTCCTTCCAGCCGCGTACGTATCCGAAAGTCGATATCCTGAACCTGATCCTGGAAGGCGAGGCAGAATACCGCGATAGCGAGGGCAATCATGTCCAGGCAAAGGCTGGCGAAGCGTTATTAATTTCCACGCAGCCGGGCATCAGCTACAGCGAGCATAACCTCAGCAAAGACAAAACGCTGACCCGCATGCAGCTGTGGCTGGACGCCTGCCCTGAGCGGGAAAACCCGCTGGTGCAGAAATTAGATCTGAAAGGTGATAGGCAGCAGCTGATTGCCTCGCCTGACGGCAGCAAAGGCAGTTTGCAGCTGCGTCAGCAGGTATGGCTGCACCATATCGAACTGAAGAAAGGTGAACAGGCAAGCTTCCAGCTGCACGGTCCGCGCGCCTATTTGCAGTCCATTCACGGTACGGTGCATGCGGTAACGCATACGGAAGAGAAAGAAGCGCTTACCTGCGGCGACGGGGCGTTTATTCGTGACGAAGCGAATATTACCCTGGTGGCGGATACGCCGCTGCGCGCGCTGCTGATTGATTTGCCGGTTTAAAGACCCACTCGCCCTTACCCCTCACCCCAACCCCTCTCCCCAGAGGGGCGAGGGGCTCGATCATTCCCTCTCCCCTTTGGGGAGAGGGCTAGGGTGAGGGGTGAAGGTCAATCGCTACACCTTACTCGCCATAATCTCAATGATCTGCCGGTCCGTAGCCCGCATTGAGCGGCACGCCAGCGCGCACAGGTTGGCGATCGACTGCTCCACGTCGTGCGCCACAATGCCCTCGTTGCCCGTCACGGCAGTATTATCCAGCGCCATCATCACCGCTTTCCAGGCGCTGCTGACGCTGGTTGAGACCTTCATGGCACAGCTGTTAGACGCCCCATCGCAGATCGTCCCGCTGACGTCACCGATCATACTGCCGATCGCCATGGAAATGGTCTGGTAAGAACCGCCCATCAGCCACGCCATCCCCGCCGCAGCACCCATCGCTGCCGTTGTCGCCGCACACAGCGCGGACAGGCGCGGAAGCTGGTAATGAATATAGATCGCCGACAGATGCGAAAGCATCAGCGCCCGCGCCAGCCGTTCATCATCGGCCTGAACGTGCCCAGCGACCACGACAACCGGCATGGTGGCCGTGATCCCCTGATTCCCGGAGCCAGAGTTGCTCATCGCCGGCAGCGTCGCGCCGCCCATGCGGGCGTCCGAAGCGGCGCTGGTGCGGATAACAATGTCTGAACCCAGATCCTGCCCCATCCATCCGCGTGCGCGCTGCTTATTGAGGGTCGCTCCAATGTGCAGCCCCCACTTCCCGCTGAGCCCTTCACGAGAGAGCGCGTCGTTCAATTGCCCTGCTTCCAGGATAAAGCGGATCGCCTCGAACGGTACCTGCTCCACAAACTCAAGGATCTGCGAGATCGTGGTGTTTGACAGTACCGCCAGCGGATCGTTACATACCTCAGCCTGCCGATCGTCAAGCCTGAAGCGCGTTTCGCCCTGACAAACCACCTCCACCACGCGGGTATGTCCGCCCGCAACGGTCACCATGGCCGAAGACTCACCGGCGTAAACGCAGGCACGCGAGTAGAGGATCTCCTCGCAGGGCTCCTGCAATTTCACCTGCACCAGACCGGCGCTAAGCATTGCTTTGGCCCGCGCCAGCGCATCGGCGGTGACATCTTTCAGCACCTCCAGCCCCGCCTGCGCATTGCCACCGATGGCGCCCAACGCCGCCGCAATGGGCAACCCGACCATGCCGGTGCCCGGCACCGTTACGCCAAGCCCGTTCTTCATCAGATTCGGCGATACCCACGCCTCAATCTGCGTGACGTCGCCAGGCAACTGCTCTGCGGCAATCGCACAGGCAAGGGCCAGAGAAACGGGCTCGGTGCACCCCAGCGCAGGCTTAACTTCTTCCTGCACTACGCGAATAAATTGATTCCATAAAGGATGAGTTTGCTCAGACATCGTTACGACCTTATTTGCCCTCAGGAAAATGCGAGGAAAGGAGAAACACAAAGCAGCAGCCCGGTGATGACGATAATCACCAGCGAGACGCCTTTATATTTATGCAGCGCCGGTACCTTATAGACCAGCCATGCAGGGATCAGGCAGCCCACCATGCCGAAGATGGGGCTACAGATAGAGGTGAAGCTCAGTACCGGCGCGTTTAAGACGATCGCGCTCCAGGCCAGCAGGATAGCGAACAGCATGATCCCGCGCTGGACGGTGCTTTCATTAATACGTTCAACCGGCATTTTGCGGCGCAGGATATTCATCACGATCCCCTGCGTGGCCTCGCGAAAGCCGAGATAGACGCCGAAGAAGGCGGTCATCACGGCAAAAATATTGAGGATCACGCTGACGATTTTGACCCAACCCGCGCCGTCGCCGCTGATAAACTGCGCCGCAATCGCCAGGGCCGAAATGTTCTGCTCGTAGGCTTTCACCGCCTCGTCGTGTCCCATCGCCAGGGTGAAAGAGACGGCGTAGAAGAAGACCGTGACAAACAGTATGCCAAAGGCGATATTCATCGCCCGCAGCGCTTTATGGCGCGCCACCTCAACGGACTTTTCCCGTGAACGATATGAAATCACCATCGGGCTTAAGGTCTGAATAAACAGAATGGAGGTTAAGGTAAAGGGCAGCGTAATAATGGCATTTTTTATCAGCAGCCCCATCGGCGGCAGCATGCCCACGTTGGCTAAATGCCAGAGTCCAATCATTGAAAGACCCAGCGCAGCAACCACGAATAATTTAGTCAGCACCATCAGGCTGGAGACTTTAAACAGCAGCTTTTCACCGCGCGACGAAATAGCGACCAGGATGCAGATTAGGAATAAGCCGTAGAACGGATTTTCCGAGAGCAAACCGTCGGTCACGCCGAAGGTGTGCAAATACGAGGCACTGTCGTTGGTGATGGCAGTGGAATAGACAAACATCCAGATCACCAGCATCACGAAATAGAGTGCGCCTAATAAGATGCCCCAGTTTTTACCTAAATAACCGCTAATCACGCTCGGGTAGTCTTTGCATTCCGGCGATTCCGCCAGCGTATTTATAAACAGCCGCTGGAACAGGTACATGGCCGGATAACCAATAATCGACGAGAGCAAAAAGACCCACAGCCCCATTAATCCCACCTGAACCGGGAGAAAAACAATCCCCGCGCCGATGGCCATCCCGATACTCATGATGACCCAGCCCGTGTCGGTGCTGTCGAATTTAATTGCCTCTCGCCATTCGCTTTCGCTCATTCCCGCCCGCCTTGCCGCAGGGGAATCCTTCACAATCACACTGCTGTTTGTTGCCGTATTCATTGGGCACTCGCTTATTTTGTAGGGTAAACAGTTGTTTTTATTAGGTTCCGAACGCCAGCGATTGCGATTCAGAGGGCAGCAGGTGTTTATAGTTGGTGTGAGAAAATCATAGCCGGAGCGAGGGAGAAAAAAGTCACAAGTTTTATAAGGATTTTCTGACGCTGGAGGAAAACTTGCTACTGGATGTGTAAATGAGAAAGGTATTTTCTAAATGTGACGATATTCACGAAATTAAAAGCCTCCTCACACGAGGAGGCACAATGGCAATTTGAATTACATAGCCTGCGTAAACGTCCGCGAAATCACGTCCTGCTGCTGCTCCCGCGTCAGGGCGTTAAACCGCACCGCGTAGCCGGATACGCGGATCGTCAGGTTCGGGTAGTTCTCCGGGTGCGCGATCGCATCCAGGAGCATCTCCCGGTTCATGACGTTGACGTTCAGGTGCTGCCCGCCCTCAATGGACGCTTCATGATGGAAGTACCCGTCCAGCAGCCCCACCAGGTTGGTTTTGCGCACCAGCTCGTCCTTACCCAAGGCCTGCGGCACGATGGAGAAGGTATAGGAGATCCCGTCCTTCGCATAGGTGAACGGCAGCTTGGCGACCGACGTTAGCGAAGCCACCGCTCCTTTTCTGTCGCGCCCGTGCATCGGGTTCGCGCCAGGCGCAAACGGCGTGCCACCGCGGCGCCCGTCCGGCGTGTTGCCGGTCTTCTGGCCGTAAACCACGTTGGAGGTGATGGTCAGGATCGACTGGGTTGGCACCGCGTTGCGGTAGGTTGGCAGCGCCTGAATTTTCTTCATAAAGCGCTCCACCAGATCGCAGGCAATGCTGTCCACGCGGTCGTCGTTGTTGCCGTACTGCGGGTAGTCCCCTTCTATGACGAAATCGACCGCCAGACCGGTATGGTCGCGCACCGGCTTCACCGTCGCGTATTTAATGGCCGAGAGGGAATCCGCCGCCACCGACAGCCCGGCGATGCCGCAGGCCATGGTGCGATAGACGTCCCGGTCGTGCAGCGCCATCAGCGAGGCTTCGTAGCTGTACTTATCATGCATGTAGTGAATGAGATTCAGCGCGCTGATGTACTGCACCGCCAGCCAGTCCATAAAGTGGTCGAGGCTCGCCATCACGGTGTCGTAATCCAGCACCTCATCCAGCAGCGGCTCGGTTTTCGGACCGACCTGGATCTTCAGCTTTTCATCCACCCCGCCGTTGATCGCGTACAGCAGCGTTTTGGCGAGGTTAGCGCGAGCGCCGAAGAACTGCATCTGCTTGCCGATCACCATCGGGCTGACGCAGCAGGCGATGGCGTAGTCGTCGCTGTTGAAGTCCGCGCGCATAAGATCGTCGTTCTCATACTGCAGCGACGAGGTGACGATCGATACCTGCGCGGCGTATTTCTTGAACGCGATCGGCAGCTGTTCAGACCAGAGGATCGTCAGGTTCGGCTCCGGCGCGGGCCCCATGGTGTGCAGGGTGTGCAGATAGCGGAAGCTATTTTTGGTCACCAGCGTGCGCCCGTCCAGCCCCATGCCACCGATCACTTCCGTGGCCCAGATCGGATCGCCGGAGAAGAGCGTGTCGAACTCCGGCGTGCGCAGGAAGCGCACCATGCGGATCTTCATAATGAAGTGGTCGATCAGCTCCTGGGCCTGGACTTCGTCCAGCCTTCCTGCCTGCATGTCGCGTTCGATGTAGATATCGAGGAACGACGCCGTGCGCCCCAGCGACATCGCTCCGCCGTTCTGGGATTTTACAGCGGCAAGATAGGCAAAATAGACCCACTGCACCGCTTCCCGGGCGTTCATCGCCGGGCGGGAGATATCAAAGCCGTAGTTCGCCGCCATCTGCTGGATCTGGAGCAGCGCGCGCCTGTGCTCCGCCAGCTCCTCGCGCAGGCGGATCGTCGCTTCAAGATCTTCACCGCGCTCCAGCCTGCCCTGCAGATCGGCAAACTGCAGTTCGCGCTCGCGCACCAGATAGCTGATGCCGTACAGCGCCACGCGGCGATAGTCGCCGATGATGCGTCCGCGCCCGTAGCCGTCCGGCAGACCGGTCAGCACGCCGGATTTGCGGCAGCGCATCATCTCCGGTGAATAGACGTCAAACACCCCCTGGTTGTGGGTTTTGCGCAGGTCGGTAAACAGGTATTCGAACTGCGGATCCATCTCCCGACCGTAGGCTTCGAACGAGCTGCGGATCATGTTGATCCCGCCGTATGGATGCAGCGCGCGCTTGAGCGGCTTGTCGGTTTGCAGGCCGACGATCGTCTCCAATTCCCGATCGATATAGCCTGGTCCGTGGGCGGTAATGGTGGTGGCAATGTTGGTGTCGAAATCCACCGGGGCGTGGGTGGCATTCTCCTGGCGAATGCCGACCATCACCTTCTGCCACAGCGCCGTCGTTGCTGGCGTCGCCTGCGCGAGGAAAGCTTCATCGCCTTCATAAGGGGTGTAGTTATGCTGAATAAAATCGCGGACGTTGACGGCGTTTTTCCATTCTTTACCGCGAAACCCGGCCCATGCGTCGCTGTAGGGCGCGACGCCCGTATCGATTGTTACTTTCATGTGATTCTCGCTTTATCAGGCGTAAGCCGCAGCCGGAGTGACCTTTCCAAGACGGAGGGCGTCCAGCGCGATCATTTTTTCTTCGTTGGTAGGGACAACCGCGCAGGCCACGCGGGACGACTCGGTGGAGATGACGCGCTCACCCGCGCTGCCCGGCAGGGCGTTTTTGGCGTCGTCGAGGATGATGCCGAACACTTTCAGATGTTCGGCCACCAGCGCGCGGACAAGCGTCGAGTTTTCGCCAATGCCGCCGGTAAAGACCACCCCATCCAGACGGTGCAGCGACGCGGCGTGACCGGCAATATGCCGCGCAATGCGGTGAACAAAGGTGTGTATTGCCAGCTGTGCCCGCTCATTACCTTCGTGCCAGGCTTTCTCTAATGTCCGCAGGTCTGAAGAAATGCCGGAGATCCCCAGCAGCCCGGACTCTTTATTCACCACGCGCTCCAGATCTTCAAACGACTGGCCGGTCTGCTGGGCAATCCACGCCATCGCGCCAAAATCCACGTCGCCGCAGCGCGTGCCCATCACCAGCCCTTCCAGCGGCGTCATCCCCATCGAGGTGTCAACGCTCTCGCCGTTGCGCACCGCGCAGATGGACGCCCCGTTGCCGAGGTGGGCAATCACCAGGCCGCTGTCATCGGGGGACAGCCCGAGAAGCGCGTGCGCCTGCCCGGCCACGTAGCGGTGAGAGGTGCCGTGGAAGCCGTAGCGGCGCACGCCCAGCTCTTCAAAATAGCGGTACGGCAGACCGTACAGATAGGCCTGCGGCGGCAGCGTCTGGTGGAAGCTGGTATCAAACACCGCCACCTGCTGCACGCCCGGGAAGAGACGCTCTGCCGCTTCCACGCCGCTCAGGTTGGCGTAGTTATGCAGCGGCGCCAGCGGGGAGACCTGGCGGATCTGCTCAATCACCTCTTCCGTGATCGGGGTCGACTCGCTGAAAAGGTCGCCACCGTGGGCAATGCGGTGGCCAATCAGGGCCACGCTGCTCATCAGGTTACGCTTCTCCAGCTCCAGGGCGATGGCGGCCAGCGCCCCTTCGTAGTCCTGGTGAGCCAGTCTGACCGGCTCACCCCCGTTCACGGAAATAAAGGCCTTTTCGGTGTTGATACCGTCCGCAATGCCCGTCATCAGGGCATCGCAGCCTGCTGCGTCCAGCACCGAAAACTTAACAGAGGACGATCCGCAGTTAATAACCAGTACAACCGGAAACTCAATCATCATATGACTCCGCTCTTCCTGAGCTTTGGGTTAGAACAGTTTGTAAACGATATTCAGAATGGTCAGCAGGCCGACCACGGTAACGAAGATGTTCTCGGTGCGGCCTTTGTATTTCGCCAGCGCAGACGCCTTGCGGATGGCGTACATCGGCAGCAGGCACAGCAGAGAGGCGATGATTGGCGCGCCCATGGCTTCAATAAGGTCCAGAATGTTCGGGTTGGCGTAGGCCACAACCCAGGTGGAGCCCATGATGAACACCATGCTGATAGTGTTCAGCTTGCCAACAGAGACTTTCTTCTTATCGCCCTTGTAGCCGAACTTAAGGATCAGGCCGTTCAGCCCTTCCAGCGTGCCCAGGTAGTGGCCGAAGAAGGATTTGAAGATAGCCACCAGCGCGATGATGGAGGCGCCGTATTCGAGCACCGTCGCGAACGTCGATTTACTGCCGGACATCGAGGCAAAGTGGTTCGCCAGGTAAGAGAGTACCGGAATGTTCTGCGCCTTGGCGTCCGCCATGTTCTGCGGAGAGAGCGTAAACAGGCAGCTGAAGGCGAAGAACATCACCACGGCCACCATCAGCATGCTGGCGCGACCGATGATTTTGGAACATTTCTGCTCGGTAAACTCTTTCCCGAACTCCGGCTCGTACTCTTCACGCTTGGAAACCACAAACGAGGAGACGATAGGCGAGAAGTTGAAGGAGAAGACCATGATGGAGATCCCCAGCCACACCGTAACCAGAATGCCGTCATGACCGGTGAAGGCGATATCGCTCAGGTTGACCTGTTCGATTACCGCCGAGTTCCAGTACGGGATCAGCGACAGGGAAATCAGCACCAGGCTGGCAATGAACGGGAACACCAGGTAGCTCATCACTTTTACCATCAGGTCCTTACCGAACCAGATAACAAAGGCCATCAGCAGCAGCAGGAACAGCGCCACCACGCCGCGATTCAGCGCAGGCATCTGGAGCTGGTTTTCCCAGAAGGTCATAAAGGTGTTCGTAATGGTGACGCCGTAAATCCACAGCAGCGGGCAAATGGCGAAGAAGTAGAGGAACGTAATCACCACCCCACCGGTTTTCCCGAAGTGCTCTTCCACCGTTTCGGTGATGTTGCCGGAGACGTTGCTGCCGGACAAACAGAGGCGCGCCAGCGCGCGGTGGCAATAAAAGGCAATCGGGAAGGCGAGTACCAGCATCAGCAGGATGGGGATCAGTCCGCCAAAGCCTGCGCGAATGGGGAAGAACAGCACGCCTGCGCCAATGGCGGTACCAAACAGGCCGAGCGTCCATGTAGTGTCAGACTTACGCCAGGAGGACGTTTTTGTCTGGCCAACGATAATGCTTTCTGTGTTGCTCATAGGTCACCTTTATGCGTCAACGAAGCCGGTAATTTGGGAAACACGGGAGAGATCGATATTGCCGCCGGAAATAATGCAGACGGTTTTACGGCCATGAATATAGTGGTCGAGCTTGCCGCTTAATAACGCCGCGCAGGCCAGCGCGCCCGCGCCTTCCGTCACCACTTTATTTCGCTGAATAAGGGCAATCATGCTGTTGCGAATATCGTCTTCGCTCACCAGTACAATGTCGTCAACTAATTCGCGAACAATTTCGAAGGTTAATTTGCCCGGACGAGACACGTCGCAGCCGTCCGCTAACGTGCCGGTAACGCGATGGTTAGTTATTTCTCCGGCCTGATAAGAGGCCGCCATGCCGTGAACGTTTTCAGACTGTACGCCGATAATATTAATGGTCGGGTTGATGGATTTAATCGCCGTTGCAATCCCGGCAATTAATCCGCCGCCGCCTATAGGGACAATCACGTTATCCACGTCGTATAAATCTTCGAGGATTTCCAGGCCGATGGTGCCCTGCCCGGCGATCACTTTCGGGTCATCATAAGGCGGGATAAATATGCGCCCTTCCAACTCAACGATTTCGCTCACTTTGGCGATGGTGTCGTTAAAGTTCTCGCCGTGCAGCACCACTTCGGCGGAATAGTCGCGCGTCGCGGCCACCTTGGATTTTGGCGCGCCCATCGGCATCACCACTTTGCCGTCGATACCGAGCATCGCACAGGAGAGCGACACGCCCTGCGCGTGGTTTCCTGCGGAGCAGGCGACGACGCCTTTGCGCTTTTCAGCATCGGTCAGCGAGCTTAATTTATTAAACGCACCGCGAATTTTAAACGAGCCGGTACGCTGCATGTTTTCAAACTTGAGGAATATCTCACCTTTACACCGTTCGCTGAGATAATTTGAGCGCGGCATGCCGGTTTTATAGATTTTTCCTGCCAGCCGCTTTCTGGCATCCTGTATATCTTCAATGGTAACCGGGAGATCGTAAGTAATGTGCATAATATCCTCGTTATAATAATTCATTCTTTTCAGGCAAAGTCAGGGTATCAGAGCGTTAAAAATCAGCGCCCCGGGTGTTTTAAAGCGTGATTATTTCTATCGTCGTATTTCGATATTCATCGAAGAATATTGTTTTGCCAGCTCAACTAATACAGACGCCGATTTTTTAATTCTGTAATTTTTCGACCACACGGCGGCATAGCGCGCCACGGGCAATTCGTCTTCCACGGGCAGCACAATAAACTGGTCCGAGCCGAACGGCGCAATCATGTCGCGAGGAATCACCGTCAGATAATCGGCATTCAGGACAAGGTTATAAATGGTGACGACGGAATCGGTCTGGACGATGTTTTCAATGCTGATGTGGTTGTCTTGCAGGGTGGTCAGGAGTTCTTTGTAGTAGCCCATATCGGTTTGCGGCATCACCCACTGCTCGTGCGTGAGCGATGCCAGTGTCGTCGGGCCGGTGCACGTTCGTGATTTACTGGCGACCAGCACAAACTCTGACTCAAACAGCGGCTCGACGTGAAGATCCTGCAGCAGCATTTCGTCGCTCAGCGTACCGATGGCGAAATCCAGCCGACCGTCGCGAATGGCCGGAAGGAAAGAGGAGAGCTGGGCTTCGTACATGGATACGCGCGCTTTCGGGAACACTTCCCTGAATTTTTTGATCATCTCAGACAGGAAGGTGAAGCCAATCAGAGACGGATAGCCAAAGGAGACGTCCATGACGGTGCTGAAACTGAGGCTGTTAATCTCGCTCACCATGTTTTTCATCTCGCGGGTGATCGACTCAGAGTATGAAAGCAGCACCTGCCCCGCAGCAGTCAGTTTGACGCCGGTGTTTTTACGCACCATCACTTCCACGCCGAAGTAAGATTCGATGTCGCTGATGATTTTGCTGACGGCGGGTTGCGTCAGGCCCAGTTGTCTTGCGGCAGAACCTATGGAGCCACTTTTAATGACTTCCTGAAATACCACGAGGTGCTGTGTTTTCGGTAGAATAATAGTGTTCATAATATTCTGCGCTTATTTCCCTATGACGCAGCGGATTCTACCTAATATTGTTTAAGAGGTTATGTGCTGTTACTCACAATTTGCTTTCCCGCGCATTTCACGGGAACAACATCAACCTAAAAAACATCGTGCAATCAATGCGATAGGTAAATAAAAGCACACCGTTACGCTGATATCGATCAATAAAAGCAGCAGTAATAAATTTATTTTATGGCGATAACCTTGATAAATTTTTCTGGGTTAAATAAATCAATAAAGACGATCTTTCAGGCAATTAAAGGCCAATAAATAACCGTTATTCCTTTGAAACATTCTTTCAAATTATCAAATTTTGCAGAGTATTTTGGGACAGCTTTTTATAAACAGTGGAATACGTCACACATTCACAGCCTGAATGTTTTTAATTTCAATATGTTTATATCAAATAAGAAAATATTTGCGATCGTTCAGTTAACATTCGCAACAAATTAACAATACTGTAAATTCACTCTTTTTTAGCGCGAAATTTTGTGATGGCGATCGTCTGCGGGATGCATATCGACGATGGAAAGGGTAATGCAGTGAAATGTGCTTAATGTCGCAAATATGAGAATTGATGTCGTTTGTGCGAGTTGCCGGGTGGCGATGCGCTTACCTGGCTACGCCCCCCCTAAAAGCAAAAACCCCGCCGAAGCGGGGTTCTGGAAGAAGTTGAAGCTGACCGATAAGCCGGGTTCTGTCGTGGACAGTCATTCATCTAGGCCAGCAATCGCTCACTGGCTCAAGCAGCCTACCCGGGTTCAGTACGGGCCGTACCATGTGAACCCCTATTTGGCCTTGCTCCGGGTGGAGTTTACCGTGCCACGGACTGTTACCAGCCGCGCGGTGCGCTCTTACCGCACCCTTTCACCCTTACCTGATCCCGCTTGCGCGGGCCATCGGCGGTTTGCTCTCTGTTGCACTGGTCGTGGGTTTCCCCCCCAGGCGTTACCTGGCACCCTGCCCTATGGAGCCCGGACTTTCCTCCCCTCCGCCCGTCTCCCCCGAAAGGGACGACGACGAAGCGGCGACTGTCTGGTCAGCTTCGGCGCGCAGTATAGAGGGTTTGCGCGCCGCTGTCACCCTCAGGCGCAGGCAAGATGCTATTAACGCGCCACTTCCACCTTCGCCAGTTTTTCGTAGTAGCACGCAATCGCGCTGTGATCGGCCGTGCCCAGGCCATCCGCACGCAGCGCCTGCATCATCTCCATGACCGCAGCGGTCAGCGGCAGCTGTGCCCCCACGCCGTGAGACGTATCCAGCGCGTTCGCCAGATCTTTGATATGCAGGTCGATGCGGAAACCGGGTTTGAAATTACGATCCATCACCATCGGCGCTTTGGCATCCAGCACCGTACTGCCCGCCAGGCCGCCGCGAATTGCCTGATAAACCAGGTCCGGATTGACGCCCGCCTTGGTTGCCAGGGTCAGCGCTTCAGACATGGCGGCAATGTTCAGCGCCACAATCACCTGGTTCGCGAGCTTGGTGACGTTGCCCGCGCCAATGTCTCCGGTATGCACTACGGAGCCCGCCATCGCTTTCATCAGGTCATAGTATTTATCGAACACGGCCTTATCGCCGCCCACCATCACAGACAGCGTGCCGTCGATGGCTTTCGGCTCGCCGCCGCTGACGGGCGCATCCAGCATCTCTACGCCCTTCGCTTTTAACGCCTCGCTGATTTCACGGCTCGCGAGCGGGGCGATAGAGCTCATATCAATCAGCACCAGGCCCGGCTTCGCACCTTCGATGATGCCGTTCTCCCCAAGCGCGACTTCTTTGACGTGCGGGGAATTGGGCAACATGGTGATGATGACGTCGCACTGCTCAGCAATGGCTTTAGCGGTGGTGGCCGTTTCCGCGCCCGCCGCCATCACCTCAGCCACAGACTGCGAATTATGATCGGATACCACCAGTGAGTAACCCGCTTTAATCAGGTTCTTACTCATTGGTTTACCCATGATCCCAAGACCAATAAAACCCACTTTCAGCGTCATAATCTGTTTCCTCAATGATGGTTATTTTTTAAAAGCGTCCGCTAATTTCTGCGTGGCCGAGCGGAACACGCCAAGGTCGCTGCCGACGGCAACGAACGTGGCTCCCCACTCCAGGTAGCGACGGGCATCGGCCTCAACCGGCGCCAGAATGCCGCACGGCTTGCCGTGCGCTTTGGCGCGGGCAAAGATGTGCTGGATAGCGCGCTGCACGTCAGGGTGGCTGGCGTTGCCCAGATGACCAAAGGCGGCAGCCAGATCGCTTGGGCCAACGAAGATACCGTCCACGCCATTTGTGGCTGCAATCGCATCGACGTTATCAACGCCCTGCTGGCTCTCGATCTGAACCAGAATGGTGATATTGCTATTGGACTGGGCGAAGTAGTCCGGCACGTTGCCAAACATGTTGGCGCGGTGTGACACCGAGACGCCGCGGATCCCCTCCGGCGGATAGCGCGTTGAGGCTACGGCCAGCGCCGCCTGTTCTTCCGTTTCCACAAACGGGATCAGGAAATTGTAAAAACCAATATCCAGCAGACGCTTGATAATCACCGGCTCGTTAGTTGGCACGCGCACCACCGGAGCGCTGGGGCTGCCTTTCAGCGCCATCAGCTGCGGAATAAAGGTGCTGATATCGTTCGGCGCATGTTCGCCGTCCAGCACCAGCCAGTCGAACCCGGCCAGGCCTAACACTTCGGTGCTAATAGGGTTTGCCAGCGCGGACCAACAGCCAATCTGAATCTGGTGCGCCGCGAGGGCAGCTTTAAACTTATTCGGGAAGATATCGTTATTCATCACTTAACCCTTTTTAATTCCGCAGTTTTAGCCAGTATTATTTTTCCAGAACAGATTCTTTATATTTATTTCTCTGACTGAATATTGGCGTTATAAAATCGTCATTCAGTATAATCGGCTCTGCACGGCAGCACATTGTTTTGATGCTCAAGTATCGCGCTACATCTCAACGCTATTTTGAGCATATGCACAAAGCAGTGGGCGCTAATGCACAGAATCAAGGATTAGTCCGCCCGAAACGATCGCGATCACATTTTCACTTTCCCTCTCCTGACATGCTTTATTTCTGCGTTAAGAAAACGATTATCCAACGAGTTATTTTTCATAGCTGAAACTTTGCCGGAGAAGAGTGAATAATGGCCGATATTGCAATTAGAGAGGCATCGCCGACGGCGTTTTATATTAAAGTTCACGATACGGATAACGTGGCGATTATTGTCAACGACAATGGCTTAAAAGCAGGCACCCGCTTCCCGGACGGACTGGAGCTGATTGAGCATATTCCGCAGGGGCACAAAGTCGCGCTGGTCGATATTCCTGCCCACGGTGAAATCGTCCGTTACGGTGAAGTCATAGGCTATGCGGTACGCGCTATCCCGCAGGGTAGCTGGATTGAGGAGTCTCTGGTGGCGCTGCCAGAAGCACCGCCGCTGAATACGCTTCCGCTGGCGACCCGCGTCCCTGAATCTTTGCCGCCGCTGGAGGGCTATAACTTTGAAGGCTACCGCAACGCGGACGGCAGCGTCGGCACCAAAAACCTGCTCGGCATTACCACCAGCGTGCACTGCGTGGCGGGCGTGGTGGATTACGTGGTGAAAATCATTGAGCGCGATCTGCTGCCGAAGTATCCGAACGTCGACGGCGTGGTGGGTCTTAACCACCTGTACGGCTGCGGCGTGGCGATCAACGCCCCGGCGGCGGTCGTGCCGATCCGTACTATCCACAATATCGCCCTTAACCCGAACTTTGGCGGCGAGGTGATGGTAATCGGTCTCGGCTGTGAAAAATTGCAGCCAGAGCGCCTGCTGCAGGGCACCGAAGATGTCAAAGCCATCCCGGCTGACGGGGCCAGCATCGTGCGCCTGCAGGACGAACGCCACGTTGGTTTCCGGTCAATGGTCGACGATATTCTGCAGGTGGCAGAGCGTCATCTGGATAAACTCAACCGCCGCCAGCGCGAAACGTGCCCGGCGTCGGAACTGGTGGTGGGCACCCAGTGCGGCGGCAGCGATGCATTTTCCGGCGTGACGGCTAACCCGGCGGTGGGCTATGCGTCCGATCTGCTGGTTCGCTGCGGCGCCACGGTGATGTTCTCCGAAGTCACCGAAGTGCGCGATGCTATCCACCTGCTCACGCCACGCGCCGTTAATGAAGAGGTGGGCAAACGCCTGCTTGAGGAGATGGCCTGGTACGATAACTATCTCGATATGGGCAAAACCGACCGCAGCGCCAATCCTTCGCCGGGCAACAAGAAAGGCGGCCTGGCGAACGTGGTGGAAAAAGCCCTCGGTTCGATTGCCAAATCCGGCCAGAGCGCGATTGTGGAAGTGCTCTCTCCGGGCCAGCGCCCGACGAAGCGCGGCCTGATTTATGCGGCTACGCCTGCCAGCGACTTTGTTTGCGGCACCCAGCAGGTGGCCTCCGGCATTACGGTACAGGTCTTTACCACCGGGCGCGGCACGCCATACGGCCTGATGGCGGTCCCGGTGATCAAGATGGCGACCCGCACCGAGCTGGCCAGCCGCTGGTACGACTTAATGGATATCAACGCGGGCACCATTGCCACCGGGGAAGAGAGTATTGAAGACGTGGGCTGGAAGCTGTTCCATTTTATTCTGGACGTGGCGAGCGGTCGGAAGAAAACGTTCTCGGACCAGTGGGGGCTGCACAATCAGCTGGCGGTGTTTAACCCGGCACCGGTGACGTGAGGGCCCCTCACCCTGCCCTCTCCCCATAGGGAGAGGGTAAAAACCGCACCGAGCCTTTAAACCAGCACCACATCAATCCCGCTTTTCCGCAGCCCGTCCAGGCTTTCCGCAGGAATGCCTTCATCGACGATAATCATATCAATCCTTTGCGTATCAATGATTTTATGCAGGCTCGAGCGGTTAAATTTGCTGGAGTCGGTCACGACGATAATACGCTCTGCCACCTCGCACATTTTGCGGTTCAGGCGGGCTTCATCCTCGTTGTGCGTGCTCACACCGCGATCGAGATCGATGGCGTCGACGCCCAGGAACAGCAGATCAAAGTGATAATTCTGTAAGGACTGTTCCGCCTGGTCGCCGTAGAAGGACTGCGACTGACGCCGCAAGTGCCCGCCGGTCATCAGCAGCTCTACCCCTTCTGCTTCCAGCAACGCATTCGCCACGTTCATCCCGTTGGTCATAGCAATGACGTCCGTGTGCTGGCGCAGCATACGGGCGATCTCAAAAGTCGTGGTACCGGAATCCAGAATAATGCGGTGCCCCGGCTTCACCAGCGCGGCGGCGGCCTGGGCGATGCTGCGCTTCACCGCCGTATTGAGCGAGCTTTTATCCTCAACGGAAGGTTCGACGCCAGGCGCATTCCCTTCGCAGATCAGCGCCCCGCCGTAGGCGCGAACGGCAATCCCCTGCTTTTCCAGAAACGCCAGATCGTTACGGATCGTCACCGTCGATACGCCGTACAGATGTGAAAGATCGTTAACCTGCACGCTTCCCTGCGCCCGCAACCGCTGAATGATCTGCTCCCGCCTTTCACTGGTGCCGGTGATGCGCTTCTCTGCGGATGAATCGCTGCTGCTCATACGAGATCCTTAATCAATAAACTTTCGTTTCATTTCGTTTTGCCTATTAACGCCTTTCTTTTTAGCGAATGCAAGTGCTGTCTGGCGGACATACGCAAGCTTGCCTATAGCTGAAACCTTTCATTATGTTTCTTTTGTGAAACAGATCGGAAAACCATTATCTTTCGTTTTATTTTTACACCACCATAATGCAGGATTAAATGAAACAAAACGAAAGATAAAGATCATTACCATCCGAAATGGAGAGGAAAGTGAAACATCTGACAGAAATGGTGGAACAACATAAACGGGGGAATGCAAACGGGATTTATGCCGTCTGTTCCGCACATCCACTGGTACTTGAAGCTGCCATTCGTTACGCCCATTCGCGCCAAACGCCGCTGCTGATTGAAGCCACCTCAAACCAGGTGGATCAGTTCGGCGGCTATACCGGCATGACCCCCGCCGATTTCCACGGGTTCGTCTGTAAGCTGGAGGAATCGCTTGGTTTCCCGACTTCGCAGCTGATCCTCGGCGGCGATCATTTAGGGCCTAACCGCTGGCAAAATCTGCCTGCTCTGCAGGCGATGGCGAATGCCGACGATCTGATCAAAAGCTACGTGGCTGCCGGGTTCAAGAAGATCCATCTCGACTGCAGCATGTCCTGCGAGGACGATCCGGTCCCCTTGACTGATGCCATCGTCGCCGGACGTGCCGCACGCCTGGCGAAAATTGCCGAAGCGACCTGTAGAGAGCAGTTTGGTGAATCCGATCTGGTCTACGTTATCGGCACGGAAGTGCCGGTCCCGGGTGGCGCGCACGAGACGCTGACCGAGCTAGAGGTCACGACGCCTGAGGCGGCTCGCGCTACGCTTGAAGCCCACCGTCACGCGTTCGAAAAGGAAGGCTTAAATCACATCTGGCCGCGCATCATTGGCCTGGTGGTTCAGCCCGGCGTAGAGTTCGACCACGCGAACGTCTGTGACTACCAGCCCAAAAAAGCCGTCGCGCTGAGTAAGATGGTTGAAGACTACGACACGCTGGTGTTTGAAGCGCACTCCACCGATTACCAGACGCCGCAGGCGCTGCGCCAGCTGGTGAACGATCACTTCGCTATTTTAAAAGTCGGCCCTGCCCTGACCTTTGCCCTGCGCGAAGCGCTGTTCTCACTGGCCGCCATTGAAGAAGAACTGCTGCCGGCGAAAGCCAGCTCTGGCCTGCGTCACGTTCTGGAAAATGTGATGCTCGATCGCCCGGAATACTGGCAAAGCCACTACCACGGCGACGGCAATGCGCGACGTCTGGCGCGCGGCTACAGCTACTCCGACCGCGTGCGCTATTACTGGCCGGACAGCCAGATTGACGACGCCTTCGAGCGGCTGGTGCGTAATCTGGCAGACGAACCCATTCCCCTGCCGCTTATCAGCCAGTATCTGCCGCTGCAGTACAGCAAAGTTCGCGAGGGCGCTCTCAAGTCAACGCCGCGGGAACTCATCATTGACCACATTCAGGACATACTCCAGCAGTACCATGCCGCCTGCGAAGGCGTAACGACTCCACACGCATAATTAAAAAGAGGAAAACGCTATGCCAAACATTGTCTTATGCCGCATTGATGAACGCCTGATCCACGGACAGGTGGGCGTGCAGTGGGTGGGGTTTGCGGGGGCAAACCTGGTGCTGGTGGCAAATGACGAGGTTGCTGACGATCCGGTTCAACAAAACCTGATGGAAATGGTGCTCGCGGAAGGGATCGCCGTGCGTTTCTGGTCGCTGCAAAAAACGATCGACAACATTCACCGCGCCGCTGACCGCCAGAAAATTCTGCTGGTCTGCAAATCACCCGCCGATTTTCTGAAGCTGGTTGAAGGCGGCGTACCCATCACCCGTATCAATGTCGGAAACATGCACTACGCCAGTGGCAAACAGCAAATTGCCAAAACGGTCTCTGTCGACGCGAACGATATCGCTGCGTTCAACGGCCTGAAAGCGGCCGGGGTGGAATGCTTTGTTCAGGGCGTTCCAACAGAGACCGCTTTGGATCTCTTTAAACTGCTTTGAGGGATTCACAATGGAAATCAGTCTGTTGCAGGCATTCGCACTGGGGCTTCTTGCCTTTATCGCGGGCCTGGATATGTTTAACGGCTTAACACACATGCACCGCCCGGTGGTCCTTGGCCCACTGGTCGGCCTGATTCTGGGCGATCTGCATACCGGGATCCTGACCGGCGGTACGTTAGAGCTGGTCTGGATGGGTCTGGCGCCGCTTGCGGGCGCGCAGCCGCCAAACGTCATTATCGGCACTATCGTCGGCACCACGTTTGCCATCACCACGGGCGTGAAGCCGGATGTCGCCGTTGGGGTCGCCGTACCGTTTGCCGTGGCGGTTCAGATGGGCATTACGTTCCTCTTCTCCGTAATGTCCGGCGTGATGTCCCGCTGCGATCGCATGGCGGCCAATGCGGACACTAACGGCATTGAGCGGGTTAACTATCTCGCCCTGCTGGCGCTGGGTATCTTCTACTTCCTGTGTGCCTTCCTGCCGATTTACTTTGGTGCGGAACACGCGAAAACCGCCATTGATGTCCTGCCGGAACGTCTGATAGACGGCCTTGGCGTCGCGGGCGGCATCATGCCAGCCATCGGCTTCGCCGTGCTGCTGAAGATCATGATGAAAAACGTCTACATCCCTTATTTCATTATCGGTTTTGTCGCTGCCGCCTGGCTGAAGCTTCCGGTGCTGGCGATTGCGGCGGCCGCGCTGGCGATGGCGCTGATCGACCTGATGCGTAAACCACCTGAACCGGCGGCTCCCGCGGCCCAGAAAGAGGAATTCGAAGATGGCATCTAACCAAACTACCCTGCCGGGCGTCTCTGAAAATGAAGAGACCCTGCTCACCGGCGTGAATGAAAACGTCTATGAAGACCAGACCATTGGCACGGAGCTGACGAAGAAAGACATTAACCGCGTGGCGTGGCGCTCCATGCTGTTACAGGCGTCGTTCAACTACGAGCGTATGCAGGCCTCCGGCTGGCTGTACGGGCTACTGCCCGCGCTGAAAAAGATCCACACCAATAAGCGTGACCTGGCCCGCGCCATGAAAGGCCACATGGGGTTCTTTAATACTCACCCGTTTCTGGTGACCTTTGTTATCGGCATTATCCTGGCAATGGAGCGTTCCAAGCAGGATGTAAACAGCATTCAGAGCACCAAAATTGCGGTCGGCGCACCGCTCGGCGGCATCGGCGACGCCATGTTCTGGCTGACCCTGCTGCCCATCTGCGGCGGTATTGGTGCCAGCCTGGCGCTGCAGGGTTCTATTCTGGGCGCCGTGGTCTTTATCGTCCTGTTTAACGTGGTGCATCTTGGCCTGCGCTTTGGTCTGGCGCACTACGCTTACCGGATGGGCGTTGCGGCCATTCCGCTGATAAAGGCCAACACCAAAAAGGTCGGCCATGCTGCGTCCATTGTGGGGATGACGGTGATCGGCGCGCTGGTAGCCACCTACGTGCGCCTGAACACCACGCTCGAAATAAAAGCCGGAGATGCGGTCGTTAAGCTGCAAACCGACGTGATCGACAAGCTGATGCCCGCCTTTTTACCGCTCGTTTACACCCTGTTCATGTTCTGGCTGGTGCGCCGCGGCTGGAGCCCGCTGCGCCTGATTGGCATTACCGTGGTGCTGGGCGTTGTCGGTAAATTCTGTCACTTCCTGTAAAAGCAAAGAGGTTGCGATGTTAGGCATTATTTTGACGGGGCACGGCGGCTTTGCCAGCGGGCTTGAACAGGCGATGAGGCAGATCCTTGGCGAGCAGCCGCAGTTTATCGCCATCGATTTTCCGGAAACCTCCACCACTGCCAGGCTGACCGCTCAGCTTGCGCAGGCGGTGAGTGAGCTGGATCCAGAGCAGGATATTATTTTTCTCACCGATCTTCTCGGCGGCACGCCGTTTCGCGTGGCCTCGACGCTCGCGATGCAAAAACCGGGTAGCGAAGTGATTACCGGCACCAACCTGCAGCTTTTGCTGGAAATGGTGCTGGAACGTGACGGGTTAAGCAGCGAAGCGTTTCGTCTGCAGGCGCTGGCGTGCGGCCACCGCGGCCTGACCAGCCTGGTGGATGAGCTTGGTCGCTGTCGCGAGGAAGCCCCCGCAGAGGAAGGGATTTGATCCGGCTACTTTCCAAATGCTCACCTTTGTAATCTTACATTGTGTGTCCTGGCGGCCTTACGGCATCAGATCGTAAGGCCTTTCTTTTCCTTTCCTTAGCTTTACCCTTTCCTTTCACGATCACACTTTTCGTTTTATTTCCTTTATTTTGTTGAACTTTCGATTTCTTTTCTATAGATTTTATTTAACAGCTAATGTGAAAAAGTGAAACGAAACGAAAGATAGCGACACGTATGCCAGCGTCTGATGTGGAATTCACACGACTAAGGACTGAGTTATGCAACAAACCACCGCCGCCACAACCGGCACCTGGACCGAAAAAGAGATCCGCCAGCAGCCAGCCAGCTGGATCCGCTCACTCAACAACATCGATAATCTGCGCACCTCGATTGACGGTTTCCTCACGCCGCTGCTGCGTAAGCGCGATCTGCGGATCGTCCTCACCGGCGCGGGCACCTCCGCGTTTATTGGCGAGATAATTGCCCCCTGGCTTGCGAGCCACACCGGGAAAAACGTCTCCGCTATACCGACAACCGATCTGGTCACCAACCCGATGGATTACTTCAGCCCGGCACACCCGCTGCTGCTGGTCTCTTTTGCCCGCTCCGGCAATAGCCCGGAGAGCGTCGCCGCCGTTGAGCTGGCGAACCGGTTCGTGCCGGAGTGCTACCACCTGTCGATCACCTGCAACGAGGCGGGAAGCCTGTACCAGAACGCCGTAGAGAGCGATAACGCCTTTGCCCTGCTGATGCCAGCCGAAACGCACGATCGCGGGTTCGTGATGACCAGCAGCATTACCACCATGATGGCAAGCTGTCTGGCCGTATTCGCACCAGAGACGATCGGCAGCCAAAACTTTCGGGACGTCGCCGATTGCTGCCAGGCGATCCTCACGTCGCTTGGGGATTTCAGCCAGGGCGTCTTTGGTAGCGAACCGTGGAAACGCGTTGTGTATCTGGGAAGCGGCGGTCTGCAGGGCGCGGCGCGCGAGTCTGCACTGAAGGTGCTGGAGCTAACGGCGGGCAAGCTGGCGGCGTTCTACGATTCGCCAACGGGCTTTCGTCACGGGCCTAAGTCACTGGTGGATAACGAAACGCTGGTGGTGGTGTTTATCTCCAGCCATCCGTATACGCGTCAGTACGATCTGGACCTGCTGGCCGAACTGCGCCGCGATCGTCAGGCCATGCGCGTGGTCGCCATCGCCGCCGAAAACGATCCGGCCATTGAAGCAGGGCCGCATATCCTGCTGCCGCCTTCCCGTCCGTTCAACGATATGGAGCAAGCGTTCTGCTTCCTGATCTACGCCCAGGTCTTTGCACTGACCCAGTCTCTGCATGTTGGCAACACGCCGGACACGCCATCCGCCAGCGGAACGGTCAACCGCGTGGTACAGGGCGTGGTTATTCATCCGTGGCAGGCTTAAGAGGATCGCATTATGAGTATTATTTCGACCAAATATCTTCTTCAGGACGCGCAGGCAAAGGGCTATGCCGTTCCGGCCTTTAACATCCATAACGCCGAGACGATCCAGGCGATCCTTGAAGTGTGCAGCGAAATGCGATCGCCGGTGATCCTCGCAGGCACACCGGGTACTTTTAAACATATTGCGCTGGAGGAGATCTACGCCCTGTGCAGCGCGTACTCTCTCAGCTACGACATGCCGCTGGCGCTGCATCTCGATCATCACGAATCGCTGGATGACATTCGTCGCAAGGTACATGCCGGCGTACGCAGCGCAATGATCGACGGTAGCCACTATCCCTTTGAACAAAACGTGAAGCTGGTGAAATCGGTGGTCGATTTTTGCCACCTCAACGACTGTAGCGTTGAGGCGGAACTGGGGCGTCTGGGCGGCGTGGAAGATGACATGAGCGTCGACGCCGAAAGCGCATTCCTGACCGACCCACAGGAGGCGAAACGCTTCGTTGAACTGACCGGCGTGGACAGCCTCGCCGTCGCCGTCGGCACCGCGCACGGCCTCTATACCAAACGCCCCAAAATTGACTTCCAGCGGCTGGCTGAGATCCGCAAGGTGGTAGCGGTTCCGCTGGTGCTGCACGGTGCGAGCGACGTTCCGGATGATGATGTGCGCCGCACTATTGAACTGGGCGTGTGCAAAGTTAACGTCGCAACCGAGTTGAAAATCGCCTTCTCTGATGCGGTCAAAGCCTGGTTTGCCGAGAACCCGCAGGGCAACGATCCGCGCTTCTACATGCGCGTCGGGATGGACGCAATGAAAGAGGTGGTCCGAAGCAAGATCGCCGTTTGCGGCTCGGCGAACCGTCTGCGTCTTCCGGCAGAAGCATAACGAAAAGGATCTTACCCTGATGAAAAAAGTGCTCACTCTCTCAATACTTGCCCTGTGCGTTTCCCATAGCGCGATGGCTGCGAACTACACGCTCACTAATGACAAGATTGCCCTGTCCTTTGATGACGCCAATTCAACGGTAGTGGTAACTGATAAAAGGGCCAACCACCCCATCACCCCGCAGGAACTGTTCTTTCTGACGCTGCCTGACGAAACCAAAATCCACACCGCTGATTTCAAAATCAAGCACGTCGAAAAGCAGGACGGCGCCATTATCATCGACTTTACCCATCCGGATTTTAACGTGACGGTGAAGCTCAACCTGGTGAAGGATAATTACGCCAGCATCGATTACACCCTCGCGGCGGTAGGCCAGCCGCGTGACGTGGCGAAAATCACCTTCTTCCCGACGAAAAAGCAGACGCAGGCACCTTACGTTGACGGGGCAATCAACAGCTCGCCGATTGTCGCGGACTCGTTCTTTATTCTCCCGGACAAGCCCATCGTTAACACCTACGCCTATGAAGCGACGACCAACCTTAACGTGGAGCTGAAAACGCCAATTCAGCCCGCTACGCCGGTCAGCTATACCACGTATTTCGGCACCTTCCCGGAAACCAGCCAGCTGCGCCGCAGCGTAAACCAGTTTATTAATGCCGTGCGTCCGCGTCCGTATAAGCCTTACCTGCACTACAACAGCTGGATGGATATTGGCTTCTTTACCCCCTATTCCGAACAGGACGTGCTGGGGCGGATGGATGAATGGAATAAGGAATTTATCGCCGGGCGCGGCGTGGCGCTGGACGCCTTCCTGCTCGACGATGGCTGGGACGACCTGACCGGACGCTGGCTGTTTGGCCCGGCTTTCAGCAACGGTTTTGGCAAGGTACGGGAAAAAGCCGACAGCCTGCACAGCTCGGTCGGGCTGTGGCTCTCTCCGTGGGGAGGCTACAACAAACCGCGCGACGTTCGCGTCTCGCATGCAAAAGAGTATGGGTTCGAAACCGTCGACGGGAAGCTGGCGCTGTCAGGGCCGAATTACTTTAAGAACTTCAATGAGCAGATCGTTAAGCTTATCAAAAACGAGCACATTACCTCGTTCAAGCTGGACGGGATGGGTAATGCCAATGCGCATATCCCCGGCAGCCCGTTCGCCTCGGATTTTGACGCCTCCATCGCTCTGCTGCATAACATGCGCAGCGCCAACCCGAATCTGTTTATCAACCTGACGACCGGCACCAACGCCAGTCCGTCCTGGCTGTTCTACGCGGATTCCATCTGGCGTCAGGGTGATGACATCAACCTGTTCGGCCCCGGCACGCCGGTGCAGCAGTGGATGACCTACCGCGATGCCGAAACGTACCGCTCCATCGTGCGAAAAGGCCCGTTGTTCCCGCTGAACTCGCTGATGTATCACGGCATCGTCAGCGCGGAGAACGCCTATTACGGACTGGAGAAGGTGCAAACGGACAGCGATTTTGCCGATCAGGTCTGGAGCTACTTCGCCACCGGTACCCAGTTGCAGGAGCTGTATATCACCCCTTCAATGCTGAACAAGGCGAAGTGGGATACGCTGGCGCAGGCCGCAAAATGGTCGCGGGATAATGCCAGCGTGCTGGTGGATACACACTGGATTGGCGGAGACCCGACGGCGCTGCAGGTTTACGGCTGGGCTTCGTGGAGTAAAGAGAAAGCCATACTCGGCTTGCGTAACCCGTCGGATAAGCCGCAAAGCTACTATCTGGATTTAGCGAAAGAGTTCGAAATCCCCACGGGAGGCGTGGCGCAGTTTAGTCTGAAAGCGGTGTACGGCAATAACTCAACCGTACCGGGGGAGTATAAAAACGCGGTGGTGGTTACGCTACAGCCGCTGGAAACGCTGGTGTTTGAGGCGATGCCGGGGAAATAAAAAATGTTTAGTTGGCAGGTTAAGCCATAACCTGCCAGCTTCCCCCTTTCCTTGCCCCCAGGCGTTTTAATTTACCTTTTGTTTGTAAAGAACGGAGATAACGTTCTGCGGTGCGGGAAGTCACGCCCATTGCAGAGGCCAACATCACCGCAGTCATTTGCGGTTGAACGGTAAGAAGCTCAAGGACAGTGTTTTCCTTTTCCGACAATTCTTCCGACATCTTTTCCGACATGATGGATGTCACATCCATGCCTTCCCGCAAAGCTTCGGCCAAATTTTGCAGCATAAACGCGACGAATGCAGTGCAATCACTGGCCCGATCGCATTGCCCTAAAATCTGGTAATAGCGCGCTTGCTGGAAGTGAATGAGTGTCTCAACGGGCAGCCATGCAAGCTCTGCACGCCACTGGCTTAAGATCAAGGTTTGCCACAGCCGCCCCATGCGGCCATTACCATCCGAAAAGGGATGAATAAACTCAAACTCGTAATGAAATACCGAGCTGGCAATCAGCGGGTGCAGATCGGTTTGCTTAAGCCAGGTAAGAAGATCGTCGATAAGGCGGTTCATCTGCGAGGCTGGCGGAGCCATGTGGACTAACTGGTTTCCACGGTATACCCCTACGTCCCCATTTCTGAGCTTCCCGGGATGATCGACCAGACCGATCATCAATAATCGATGTGCATTGAGTAAGTCATTAAGCTTCCAGGGCTTCCATTCGGGCAATTTCTCATAGGTCAGGATAGCATTGCGTACTTCCTGAATATCTTTTTCGGGTGCAAGCACGCGTTTGCCATCCATGATCGCCGTCACCTGCCCTGTCGTCAGCGAGTTGTGTTCAATGGCTAGCGAGGCCTGAATGGTTCGAATACGGTTCTCTTTACGGAGAAGTGGCGAAGTTCTACCTGAGTGTGCCGCCCAATGCCCCAATAGCTCACCAATCTCAACCACCTGATTGAGGATAAGAGGAGTGATGGTGAAAGGAGGCTGATAGCGGCTCATCTCTGTTACTCCCCCTGCTGCTCCAGCGCATACTTATACAGCGCATTTTTCTTCACGCCGTGTATTTCCGCCGCCAGCGCCGCCGCTTTCTTCAACGGCAGTTCGGCCTGCAGCAGCGCCAGCGTGCGCAGCGCATCGGCAGGCAGGGCATCTTCTTCCGCCTTGTGCCCTTCGACAATCAGTACCATTTCGCCTTTGCGGCGGTTTTCGTCTTCCTTCACCCACGCCAGCAGTTCTCCTACCGGCGCGCCGTGAATAGTTTCCCAGGTTTTGGTCAGCTCGCGCGCCAGCACCACGTAGCGGGATTCGCCCCAGACGGTGACCATATCTTCCAGGCTTTCCAGCAGACGGTGAGTGGATTCGTAGAAGATCAGGGTACGCGGCTCGGCTTCCAGTTCCTTTAACACATCGCGACGGCCTTTGGATTTGGCGGGCAGGAAACCTTCGTAGCAGAAACGATCGGACGGCAGACCCGCCGCGCTCAATGCAGCAATGGCGGCGCACGGCCCCGGCAGCGGCACAACGCGAATACCGGCTTCGCGACAGGTGCGCACCAGATGGTAGCCAGGATCGTTAATCAGCGGCGTCCCAGCGTCAGAGACCAGCGCGATGTTCTGCCCCCCTTTGAGCTTCGCCACCAGCGTTTCGGCTTTTTGTTGCTCATTGTGATCGTGCAGAGCAAACAAACGGGCGTTAATCGCGAAATGTTGCAGCAGTAAACCGGTGTGTCGGGTGTCTTCAGCGGCAATTAAATCAACAGCTTGCAATACGGTCAGCGCACGTTGGGTAATATCAGACAAATTCCCGATAGGAGTAGGTACAATATAAAGCTGGCCTTGAGAATTATCTGCCGTTTCGTGTTGTTTCATTGTTTCGTCCGTATTGCCGATTTAATATTGAGCATTGCGTAAAAAAATCACTGGATACAGTATGGTACCGTTAACGTTTCTTCGAAAAAAAGCCACGCGCAGCGTGCCGCTGCTGCTCGCAGCCCTGATTTTTGCAGGCTGTGGCACCCAGGCACCTGACCAGAGCACCGCCCATCTTCAGGGCTCCGCTCAGGCTGATTCTGGCTTTTATCTGCAACAAATGTCGCAGAGTACAAATGATACCAGGATCAACTGGCAATTACTCGCCATTCGTGCACTGCTGAAAGAGGGCAAAACCCAGCAGGCTGCCGAGCTGTTCGGCCAACTGCCGAAAGAGCTTAACGATACCCAGCATCTTGAGCAGAGCCTGCTCTCTGCCGAGCTGAAGGTCGCGCAGAAAGATTATGATGGCGCGAAAAAGATCCTGGGGAGCATCGACCTGAGCGCGCTGGATAAAAACCAGCAGGCGCGCTTCTGGCAGGCGGGCATTACCGCTGAACAGGGACGCCCTTCCCTGACCCTGCTGCGCGCCTTGATTGCCCAGGAACCGCTGCTCGCCGGTGCCGACAAACAGAAAAACATTGATGCCACCTGGCAGGCGCTTGCCTCGATGACCCAGGATCAGGCAAAGGCGCTGGTCATTAACGCGGACGAAAACGTGCTTCAGGGCTGGCTCGATCTGCAGCAGATGTGGTTTAACAACCGCAGCGATCCAAAGATGCTGAAAGCTGGTATTACCGACTGGCAGACCCGTTACCCGCAGAACCCGGGGGCGAAAATGCTGCCAACCCAGCTGGTAAACGTGCAGAACTTTAAGCCTGCGTCGACCAGCAAAATTGCGCTGCTTCTGCCGCTAAACGGCCAGGCGGCCGTGTTTGGCCGTACGATTCAACAGGGCTTTGAAGCGGCGAAAAACGGCACCACGCCTGTAACGGGCAGTGCGGTACCGGTGCAGGCCGCGCAGGCGGCCAACGTAAACGACGTTGTCAGCCCCTCCGCGGCCGAGACCAGTGACCTGACCACGGCGCAAACCCCGGCGCAGGGCACAATGCAAAACCCGGTTACCGCACCGACTACCCCTCCAGCGACTTCCGCACCGGCAACACAGGCTCCGGCGGAGACACAAGCGATGCCTGCCCCAGAGGCAACGGCAGAACAGGCTCAACAGCAGCCTGCACAACCAGCGTCTCAGCCTGCCGCTCAGCCGCAGGCCGTGGCGACCACCAGCGCGAACCCTGGCGCTGAGCTGAAAATCTACGACACCAGTTCGAAGCCGCTTGACCAGGTGCTGGCGCAGGTTCAGCAGGACGGAGCGAGCATCGTTGTCGGCCCGCTGCTTAAGAACAACGTGGAAGAGCTGATGAAGAGCAACACCACGCTGAACGTGCTGGCGCTCAACCAGCCGGAACAGGTTCAGAACCGGGCCAATATTTGCTACTTCGCACTCTCTCCGGAAGATGAAGCCCGCGATGCGGCGCGTCATATCCACGAGCAGGGTAAACAGGCTCCGCTGCTGCTGATCCCGCGCAGTACGCTGGGCGATCGCGTGGCTAATGCCTTTGCCGACGAGTGGCAGAAGCTGGGCGGCGGCATCGTGCTGCAGCAGAAATTCGGTTCCGTTTCTGAACTGCGTGCGGGCGTTAACGGTGGAGCGGGTATCGCGCTCAGCGGCAGCCCGGTTTCCGCCAGCCTGCCGCAGCAGCAGAGCGTGACCATTGGCGGCCTGACCATCCCTGCCCCGCCTACCGACGCGCAGATAAGCGGCGGTGGTAAAGTGGATGCGGCCTATATCGTTGCCACGCCGCAGGAGATCGCCTTTATTAAACCGATGATTGCGATGCGTAACGGCAGCCAGAGCGGCGCAACGCTCTACGCCAGCTCCCGCAGCGCGCAGGGCACCGCAGGCCCGGATTTCCGTCTGGAAATGGACGGCCTGCAGTACAGCGAAATCCCGATGCTGGCGGGCAGCAACCCGGCGCTGATGCAGCAGGCGCTAAGCTCCGTACGTAACGACTACTCCCTGGCGCGTCTGTATGCGATGGGTGTCGATGCGTGGGCGCTGGCGAACCACTTTACCCAGATGCGTCAGGTGCCGGGCTTTGAGCTTAACGGCAACACCGGCGATCTGACCGCCACTCAGGACTGTGTGATTAACAGGAAGTTATCATGGCTCAAATACCAGCAGGGGCAAATCGTCCCGGCCAGTTAAGCCGTAAAGAGACCGGCGATGCGTGGGAGTTAAAAGCGCGTCGCTGGCTTGAAGGCAAAGGACTGCGCTTTATCGCCGCCAACGTCCGCGGGCGCGGCGGCGAAATTGATCTGATCATGAAAGACGGTCAGGTGATTGTGTTTGTAGAAGTCCGCTTTCGACAGTCTTCCCGTTTTGGCGGTGCTGCCGCCAGCGTGACGCTCGCCAAACAACATAAATTATTACAGACTGCCCACTTGTGGCTTGCCCGCCATAATGGGAGCTTTGATACTGTGGATTGCCGTTTCGATGTGATAGCCTTCACCGGAAATGAGATCGAATGGCTTAAAAACGCTTTTGGCGAAGACGCATAATTAAGATTTAAAAGGGATAACGTGCTCGAAAGAATTAAAGTGTGCTTCACAGAAAGCATCCAGACTCAGATTGCCGCGGCGGAAGCCCTTCCGGACGCGATCTCTCGCGCTGCAATGACGCTGGTGCAATCCCTGCTTAACGGCAACAAAATCCTCTGTTGTGGCAACGGAACCTCAGCCGCCAACGCACAGCATTTTGCTGCCAGCATGATTAACCGTTTTGAAACCGAACGCCCGAGTTTACCTGCCATTGCACTTAATACCGATAATGTGGTCTTAACAGCGATTGCTAACGATCGTCTGCATGACGAAATTTACGCAAAGCAGGTGCGCGCCCTGGGGCATGCCGGCGATGTTCTGCTGGCCATTTCCACGCGCGGCAACAGCCGGGACATCGTCAAAGCCGTTGAAGCCGCCGTTACCCGCGACATGACCATCGTCGCCTTAACCGGCTACGACGGCGGTGAGCTGGCGGGTCTGCTCGGGCCGCAGGATGTGGAAATCCGCATTCCGTCTCACCGTAGCGCACGTATTCAGGAGATGCATATGCTCACGGTAAACTGCTTATGCGATTTGATCGATAACACGCTTTTCCCTCACCAGGATGATTAAGGAGTTTATATGAAGGCTTTATCGACCCTCGCAGTCCTTATGTCTGCATTACTGCTTCAGGGATGTATCGCTGCGGCCGTTGTGGGTACCGCCGCAGTAGGCACCAAAGCGGCGACCGATCCGCGCTCTGTGGGAACGCAGGTGGATGACGGTACGCTGGAGCTGCGGGTCAACAGCGCGCTGTCGAAAGACGAACAAATCAAGAAAGAAGCGCGTATCAACGTAACGGCCTATCAGGGCAAAGTCCTGCTGACGGGTCAGGCACCGAATACCGAGCTCTCCAGCCGCGCGAAGCAGATCGCGATGGGCGTTGAGGGCACCACGGAAGTCTTCAATGAAATCCGTCAGGGTCAGCCAATCAGCCTGGGCACCGCGTCGTCTGACACCTGGATCACCACCAAAGTCCGCTCCCAGCTGCTGGGTTCAGACCAGGTGAAATCCTCCAACGTGAAGGTAACGACCGAAAACGGTGAAGTGTTCCTGCTGGGTCTGGTGACCGACCGTGAAGGGAAAGCGGCGGCGGATATCGCCAGCCGGGTGAGCGGCGTGAAGCACGTCACCACCGCGTTTACCTACATTAAGTAATCCACACCTGACTGAAGGCCCGGTAAGCGCGAGCGCCACCGGGCTTTTTTTACATCAACGCAATACTCCCCACCACCACCCCGCTCAACGCCACCAGCCCCGCCGTCAGCCACAGCGCTTTCGCCGGGAAAGACTTACGCAGCATGATGAGCGACGGCAGGCTGATTGCCGGCAAGGTGATAAGCAGCGCCAGCGCCGGTGCGGTCCCCATACCGGCCAGCATCATGGTCTGGACAATCGGAATTTCTGCCGCCGTGGGGATCACAAACAGGCAGCCTGCAACGGCCATCGCAATCACCCACATCAGCGTGTTGTCGATCGCCCCATCCGCATGCGGGAAGAGCCAGACGCGCGCCGCGCCCAGAACCAGTACCGCCAGGATATAGACCGGAATGGTGCTCCAGAAAAGCTGCCACAGCGCCTTACCCCAGCGAGTGAAGAAACCGCCCTGCGGTTCGCTGACGTCCAGTTCAACGGCTGCGGGTTCGACGGCAGTATCCTTCACCAGTTTTTGTACCAGCGTCGCCACCACCAGCACCGTCAGCAGCCCGGCAACCAGACGGATAGCGGCAAAATGCCAGCCGAGCACAAAGCCCATAAACACCAGCGTCGCCGGGTTGAGCAGCGGGTTCCCCATCCAGAACGCCAGCGCGCCGCCCATGGATACGCGCTGGCGGCGCATGCCCGCCGCAACCGGTGCGGCGCAGCAGGAGCACATCATGCCCGGCAGAGAGAAAATCGTCCCCAGCAGCGTGCCCTGAAAGCGCGGCTGCCCGAGTGTTTTCACCAGCCAGTTTCGCGGAATAAGCACCTGAATCAGCGATCCCAGGATCACCCCTAAGACGGCAGCTTTCCACACCGCCAGGAAGTAGACCATGGCGTAATCCCACGCTGCCTTCAGCGGGCTGGCATCAGCCTGAGCGAGAATAGATTTACCGATGCTGTGCGTTTCGGCGGCGGTGAAGGCTTTGCCGTAGTACGGCTGCCATTTCACATACCAGAGGCCAATGATGACCACGAGAAAGAAGAGTGCGGGCTTCCACCATTGGACAGGTGTTGCCGCCTGAGATGAAGACTGACCAGTCATACCATTCCCCGGAGAGTGTTATTTAATAAGCCGGAGAAGTTTACGCCTCGCCCTGCGCGATTTCACGCAGTTTTGCCGAAGGGATGATATTGACGCCCTCCTGCGACGGTGCCAGCGCCTCTTTCAGCATCGCCTGCGCAACGTCCCGCGCCTCAATGGACTTCCAGTTACCCGGTAGGATGCGAAACAGCGGGGCGAAGAAGGATTCGTTAAAACGCCGTTCGTCGCGGTGCCCCATCAGCATGGAAGGCCGCACGATTGTCAGACGCTCCCACTTCTGGGCAATCAGCGCCTCTTCCATTTTGCCCTTCACCTGATTGTAAAAAAACGGTGAGCCGGTGCTGGCGCCGTGCGAGCTGACCACCAGGAAATGTTTTGCCCCCAGCTTTTTCGCCGTCAGGGCGGTATCCACCACCAGCGTGTAGTCCGCATGAACAAAGGCTTCTTTACTGCCCGCCTCACGCCGCGTCGTGCCCAGACAGCAAAAGGCGATATCTATCGGGTCTTGCACCTGCGCCAGCGCGTCGGTGAGTTGTGGATCGTGCGGGTTAAAGACGCCGGAGATGTCCAACAGCGGGCGACGCGTCGGTGCAGCGATGAAGTTAATATGGCGATCCTGGATCAGCAGCCGCAGCAGATGCCCGCCCACCAGCCCGGTTGCGCCTGTAATCAGTACCTGACTCATCTTATCCCCTTTACAGAATTGTCCGTTTGCGAACTCAGCGTGGTCGACCACACTTAGAAGTCTGTTACAGGTAAGTATTTACCACAAGCGGAGAAAAATCAGTCTGAAGCCAAAACAACGGAGGAAGCATGGGCAAGAAAATCGCAGTCTTGATTACCGACGAGTTTGAAGATTCAGAATTCACCTCTCCTGCAGAGGCGTTCCGCAAGGCGGGACACGAGGTTATCACCATTGAGAAAGAAGCGGGCAAAACGGTGAAAGGCCATAAGGGCGAAGCCAGCGTGACCATCGACGAAACCATCGATAACGTTAGCCCGTCTGATTTCGACGCCCTGCTGCTGCCAGGCGGCCATTCACCGGATTCCCTGCGCGGGGACGAGCGCTTCGTGACCTTTACCCGTGACTTTGTCGGCACCGGCAAGCCGGTCTTTGCCATCTGCCACGGCCCGCAGCTGCTGATCAGCGCCGAAGTGGTCCGCGGGCGTAAGCTTACGGCGGTGAAACCGATCGTTATCGATCTGAAAAACGCAGGCGCCGAGTTTTACGATCAGGAGGTGGTCAACGACAACGACCAGCTGATCACCAGCCGGACCCCGGACGATCTCCCGGCGTTTAACCGCGAGGCGCTACGCCTGCTCGGCGCGTAGCCAGTGAAGCTTCTTGCCGAAGCCCAGGGTGTTGTCGGTAAATTTCAGCTCATCGAGGCGGATTTCCCACACCGGGGCTTTTAGCGCAGCGGCAACCGGGAAGCGGCGCGTGTAGCGTTTACGCTGCGCGTCGCTTTCCTCCCCTTCCAGACGACGAATCTCACCCTTGAACTGCACGCCGCGGATCAGCGCGACCGTTTTCGGCTGGCCGTTTACCGTGCCCGCCACCTTTGCCTGCTGGCCGGTCATCTGTGCATGCCGCGTTTTGTCCTCGCTCATCACATAAAAAGCGACGCGCTCAGGGTCGTAGTAGTAAAAGGCGTTGGCGCACCACATTTCGCCCTCGCGATATACGCACCAGGTCACGACATGCTGCTTCGCCAGCCAGCGGTTAATGGCGGCCAGTGTTTCCATTTTCGTTCTCTCTCATGCTATGGTGCGTTCACCTTAACATACTGAATCTGTTTACCGTGTGCTGGTTTCTCTATCTTGTCCGAACCGCTGATAACGCACTCTACACCGGGATCACCACCGATGTGGCGCGGCGTTTTTTACAACACCAAACGGGGAAAGGGGCAAAAGCGCTGCGGGGGAAAGGCGAACTGCAGCTGGCTTTTTCTGCCGCCGTGGGGGACAGATCGCTGGCGCTCAGGCTGGAATACCGCATCAAGCAGCTGACGAAGCGCCAGAAAGAGCGCCTCGTGACCGGAGACGGCTCCTTTGAGGCGCTACGCGAGAGCCTGATTAAAAGCGATTGAAATGATCGTGGTAGTCCACCAGACCATTTACGCCGTTCAGGGCATCATCCGCCAGGCGATGCACCTGGAAGGCGGATTCGGTACCCGGCCAGCGGCAGCGCAGATCGTAATGGGCGGCCTGCTCGAAGCCTAAACGGCCATAGAACGCCGGGTCGCCCAGCGTGACCACGGCGGCATAGCCAAACTCATTCAGCGAGTCCAGTCCTTCATAGACCAGCTGGCGCGCCAGGCCCTGCCCGCGGTAGTTTTCATCCACCGCCAGCGGTGCCATGCCCACCCACTGAAGATCTTCACCCTGAACGATCACCGGGCTGAAGGCGACATAGCCGACAACCTGACCTTCGTCATCGGTGGCAACCAGCCCCAGCGTGATCAGGCCGTCTTCACGGAGATCGTGGACCAGTTGGGCTTCCGCGTCGCTCTCAAAAGAGCGGCGTAATAACGCATCGATACCCGGTGCATCAATCCCTATTTCGACTCGAATCAGCATGGCTCACCTACTGAAGTGTGTTTACTGTCCGGCGGGGATTTCAGCCCCGCCTCAACGAAATCTGCCATTTGCATTAACATCACGCGCAGCGCTTTCGGCATCTGCTCCAGCTCAATGGCATCCATTAAATTCTTAACGTACAGGCCAAGCTCCGTGTCGCCCTCAATCACCAGACGTCGCTGGAAGAAGAGCGTATCCGGATCCTGCTTGCGCGCGGCAATCATCAGCAGGTCGCTGGCGCTGGCGCTAAAGCTCACGTCCGCCTCGGCGGACTCACGAACGATCAGTTGGTCGTTCTCAACCGAAGTAAACCAGCGTAGCCCGATGTCACGTACCTCAATGCTCAGCCAGCGGCCTTCAAGAAACTCCAGTTCACCGTCCTGCAGCGCCTGACGGAACTGCCAGCTCAGGAGCTGCTCCAGCACCTGGCGTTTAAGCGCGAACGGCGCCAGCCTGACCGGCACGCTCAGCATTGATGGACCGAATTGTACGAGACGTGAACGCAGTTTATCCAGCACGAGCTTTACTCCCTGATAGCTATAGTCCCGCTATTTTGCCACATCCATTCCAGAACATAGCGGCGTAAATCAACAAACCGTCGTCCGATGTACCTCATTATTGGTGCCATCAATACGCCATTAGCTGCCTTAAATCAAAAATTGTCGCGTATGGGTTAATTAAAATCCCAGCTCGTTAACAATTTTGCTATCGACTACATCAGGATAATTTATGGAGCTGCTCTGCCCTGCCGGAAACCTTCCGGCGCTTAAGGCGGCCATCGAAAATGGGGCCGATGCGGTCTATATTGGGCTGAAAGATGACACTAACGCCCGCCATTTCGCTGGCCTCAACTTTACGGAGAAAAAGCTTCAGGAAGCCGTTAACTTCGTTCATCAGCACCGCCGCAAGCTGCATATTGCCATCAACACGTTTGCCCATCCTGACGGCTACGCCCGCTGGCAGCGCGCGGTGGATATGGCAGCACAGCTGGGTGCCGATGCGTTAATCCTGGCCGACCTCGCCATGCTTGAGTATGCGGCAGAACGCTATCCGCATATTGAGCGCCACGTCTCTGTTCAGGCATCTGCCACCAACGAAGAGGCGGTGCGTTTTTACCATCAACACTTTGACGTCGCCCGCGTGGTGCTGCCGCGCGTGCTCTCTATTCATCAGGTTAAGCAACTCGCGCGCGTCACGCCAGTGCCGCTGGAGGTTTTTGCCTTTGGTAGCCTGTGCATCATGGCCGAAGGCCGTTGCTATCTTTCTTCTTACTTAACCGGTGAATCGCCGAATACCGTCGGGGCCTGCTCCCCTGCCCGCTTCGTCCGCTGGCAGCAAACCCCGCAGGGGCTGGAGTCGCGTCTGAATGAAGTGCTGATTGACCGCTATCAGGACGGTGAAAACGCGGGTTATCCGACGCTGTGCAAAGGCCGCTACCTGGTCGACGGCGAGCGCTACCACGCGCTGGAAGAGCCCACCAGCCTTAACACGCTGGAGCTGCTGCCGGAGCTGCTGGCCGCCAATATTGCCTCGGTGAAAATTGAAGGTCGCCAGCGCAGCCCGGCCTACGTGAGCCAGGTGGCGAAAGTGTGGCGTCAGGCCATCGACCGCTGCATGGCGGACCCGCAGAACTATGCCCCGCAAGCGGCGTGGATGGAGACGCTCGGATCGATGTCCGAAGGCACGCAAACCACGCTGGGCGCATATCACCGTAAATGGCAGTGAGATAACCATGAAATATTCATTAGGGCCGGTGCTCTACTACTGGCCAAAAGAGACGCTGGAAGATTTTTACCAACAGGCCGCCACCAGCAGCGCCGATGTGATTTACCTCGGTGAAGCGGTATGCAGCAAACGCCGCGCTACCAAAGTGGGCGACTGGCTGGACATGGCGAAAAGCCTGGCCAGCAGCGGCAAACAGGTTGTGCTGTCAACGCTCGCGCTGGTGCAGGCCTCGTCCGAACTGGGCGAGCTGAAGCGCTACGTCGAAAACGGTGAGTTTCTGCTGGAAGCGAGCGATCTGGGCGTGGTGAACATGTGCGCCGAACGCAGGCTGCCGTTTGTCGCGGGCCATGCGCTGAACTGCTATAACGCCGTGACGCTGCGCCTGCTGCTCAAACAGGGAATGACGCGCTGGTGCATGCCGGTAGAGCTCTCCCGCGACTGGCTGGCAAACCTGCTGAACCAGTGCGACGAGCTGGGCATTCGTCATCAGTTCGAAGTGGAAGTGCTGAGCTATGGCCATCTGCCGCTGGCCTACTCCGCCCGCTGCTTCACCGCGCGCTCGGAGGATCGCCCGAAAGACGAATGCGAAACCTGCTGCATTAAATACCCGAACGGGCGCAGCATGCTGTCGCAGGAAAATCAGCAGGTATTTGTTCTGAACGGTATTCAGACCATGAGCGGCTATGTCTATAACCTCGGTAACGAGCTGGCGTCGATGGACGGGCTGGTGGACATGGTGCGCCTGTCGCCGCTGGATACCAGCGTGTTCGCGATGCTGGACGCCTTCCGCGCCAACGAAAACGGCGCGTCGCCGCTGCCGCTGACGGCAAACAGCGACTGCAACGGTTACTGGAAACGTCTGGCCGGACTGGAACTTCAGGCCTAAAAAAGGCTCACTTTGTTAACAACGGTTATCATTTTTTAATGCAGTATTAAAGATTGACCGTCGACAAAGTGAGCTGTTATGACTGACAAAACCATTCCGTTTTCGGTGCTGGATCTGGCGCCGATCCCACAAGGCTCCTCCGCGCGAGAAGCCTTTTCGCACTCTCTCGATCTGGCTCAGCTGGCCGAAAAGCGTGGCTATCACCGCTACTGGCTGGCCGAACACCACAATATGGTGGGCATCGCCAGCGCTGCGACCTCGGTACTGATTGGCTATCTGGCAGCAAATACCACCACCCTGCACCTGGGCTCCGGTGGCGTAATGCTGCCGAACCACGCCCCGCTGGTGATTGCCGAGCAGTTTGGCACGCTGAATACTCTCTATCCGGGCCGTATTGACCTGGGGCTTGGTCGTGCGCCGGGCAGCGATCAGCCGACCATGCGCGCCCTGCGCCGCCATATGAGCGGCGATATCGACAACTTCCCGCGCGACGTGGCGGAGCTGGTGGACTGGTTCGACGCGCGCGATCCGAACCCGCACGTGCGCCCGGTGCCGGGCTACGGCGAGAAAATTCCGGTGTGGCTTTTAGGCTCAAGCCTTTATAGTGCGCAGCTTGCCGCGCAGCTGGGGCTGTCGTTTGCGTTCGCCTCCCACTTCGCGCCGGATATGCTGCATCAGGCGCTGCACCTCTACCGCACGAACTTCAAACCGTCAGAGCGTCTGGAGAAGCCGTACGCGATGGTGTGTATCAACATCATTGCCGCCGACAGCAACCGCGACGCGGAATTCCTCTTCACCTCCATGCAGCAGGCGTTTGTGAAGCTGCGTCGCGGCGAGACGGGACAGCTTCCGCCGCCGGTAGAGAATATGCATCAGCTGTGGTCCGCCTCCGAGCAATATGGCGTACAGCAGGCGCTGAGCATGTCGCTTGTGGGCGATAAGGCGAAAGTGCGTCACGGGCTGGAAGCGGTGCTGCGTGAAACGCAGGCGGATGAGATTATGGTCAACGGCCAGATTTTCGATCACCAGGCGCGCTTGCACTCGTTTGATTTGGCGATGCAGGTGAAAGAAGAAATGTAGTGCGTTTTGTTGCCCTCACCCCAGCCCTCTCCCACAGGGAGAGGGTGAAAAGAGGTATTTATTGATACACAGGCAACAGATTAAAGCTCGACAGCACGTGAACCACCGCGTTACCCACCCCAAACACCAGGATCAGGGCAATCATCGGCTTTCCGCCCCAGACGCGGAATTTTGGACTGCCGAAGCGTTGACGTGATTTGCGCGCCAGCAGCGCCGGCACAATCGCCGCCCAGATGGTTGCCGCCAGCCCTGCATAGCCGATGGCGTACAGGAAGCCGTTCGGCCACAGCAGACCGCCCACAATCGGCGGCAGGAAGGTCAACAGCGCGGTTTTGAAGCGCCCCATCGCGGAATCATCAAAGCCGAACAGATCCGCCAGGTAGTCAAACAGGCCCAGCGTTACGCCGAGGAAAGAACTCGCCACCGCAAAGTTGGAGAAGACCACCAGCAGCAGATCCAGACTGCGGCTGTTCAGCACGCCGCTCAGGGCCTGCACCAGCACGTCGATGTTACCGCCCTTCTGCGCAATGCCGATAAACTCCGGGCGCGGGATGTTGCCCATCGTCCCCAGCAGCCAAATCACATACAGCCCCAGCGCCAGCAGCGTGCCGTAGACCAGGCATTTCACGATGGTGCGCGGATCCTTGCCGTAGTACTTCATCAGGCTCGGCACGTTACCGTGGTAGCCAAACGACGCCAGGCAGAACGGCAGCGTCATCAGCAGGTACGGGGTGTAGGAGGTGTTCACTTCCGCGACGTTAAACAGCGTGGCGGGCGTGACGTGCCCCAGCAGGCTGCCGAAGGTCAGGAAGAAGGTAATAACCTTAGCGCCCAGCACGATGGCCGTCATGCGGCTCACCGCCTTGGTACTCATCCAGACGATAAACGCCACGCCCAGGGCAAAGCACAGACCCGCCAGACGCGCCGGAACGTTCAGCGACATCTCAGCGAATGTGTGATGCAGAATCGAGCCGCTCGCCGAGATATACGCGTAGGTCAGAATGTAGAGCACAAACGCGATGGAAAGCCCGTTCACCAGGTTCCAGCCTTTGCCCAGCAGATCTTTGGTGATGGTGTCGAAGCTGGAGCCAATGCGGTAGTTCAGGTTTGCTTCAAGGATCATCAGCCCGGAATGGAGCATACAGAACCAGGTAAAGACCAGCGCCGCCAGCGACCAGAAGAACCACGCACCGGACATGACCACGGGCAGGGAGAACATCCCGGCACCTATAATGGTTCCGCCGATGATCACCACGCCGCCAAGCAGCGATGGTGACGTTTGGGTGGTGGTTAGTGTCGCCATACAGCCTTTTCTCCAGTTAATCATGCGGTTCTGCATTTTAGTGTGACGCACTGTACCAGTACAAGAGTACAAAGGGAATAAAAAAAGCCCCGATAGCGTGTATCGGGGCTGTATATTTTACTTTACGTCAGAAGCGTAATGCTTACGCGTCACCGAAACGACGACGGCTGGTGCCTTCTTCACGACGTGGGCCACGGTTTTCACGGCGCTCGCCGGAGAAACGACGACCTTCACCACCGCGACCTTCGCTGCGACCGCCTTCACGTCGCTCGCCGCCGAAACCGCGACCACCGCCACGACGTTCACCGCCGCGGTCAGGACGTGGCTGTGCATCGCCCAGCAGCTGCATGTTCATCGGCTTGTTCAGGATGCGGGTGCGAGTAAAGTGCTGCAGTACTTCGCCCGGCATGCCTTTTGGCAGCTCGATGGTAGAGTGGGATGCGAACAGCTTGATGTTACCGATGTAACGGCTGCTGATGTCGCCTTCGTTAGCAATCGCGCCAACGATGTGACGAACTTCAACACCATCATCACGGCCCACTTCAATGCGGTACAGTTCCATATCGCCCGCGTCACGACGTTCACGACGTGGACGGTCTTCACCACCACGCTCTGGACGATCGCCGCGTGGACCACGATCGTTGCGGTCGCCACGACGTTCGAAACGATCGTCACGGTCACGGAACTCGCGCTTAGGACGCATCGGTGCATCTGGTGGCACGATCAGGCTACGTTCGCCCTGAGCCATTTTCAGCAGTGCTGCTGCCAGGGTTTCCATATCCAGCTCTTCGCCTTCAGCGACAGGCTGAATCTGCGACAGCAGTGCACGGTACTGATCCAGATCGCTGCTTTCCAGCTGCTGCTGTACTTTTGCGGCGAATTTTTCCAGACGGCGTTTGCCCAGCAGGTCTGCGTTTGGCAGGTCCGCTTCTGGAATGGTCAGCTTCATGGTGCGTTCGATGTTGCGCAGCAGACGACGCTCGCGGTTCTCAACGAACAGCAGCGCACGGCCAGCACGACCCGCACGACCGGTACGACCGATACGGTGAACGTAAGACTCGGAGTCCATTGGGATGTCGTAGTTTACAACCAGGCTGATACGCTCAACGTCCAGGCCACGTGCTGCCACGTCGGTTGCAATCAGGATATCCAGACGACCGTCTTTCAGACGCTCCAGCGTCTGCTCACGCAGAGCCTGGTTCATGTCGCCGTTCAGCGCTGCGCTGTTGTAGCCGTTACGCTCCAGCGCTTCAGCCACTTCCAGGGTCGCATTTTTGGTACGCACGAAGATAATCGCCGCATCAAAATCTTCCGCTTCCAGGAAACGGACCAGCGCTTCGTTTTTGCGCATGCCGTACACGGACCAGTAGCTCTGGCTGATGTCCGGGCGAGTGGTCACGCTGGACTGAATACGCACTTCCTGCGGCTCTTTCATGAAGCGGCGGGTAATGCGACGGATCGCTTCTGGCATGGTGGCAGAGAACAGAGCGGTCTGGTGACCTTCCGGGATCTGCGCCATGATGGTTTCTACGTCTTCGATGAAGCCCATACGCAGCATTTCATCTGCTTCATCCAGTACCAGGCCGCTCAGTTTAGAGAGGTGCAGAGTACCGCGCTTCAGGTGATCCAGCAGACGGCCCGGCGTACCGACGACAATCTGTGGGCCCTGGCGCAGGGCGCGTAACTGCACGTCATAACGCTGGCCGCCGTACAGGGCTACCACGTTTACGCCGCGCATATGTTTAGAGAATTCCGTCATTGCTTCAGCAACCTGAACAGCCAGTTCACGGGTTGGAGCCAGGACGAGGATCTGCGGTGCACGCAGGTCCGGATCGATGTTGTTCAGCAGCGGCAGCGAGAACGCTGCAGTTTTACCGCTACCAGTCTGGGCCATGCCCAGCACGTCACGACCAGAGAGCAGATGCGGGATACATTCTGCCTGGATCGGAGATGGTTTTTCGTAACCCAGATCGTTAAGGGCTTCAAGGATAGGAGCCTTCAGGCCCAGATCTGCAAAAGTGGTTTCGAATTCAGCCATGTAGTACGAGTGCCTCAATGTCAATGGCGGCCAGTCTACTTAGCTCATCGTGAAAATGATTAGCAATTTTCATTGAAAAGTGTGAACCGGCTCAAAGTAGGTGTATTGACGAACAACAACGCCCTCACCAGTGAAGGTGATGGCAATCAAAAGATTACGGGCTGATGTTTATGTCGTCAGCTATTGCTGGTCCGATTCTGCCAGGTCGTCTTGCTCCTGGCCCAAGAGCGATAATTCCAACAATGCATAACGGTGCTCAACGAAGTTATGTACGTTGTTAGCAACCGCTAATTTGAACAGTGCCGTAGCGCTGTCCATATCCCCCAGACTTAGGTAGTACTTACCTAAATAGAAGTTGGTTTCACTGAGATGCTCAGCGAGCGAGGTGTTATCCGTTGCGTCCGCCTTGAGGCGTTCCATCAGCGTTGCTTCGCTAATGTTGCCCAGGTAGAACTCGACAATGTTCCATCCCCACTGTTCCTTGTCCGATTTATCGAAGCGCTGTTTCAGGGCTTCTTTTGCCTGCTTCTCATCGAGCTTCCGCTCAACGATGTAAAGCCACAGGCTACGGAAAGGATCATTAGGATCGTCTTGATAAAACGCCAGCAGATCATCTTGCGCTAACTTATCACGACCGCCGTAATACAATGCGATACCGCGATTCAAGTGCGCGTAGTTGTAAGTTGGATCAAGCTCAAGTACAGAATCAAACGCTTCATAGGCAGCATCAAAATTGCCTGCCTGCGTTAAATAAATGCCTAAGTAATTGAATACTTCAGGCATATCAGGTCGGATAGCCAGCGCTTGTGAAAAATCATTTCGCGCTAATGCCCTCAGACCGAGACTATCATACAACACTCCGCGCTCATATAAAAGCTGTGCGCGTTCGTCATCGGTTAAAGCCCGACTGGCAAGTATTTGTTCCATGCGTGCCAGAATCACTTCCTGCTGCAAAGTCGGTTGCAATGGCACTGCGAGGACTTCGCTCTTACGCCAGGCAGAGTTGCTGCATCCTGCCAGCGTTAAAGCTGTCGCAACGAAACACCAGCGCAAAAAAGGCTTCATTTCCCACTCCCGAAGACAACTATTGGATGAACGTCCTGTCCCCCGGCGGCTTAACAAGGCGTCCTGCCTGATAATAAACCCTCCGCCGAAGCGGAGGGCAAATGCTACCTTACTCGCCTTGTTCTGCGGCTGGCGCTTCTGGCGCAGCGGCAGGAGACTGCTCGGTTGCTTCTTTAATGCTCAGACGGATACGGCCCTGGCGATCAACTTCCAGAACTTTAACCGGCACTTCCTGACCCATCTGCAGGTAATCGGTCACTTTCTCAACGCGCTTGTCAGCGATCTGAGAGATGTGAACCAGACCTTCTTTACCGCCACCGATGGCAACGAACGCGCCAAAGTCAACGATACGGGTCACTTTACCCGCGTAGACGCGGCCCACTTCGATTTCAGCAGTGATTTCTTCGATGCGACGGATTGCGAATTTCGCTTTCTCGCCGTCGGTTGCTGCAATCTTCACAGTACCGTCATCTTCGATTTCAATGGTGGTGCCAGTCTCTTCGGTCAGCGCACGGATTACGGAACCGCCCTTGCCGATAACATCTTTGATCTTGTCTGGATTGATCTTGATGGTGTGAATACGCGGAGCGAATTCAGAGATATCACCGCGTGGCGCGTTGATAGCCTGTTCCATCACGCCCAGGATGTGCAGACGCGCACCTTTAGCCTGGTTCAGAGCAACCTGCATGATCTCTTTGGTGATACCTTCAATTTTGATATCCATCTGCAGGGCAGAGATACCGTCGCGGGAACCCGCCACTTTGAAGTCCATATCGCCCAGGTGGTCTTCGTCACCCAGAATGTCAGACAGAACAACGAAGTTGTCGCCTTCTTTCACCAGCCCCATTGCGATACCCGCAACAGCGGCTTTGATCGGCACGCCTGCATCCATCAGCGCCAGAGAAGCACCACATACGGAAGCCATGGAAGAAGAACCGTTAGATTCGGTGATTTCAGAAACCACGCGAACGGTGTACGGGAATTTGTCAGCTTCTGGCATCACTGCCAGCACGCCGCGCTTCGCCAGACGACCGTGACCAATTTCACGACGCTTCGGTGAGCCAACCATACCGGTTTCGCCCACAGAGTACGGAGGGAAGTTGTAGTGGAACAGGAAGTTGTCAGTACGCTCGCCCATCAGTTCGTCGATGATCTGCGCGTCACGTGCGGTACCCAGGGTTGCGGTAACCAGCGCCTGCGTTTCACCACGGGTGAACAGCGCGGAACCGTGAGTACGCGGCAGTACGCCAGTACGCACGTCCAGACCACGGATCATGTCTTTTTCACGGCCATCGATGCGCGGCTCGCCTGCCAGTACTCGGCTACGAACAACGTTTTTCTCGATAGCGTGCAGGATTTCGCTCAGCTCGTTAGCGTCCAGCGTTTCGTCTTCAGCGACCAGGGTGGCGATGGTTTCATCTTTGATCGCGTCAACCTGAGCATAACGCTCCTGTTTGTCGGTGATGCGGTATGCATCGCTCAGACGAGATTCTGCCAGTGCCGCAACGCGTGCGTTCAGCGCGTCGTTTGCCGCTTCTGGCTGCCAGTCCCAACGTGGCTTACCGGCTTCTTTCACCAGGTCGTTGATGTTCTGGATAACAATCTGCTGCTGCTCGTGACCGAACACCACAGCGCCCAGCATCTGGTCTTCGCTCAGCAGTTCAGCTTCGGATTCAACCATCAGCACAGCCGCTTCAGTACCGGCTACAACCAGGTCCAGCTTACTCTCTTTCAGCTCTTCCTGAGTTGGGTTCAGCACGTACTGGTCGTTGATGTAACCGACGCGCGCGGCACCGATTGGGCCATTGAATGGAATACCAGACAGTGACAGGGCAGCGGAAGCACCGATCATCGCAACGATGTCCGGGTTAACCTGTGGGTTAACGGAAACAACGGTCGCAATAACCTGAACTTCGTTAACGAAGCCTTCCGGGAACAGCGGACGAACCGGGCGGTCAATCAGACGCGCGATCAGGGTTTCGCCTTCGCTTGGACGGCCTTCACGACGGAAGAAGCCACCCGGGATTTTACCGGCAGCGTAGGTACGCTCCTGGTAGTTTACGGTCAGCGGGAAGAAGTCCTGACCTGGTTTAGCTTTTTTCTGGCCAACTACGGTAACGAATACCGCGGTGTCATCCATGCTTACCATAACGGCAGCAGTCGCCTGACGTGCCATCATGCCGGTTTCCAGCGTGACGGTATGTTGACCATACTGGAATTTACGAACGATCGGATTCAGCAAAATTCTGTCCTTTCTTAAATGTATGACAGCACACCGCCGGCGTGCTGTCGATTTAACCCGACCTTCTTCGCATCCTCGCGACTAATGACAACCGACACCCCCATGGGTGAAGCCTCTCATTAGCCGCGCGAACCTCTGCAATGAAGATCATTTATAGCAACAATACAATAGTTTCCATTGAATTGCTGCCGTCTGGTTGAAAAAAGGGGCCATCAGGCCCCCTTTTCTGAAACTCGCAAGACTTAGCGACGCAGACCCAGACGCTCGATCAGCGCGGTGTAGCGTGCAACATCTTTACGCTTCAGGTAGTCGAGCAGTTTACGACGCTGAGAAACCATGCGCAGCAGACCACGACGGCTGTGGTGATCTTTTTTGTGCTCTGCAAAGTGACCCTGCAGGTGGTTAATCTGTGCAGTCAGCAGTGCAACCTGAACTTCGGTAGAACCGCTGTCGTTAGTACCACGACCAAACTCAGAAACGATTTTAGCTTTAGCTTCAACGCTTAGAGACATTTTCAAACTCCAAAGTATAAAGAATGTAAGGGTGCCGATCTCTAATTCAGCGACCCCATGTACGCCCCGCAGATTGTTAAACAATTCACCGGGCGTTAAGCGGCGATATTCTACTCGTCTCCCCTGCTTATCGCAAGGTGAGCCGTTATCGCCGTCACGCGTCGACCGGATATTCGACGACCAGACGACGCGGCGCAACGCGCCCTTCACCGTCCATTTCGCCCATACCGATGAATTTCCCTTCGTCACCTTCCGTCACGCGTACCAGTCCATCCAGCGGCGCATCCGCCGTACGAACCGGGTTTCCGTTCTTAAAGTAAACGGACGATGTTAAAGGAAGATTAACGATTGGGAAGTCCGCTGCCGGACTGTCCATTGGCATCAGCAATGGATCCAGCAAATCTGCTGGTTCCACTCCCTGCGCTTGTGCCTGCTCAGCCAACGCGCGCAGCTGCTCAAGCGTCACCATGCGTTCCACCGGATATTTACTGACCGCCAGACGACGCAGGTAGATCACATGCGCGCCGCAGCCCAGCTTTTCACCCAGATCGTCAATGATGGTGCGAATATAGGTCCCTTTCGAACAGTGGACTTCCAGCTCCAGCTCATCGCCTTCATGGCGAATAAAGAGTAGCTCATACACGGTAATCGGGCGGGCTTCGCGCGGGACGTCAATTCCCTGTCGCGCATATTCGTAGAGCTTCTTGCCCTGATATTTCAGCGCCGAATACATCGACGGCACCTGCATCGTGTCCCCGCGGAAGCTCTCCAGGGCCGCATCAAGCTGTTCGGCGCTGAAGGTCACCGGGCGCTCTTCTACCACCTGACCATCCGCGTCGGAGGTATCCGTACGCTGGCCCAGTTTAGCGATAACGCGGTAGCGTTTATCGGAATCGAGCAGGTACTGGGAAAACTTTGTCGCTTCACCCAGGCAAATCGGCAGCATGCCAGTCGCCAGCGGATCCAGCGCGCCGGTGTGGCCCGCACGGTTAGCGTTATAAATACGCTTCACTTTTTGCAGCACGTCGTTGCTGGATGCGCCCTGCGGTTTATCCAGCAGCAGCACGCCATGCACGTCGCGACCGCGACGACGAGGACGACTCATCAGTCCTCCTTGCTGTCGTCCGTCGGGTTAACACGACGTTCGTCGTCATGTTTCACCACGCTGGTCACCAGGTTGGACATGCGCATACCTTCGACCAGCGAGTTGTCGTAGAAGAAGGTCAGCTCTGGCACGATACGCAGGCGCATCGCTTTGCCGAGCAGAGAGCGGATGAAACCAGAGGCTTCCTGCAGTGCTTTAATGCCGTTTTTAACCGCCGCTTCGTCCTGATCGTTCAGGAAGGTTACGAACACTTTGGCATAGGCCAGGTCACGAGACATTTCCACGCCAGATACGGTGGTCATCATACCGATACGCGGGTCTTTAATTTCGCGTTGCAGGATGAGTGCGATCTCTTTCTGCATCTCCTGCGCCACGCGCTGTGGGCGACCAAATTCTTTCGCCATAATAAATTCTCCAGACAAAAAAGGGGCTAAAAGCCCCTTTTAAAATTATTGCCGGGTGGCACGAGGCGATCCCGGCCTACATATGGACTTATCCCTGAAGGATTAGTCGATGCTGCGTTGGATCTCGATGATTTCGAACACTTCGATCATATCGCCAACGCGAACGTCGTTGTAGTTCTTCACGCCGATACCACATTCCATGCCGTTACGGACTTCGTTAACGTCATCTTTGAAGCGGCGCAGGGATTCCAGCTCGCCTTCGTAGATAACCACGTTGTCGCGCAGTACGCGGATTGGGTTGTGACGCTTGATGGTACCTTCGGTAACCATACAGCCCGCGATAGCACCGAATTTCGGTGATTTGAACACGTCACGCACTTCAGCCAGACCGATGATCTGCTGTTTCAGCTCAGGAGACAGCATACCGCTCATCGCAGCTTTCACTTCGTCGATCAGGTTATAGATGACGGAGTAGTAGCGCAGATCCAGGCTTTCCGCTTCGATCACGCGGCGAGCAGATGCATCAGCACGCACGTTGAAGCCAACCAGGATAGCGTTGGATGCCGCAGCCAGGGTTGCGTCGGTTTCGGTGATACCACCTACGCCAGAACCGATGATCTTCACTTTCACTTCGTCGGTAGACAGTTTCAGCAAGGAGTCGGAGATCGCTTCCACAGAACCCTGAACGTCCGCTTTCAGAACGACGTTCACTTCGTGAACTTCGCCTTCAGCCATGTTCGCAAACATGTTCTCAAGTTTAGATTTCTGCTGACGCGCCAGCTTAACTTCACGGAATTTGCCCTGACGATACAGTGCCACTTCACGCGCTTTCTTCTCGTCACGCACCACGGTCACTTCATCACCGGCAGCCGGAACACCGGACAGACCCAGGATTTCCACTGGGATGGACGGACCTGCTTCCAGCACTTCCTGACCCAGTTCGTTACGCATCGCACGAACGCGACCGTATTCGAAGCCACACAGAACGATGTCGCCCTTGTTCAGCGTACCTTCGCGAACCAGAACCGTAGCAACCGGACCACGACCTTTATCCAGGAAGGATTCGATTACCGCACCGCTCGCCATACCTTTACGAACGGCTTTCAGCTCCAGAACTTCAGCCTGAAGCAGGATAGCGTTCAGCAGGTCGTCGATACCGGTACCCGCTTTTGCAGATACAGGGATGAACTGCGCTTCGCCACCCCACTCTTCCGGCATAACGCCGTACTGAGACAGTTCGTTCTTCACGCGGTCCAGATCGGCTTCTGGCTTATCGATTTTGTTGACCGCAACAACCAGAGGCACCTGCGCCGCTTTCGCGTGCTGGATAGCTTCAATGGTCTGTGGCATAACGCCATCGTCTGCTGCAACAACCAGTACAACGATATCCGTAGCCTGAGCACCACGAGCACGCATTGAGGTGAACGCTGCGTGGCCTGGGGTATCCAGGAAGGTGATCATGCCGTTTTCGGTTTCTACGTGGTAAGCACCGATGTGCTGGGTAATACCACCCGCTTCGCCGGAGGCAACCTTCGTAGAACGAATGTAGTCAAGCAGAGAGGTTTTACCGTGGTCAACGTGACCCATGATGGTCACAACCGGTGCACGCGGTTCAGCCGCAGCGCCAGTGTCACGGTCGCTCATTACTGCTTCTTCCAGCTCGTTTTCACGACGCAGGATAACTTTGTGGCCCATCTCTTCGGCAACCAGCTGTGCGGTTTCCTGGTCGATAACCTGGTTGATGGTTGCCATTGCGCCCAGCTTCATCATCGCTTTGATGACCTGAGAGCCTTTAACCGCCATCTTGTTCGCCAGATCGCCAACGGTGATGGTTTCGCCAATCACGACGTCACGGTTAACCGCCTGAGCTGGCTTCTGGAAGCCCTGCTGCAGAGAAGAACCTTTACGCTTACCGCCTTTACCACCGCGAACCGCTGCACGTGCTTCTTCACGGTCAGCTTTAGATTCAGCGTGTTTGTTACCTTTCTTCGCCGGACGCGCGGCTTTTGCATTACGACCACGGCCACGGCCGCCTTCTACTTCACGGTCGTTATCATCTTCAGCCTGACGCGCATGCTGAGAAGTGGTCACGTGATAGTCGCTGGTATCTTCAGTCGGTTCAGCGGTATTCACGCCATTCTTCTCGTTTTCTTCTGCCATACGGCGCGCTTCTTCAGCGACGCGGCGAGCTTCTTCTTCCAGCTTACGGCGGGCTTCTTCTTCCGCTTTACGCTTCAGCTCGGCAGCTTCATTTTCACGGCGGGCTTTTTCAGCCTGGGCGGTTTTGGTCATTTCGTCTGTCTGTTGATTGCTCACTTTGTCTTTTTCCGCAGCGTCACGCTTCACTTTATCACTGGCGTCGCGTTTCGCTTTTTCTGCGGCCTCACGTTCAGCTTTTAATTCTGCTTCACGTTTGGCGGCTGCTTCCGCCTCACGCTGAGCTTGTTCTTCCGCTTCACGCTGTGCCTGCTCTTCCGCGGCAAGGCGTTCTGCCTCTTGCGGATCACGTTTTACAAAGGTGCGCGTCTTGCGGACTTCAATTTGTACCGATTTGCTTTTGCCACCGGTACCAGGAATGTTTAACGTGCTGCGCGTTTTGCGCTGCAGCGTTAACTTGTCAGGCGTAGAACCGTGTTCGCGGTTCAGGTGCGTTAACAAGGTTTGTTTTTCTTGCGCGGTCACCGAGTCATCAGCGGACTTCGGGATCCCTGCATCAGCAAATTGCTGTACCAGGCGGTCCACGGAGGTCTGAATCTCAGCAGCCAGCGATTTTACAGTTACATCAGTCATGCTGTTCCTTCCTGCTACAGTTTATTACGCTTCGTCGCCGAACCAGCAAATATTACGTGCGGCCATGATGAGTTCGCCGGCTTTCTCGTCGGTTAAACCTTCGATATCGGCCAGGTCATCAACGCCTTGCTCAGCGAGATCTTCCAGCGTACAAACACCACGGGCAGCCAGCTTGAACGCAATCGCACGATCAAGACCTTCCAGATTCAGCAGGTCATCAGCCGGCTTCTTATCGCCAAGGCTTTCTTCCTGAGCCAGTGCCAGGGTGGTCAGTGCGTTTTTAGCGCGTTCACGCAGGGCTTCAACGGTTGGCTCATCCAGACCGTCAATTTCCAGCAGCTCTTTCATTGGCACATAGGCCAGTTCTTCCAGCGTAGAGAAACCTTCTTCTACCAGAACAGTGGCGAAGTCTTCGTCAATGTCGAGGTATTTGGTGAAGGTATCGATCGCCGCATGGGCTTCAGCCTGATGCTTAGCCTGCAGGTCATCAACGGTCATGACGTTGAGTTCCCAGCCACTCAGCTGTGACGCCAGGCGTACGTTCTGACCGTTACGGCCAATCGCCTGCGCCAGGTTGCCCGCTTCAACAGCGATATCCATGGTGTGTTTGTCTTCGTCAACAACGATAGACGCAACATCAGCCGGAGCCATTGCGTTGATTACGAACTGCGCCGGGTTGTCGTCCCACAGAACGATATCAATACGCTCGCCGCCCAGTTCGGTAGAAACCGCCTGAACGCGCGCGCCGCGCATACCGACGCAAGCACCGACCGGGTCGATACGCTTGTCGTTGGTTTTCACCGCAATTTTCGCACGAGAGCCTGGATCGCGAGCTGCTGCTTTGATCTCAATAACTTCTTCGCCAATTTCCGGCACTTCGATGCGGAACAGTTCAACCAGCATTTCTGGTTTAGAACGGGTCACGAACAGCTGCGCGCCACGCGCTTCAGGGCGCACGGCGTACAGAACACCACGAATACGGTCGCCCGGGCGGAAGTTTTCACGCGGCAGCATATCTTCACGCAGGATCACGGCTTCAGCGTTGCCCGGCATCCCTTCGGATTTAATTTCCAGAGAGATGTTGTCGCGGTTCACTTTCTTCACCACGCCGGTGATGATTTCGCCTTCCTGATCGCGGAACTGATCGACAACCAGCGCGCGCTCGGCTTCGCGCACTTTCTGCACGATAACCTGCTTAGCGGTCTGGGTGGTGATACGGTCGAAGGTGACAGATTCAATCTGATCTTCAACGTAGTCACCCACGTTCAGACTTTCGTCTTCAAAACGTGCAGCTTCCAGGGTGATCTCTTTGGTCGGCTGGGTCACTTCTTCTACGATTACCCAACGACGGAATGTATCGAAGTCACCGCTTTTACGATCGATTTCTACGCGAACATCGATCTCTTGTTCGTATTTTTTCTTGGTTGCTGTAGCCAGTGCACTTTCCAGCGCTTCGAAAATCTTCTCACGCGGCAGTGATTTCTCGTTGGAGACGGCTTCAACAACAGCCAAAATTTCTTTGTTCATCGCGGGCTTTTCACCTCAATCCAGACTGTTAAAAGTGGGGAACCAGGTTCGCCTTCTGGATATTACTCAGCGCGAACACTTCATCTTTGCCTTCGACTGTCACCGTGATCATTTCACCATCAACGGCTTTGATAATTCCCTGCCATTTACGGCGGTTCTGTACGGCCATACGCAGAACGAGAGCCACTTCTTCACCGGTAAAGCGCACATAGTGCTCGGCCGTGAACATCGGGCGATCCAGGCCAGGTGAGGAAACTTCCAGGTTGTACGCAACGGTAATTGGGTCTTCAACATCAAGAACCGCACTCACCTGGTGGCTGACATCAGCACAATCATCAACATTGATGCCATCTTCACTATCAATATAGATGCGCAGCGTCGATGTACGGCCGCGAACGAATTCGATGCCGACCAGTTCGTAGCCCAGTGCTTCGACCGGTGCAGTAATCATCTCTGTTAATTTTTGCTCTAATGTGGACAAGCCCACCCCCAAGACATAAAAAAAGGGCGTAAAGCCCAGTTATTCTGTAGTCAGATAACAAAAAACCCCGATAAATCGGGGCTTTAGATAACTGAACCCTATAGCCACAACTGTGGCCTGGAGCACTCTCCGAAAGAATTTTTTCAAATCCAGCTACGAAGGCTCTAAGTCTTCACAGTATATTTGAAAAAGAACTTTATGGGAAAGTGGTTGCGGGGGCCGGATTTGAACCGACGACCTTCGGGTTATGAGCCCGACGAGCTACCAGGCTGCTCCACCCCGCGCCTGAAACGTGGCAAATTCTACGCGTTTTGGACAGAATTTGCAAATAATGCTGGGATTTGGTACCGAAGACGGGACGTAAAATCGGCGTTTAGTATATTGATAGTTAACCCCACCTGTCAACCCAGCTTCCGCCAGACAGAACAGACCAAATTTTTTACAAAAAACGCACGAGTCTCTTCCGGTATTCGATAAAAGATGATTAAATGAATACTCACTTATTTTGCATAAAAATGCACAAGAGAGCGAAAGCGGTCTCTAATCAGTCAATCAAGCAGGGTTTTATTCTATGACGACGATTCTCAAGCATCTTCCGGTAGGACAACGTATTGGCATCGCTTTCTCAGGCGGCCTGGATACCAGCGCTGCACTGCTGTGGATGCGCCAGAAGGGAGCGGTTCCGTATGCATATACTGCGAACCTGGGTCAGCCGGATGAGGACGACTATGATGCTATTCCTCGTCGCGCTAAAGAGTATGGCGCAGAAAACGCGCGACTGATTGACTGCCGCAAGCAGCTGGTTGCTGAAGGCATCGCCGCTATTCAGTGCGGTGCGTTCCATAACACCACGGGCGGCCTGACCTATTTCAACACCACCCCGCTGGGTCGTGCCGTTACCGGCACCATGCTGGTTGCCGCCATGAAAGAAGATGGCGTGAACATCTGGGGTGACGGCAGCACCTATAAAGGTAACGATATCGAACGTTTCTATCGTTATGGCCTGCTGACCAACGCGGAGCTGCAGATTTACAAGCCGTGGCTGGACACCGACTTCATCGACGAGCTGGGTGGCCGCCATGAAATGTCCGAGTTTATGATTGCCTGCGGCTTTGACTACAAAATGTCCGTTGAGAAAGCCTACTCTACCGACTCCAACATGCTGGGCGCGACGCACGAAGCGAAGGACCTGGAATTCCTGAACTCCAGCGTGAAGATCGTTAACCCGATCATGGGCGTGAAGTTCTGGGACGAGAGCGTGAAGATCCCGGCGGAAGAAGTGACCGTGCGTTTTGAACGTGGCCATCCGGTTGCCCTGAACGGCAAGACCTTCTCTGACGATGTTGAACTGATGCTGGAAGCAAACCGCATCGGCGGTCGCCACGGTCTGGGCATGAGCGATCAGATTGAAAACCGTATCATCGAGGCGAAAAGCCGCGGTATCTATGAAGCTCCGGGGATGGCGCTGCTGCACATCGCTTACGAGCGTCTGTTGACCGGTATTCACAACGAAGACACCATCGAGCAGTATCACTCTCATGGTCGTCAGCTGGGCAAACTGCTGTATCAGGGTCGCTGGTTCGATCCGCAGGCGCTGATGCTGCGTGACGCGCTGCAGCGTTGGGTAGCGAGCGCGATCACCGGTGAAGTGACGCTGGAACTGCGTCGCGGTAACGACTACTCCATCCTGAACACCGTGTCGGACAACCTGACCTATAAAGCAGAGCGTCTGACCATGGAAAAAGGTGAGTCTGTGTTTTCTCCGGACGACCGTATTGGCCAGTTAACCATGCGTAACCTGGATATCACCGATACCCGTGAGAAGCTGTTCAACTACGTTGAGAATGGTCTGCTCTCCGCGAATTCCGGTAACGGCCTGCCGCAGGTTGAGAACCTGGAACACAGCGATAAGAAATAATCGACAGCAAGACATGCAAAAGGCGCCCCACGGGCGCCTTTTTTATTGGGCATTTGTTGGACGGGCAAGCGTAGCGCCACCCGCCATTTTGCCAGCCACCACAATATACAGACGAAAAAAAAGACGTCTTTCGACGTCTTTCTTCTGGAATATTGGTACCGAGGATGGGACTCGAACCCACAAGCCCGTTAGGGCACTACCACCTCAAGGTAGCGTGTCTACCAATTCCACCACCTCGGTACGGAATACTTACTGCGGGATATCGCTGGTTGGCTTAGCCGGTGCAGCTGGCTGAGTCTGCTCAGTTTTTGCTGGCGCGCTCAGATTTTCCCACTCGCTTCCTTTGCTGGTCTTGTTGCTGTTGATATTGCCAAGTACCAGACTGATGATGAAGAACAGCGTAGCCAGAATCGCCGTTGTGCGGGTCATGAAGTTCGCAGAACCACTTGAACCGAACAGCGTACCGGAAGCGCCTGCTCCGAAGGAGGCTCCCATATCAGCGCCTTTACCTTGCTGCAGCATGATCAACGCTACGAGAGCGATGGCTACAATAAGGAAAACAACTAAAAGAGCTTCGTACATAATCAACCTGTTCCTTGCGGATTTGCCGCATACCAATGCTTCGACCAATTAGCAGGATTTTTGTTTCCCACTGAAGCGGGTGTGAATACTAACCAAAGCGAATGGCCTTCGCAAGGGCATTTTTGAGGCATTGTATCAACTGCGGAAAAAAACAGCAAAAAGCCATTAATTGCTCAAAACAAAGGCGGCAAGCGCCGCCTTTTTAAACACTTACTGTGAAGGATTATGCAGCTTTTACGGCATCCGCAATACGGTGCGCAAATTCGGTGACCTGCGCTTCGTCTTCACCTTCCACCATCACGCGGATCAGCGGCTCGGTACCGGACTTACGCAGCAGCACGCGTCCGCGGCTGCCCAGAGCCGCTTCAACGTCAGCCATTACCGCTTTCACGTTGTCATTTTCCAGCGGATCGCCTTTACCGGCAGTGAAGCGCACGTTCACCAGGATCTGCGGGAACATTTTCATCCCGCTGCACAGATCGTGCAGGCTCATATGGTTGCGCGCCATCGCGGCAACCACCTGCAGCGCGGCAACAATGCCGTCACCGGTAGTGGTTTTGTCGAGCAGGATCACGTGACCGGAGTTCTCGGCACCAATACGCCAGCCTTTCTCCTGAAGCTTTTCCAGCACGTAGCGGTCGCCCACTTTCGCGCGAACAAACGGAATACCGAGCTGTTTCAGCGCCAGTTCCAGACCCATGTTGCTCATCAGCGTCCCAACCGCGCCGCCGCGCAGCTGACCCTGACGCAGGCCTTCGCGGGCAATGATGTAGAGAATCTGATCGCCGTCGACTTTATTGCCTTCATGGTCAACCATGATCACGCGGTCACCGTCGCCGTCCAGGGCAATGCCCAGATCGGCTTTTTCCGCCAGCACGCGCGCCTGCAGGGCGCGCACGTCCGTCGCCCCGACTTCTTCGTTAATGTTCAGACCATCCGGCTCGCAGCCGATGGCGATCACTTTCGCACCCAGCTCGCGGAAGACATTCGGCGCAATGTGATAGGTCGCACCGTTCGCACAGTCCACCACAATTTTAAGATGCGCCAGGCTCAGCTCGTTCGGGAAGGTTCCTTTGCAGAATTCGATATAACGGCCCGCCGCATCGACGATACGGTTCGCTTTACCCAGTTCTGCGGAATCAACACAGGTGATCTCTTTTTCCATTTCGGCTTCAATGGCCTCTTCCACTTCGTCCGGCAGCTTGGTGCCGTCAATGGAGAAGAACTTGATGCCGTTGTCGTAGAACGGGTTATGAGACGCCGAGATCACAATTCCCGCTTCTGCGCGGAAGGTGCGCGTAAGATAGGCAACCGCAGGCGTTGGCATTGGGCCAGTAAAAGAGGCTGAAAGCCCTGCAGCCGCCAGACCCGCTTCCAGCGCAGATTCCAGCATATAGCCCGAAATACGGGTATCTTTACCAATAATGATCTTACGTGAGCCATGACGCGCCAGTACCTTACCAGCAGCCCAGCCGAGCTTCAGAACAAAATCAGGGGTGATTGGAGCATCGCCTACGCGCCCACGGATACCATCGGTACCAAAATATTTACGATTACTCATAGCGTTTGTTTTCCTTCGCTGCCAGTGTGGCTTCTACCACACGCATGGCTTCTACTGTTTCTTTGACGTCATGGACACGGATAATGTGCGCGCCTTGCATCGCCGCAATTACCGCGCAGGCCAGGCTGCCACTCAGGCGTTCGCTCGGTCCCACATTCAGCAATTGGCCAATCATCGATTTTCTCGACATCCCCACCAGCAGCGGCAGGCCAAAGTGATGAAATTCCGATAAGCGCGCAAGCAACGCATAATTGTGTGAGAGATTTTTACCGAAACCGAACCCCGGGTCGAGCAGCAATTTCTCTTTTGGGATGCCTGCACGCTCACAGCGTTCAATATGCTCAATAAAGAAGCGATTCACGTCGACAAAGACATCATCATACTTCGGCGCTTCCTGCATGGTTTTCGGTTGCCCCTGCATATGCATCAGGCATACCGGCAGGCCGGTTTCTGCAGCGGCCTCGATCGCGCCCGGTTCGGTCAGCGAGCGGATATCATTAATAATGTGAGCACCCACTCTCGCCACTTCACGGATCACTTCTGGTTTGGACGTGTCGACGGAGATCCATACCTCGAAACGTTGCGCGATGGCCTCAACCACCGGCACCACGCGCGCCAGCTCTTCTTCCACCGAAACATCTGCCGCGCCGGGACGCGTCGATTCACCGCCAACGTCAATGATGGTGGCACCCGCGTTGATCATTAAATTTGCGTGCTTAACCGCGTCGATAAGCGTGTTGTGCGTGCCGCCGTCAGAGAAGGAGTCAGGGGTAACATTCAGGATCCCCATCACATGCGGATGTGAAAGATCGAGATGCGAGTCCTGGGCGAAGAGTTTCATGGTTAAATCCCTGCCTTTAGTATGGTTTAACGGAAAAGAAAAACCCCGGAGCAAGCTCCAGGGTTTGAGGTACAGACAAACGCTTCAACAGCAGTGACTTACTTGTCGCCCAACTGTTCTGACATGGTGTTGCCCGGGTTTGGCGTACGCGGTTCATCAACCGGACGCGGCGCGCGCGGGGTGCCATTGTTGTCAGAATTGTTGGAAGCGCCAGGGTCTTCCCAGCCTGCTGGCGGACGCACTTCGCGGCGAGCCATCAGGTCGTCAATCTGCGGTGCATCGATGGTCTCATATTTCATGAGCGCATCTTTCATCGAATGCAGGATGTCCATATTGTCGTTCAGGATCTGACGAGCGCGACCATAGTTACGTTCAATCAGCGCTTTCACTTCCTGGTCGATGATACGTGCCGTCTCATCGGACATATGTTTCGCTTTCGCCACGGAGCGGCCCAGGAATACTTCACCCTCTTCCTCTGCATACAGCAGCGGACCGAGTTTGTCGGAGAAGCCCCACTGAGTCACCATGTTACGCGCCAGGTTTGTCGCCACTTTAATATCGTTCGACGCACCGGTAGAAACGTGTTCTGGCCCGTAGATGATCTCTTCCGCCAGACGACCGCCGTACAGGGTTGAAATCTGGCTTTCCAGCTTCTGACGGCTGGCGCTGATCGCATCGCCCTCAGGCAGGAAGAAGGTCACACCCAGCGCACGGCCGCGCGGAATAATCGTCACTTTGTGCACCGGATCGTGTTCCGGTACCAGGCGGCCGATAATCGCATGGCCCGCTTCGTGGTATGCGGTGGACTCTTTCTGCGCTTCCGTCATCACCATGGAGCGACGTTCCGCACCCATCATGATTTTGTCTTTCGCTTTCTCGAACTCCACCATGGAGACTACGCGCTTGTTGCCGCGTGCGGCAAACAGTGCAGCTTCGTTGACCAGGTTAGCCAGATCCGCACCGGAGAAGCCCGGGGTACCACGCGCGATGATTGCCGCGTCGATATCCGGCGCCAGCGGTACGCGACGCATATGCACTTTCAGAATCTGTTCACGACCGCGAACATCCGGCAGACCGACCACAACCTGACGGTCGAAACGTCCTGGACGCAGCAGCGCAGGGTCAAGTACGTCCGGACGGTTAGTTGCCGCGATAACGATGATACCTTCGTTACCTTCGAAGCCGTCCATCTCAACCAGCATCTGGTTCAGGGTCTGCTCACGCTCGTCGTGACCACCGCCCAGACCTGCGCCACGCTGGCGGCCTACGGCGTCGATTTCATCGATGAAGATGATGCACGGTGCTGCCTTCTTGGCCTGCTCGAACATGTCACGCACACGAGATGCACCGACACCCACGAACATTTCCACGAAGTCAGAACCTGAAATAGTAAAGAACGGCACCTTCGCTTCACCCGCGATGGCTTTCGCCAGCAGGGTTTTACCGGTACCCGGAGGGCCGACCATCAGAACGCCTTTCGGGATCTTACCGCCCAGTTTCTGGAAACGGCTCGGCTCGCGCAGGTATTCAACCAGTTCACCCACCTCTTCTTTTGCTTCGTCACAACCGGCGACGTCAGCAAACGTGGTCTTGATCTGGTCTTCCGTCAGCATACGCGCCTTGCTCTTACCGAACGACATGGCACCTTTGCCACCGCCGCCCTGCATCTGACGCATAAAGAAGATCCAGACGCCGATAAGAAGCAGCATCGGGAACCAGGAAATGAAGATTGAAGCCAGCAGGCTTGGTTCTTCTGGCGGCTCGCCTACCACTTTGACGTTTTTGGTCAGAAGGTTATCAAGCAGCTTAGGATCGTTCACCGGGATGTAAGTCGTGTAACGGTTACTATCTTTCTTGGTAACGTTGATCTCACGTCCGTTGATACGCGCTTCGCGAACCTGGTCCTGATTGACCTCTTGCAGGAAGGTAGAATAATCCACCTTGCGGCCATTCGACTCGCTGGGCCCAAAGCTCTGGAATACTGACATCAGCACAACGGCAATGACCAGCCAGAGTATTAGGTTTTTCGCCATGTCACTCAAGGGATTAACCTCATATTACAACTGTGTTAAAAACAGCGTCAGGATACTCTATATCCAGTTTCATTCAAACTTTCGCCTGAAATCTACCGGTTATCATTTTCGCCCGGTCGCTACAATATACACTTCTCGGGAACGGGCCCGGGAAGAGTCCGGCTTACGAACTTTGACCTTCGCAAACAGGGAGCGAATTTCCTTAAGATACTCCTCGAAACCTTCGCCCTGAAACACCTTCACAACAAAACTACCACCAGGCGCTAGTACATCACGACACATTTCTAACGCTAGCTCCACCAGATACATGGCGCGGGGGATATCCACCGCCGGTGTTCCGCACATATTTGGTGCCATATCCGACATGACAACCTGGACCTTACTATCACCAACACGATCAAGTAACGCTTTCAGCACTAATTCATCACGAAAGTCGCCCTGAAGGAAGTCGACACCGACGATGGGATCCATTGGTAAAAGATCGCACGCGATGATTCGGCCCGTTCCGCCGATCTGCGTTACCGCATACTGAGACCATCCGCCAGGTGCCGCACCGAGGTCAACAACCGTCATCCCCGGCTTAAAAAGTTTGTCACTTTGCTGTATTTCATCAAGTTTAAACCAGGCACGGGAACGTAACCCCTTTTTCTGTGCCTGTTGAACATATTTATCGCTAAAGTGTTCCTGAAGCCAGCGGCTGGAACTGGCAGAACGCTTTTTACCTGTCATTTAACATTTCCGTCCTGGTTCATCGTTGCTTGCCTGTGACGTAAATTTCTACGCAGCTATTTGGCGATATAAGGGAGATGGCGGTAGAATGAACCGTTTTCAATCCCAACGTAAGCAAAAATATACGATGAATCTGAGTACTAAACAAAAACAGCACCTTAAAGGTCTGGCACATCCGCTCAAGCCTGTAGTGATGCTTGGCAACAATGGTTTGACCGAAGGGGTGCTTGCCGAGATTGAACAAGCGCTGGAACACCACGAGCTGATCAAGGTGAAAATCGCCTCTGAAGACAGAGACACTAAAAACCTGATCGTGGAAGCCATCGTGCGCGAAACCGGCGCCTGTAATGTACAGGTCATCGGTAAAACGCTGGTGCTCTATCGCCCATCTAAAGAGCGTAAAATCTCGCTGCCACGCTAAGGATATCCTGAATCAATCACATTTTCTGTGTGAAACGAGGGATTTCTTTCAGCAGGCGAGCAAAATGCCATGCTCCTTGAGTTGATAAAAGGCCGCTACGCGGCCTTTTTCTTTTCTTTACAATGTATCAACATCTTAGTGGAGAAGCGAATTACAGGTATTCAACCTTAATAATTTCGTATTCCACTTCACCGCCAGGGGTACGGATGGTGACAACATCGTCCTGCTCTTTGCCAATCAGGCCGCGAGCAATCGGTGAGTTCACCGAAATCAGGTTCTGTTTGAAGTCGGCTTCATCATCGCCCACGATGCGATAGGTCTGCTCTTCGTCGTTGTCCAGGTTCAGAACGCTGACGGTAGAACCAAAAATCACGCGGCCATTGTTAGGCATTTTGGTGATATCGATAACCTGCGCATTAGACAGCTTCGCTTCGATATCTTTAATGCGCCCTTCACAGAAACCCTGTTGCTCGCGCGCCGCATGGTATTCAGCATTCTCTTTCAGATCGCCATGCTCACGGGCTTCCGCGATAGCGGCGATGATTTCAGGGCGACGCACGGATTTCAGGAAATCCAGCTCTTCGCGCAGTTTTTCGGCACCACGTAAGGTCATCGGAATAGCTTGCATTTGTTATACCTCTTAAACATTCCTGTTGGGAGCAGTGTTCCCTGCTCCTGCCCCCCGAAGCGGGCAAGAAGCAAAAAGAAAACCGACCCGGGAGCGACGCCCCAGGTCAGCAGCAATTTTTCAATTTGATACGCATTTTACCGCGAAGTTCACTATGGGTCATCGTTTACTTTGCAGTGCCATGCACCGTAGTATGACGGTTTGTTTTCGGGTTGTTAGCGCGAGATTATGCGATTTTCCAGTTTTATCATCGGATTGACTACCAGTATAACGTTCACCGCCCAGGCCGCGAATGTTGATGAGTACATTAATCAGCTCCCCGCAGGCGCGAACCTTGCCCTGATGGTGCAGAAGGTTGGCGCACAGGCTCCCGAGATTGACTATCACAGTCAACAGATGGCGCTGCCTGCCAGTACCCAGAAGGTGATCACAGCCCTCGCCGCCCTGCTCCAGCTCGGGCCTGACTTCCGTTTTACTACCACGCTTGAAACCAAAGGTAACGTCGAGGGTGGCGAACTGAAAGGCGATCTTATCGCCCGTTTCGGCGGCGATCCCACCTTTAAGCGCCAGGATATCCGCAACATGGTGGCGGTACTAAAAAAATCCGGCGTGACAAAAATCGATGGCAACGTGCTGATCGATACCTCCATTTTTGCCAGCCACGATAAAGCACCAGGCTGGCCGTGGAACGACATGACGCAGTGCTTTAGCGCCCCGCCAGCCGCCGCGATTGTTGACCGCAACTGCTTCTCGATCTCCCTTTACAGCGCGCCTAAGCCGGATGATTTAGCGTTTATTCGCGTGGCATCTTACTATCCGGTGACGATGTTTAGCCAGGTGCGTACGCTGGCAAAAGGCTCCCCGGATGCCCAGTACTGCGAACTGGACGTGGTGCCTGGCGATCTTAACCGCTACACCCTCACCGGCTGCCTGACGCAGCGCGCCGATCCCCTGCCGCTGGCCTTCGCGATTCAGGATGGCGCAAGCTATGCGGGTGCGATTCTCAAGGATGAGCTGAAGCAGGCGGGAATAACCTATTCCGGCACGCTGCTACGCCAGACGCAGGTCAACCAGCCGGGTACGGTCATTGCCAGCAAACAGTCGCCACCGCTGCACGATTTGCTGCGAATTATGCTGAAAAAGTCTGACAACATGATTGCCGACACCGTGTTCCGCATGATTGGTCACGCGCGCTTCGGCGTGCCGGGAACCTGGCGCGCGGGCTCAGACGCTGTTCGTCAGATCCTGCGTCAGCAGGCGGGGATTGATCTGGGCAACACTATCGCCGTTGATGGATCCGGATTATCGCGTCATAACCTGATTGCCCCGGCCACCATGATGCAGGTGCTTCAGTACATTGCACAGCATGACACTGAGCTAAACTTTATCTCAATGCTGCCTCTTGCCGGACACGACGGTTCGCTGCAGTACCGCGCCGGGCTTCACGCGGCGGGTGTGGACGGCAAAGTCTCCGCTAAAACAGGTTCACTGCAGGGGGTGTATAACCTTGCAGGTTTCATCACGACCGCCAGCGGACAGCGCATGGCATTCGTGCAGTATCTTTCCGGCTATGCCGTCGAACCGACCGACCAGCGCAACCGCCGTATACCGCTGGTTCGCTTCGAAAGCAGGCTTTATAAAGACATCTACCAGAATAACTAGCGATGAAACTCCTTATAGTTGAAGACGATCTGTTATTACAGGAAGGACTGGCTCTGGGACTCGCCAATGAAGGCTATGCCCTGGACTGTGCCGGCAGCGCGGCAGAAGCCGATGCCCTGATCCAGAGCGGCGAATACAGCCTGGTGATCCTTGACCTGGGCTTGCCGGATAAAGACGGCGCCACGCTGCTCAGCCAGTGGCGTCGCCGCGGCATTGCCAATCCGGTGTTGATCCTGACGGCACGTGACGCCATTGAAGATCGTATTACCGGTCTTGATGCCGGCGCAGATGATTATCTGGTGAAGCCCTTTGCGCTTGCGGAGCTTCAGGCTCGGGTGCGGGCGTTAATACGACGCTATCTGGGGCACAGTGATAACCTGTTGACCGACGGGGATATTACCCTGAATCTGCAAACCCAGCAGGTACTGCGTCAGTCTCAGCCTGTCGAAGTTACGCCAAAAGAGTTCGCCTTGCTTACGCGCCTGATCATGCGAAGCGGACAAACGGTACACAGAGAAACCCTCCAGCAGGACATCTACTCCTGGCAGGACGATCCGGGCTCCAACACCCTGGAAGTCCACATTCACAACCTGCGCCGGAAACTCGGCAAAGATCGGATTAAAACCGTCCGTGGCGTTGGTTACCGCCTGGAGAGCCAGAAATGAACAGCATGCGTCGGCGATTAATGGTGTTGCTGGCGGTTATCCTGTTATTTTTCCAGCTGATAAGCGTCATTTGGTTATGGCACGAAAGCCGCGAGCAGATTGGCTTTCTGGTTAACGAAACGCTGTCGGCAAAATCACGTAACAACCACGTCGAGAAAGAGATCCGCGAAGCGATTGCCTCGCTGCTGGTCCCATCTCTGGTGATGGTTGGCTTTACGCTATTTTTCTCGTTCTGGGCGGTCACCTGGATAACCCGGCCGCTGAACAAACTGCGCGTGAGCCTGGCTAACCGTTCGGCGGATAACTTAACCCCGCTTCCTATGTATTCCGACATGGAAGAAATCGGCGCCGTGACCACCTCGCTCAATCAGCTACTCGCCAGGCTGGACAGTACCATTCAGCAGGAGCGTCTCTTCACGGCGGACGCCGCCCACGAACTGCGAACGCCCCTTGCCGGAATCAGGCTCCATCTGGAGCTCATGGCCCAGTCAGGCTCTCCGCAGGCTACGACGCTCATCAGCCGTATCGACCAGCTAATGCATACCGTTGAGCAACTGCTGATGCTGGCCCGTGCCGGCCAGGCGATGGCGAGCGGCCACTATGAAACCATCAACTGGACGGAGACTATCATCACGCCTCTTGGTCTTGAGCATGAAGCCAAAGCGCACACGGTGATATGGCCGGACAAAAGTCCGCTCACGGTACAGGGAGACGCGGTACTGCTGCGGCTGATGCTGCGCAACCTGCTGGAGAATGCCGGGCGCTACAGCCCAACGGGCACCACGATTACCGTGACGCTCACCGAGGTCGAAGGCGGTACTCAGCTCAGCGTAATCGATCAGGGGCCTGGCATTGACGAAGCGCACCGACAGTCGATCACGGAGCCGTTCCGTCGTCTCGATCAGCGTTACGGCGGCAGCGGCCTGGGCCTGAGTATCGTACAGCGCATCCTGCAGCTTCATCACGGTAGGCTGATGCTGGAGAACGGTGCTGAAGGCGGGCTGATAGCAAGCTGCTGGCTGCCCTCAACGCTGGAATGAAAAAAGCCCCCTGGATGGGGGCTTCGGACAGATATTAGTGCTTGTAGATGAACTCGACGCCTTCTTCGTCGTCTTCATCCCAGTCATCGTCCCAGTCGTCTTCCTCTTCCGCTTCCAGCTCTTCGAGCTGCTGGCGGTGGTAGTCATCCCACATGAATTCGACTTTTTCTGGCTGTTTCGCTTCTTCAGCCTGAACGACCGGGTTCTCGATGATGAAGGTCATCACATCCCAGCAGAGATCTTTCACGCCAACCTGGCTTGCCGCGGAGATCAGGTAGTATTTATCTTCCCAGCCCATTGCTTCCGCAATCGCTTTGGCTTTCGCTTCGGCTTCCGCTTTGTCCATCAGGTCGATTTTGTTGAAGACCAGCCAGCGTGGTTTACTCGCCAGTTTTTCGCTGTATTTTTCCAGCTCGCCGATGATAATGCGGGCGTTCTCAACCGGATCGGAACCGTCGATTGGATCGATATCAATGAGGTGCAGCAGGACGCGGCAGCGCTCAAGGTGCTTCAGGAAGCGAATACCCAGGCCAGCCCCTTCCGCAGCGCCTTCAATCAGGCCAGGGATATCAGCCACGACGAAGCTCTTTTCGTTATCCATGCGGACAACGCCGAGGCTTGGCACCAGCGTGGTAAACGGATAGTCCGCCACTTTGGGCTTCGCCGCAGAGACAGCGCGAATAAACGTCGATTTACCGGCGTTTGGCATACCCAGCATGCCCACGTCTGCCAGCAGCATCAGTTCCAGCTGCAAATCGCGCTTATCGCCCGGCGTACCCATCGTTTTCTGGCGCGGGGTACGGTTAACGGAAGATTTGAAACGGCTGTTGCCCAGACCGTGCCAGCCACCTTTTGCGACCATCAGGCGCTGACCGTGCTTAGTCATATCGCCCATGGTTTCACCGGTGCCCTGATCTATAACGCGCGTACCGACCGGAACCTTAATGGTCACGTCTTTACCGCGTTTACCGGTACAGTCACGGCTCTGGCCGTTCTGGCCGCGTTCAGCGCGGAAGGATTTTTCAAAGCGGTAGTCGATCAGCGTGTTGAGGTTTTCATCCGCCTCCAGCCACACGTCACCACCATCGCCACCGTCACCGCCGTCAGGGCCGCCACGAGGAATATATTTTTCACGGCGGAAGCTTACACAACCGTTACCGCCATCACCTGCCACGACCAGAATCGTCGCTTCATCAACAAACTTCATTTTACTCTCCGTAACTCATTCGCCTGAGCGGGGGACTACTACGACCGCTTCATTTTTGCGCCAACGTCCCCAAAGACGATGACCAATGGCGGAATACATCGCGCCCGCAACCACGACAAACGCACCGAGATAGCCCAACAGGTTGAGCATCGGTCTGACGAAGACATCGGGCCAGGCCATTGATAACAAATCTGAAAATAACAGCGTAAACAGCGGGGTAAGCGTGATCAATGCGCTCACCTGTGCTGCCTGCCAGCGCGCCATCGCTTCCGCCAGCGCGCCATAACCGACCAGCGTGTTAAGCCCACAAAAAATGAGGCACGCCAGCTGCCAGTCGCTCAGCTGGGTAATGACGCCCGGCTTCGCTAATGGCAATAATGCAACTGTACACAAAGTGTACAGCAAAAAAAGGATCTGCTGTGAGGCCAGGCGACGCAATAACACCTTTTGCGCGACGCCATAGCTCACCCAGACCGTTGCTGCACCCACGCCGAAGATCACGCCCCAGGTGTAATCCGTAAGCCGGGTAAAAATCTCGATCAGGCTGGTGTTGAAGAACATCACCAGGCCGCATAGCAGCATGCTTGCCCCGATAATCTGCGTCCCGCGCATCTTCTCCTTGAGGATGAACACGCTCGCGACCATCATGCCCACGGGTGAAAGCTGACCAATCACCTGAGACGCCGTAGGGCTCAAATACTGCAGGGAAGAGCTGAACAGGATGAAGTTACCGAACAGACCGCCCGTCGCAATGGCCAGTAGCACCAGCCAGCGAGGTTTGCGGAAGAGTCGCAGCGGTGGAAGCTTACCTTTAATTGCAAGGATGGTCCCGAGACCAATGCTTGCCATCAGAAAGCGATAAAAGACCACCGTAGGCGGCTCCATCACTTCCAGTACCTGCTTCATTGCAATTGGCAGCGCACCCCAGCACATTGCGGTCGTGAGCGCCAAAAGAATACCAATGCCGGCCTGCTGCTTCATGCCCGTTTTCCCTACAGAAAATTTTCCGGGTTTCCAATGTAAAAAGCCCCGCAACACGTTGCGGGGCTTTAATCCGTTACCGGACCGAGAAAACCTTACTCAGCAACGATGCTGATGTATTTACGGTTGTTCGGGCCTTTAACTTCAAATTTCACTTTACCGTCTGCTTTAGCAAACAGAGTGTGGTCACGACCGCAACCTACGTTATTGCCAGCGTGGAATTTGGTACCACGTTGACGAACGATGATGCTACCCGCCAGAACGGATTCGCCACCGAAACGCTTAACGCCCAGGCGTTTAGCTTCTGAATCGCGACCGTTACGTGTGGAGCCGCCAGCCTTTTTATGTGCCATTTAAATCTCTCCTCAGGTCTTAGGCGCTGATGCCAGTAATTTTCACATCAGTGAACCACTGACGGTGGCCCTGCTGCTTACGGTAGTGTTTACGACGACGAAACTTAACGATTTTAACTTTCTCGCCACGACCGTGTGCAACAACTTCAGCTTTGATAACGCCGCCATCAACGAAAGGAACGCCGATTTTGACTTCTTCACCGTTTGCGATCATCAGAACTTCTGCGAACTCAACAGATTCGCCAGTTGCGATGTCCAGCTTTTCCAGGCGAACGGTCTGACCTTCGCTTACTCGGTGTTGTTTACCACCACTTTGGAAAACCGCGTACATATAAACTCCGCTTCCGCGCACGTCCTCGTATGAATCAGAGTGCGCTATAAATATTCACAATAGGGCGCGAATATTACGCAAAACGCGAGCCTTTGACAAGTGCTACCGTCAATACATGAAGAAAAAAAACACAACACGTACGGTAACGTTTATCTGAGCCGTTTTTTCAGTACAATCAGCACTACTATTGATAAACCGAAACCCTTCGTTACCCCATTGAAGATGGGATCAACAGGATAAAAAGCCCGGCTTTTGCGATGAATTTAGAAAAAATCAACGAGTTAACCGCGCAAGATATGGCGGGTGTAAATGCAGCAATCCTGGAGCAACTCAACTCTGACGTTCAGCTGATCAATCAGTTGGGCTATTACATTGTCAGCGGCGGCGGTAAACGCATTCGCCCGATGATTGCCATTCTGGCTGCCAGAGCCGTTGGCTATCAGGGAAATGCCCACGTGACGATCGCCGCGCTGATCGAATTTATTCACACCGCGACGCTTCTGCATGACGATGTTGTGGATGAATCCGATATGCGTCGTGGCAAAGCCACGGCAAACGCTGCCTTCGGGAATGCCGCCAGCGTTCTGGTCGGGGATTTTATCTATACCCGCGCCTTCCAGATGATGACCAGCCTGGGTTCTCTGAAAGTGCTGGAGGTGATGTCAGAAGCCGTTAACGTCATCGCTGAAGGCGAAGTGCTGCAGCTGATGAACGTCAATGACCCCGATATCACCGAAGAAAACTACATGCGCGTTATTTACAGCAAAACAGCGCGCCTGTTTGAAGCGGCCGCCCAGTGCTCCGGCATTCTGGCCGGCTGTTCCGAGGCGCAGGAAAAAGGCTTGCAGGACTATGGTCGCTATCTGGGTACCGCCTTCCAGCTGATTGATGATTTGCTGGACTACAGCGCGGACGGCGAAACGCTCGGCAAAAACGTTGGCGATGACCTGAACGAAGGCAAACCGACCCTGCCGCTGCTGCACGCTATGCACAACGGAACGGCCGACCAGGCGAAAATGATCCGTGAGGCGATCGAACAGGGAAATGGTCGCCATCTTCTTGAACCTGTTCTGGAAACCATGGCCATTTGCGGCTCGCTGGAATGGACCCGTCAGCGTGCTGAAGAAGAGGCTGACAAAGCCATCGAAGCTCTCCAGGTTATTCCAGACAGCCCGTGGCGCGATGCCCTGATTGGTCTTGCCCACATCGCTGTTCAGCGCGACCGTTAATCTTGCCCCCCACCTCCCCGCATCCTTCGCGGGGAGGTTCAAAAACGCACCAGTAAATTCCGCATTCATGTAAATTCATCGGGTTAGAGCCCGCATGAATAAAGCCATGTCTTATTCTGAATATCCCTTCAAGTAACGCGAACTTTTTAGAACACGAATGTTAAATGGGTATAGTAAGCCAGTCGTTTCAGAAGAAACGGCGTAGGTGAATCCGAACTTAAGGACAGCGTTATGGATACGAAATTTATCGACTGGCATACGGCAGATATCATTGCGGCACTGCGCAAAAGAGGTACGTCACTTGCAGCAGAGTCCCGCCGCCATGGTCTGAGTTCTTCCACCCTGGCCAACGCCCTGACCCGCCCCTGGCCAAAGGGGGAATTAATTATCGCGACGGCGCTGGAAACGCACCCGTGGGTGATCTGGCCTTCGCGTTATCACGATCCTGTTACCCATGAATTTATCGACAGAACGCGCATGATGCGCCAGAGAAAAGTAAAAACAGAACCGCAGGAATAACGGCTTTTTTTGACAGGAATAGCAACCCCCCGGTCATTTCTGGCAGGGGGCTGCCGGAACGATTACTCGCCCTTCACACGCTCGATATTGGCACCCAGCGCGCGCAGTTTGTCTTCGATACGTTCATAGCCACGATCGATGTGATAAATACGATCCACCACCGTTGTGCCTTCCGCGATACAGCCCGCCAGCACCAGACTTGCAGACGCACGCAGATCCGTTGCCATTACCTGGGCACCGGACAGTTTCTCAACGCCATGGCAAATCACGGTGTTACTTTCGATCTCAGCATGCGCACCCATACGGATCAGCTCCGGGACGTGCATAAAGCGGTTCTCGAAAATCGTCTCGGTGATCACACCGGTTCCTTCGGCAACCAGGTTCAGCAGGGTGAACTGCGCCTGCATATCGGTCGGGAATGCCGGATGCGGCGCCGTACGCACGGTCACCGCTTTAGGACGCTTGCCGTGCATGTCGAGGCTGATCCAGTCTTCACCGGTTTCAACATCAGCACCTGCTTCACGCAGCTTCGCCAGAACGGCATCCAGAGTGTCTGGCTGTGCATTACGGCAGACAATCTTACCGCCAGAGATCGCCGCAGCCACCAGGAAGGTGCCGGTTTCGATACGGTCCGGCAGAACGCGGTACACACCACCGCCCAGACGCTCAACGCCTTCGATGGTGATGCGGTCAGTCCCCTGGCCGGAAATCTTCGCACCCAGCGCCACGAGGAAATTGGCGGTATCCACGATCTCCGGTTCACGCGCGGCGTTTTCGATGATGGTGGTACCTTCTGCCAGCGTCGCCGCAGACATGATGGTGACCGTAGCGCCAACGCTCACTTTGTCCATGACAATATGCGCGCCTTTCAGACGGCCATTGACGGAGGCCTTAACGTAACCTTCTTCCAGCTTGATCTCTGCGCCCAGTTTCTCCAGGCCAAAGATATGCAGGTCAACCGGACGCGCGCCGATGGCGCAGCCGCCCGGCAGCGAAACCTGACCCTGACCGAAACGTGCCACCAGCGGGCCAAGCGCCCAGATAGATGCACGCATGGTTTTCACCAGATCGTAAGGTGCAGAGAAGTTGTTCACGTTGCTGGCGTCGATCCAGACGGAACCGTTGCGCTCAACTTTCGTGCCCAACTGGGTGAGCAACTTCATGGTCGTGTCGATATCTTTCAGCTTCGGTACGTTCTGAATTTCTACCGGCTCTTCCGCGAGCAGCGCAGCAAAAAGGATTGGCAGCGCGGCGTTCTTCGCGCCAGAAATTGTGACTTCGCCCTGGAGACGCGTTGGCCCCTGTACACGAAATTTATCCATTGTGTGCTCTCTTATAAATTCAACCGTGCTGCGGGCCTGTCGCCCTCAGCTCAAAAACCGTTTAGTTTGCGATCGCGTGCCCACTCTTGCGGGGTGAACGCTTTAATCGACAGGGCGTGGATGCGGTTATCCGCAATATATTCCATCAGCGGCGCGTACACAGCCTGCTGCTTCTTCACACGGCTCATACCGTCGAACATCTCACCCACAGCAATAACCTGGAAGTGACTGCCATCGCCAGTGACGTGGGCTTCCTGAAGGGAGAGTGCATTCATCAGCACTGTCTGGATTTCATGATTTTCCATGGGCTCTTAATCATCTGATAGTGAAAACAAGCCCAACATCTTAGAGCAAAGTGGCGTCGTCTTAAACAAGCAAAAAGCCCCGACGATGAAACTGTCAGGGCTTTCGGAAGTAACGCACTGAAAATATTAACGAGGCAGTACGTCCTGAGGCAGATTGTAGAGTTGCGCAAGGGTAACGACATTGTCACTCGCGCCATGAAGCATGACGCTTGTTCCCTGCTTTTTGCCCACGGCAACCAGATGGGCAAGCAGCGCAACGCCTGCCGTATCCACCCGCGTGACGTCGGTTAAGTCGATAAGCGTCACGCCCTGCATCGCTTCATGGCGTTTATCCCACAGCGGGTTCAGCAGATCCTGGTCCAGTTCACCGGACAGCCTTAACGTCTCACCTTCACGCGACCAGCGGAGTTGCTGCGACATTACTTCTTCTCGTCCAGGGTAATTTTCTGGCGAGAAATAGACTGCAACTGTGCGGTCAGGCCATCAATGCCCTTGGTGCGCAGCAGGTCGCTCCACTCGTTCTGTTTAGTGGTGATCATGCTCACCCCTTCGGCGATCATGTCATACGCCTGCCAGTGGCCGGTCTGGCTGTTTTTACGCCACTGGAAATCCAGACGCACCGGCGGACGGCCGTTAGGATCGTTGATGGTTACGCGAATAGGAATGATGGTGGCATCGCCAAGCGGCTGTTCTGGCGCAATCTGATAGGTCTGACCGTGGTACATCGCCAGCGCCTGGCCGTAAGCCTGTTTCAGGTATTCACGGAATGCAGCAAAGTAGGCTTCACGCTGCGCAGGCGTCGCGTCTTTGTAATAACGCCCCAGCACCAGCGCTCCCGCGTATTTGATCTGCACATACGGCAGCAGCTCCTGGTCAACCACGTCACGCAGATAGTCAGGATTCGCGCGAATTTTTGGCTGTTCGTTTTTGAGACGGTCGAAGGTTTTCTTCGCAGCTTCGTCCATCAGTTTGTACGGGTTGCTCTGATCCGCAGCATGCGCCGCAGTGAGAGGGGCAATGACCAGCATGGCAACCATTAACAGTCGTTTAAACATGAATGACTTCTCCTGAATTAATTCGCAGCACCAGGGGTCGGCGCAACGTTGGTATGGTCTTCACTCTGCGCAGGGGCATCGTCAGACTTTTTATCATCCCCTTTACTGTTGTAAAGGAACTGACCAATCATGTCCTCCAGCACCATCGCGGACTTCGTATCCTGGATAACGCTACCGTCTTTAAGGATAGTCGTTCCCAGCTCAGGGTCTTCAAAGCCCACGTTAAGGGCCAGATATTGTTCACCCAGCAGGCCGGAAGTACGGATAGAAAGGGAGCTGGTGTCCGGAATGTGGTTGTAACGTTCTTCGATATCCATCGCGACGCGCGGCAGATACGTTTTCTCATCGAGCGTAATGTCAGATACGCGGCCGATCACCACGCCGCCAATACGGACCGGTGAACGTGCCTTCAGCCCGCCGATGTTATCGAATGTGGCATAGATGCGATACGTCGGCTCGGTGCGTACTGAGGTGATATCTGCCGCTCGCAGGCAGATAAACAGCGCCGCCAGCAGCGCCAGCAGCAGGAAAACGCCGACCCAAATTTCATTTTTTCTCGTTTGCATGAACTCAATTCCCAAACATCAGTGCGGTGAGCACAAAATCCAGACCCAGTACGGCCAGCGACGAATGTACGACAGTACGTGTAGTTGCACGGCTAATGCCCGCCGAGGTCGGGATGGCATCGTAACCATTGAACAATGCAATCCAGGTGACCGTAATGGCAAATACCACGCTTTTAATCAGGCAGTTAACCAGATCCATTCGCAGGTCGATGGCGTCCTGCATCGCGGACCAGAAGAAACCGGCATCAATGCCTTTCCAGTGGACCCCAACCAGCGAACCGCCCCAGATCCCCACGGCGACAAACAGAATAGTCAGTAGCGGGAGCGAGATCACCCCCGCCCAGAAACGCGGCGAGATCACGCGACGCAGCGGATCGACCGCCATCATCTCCATGCTGGAGAGCTGCTCGGTGGCACGCATCAGGCCAATCTCAGCCGTTAATGCCGACCCTGCACGCCCGGCGAACAGCAGCGCCGCCACAACCGGCCCCAGCTCGCGCAGCAGCGAGAGCGCCACCAACATCCCGAGGCTGGTTTCCGCACTGTAGGTTGTCAGGACGAGGTAGCCCTGCAGCCCCAGCACCATGCCGATAAACAGACCGGAAACAATAATGATGAGCATCGACAGCACGCCGACATTGTAAAGCTGACGCACCAGCAGAGGGGCGTGCTTGCTAAACTCCGGCTTGCCGACCAGCGCGTTGAATAACATCAATCCGGCACGCCCGAACGTCCTGATGGTTTTTATGCCACGGTGTCCGAGAGCGGCCAACGCATTTAACAGCATGAGTGGCTTAACTCCCTATTCCCAGTAAATCGTCACGATAATCGCCCGCCGGGTAGCGGAACGGTACGGGTCCGTCAGCAATACCGTCAAGGAACTGCCGCACGCGCGGATCGCAATTTTCCTGCAGCGCCTGGGCGCTGCCGTGTGCAACGATCTTTTTGTCCGCCACGATATAGGCGTAATCGGCAATGCTCAATACTTCCGGTACATCGTGAGACACCACGATACAGGTGACGCCGAGCGCGCTGTTCAGTTCAGAGATGAGCTTTACCAGCACGCCCATCGTGATGGGATCCTGCCCGACGAACGGTTCGTCGAACATGATTAAATCGGGCTCTAATGCAATGGCTCGCGCCAGCGCGGCGCGGCGCGCCATCCCGCCGGAAAGCTCCGAAGGCATCAGCTTCGCGGCTCCCCGCAACCCCACGGCTTCAAGCTTCATCATCACCGTGCTTTTCAGAAGCTCAGGCGGCAGGCTGGTATGCTCGCGTAGCGGATAGGCTACGTTATCAAAGACGTTCATGTCGGTGAACAACGCCCCTGACTGAAAGAGCATACTCATACGTTTGCGGACAGTATACAGGCGCGAGCGCGACATCTCCGGGACGTTTTCGCCATCGAAGAGGATTTCACCGCTATCCGGTGGGATCTGACCACCAATAAGGCGCAGGAGAGTCGTTTTACCGATCCCGGACGGCCCCATGATGGCGGTGATTTTGCCACGCGGTACGGTCAGCGAAATATCATCGAATATCAGTCGATTGCCGCGAGAAAAACTCACACCGCGGACATCGACAATATTCGCCATCGTTTGGCTCATTTATAGTTCCTTTCTTACCCTGCTCACGTTAAGGCGTGCAGCCTGAATCAGCCCTTAACCCCGCATTTTTACAGAATATTAGCCGTTGAGGTTAGCGAAAGCTGGCATTTGTTTTACTTTTCCGGCGCATAAAGTCAAAATTAGGAATTCGTTACGCCTCAGACCGTATGCAGTCCAGCCATTCCCGCGCGATGGACCGACAAGTATACCTGAAGAAAGGACTTTTGATGCTTTTAGCAACAGCACTGTTAATCATTGGTTTACTGTTAGTGGTCTACAGTGCTGACCGTTTAGTCTTTGCTGCATCTATCCTGTGTCGCCTGACGGGCGTACCGCCTGTTGTCATCGGGATGACCGTGGTCAGCGTTGGCACGTCACTTCCTGAAGTCATCGTCTCCGTCTCGGCGTCGCTGCATGGTCAGCTAGACCTGGCAATTGGCACCGCGATTGGCTCTAACATCGTCAATATATTACTGATTTTAGGCCTTGCGGCACTGCTCCATCCATTTCGCGTCCATTCTGATGTTCTGCGACGTGAATTGCCGCTAATGTTAGTCGTAAGCCTGCTGGCAGGATGCGTATTCTATGATGGCGTACTTAGCTATAGCGACGGCATTTTCCTGCTGGCGCTGGCCGTCATCTGGTTACTGTATAGTGTTAAAATTGCCCGCCAGGCGGAAAAGCAGGGTCAGGACAGCCTGACGCGTGAGCAGGTTGCCGAACTTCCGCGTGAAGGTACGCTGCCGGTCGCCCTGCTCTGGCTTGGCGTTGCGCTGATCATCATGCCGATGGCAACGCGCATGGTCGTGGATAACGCGACGGTGCTGGCGAACTATTTCGCCATGAGCGAACTGACGATTGGCCTGACGGTGATTGCTATCGGCACCAGCCTGCCGGAGCTGGCCACCGCCATTGCGGGGGCGCGTAAAGGGGAAGATGACATCGCCATTGGTAATATCATCGGCTCCAACATATTTAATATCGCGATTGTCATGGGCCTGCCGGCTCTGATTACGCCGGGGCCGTTTAACCCTCTGGCGTTTTCACGCGATTACGGGGTGATGCTGCTGGTCAGCGTGATATTTGCCCTGCTCTGCTGGCGGCGGCAACGCCAGATCGGCAAAGGCGCAGGCGCGCTGCTGACGGGTGGATTTATCGTATGGATGGCGATGCTGTACTGGCTCTCGCCTCTTCTCTCTGGGTAAACGGAAACGCATTATGTCGCAAATAGAATTGCAGCCGGTTTTTGACTTTCAGAAAGCAGGCAAAGAGGTTCTGGAGATTGAACGTGAAGGTCTGGCGCAGTTAGATCAGTACATTAATCAGGATTTTAGTCTGGCATGTGAGAAGATGTTCTACTGTGCCGGGAAAGTCGTGGTGATGGGGATGGGCAAGTCCGGCCACATTGGGCGCAAAATGGCGGCAACGTTTGCCAGCACCGGAACCTCGTCCTTCTTTGTACACCCGGGGGAAGCCGCGCACGGCGACCTGGGGATGGTCACGCCGCAGGATATCGTTATCGCGCTGTCCAACTCCGGTGAGTCCAATGAAATTCTGGCATTGATCCCCGTACTGAAGCGTCTGCAGGTGCCGCTGATTTGCATGACCAGCCGTCCGGAAAGTAGCATGGCGCGTGCGGCCGATATTCACCTGTGCGTTAAAGTACCGAAAGAAGCCTGCCCGCTCGGCCTGGCGCCAACGTCCAGCACCACCGCCGCGCTGGTCATGGGCGATGCGCTTGCCGTCGCGCTGCTCGAAGCCCGCGGTTTTACGCCGGAAGATTTCGCGCTCTCCCACCCGGGCGGCGCGCTGGGACGCAAGCTGCTGCTGCGGGTAAACGATATTATGCACACCGGGGATGAGATCCCTCACGTCAGTAAAGAAGCCTCCCTGCGTGATGCCCTGCTGGAAATCACCCGCAAGAATCTGGGGATGACGGTCGTGTGCGACGATCTGATGAAAATTCAGGGGATCTTCACCGATGGCGACCTGCGTCGCGTGTTCGACATGGGTGTAGATGTCCGTACGCTCGGCATTGCCGATGTGATGACGCCCGGCGGCATTCGCGTGCGTCCGGGTACGCTGGCCGTGGATGTGCTGAACCTGATGCAGTCCCGCCATATCACCTCCGTTATGGTTGCCGATGGCGACCAGTTGCTGGGTGTGGTACATATGCATGATCTGCTGCGCGCTGGCGTAGTGTAATAAAGGATAAGACAATGAGTAATGCGGGTGCATCCCTTGCAACCTGTTATGGTCCGGTCAGTACCCAGATGATGGCAAAGGCGGAAAATATTCGTCTGCTCATTCTGGATGTGGATGGCGTACTTTCCGATGGCCTGATTTACATGGGCAATAACGGTGAAGAGCTGAAAGCGTTTAACGTTCGCGACGGCTATGGTATCCGCTGTGCGCTCACCTCAGGTATCGAGGTTGCTATCATCACCGGACGAAAAGCTAAACTGGTAGAAGACCGCTGTGAAACCTTAGGCATTACCCATCTTTACCAGGGTCAATCCGATAAGATGGCAGCGTTCAATGATTTACTGGGTAAACTGGCTATCGCACCGGAAAACGTGGCCTACGTCGGGGACGACCTGATTGACTGGCCGGTGATGTCTGAAGTCGGTCTTAGCATCGCGGTTGCTGATGCTCATCCGCTGCTGATCCCACGCGCTGACTACGTTACCCACATCAACGGTGGCCGGGGTGCCGTCCGTGAAGTCTGCGATCTGCTTCTGCTGGCGCAGGGCAAGCTTGATGAAGCCAAAGGGCAATCGATATGAGTAAAACCAGACGTTGGGTTATCATTCTGCTTTCGCTTGTCGCACTGGTATTGATTGGCGTTAACCTTGCCGATCGCGACGATACGCAAACGGAAGTCGTCAACAATAACGATCCAACCTATAAAAGCGATCACAGCGACACCGTGGTCTATAGCCCGGAAGGTGCGCTGAACTATCGCCTGATTGCCCAGCACGTGGAATACTTTTCCGATGACGGCGTTTCGTGGTTTACCCAACCTGTCATGACCACTTTCGATAAAGACAAAGTGCCGACGTGGTCAATTAAGTCAGATCGGGCCAAACTGACAAATGACCGTATGCTTTATCTGTATGGCCACGTTGAAGTCAACGCCCTGACCGCTGACTCGCAACTGCGAAAAATTACGACGGATAATGCCCAGATCAACCTGGTAACCCAGGACGTGACGTCGCAGGATCTGGTCACACTGTATGGCACAACATTTAATTCCAGCGGTTTAAGAATGCGCGGGAACTTACGCAGCAAGAACGCCGAGCTGATTGAAAAGGTTAGAACCTCCTATGAAATTCAAAACAAACAAACTCAGCCTTAAAGTAATTATCGCCAGCGCGATGCTGGCGGCCAGTCTCCCCGCGCTTGCTGTAACGGGCGATACCGACCAGCCGATCCATATCGAGTCCGACACCCAGTCTCTCGATATGCAGGGTAACGTCGTCACCTTCACGGGTAACGTCGTCGTGACGCAGGGCACCATCAAAATCAACGCCGATAAAGTGGTCGTTACCCGTCCGGGCGGCGAGCAGGGCAAAGAGATCATCGATGGTTACGGCAACCCGGCCACCTTCTACCAGATGCAGGACAACGGCAAGCCGGTGAAGGGCCACGCCTCGCATATGCACTATGAGCTGGCGAAGGATCTGGTCATCCTGACCGGAAAAGCGTACCTGGAACAGCTGGACAGCAATATTACCGGTGACCAGATTACCTATCTGGTGAAAGAGCAAAAAATGCAGGCCTCCAGCGAGAAAGGCAAACGCGTAACCACCGTGCTGGTTCCGTCGCAGCTGCAGGACAAAGGCAAGGGCCAGGCCCCGGCACAGAAGAAGAGTAACTAATTCGCTATGGCAACATTAACTGCAAAAAATCTCGCGAAGGCCTATAAGGGCCGCCGTGTCGTAGAAGATGTCAGTCTGACCGTCAACTCCGGCGAAATTGTGGGCCTGCTTGGCCCGAACGGTGCGGGTAAAACCACCACCTTCTACATGGTGGTTGGCATTGTGCCGCGCGATGCCGGCAACATTATTATTGACGATGAAGATATCAGCCTGCTGCCGCTGCACGCGCGCGCGCGCCGTGGCATCGGCTATCTGCCGCAGGAAGCCTCTATTTTCCGTCGTCTGAGCGTCTTTGATAACCTGATGGCGGTCCTGCAAATTCGCGACGACCTGACCAACGAACAGCGTCAGGATCGCGCCAACGAGCTGATGGAAGAGTTTCACATCGAGCACCTGCGCGACAGCCTGGGCCAGGCATTGTCCGGGGGTGAACGTCGTCGTGTTGAGATTGCGCGCGCGCTGGCCGCCAATCCGAAGTTTATCCTTCTGGATGAACCGTTTGCGGGCGTTGACCCGATCTCCGTTATCGACATTAAACGCATTATCGAGCATCTGCGTGACAGCGGGCTTGGCGTGCTGATCACTGACCACAACGTTCGTGAAACGCTGGCGGTATGTGAACGCGCGTATATCGTGAGCCAGGGCAATCTGATCGCTCACGGTACGCCGCAGCAGATCCTCGAAGACGATCATGTTAAGCGCGTCTATCTTGGGGAAGACTTCAGACTCTGATAGGGTAGAGGTAACGTAACGCCGAACCGGAGAAAAATGCTCTGAACATGAAGCAAGGTTTGCAATTAAGGCTCAGCCAACAGCTGGCGATGACGCCGCAGTTACAGCAGGCAATTCGTCTGTTGCAACTGTCCACCTTAGAACTCCAGCAGGAGCTCCAGCAGGCGCTGGACAGCAACCCCCTGCTGGAGCAAGCCGATCTTCATGACGAGGTAGATACCCAGCAGTTGCAGGACACAGAAGCGCTCGACACCGCGGATGCACTCGAACAAAAAGAGATGCCGGACGAGCTTCCGCTGGATGCCAGCTGGGATGAAATCTATACCGCCGGCACCCCTTCCGGCACGCGTGCAGACTACCAGGACGACGAGCTACCGGTCTACCAGGGTGAAACCACCCAGTCGCTGCAGGATTACCTGATGTGGCAGGTAGAGCTTACCCCCTTCTCCGATACCGACCGCGCCATTGCCACGTCGATTGTCGACGCCGTTGATGACACCGGCTATTTGACCGTCACGCTGGACGACATTCTGGAAAGCATGGGCGATGAAGAGATTGAGATTGAGGAGATTGAAGCGGTATTGAAACGCATTCAGCGCTTCGATCCGGTCGGGGTGGCCGCGAAAGATCTGCGCGATTGCCTGCTGATCCAGCTTTCTCAGTTCAGCAAAGAAACACCGTGGCTCGACGAGGCACGCTTAATCATCAGCGATCATCTGGATCTTCTGGCTAACCACGATTTCCGCACCCTGATGCGCGTGACGCGCCTGAAGGAAGAGGTGCTGAAAGAGGCGGTAAATCTCATCCAGTCCCTCGATCCGCGTCCCGGTCAGTCGATCCAGACCAGCGAACCCGAGTACGTTATCCCGGACGTGCTGGTCAGAAAACACAATGACCGCTGGGTCGTTGAACTGAACTCTGACAGCATCCCTCGCCTGCAAATCAACCAGCAGTACGCCTCCATGTGTACCAGCGCGCGCAACGACTCCGACAATCAATACATTCGCAGCAATCTTCAGGAAGCGCGATGGTTGATCAAGAGCCTGGAGAGCCGGAATGATACCCTGCTTCGCGTGAGCCGCTGCATCGTTGAACAGCAGCAGGCATTCTTTGAGCAGGGCGAAGAGTATATGAAACCGATGGTGCTGGCGGATATCGCCCAGGCCGTCGAGATGCATGAATCCACCATTTCCCGCGTTACCACGCAGAAGTATCTGCACAGTCCGCGCGGTATTTTTGAGCTTAAGTATTTCTTCTCCAGCCATGTGAACACCGAGGGTGGCGGCGAAGCCTCCTCCACGGCGATTCGCGCCCTGGTGAAGAAGTTGATCGCCGCGGAGAACCCCGCGAAGCCACTAAGTGACAGTAAGTTGACCACCATGCTGTCCGATCAGGGTATTATGGTGGCACGTCGTACTGTTGCGAAGTATCGAGAGTCTTTATCCATTCCGCCGTCTAACCAGCGTAAACAGCTGGTCTGACACAACCGATAAGGAAGACACTATGCAGCTCAATATCACAGGACACAACGTCGAGATTACTGAGGCTTTACGTGACTTCGTGAACGCTAAGTTCGCGAAACTCGAGCAGTATTTCGAAAGGATCAACCAGGTCTACGTTGTGTTAAAAGTGGAGAAAGTGACTCATATCTCGGATGCGACCCTGCATGTAAACGGGGGTGAGCTCCATGCCAGTGCGGAAGGGCAGGACATGTACGCGGCTATCGACGGCTTGATTGACAAGCTTGCGCGACAGCTCAATAAACATAAAGATAAACTGAAACAACACTAATTGTCCGGGCAGTTAACGGGTGCAGGACGGCCTGTTGTGAAACACAACAGGCCATTTGTACAGTTAGCGCTTAGGTGAAATTATGATGAACAACGATTCCGCTCTTCAACTGAGCAATGTCCTTAACCAGGAATGTACCCGCAGTGCCGTTCACTGCCAGAGCAAAAAACGTGCGCTGGAGATCATCAGTGAATTGGCGGCAAAACAGCTGGGCCTGCCGCCGCAGGTGGTGTTCGAAGCAATTCTGACCCGTGAAAAGATGGGCAGTACCGGTATCGGCAACGGCATCGCGATCCCGCACGGCAAGCTGGAAGAGGACACCCTGCGTGCCGTCGGTGTGTTTGTGCAGCTGGAAACGCCAATCGCTTTTGACGCCATTGATAACCAGCCCGTCGATCTCCTCTTCGCGCTGCTGGTTCCTGCCGACCAGACCAAGACCCATCTGCATACGCTTTCGCTGGTTGCTAAACGTCTGGCGGATAAAACCATCTGCCGTCGACTGCGCTCAGCCCAAAGTGATGAAGAGCTTTATCAAATTATCACTGAAGCAGAAGGCAATCAGGATGACGCATAACCAGGTGATGGCCTTCACATCTGTTGTCCTGAGGAGAAACGGAACATGGTGCTGATGATTGTCAGCGGTCGTTCAGGGTCGGGTAAATCCGTTGCCCTGCGCGCGCTGGAAGACATGGGTTTTTACTGCGTCGATAACCTGCCGGTCGTGTTATTGCCCGATCTGGCACGCACGTTAGCGGAGAGACAAACCTCCGCCGCCGTCAGTATCGACGTGCGTAACATGCCGGAATCGCCAGAGATCTTCGAACAGGCAATGAGTAACCTGCCTGACGCGTTCTCGCCTCAGCTGCTGTTCCTTGATGCCGACCGCAATACCCTGATCCGCCGCTACAGCGACACCCGTCGTTTGCACCCGCTTTCCAGCAAGAATCTCTCGCTGGAGAGCGCCATCGACGAAGAGAGCGATCTGCTTGAGCCGCTGCGATCTCGTGCCGATCTGATTGTCGACACCTCAGAGATGTCCGTTCACGAGCTGGCGGAAATGCTGCGTACCCGCCTGCTGGGCAAACGCGAGCGCGAGCTGACGATGGTATTCGAATCCTTCGGCTTTAAGCACGGTATTCCGATTGATGCGGACTATGTTTTCGACGTGCGCTTCCTGCCGAACCCGCACTGGGATCCAAAACTGCGTCCAATGACCGGTCTGGATAAGCCCGTGGCGGCGTTCCTCGACCGACACACAGAAGTTCACAATTTTATCTACCAGACGCGAAGCTACCTTGAGCTATGGTTACCTATGCTGGAGACAAATAATCGTAGCTACCTCACGGTAGCGATTGGCTGTACCGGCGGTAAACATCGTTCGGTCTATATCGCCGAACAGCTGGCCGACTATTTCCGCTCGCGCGGTAAGAACGTTCAGTCCCGTCATCGCACGCTGGAAAAACGTAAAACATGACCGTAAAACAAACCGTTGAGATCACCAATAAGCTGGGCATGCATGCGCGCCCGGCGATGAAGCTGTTTGAGCTGATGCAGGGTTTTGATGCAGAAGTGCTGCTGCGTAATGACGAAGGCACCGAAGCGGAAGCCAACAGCGTGATTGCGCTGCTGATGCTGGACTCCGCCAAAGGGCGTCAGATCGAGGTAGAAGCCACCGGTCCTCAGGAAGAGGAAGCCCTGGCGGCGGTAATTGCGCTGTTTAACGCCGGGTTCGACGAAGATTAGGCCTGCTATTCTGGCGGGTGGCGCTGCGCTTACCCGCCCTTACATTAACGCATTTCTCTCCATAAACCCTTCCCCACCCAGCTGGCGCATCTGGCGCATGATCCACGCCTGACGGCTTCGCACGTACCCTGACGGGGCGCTGGCCTTGAAGCGGATAGGATTAGGCAGAACAGCCGCGAGCAGCGCCGCCTCCGACATGCTCAGCCTGCTGGCTGGTTTATTAAAATAGCGTTGTGATGCAGCTTCGACACCAAATACCCCGTCGCCGAACTCGGCGATATTAAGGTAAACGGTCAGAATACGCTTTTTGCTCCAGACCGTTTCCATTCCCAGGGTCAGGCCCGCTTCCAGCCCTTTTCGCACCCAGCTTCGGCCATCCCACAGGAACAGGTTTTTAGCCGTCTGCTGCGACAGCGTTGACGCACCGCGTACGCGGTTTTCGTGACGTTCGTTATGGGCCAGCGCCTTTTCAATCGCGGCCACATCGAACCCCCAGTGCTCCGGGAATTTTTGATCTTCCGCCGCGATAACCGCCAGCCCCATGAACGGAGAAATTTCATCCATGCTCACCCAGTCAGAATGGGCAACGTAGCCGAAATCACCGGAGAACCACGCGCTAAGCTGGCGCTCAACCATGACCGCTGAAAACGGTACCGGCAAAATGCTGAACACCGCCAGCCCACCTCCCCAGAACACCGCCAGCACGAGAACGATGCGTAGAAGAAGGCGTTTCACCCATGCGCCTGCGGAAAACTGACGCCTCATTCCGTCAGCACCAGTACCCGGGCGACCAGCTTTTCAATACCCACGGCGGCTTCCGCAATATTCTTCGCCAGCATATACGCGGGCGTGGTGACAACTTTGTTGTCTTCATCCACCACAATGTCATCGACCGGGCACGGAACGTGTTCGCCCCCCATCTCCTCGACGACCTCTGCGGTATCAATATCGGTTCCGATCGTCAGCCGTAACGGGAAATCGAAAATGTTTGGCAGCATGGCCGGCGCAATACAGATAAAGCCCAGCGGCTTGCCCGCAGCATGCATCGCCAGCGTCAGCGCTTTTAAATCAGGGTCCACCCTGCACTCGGCGCCTTCGGCAGCAAAGGTGCTGAGATTTTTAGCGGCGCCGAAGCCGCCCGGCACAATGAGTGCATCCAGCTCAGCGGCATCTGCCTGCGCCAGCGGATGAATCTCTCCCCGGGCAATACGCGCGGCTTCAATCAGCACGTTGCGCGTTTCGGCCATCGGCTCGCCGGTCAGATGGTTAATCACATCCGCCTGATTTTTGTCGGGCGCAAAACAGATAACCTCTGCTCCCTGTTTCGCCAGGGCCAGCAGCGTGATTACGGCTTCATGTATTTCTGAACCATCAAAAACACCGCATCCGCTCAGGACGACACCAATTTTTTTCATCTTGACGATCCTTCTCTGCAACTCGCTGAAGCACATTAATAATTTTGATTAAAACGCTATGCTTCACACATTTCACTGATTCATGTAACAAACCATTTAAGATTTGCTATCTTATCTGCGTGCGGCCTAAATTTTTACGGCGGCGCCCATTAGAAAATTACTTTAAAAAACAGGCGCAGCCACGATTTCCCTGGTGTTGGCGCAGTATTCGCGCACCCCGGTCTAGCCGGGGTCATTTTTTTCTGGCGTCCACCCAGGCCTTAAGCACCGCAACATCGTTCTGCCACTCTTGTTTCATCTCTTCAACCCAATCACCCACGTTATCTTCCCAAGCTGGTAAATCAGGCGACTGAATCTGTTGACCCAGCTGCTGCAGGTGGCGTAACCCGACCGAGCCGGCTGCGCCTTTGATTTTATGCCCTTCTTCCACAATGCCCTTCTGGTCCCGCGCCGTCAGATTTGACTCCAGCACGCTCAGATAGCCCGGCATCATTTTTTCAAACACCGCCAGACCGTCGGTAATCAGTTTCGGGCCGACCAGATCGATATACTGCTCCAGCATCGCGGTATCGAGTATCGTTTGGGCTTTTGCGCTATCAACAGACGTCATGGTGCTCTCCTCTTCATCGTGGGTATCCCAGAACTTCTTGATCATGGCGGTCAGAGCAGGCACCGCCAGAGGCTTGCTGAGTACATCGTCCATACCGGCGTCGAGATACTCTTTTTTATCTTTCAGCACGTTCGCCGTCAGCGCCACCAGCGGCGGCAGTTCATCAGCCGCGTACTGACGCGTCAGTTCACGCGAGATATCCAGCCCGGTCATATCCGGCAACTGGATATCCAGCAGAACGAGGTCATATTCGCCCGGCTTAAACATCTCCAGCGCGGCTTTACCGGTCATCGCGACATCCACGCTGTTGCCCAGTTTTTCCAGCACCGAGCGCGCTACAATCACGTTAAGCTCAATATCCTCCACCAGCAGCACGTGCAGCGCAGGCAGCGGCATATCGTCGTTTTCAAAGGTATCCTCTACCTCTTCCGCCACCGCCGGCGCATGCACCGTCAGCGTGAAGGTTGACCCTTTGCCCGCCTGGCTGGCAACGGTGATGTCACCGCCCATGCTCTTCGCCAGCCGTTTAGAGACCGCGAGGCCGATCCCGGTGCCGGTGGCCGGTTTTCCGCCGTTGCTGTCCTTCACCTGGTAGTACATCGCGAAAATCTTGTCCTGCTCCTCCTGCGGAATACCAATCCCGGAGTCCTCCACCTCGAAGTGCAGCATGTCGCCTTCGTCATAGCGGATACGCACCGCCACCTGCCCCTTCTGGGTAAATTTCACCGCGTTGCTGATGAGGTTCCACAGGATCTGACGCAGCCGCGTGCCGTCGGTAACGACTTTATGCGGCAGCGGCAGGGTGGGCTCCATGACAAAATTCAGCCCCTTCTGCTGCGCCTGCAGACCAGACAAGTTTTCCAGATCGGCAAGGAAGCTGGTGAAATCAACCGGCTGGTTATCAAGCTGAACCTTACGGCGCTCCATCTTATCCATATCAATAATATCGTTGAAGATATTACCCAGCGTGACCGCCGAGACATGAATCGTTTTGAGGTATTTTTCCTGCTCTGCGGTCAGGTCGGTGTCCAGCAGAATGCGGCTCAGCCCCACGATGCCATTGAGCGGCGTACGCAGTTCGTGGCTGATTGTCGAGATAAAGGTGGTCTTGTCGCGGCTGGCGCGCTCCAGCGCATCCTGGTAGCGCTTACGCTCGGTAATATCGCGGCCAAAGCCCATCAGGCCGTGGCGCTTCCCGACGCGGTCATAGTACGGCACCTTGCGGATCTCAAAGCAGGCTTTACGCCCGTCCGGGTAATCCAGCCACTGTTCGTAGGTTAGCGAGACGTTATGACGGAACACTTTTTCGTCCGTCTCCATGACCTTGGCGGCCGCCTCTTCGGAGTAAACGTCCTGCGGCTTCAGGTGAATCAGCTGCTTTTCGCTTTTCCCGGTGAGGAGCTCCATCGCCCGGTTACAGCCGGAAAATTCTTTATCTTCGTTACGGTAGAACACCAGATCCGGCGAAGCGTCCAGGAACGAACGCAGGAAGGAGGATTGCTGCTCAAGCTGGATCTGCGTCACCTCGCGCTCTTTCATTTCGATTTTCAGCTGTTCCAGCGTGGCCTGACGCTCGGCCTCCGCCTTCTCACGATCTGAAATTTCCTGATTCAGCTGCGCAATGTTGTCTTTAAGCTGAACGTTGAGCTTCAGGTCGCGCTCGCGCATCTCCTCGAGCTTATCGACCAGTTTTGATAAGCGCTGACGGGACTCCTCCAGCTGTTCGACCACCACGGAAAGGAAATAGACCGCCCAGGGGGTAATGAGCAGGCCGAAGAAGATAGAGCGGATAACGTCGATACTCTCGACCTGACCATGCAGAACCATCGTAACGGCCATCTGCACGACAATGGCCAGAACGACCAGCGCCAGTGCCAGCAGCATGGAGAAACGCACCAGCCCAAGCTTCATCATCAGGTCGACGTAGTACTGGGCAAGCATTCGAATTTGCTTCATAGAGGATCCCTTCACGACTTTATCGCTCAATAATACTCAAATTCGAGGCGGGACGTTGAAGGTTGTGAGAAAAAGTGCGGGGTGAAACAGGAGATTAGCCTCGCCTCCGGTTCACCGGAGGCGAGGAGAGGTCAATCAGGAGCGTTTCAGCAGCAGCCAGAGGCTGATCAGGAAGAAGCTGGCGCTCGGCAGCAGCGCACCGATAATCGGCGGGATGCCATAAACCAGCGTCAGCGGACCGAAGATCTGATCGAGTACATAGAAGACAAAGCCGAAGCTAATACCGGTCACGACGCGCACGCCCATCGGCACGCTACGCAGCGGGCCGAAGATAAACGACAGCGCCATCAGCATCATTACCGCCACGGACATCGGCTGGAAGATTTTGCTCCACATGTTGAGCTGATAGCGTCCCGCATCCTGCCCGCTCGACTTCAGGTACTTCACATAGTTATGCAAGCCGCTGATAGAGAGCGCGTCAGGATCCAGCGCCACAACCCCAAGCTTATCCGGCGTGAGGTTGGTCTTCCAGGTGCCGGTCACCGTCTGTGACCCGGTAATCTGTTTTGGATCGGTCAGGTCAGATTCATCAACCTGAGACAAACGCCACTGCTTATGTTCCGCGTCAAACTTCGCCGAAGAGGCGTGTCGAACAGACTCCAGACGGCGCTGGTCATTGAAAGCATAAATGCTCACCCCGCCCAGTTCATCATTGCCCTTTACCCGTTCGATGTAGACGAAGTTTTTACCGTCTTTCGCCCATAAACCTTGCTGAGTCGAGAGCAGTGAACCACCGTACATAGCCTGAGCACGATAGTTACGCGCCATCTGTTCGCCCTGCGGTGCCACCCACTCGCCAATCGCCATGGTCAACAGCACCAGCGGGATGGCGGTTTTCATTACCGACAGCGCAACCTGCATACGGGTAAAGCCCGATGCCTGCATCACCACCAGCTCGCTGCGCTGAGCCAGCATCCCCAGCCCCAGCAGCGCACCCAGCAGGGCCGCCATCGGGAAGAAGATCTGCACATCTTTTGGCACGCTGAGCAGGGTGTACATCCCCGCCCCCATCGCGTCATAGCTGCCCTGCCCGGCTTTTTTCAGCTGATCGACAAATTTGATAATGCCGGAGAGCGACACCAGCATGAACAACGTCATCATGATGGTGGTGAAAATGGTTTTACCGATATAGCGATCAAGAACGCCAAACGCCTGCATTAGATGGCTCCTTTACGCGAGAATCGGGCACGTATGCGGCGCACAGGCACCGTATCCCACAGGTTTAATCCCAGCGCCAGTAAGATGTACAGGCTGTTAACGAACCACGTCCAGACCATCGGATCCAGCTTACCCTTCGCGCCGTTAGAGCGAATCGAGGTTTGCAGCAGGAAGTAGATCAGGTAAAGCAGCATCGCTGGCAGCATAGAGAGCACGCGCCCCTGGCGCGGGTTCACCACGCTCAGCGGAACGACAATCAGTGCCATCATAAACACGGTGAATACGAGCGTAATTCGCCAGTGGAATTCAGCCCGCGCTCTGTCGGTATCGGTATTCCACAGCGTGCGCATATCCATTTGCTCGGTATCCGTCGGATCGAGCGCCACCGCCTGATGACCAATAATGGCCTGATAGTTCTGGAAATCCGTAATGCGGAAGTCGCGCAGCATCGCGGTGCCTTCGAAACGGGTGCCTTTATTCAGCGTGACGACCTGAGAACCGTCTTTACGCTGGGAAAGCTGGCCAGAATCGGCAACCACTACGGACGGACGCGCGTTACCTTTAGGACGCAGCTGCGCCAGGAAGACATCGTTGAATTTACTGCCGTCAACGCTCTCAATAAACAGCACGGAGTTTCCGTCAGTCGCCTGCTGGAACTGCCCCTGCGCAAGCGCCGCCATGCCGGGGTTTGCTTTCGCTTCGGCCAGCACTTCGTCCTGATGACGGGAAGACATAGGGCCCGCCCACATCACATTCACCGCCGCAACAATGCCCGTGAACAGCGCCAGTATCATCGCCGCTTTCACCAGTACGGCTTTACTCAGGCCGCAGGCATGCATCACCGTAATTTCACTCTCGGTGTACAGCTTACCGAGGGTCATGAGCAGGCCGAGGAATAGACTCAGCGGCAGAATAAGCTGCGCCATTTCAGGGATCCCCAGCCCAAGCAGGGAAAGCACCAGATTCGTTGGAATTTCGCCGTCAACGGCCGCACCGAGGATCTTCACCAGCTTCTGACAGAAAAAAATCAGCAGCAGGATGAAGAGGATCGCCAGTTGGCTTTTGAGCGTCTCCCGCACCAGATATCTTATGATTATCACTTTAAATACGCCCGTAAAAACCCGTCTCTTTGCTGGAAAATCGCTTGTTTCATGGCTTAAACGTCATTTATTCTCTTGAGTCGTCGAAATCGTCGCTAAGATTAAAACATCCGGCGGATTCACGCTTCAGGACTTTTTCTGACGTGTCGAAACCGTAGTAACGTAAGATTAACACGAAGTCACCACAACAGCGGACATGAGTTACGAAAGGTTTCAATTCTATCCGTAGCAGCCGCCGTTGTCTTTAAGATTCAGGAGCGTAGTGCATGGAGTTCAGTGTAAAAAGCGGTAGCCCGGAGAAACAGCGGAGTGCCTGCATCGTTGTGGGCGTCTTTGAACCGCGCCGACTCTCCCCGATCGCCGAGCAACTCGATAAAATCAGTGACGGCTATATCAGCGCCCTGCTGCGCCGTGGCGAACTGGAAGGCAAACCTGGGCAGACGCTGTTACTGCACCATGTTCCGAACGTCCTGTCAGAGCGTATTCTGCTGATTGGCTGCGGCAAAGAGCGCGAGCTGGATGAACGTCAGTATAAGCAGGTTATTCAGAAAACCATTAATACGCTGAATGATACCGGTTCAATGGAAGCCGTCTGCTTCCTGACCGAGCTGCACGTCAAAGGCCGTAACACCTACTGGAAAGTGCGTCAGGCAGTCGAAACCGCAAAAGAGAGCCTGTACAGCTTCGATCAGCTTAAGACCAACAAAAGCGAGCCGCGTCGTCCGCTGCGCAAAATGGTCTTTAACGTGCCAACCCGTCGCGAACTGACCAGCGGCGAGCGCGCCATCCAGCATGGTCTGGCGATTGCCGCCGGTATCAAAGCGGCAAAAGATCTCGGCAACATGCCGCCAAACATCTGTAACGCCGCCTACCTCGCCTCTCAGGCGCGCCAGCTGGCTGATTCCTACAGCAAAAACGTCATCACCCGCGTCATCGGCGAACAGCAGATGAAAGAGCTGGGCATGCACTCGTATCTGGCGGTGGGTAACGGCTCGCAGAACGAATCCCTGATGTCGGTCATCGAATACAAAGGCAACCCGTCCGAAGATGCGCGTCCGATCGTGCTGGTGGGTAAAGGCCTGACCTTCGATTCCGGCGGTATCTCCATCAAGCCTGCCGAAGGCATGGACGAGATGAAATACGACATGTGCGGCGCGGCGGCGGTATACGGCGTGATGCGCATGGTCGCGGAACTTCAGCTGCCGATTAACGTCATTGGCGTGCTGGCAGGCTGCGAGAACATGCCTGGCGGACGCGCGTATCGTCCGGGCGACGTCCTGACCACTATGTCCGGCCAGACCGTTGAGGTGCTGAACACCGACGCCGAAGGCCGTCTGGTGCTGTGCGACGTGCTGACCTACGTTGAGCGCTTCGAGCCTGAAGCGGTGATTGACGTGGCCACCCTGACCGGTGCCTGCGTGATTGCGCTGGGCCACCACATCACCGGCCTGATGTCGAACCACAACCCGCTGGCGCACGAGCTTATCGGCGCGTCTGAGCAGGCCGGCGACCGCGCATGGCGTCTGCCGCTGGGCGACGAGTATCAGGAACAGCTTGAGTCTAACTTTGCGGATATGGCGAACATCGGCGGTCGTCCTGGCGGGGCTATTACCGCGGGCTGCTTCCTGGCGCGCTTTACCCGCAAGTACAACTGGGCGCACCTGGATATCGCCGGCACCGCATGGCGCTCCGGTAAAGCCAAAGGCGCAACCGGCCGTCCGGTGGCGCTGCTGTCGCAGTTCCTGCTCAATCGTGCGGGTTTCAACGGCGACGAGTAAGTCAAAACGGCAGTAAACCGTAGGCCGGGTAAGGCGAAGCCGCCACCCGGCTTAAGCATTTAAAGCGAGCACAAGAAGCCCCATATATGAAGAATGCAACGTTCTACCTTCTGGACAACGACACCCATCAGGATGGCCTCAGCGCCGTTGAACAGCTGGTGTGTGAAATTGCCGCAGAACGTTGGCGCGCAGGTAAACGCGTTCTGATTGCCTGTGAAGATGAACAGCAGGCGATTCGCCTTGATGAAGCGCTGTGGGCGCGCCCGCCTGAGAGCTTTGTGCCGCATAACCTGTCGGGCGAAGGTCCGCGAGGCGGGGCCCCGGTCGAAATAGCCTGGCCGCAAAAGCGCAACAGCAGCGCACGCGATATTCTCATTAGCCTGCGGACAGACTTTGCAGATTTTGCCACCGCTTTCACAGAAGTGGTAGACTTTGTCCCTTACGAAGAATCCTTGAAGCAACTGGCGCGCGAACGCTATAAAGCGTACCGCCTGGCTGGTTTTAACCTGAATACGGCAACCTGGAAATAATGGAAAAGACATATAACCCACGCGATATCGAACAGCCGCTTTACGAGCACTGGGAACAGCAGGGCTATTTCAAGCCTAACGGCGAAGAAAGCAAAGAGTCCTTCTGCATCATGATCCCGCCGCCGAACGTCACCGGCAGTTTGCATATGGGGCATGCTTTCCAGCAGACCATCATGGACACCATGATCCGCTACCAGCGCATGCAGGGCAAAAACACCCTGTGGCAGGCGGGGACTGACCACGCGGGTATCGCGACCCAGATGGTGGTTGAGCGTAAAATTGCCGCTGAAGAAGGTAAAACCCGTCACGACTACGGTCGCGAGGCGTTCATCGACAAAATCTGGCAGTGGAAGGCAGAATCCGGCGGCACCATTACCCGTCAGATGCGCCGTCTCGGCAACTCCGTGGACTGGGAGCGCGAGCGCTTCACCATGGACGAAGGCCTGTCCAACGCCGTGAAAGAAGTGTTTGTCCGTCTGTACAAAGAAGACCTGATTTACCGCGGCAAACGCCTGGTAAACTGGGACCCGAAACTGCGCACCGCCATCTCTGACCTGGAAGTGGAAAACCGCGAGTCCAAAGGCTCCATGTGGCACATCCGCTACCCGCTGGCCGACGGCGCGAAAACCGCAGACGGTAAAGATTACCTGGTGGTGGCGACCACCCGTCCGGAAACCCTGCTGGGCGATACCGGCGTGGCCGTTAACCCGGAAGATCCGCGCTATAAAGATCTGATCGGCAAATTTGTGGTGCTGCCGCTGGTAAACCGCCGTATTCCAATTGTGGGCGACGAACACGCCGATATGGAAAAAGGCACTGGCTGCGTGAAAATCACCCCTGCGCACGATTTCAACGACTATGAAGTGGGTCGTCGTCACGCCCTGCCGATGATCAACATTCTGACCTTCGACGGCGATATCCGCGAAAGCGCAGAAGTGTACGACACCAAAGGCAATGAATCCGACGTCTATTCCAGCGAGATCCCGGCGGAGTTCCAGAAGCTGGAGCGCTTTGCCGCACGTAAAGCTATCGTAGCTGCCGTGGACGCGCTTGGCCTGCTGGAAGAGATTAAGCCTCACGATCTGACCGTGCCGTACGGCGACCGTGGCGGCGTGGTTATTGAGCCAATGCTGACCGACCAGTGGTACGTACGTGCCGACGTGCTGGCGAAACCGGCTGTTGAAGCGGTTGAAAACGGCAGCATTCAGTTCGTGCCGAAGCAGTACGAAAACATGTACTTCTCCTGGATGCGCGACATTCAGGACTGGTGTATCTCCCGTCAGCTGTGGTGGGGTCACCGCATCCCGGCATGGTACGATAACGAAGGCAACGTCTACGTTGGCCGTAGCGAAGACGAAGTGCGTCAGGAAAACAGCCTGAGCGCTGACGTTGCCCTGCGTCAGGATGAAGACGTGCTGGATACCTGGTTCTCCTCCGCGTTGTGGACCTTCTCCACCCTCGGCTGGCCAGAGAACACGGACGCGCTGCGTCAGTTCCACCCAACCAGCGTGATGGTGTCCGGCTTCGATATCATCTTCTTCTGGATTGCCCGCATGATCATGATGACCATGCACTTCATCAAAGACGAAGACGGCAAGCCGCAGGTTCCGTTCCATACCGTCTACATGACCGGCCTTATCCGCGACGACGAAGGCCAGAAGATGTCCAAGTCCAAGGGCAACGTGATTGACCCGCTGGACATGGTTGACGGTATCTCGCTGGAAGACCTGCTGGAAAAACGTACCGGCAACATGATGCAGCCGCAGCTGGCTGAGAAAATCCGCAAGCGTACCGAGAAGCAGTTCCCGAACGGGATCGAATCTCACGGTACCGACGCCCTGCGCTTCACCCTGGCGGCGCTGGCCTCTACCGGCCGCGACATCAACTGGGACATGAAGCGTCTGGAAGGTTACCGTAACTTCTGTAACAAGCTGTGGAACGCCAGCCGCTTCGTGCTGATGAACACCGAAGATCAGGACTGCGGCTTCAACGGCGGCGAAATGACCCTGTCTCTGGCAGACCGCTGGATCCTGGCGGAATTCAACCAGACGGTGAAAGCCTTCCGCGAGGCGCTGGACAGCTACCGCTTCGATATCGCAGCGGGCATCCTGTACGAATTCACCTGGAACCAGTTCTGCGACTGGTACCTGGAGCTGGCGAAGCCGGTGATGAACGGCGGTTCTGAGGCAGAGCTGCGCGGCACGCGCAATACGCTAATTACCGTTCTGGAAGGTCTGCTGCGCCTGGCGCATCCGGTCATTCCATTCATCACCGAAACCATCTGGCAGCGCGTGAAGGTCATTGCGGGCATCAACGCCGATACCATCATGCTGCAGCCGTTCCCTGAATTCGATGCGGCTAAGGTTGATGAAGCGGCGTCTGCGGATACCGAGTGGCTGAAACAGGCGATCGTTGCGGTACGTAATATCCGTGCCGAAATGAACATCGCTCCTGGTAAACCGCTTGAACTGCTGCTGCGCGGCTGCAGCGAGGCTGCCGTGCGTCGCGTCACCGAGAACAACACCTTCCTGAAAACCATGGCGCGTCTGGAAAGCATCACCGTGCTGCCTGCGGATGACAAAGGTCCGGTTTCCGTGACCAAAATCATCGACGGCGCCGAGCTGCTGATCCCGATGGCGGGCCTGATCGACAAAGACGCGGAGCTGGCGCGTCTGGCGAAAGAAGTGGCGAAAGTCGACGTGGAAATTGGCAAAATCGAAAGCAAGCTGGCGAACGAAGGCTTTGTTGCCCGCGCGCCGGAAGCGGTCATCGCCAAAGAGCGTGAGCGTCTGGTTGCCTTTGCCGATGCGAAGACCAAGCTGATCGAGCAGCAGGCGGTTATTGCAGCCCTGTAATGCTTTTACCCCTTACGCTTCAGGGCGTAAGGGGTAACCTTCCTGAAAACTCCTCGCTTGCACTCCCTTTTCTGCGGTGCTATTAACAGCAACTGTGTGTCAATTTTTGTAATGAGTAATGCCATGAGCGTGATTACCCCCGTCGCGACGACGATGCGTCGGATCACTGAGCAGGACAATCCGGCTATCGCCGCCGTTATCCGCACCGTATCTGCAGAGTATGGGCTGACAGCGGATAAAGGTTACACCGTTGCCGACCCAAACCTGGACGAACTTTTCCAACTCTATAGCCAGCCGGGCCATGCCTACTGGGTCATTGAGCAGGACGGCCAGGTTGTGGGCGGCGGCGGCATAGCGCCGCTGAGCTGCAGCGAGCCGGATATCTGTGAGCTGCAGAAAATGTATTTCCTGCCGTCGGTTCGTGGACAGGGCCTGGCGAAAAAGCTGGCGCTGGTCGCCCTGGAGCACGCGCGCGCTCATGGGTTTAAACGCTGTTACCTCGAAACCACCGCCTTCCTCAAAGAGGCCATCGGCCTGTATGAACATCTGGGCTTTGAGCATATCGATGCGCCGCTGGGCTGCACGGGCCACGTTGACTGCGAAGTCAGAATGCTGAAAAGTCTGTAAGTTTCGTTACTGCCCCCTTCTGTTAAGCGGCTGTAAACTGAATGCTCTACACTCTCAGTTCACACCACAACGGGGGAAACACGATGTCGAAGATAAAAAGCTACGCCGCACCGCAGGCGGGTGCAGAACTTGAGCTGTACGAGTACGATGCGGGCGAACTAAAAGCAGAAGACGTCGAAGTACAGGTTGATTACTGCGGGGTCTGCCACTCAGATCTCTCGATGATCGACAACGAATGGGGCTTCTCCAGCTATCCGCTGGTTGCCGGGCACGAAGTCATTGGCCGCGTCGTCGCGCTCGGCAGCGCCGCGCAGGACAAAGGGCTGAAGGTTGGCCAGCGCGTGGGCATTGGCTGGACGGCACGCAGCTGCGGCCACTGCGATGCCTGCATCAGCGGCAACCAGATCAACTGCCTTGAAGGCGCGGTGCCCACCATCCTGAATAAGGGCGGTTTCGCCGATAAGCTGCGCGCCGACTGGCAATGGGTCATCCCGCTGCCGGACAGCATTGATATTGAATCTGCCGGTCCGCTGCTGTGCGGCGGGATCACCGTCTTTAAACCGCTGCTGATGCACCACGTCACCGCCACCAGCCGCGTGGGCGTGATCGGTATCGGCGGTCTGGGCCATATCGCCATCAAGCTGCTGCACGCGATGGGCTGTGAAGTCACGGCGTTCAGCTCTAACCCGTCGAAGGAAAAAGAAGTGCTGGCCATGGGCGCGGACAAAGTCGTGAACAGCCGCGATCCGGACGCGCTGAACGCGCTGGCGGGCCAGTTTGACCTGATCATCAACACCGTGAATGTGGATCTCAACTGGCAGCCGTACTTTGAAGCGCTGGCCTACGGCGGTAACTTCCACACCGTGGGTGCGGTGATGAAGCCGCTGCCGGTTCCGGCCTTTACCCTGATCGGCGGAGATCGCAGCGTGTCCGGCTCAGCGACCGGTACGCCGTACGAGTTGCGCAAGCTGATGAAGTTCGCCGGACGCACCAAAGTGGCGCCAACCACCGAGCTGTATCCGATGTCGAAAATCAACGAAGCCATCCAGCACGTGCGCGACGGCAAAGCCCGCTACCGCGTGGTGTTGAAAGCGGATTTTTGATGTGACATTGCCGGGGAATGTGCAGCCTGATGCCCTCACCCCAACCCTCTCCCACAGGGAGAGGGCGCAAACACTAAAAACGGTAACGGTTGTTACCGTTTTGCTTCTACCATGGCCTTAAACACCTCTGCCACCGCAACCGCCCCCGGGTCCATTACCCCGTCCAGATTCTCTTTATTCACATACGATGAACGCCCTGCTCCGGCTTTCGCCATTTTTGCCGTTGCTTCGGCGCCCTGCTGCGCAGCCTCCGCCGCCGCCTGAAGATCGCCTTTCTGCAATGCTTCCAGCGCCGGTTGCAGCGCATCGATCAGCGTGCGATCGCCGAGATCTGCCCCGCCATACTGCTTCATCTGCGCCAGCCCGCTGAGCAAGGCTTCAGGTAGCGGCTGCCCTTCGTGAAGCTTTTGCCCGGCCGCCGTAAAGAAGATCGACATCAGTACGCCGCTCGATCCGCCCATGACCGTAGCCAGCCGTTCCCCCACCAGCAGCAGAAGCTCAGGCACATCATCAAGCGGGAGCGCGTTCTCCTCCAGACGCTGCGCAATATCCCGCGCCCCTTGCGCAAAGGTGGAGCCGGTATCGCCGTCGCCCACTTTGGCGTCCAGCGCGTTCAGGCGGTTTTCCAGCTGTATGAGCGTCTTCGTCACTCGTGAAACAGACTCCTTCACCTGCGGATTGTCAGAGGGGATATATTCCACGCGATCGTGAATAGCCGTTTGCGGAACGGTACGCAGAGGGGCAAACGCCACGGGTTTCTGCCAGCCCAGCGTTTCCACCTCTTCATGCAGCGCTTTTTCGAACAGATCGTTGAGCTTCAGCAGCGTCAGAGAAAAGCCCTTCATGTCCAGGGCGCTCACCAGCGGTGCCGGACCAATGAGATAGGCAATGTTCTCTTTTAGCGCCGAGTGCGCCAGCTCTTTCGTCAGCAGCGCCATTTCCAGCGCCGAGACGCCGCCGAGGTTGTTAATCAGCACCGCGAAACGCCCCTCGCCCGCCTGCGCTTTGAGCGGCGTAACCAGCGTGTCGATAATCGCTTTGCTGTTTTGCGTATCAACCACCGAGGCACCCGGCTCCCCGTGGATCCCCAGGCCCAGCTCGACATGGCCCTGCTTGATGCGCCCCTCTTCATCGTCGCTGCCCGGCAGGTTGCAGGTTTGCATCGCAACGCCCAGGCTCCAGAGGTTATCGCAGGCCTGCTGCGCAATATCCCGCACCTCGCTTAGCGATTTTCCGTGCTCCGCCGCATAGCCCGCAATCTTATGCACCAGGGCCGTGCCGGCAATGCCGCGCGGCTGCTTGTTGTCGGGCAGCGCGATATCGTCCGCCACAATGACCATCTCGACCTTCAGGCCGTAGCGTTTGGCCTTCTCTGCCGCCAGACCAAAGTTCAGGCGGTCCCCTGTATAGTTTTTGACGATCAGCAGGCAGCCGCGATCGCCCGTCACCGCCACAATAGCGTTCAGCACCGCATCCACGCTTGGGGAGGCGAACAGATCGCCACACACTGCCGCCGTCAGCATGCCTTTACCGACAAATCCGGCGTGCGCCGGTTCGTGCCCGGAGCCACCGCCGGAGATCACCGCCACGCGGCTTTTATCCCAGTCGCCACGTGCCACCACGCGGATAGCCGGATCGATATCGAGCTTGACGAGATTCGCGTGTGGCGCAGAAAGGAGTATGCCTTCAATGGCATCGTTGACCAGCTGTTTGCGATCGTTAAAGAAGAATCTGGACATTGTTTTCCACTATTTTATGAACCGTATGCAAAAGCATAGCCCGCGCTGGACAATGCGCCGCAAAGTCAGCAATTTACTCAACCATTTTGCCGTCAGGTTGCCTATACTCCACCCAGGACTAAGAGAGGAAGCGTATCATGAGTACACCATTGTTAATTGCCCGGACGCTGGAAAAAGAACTATATCTACTGCCCGCGATGGCGAACCGCCACGGCCTGATTACCGGCGCCACCGGCACAGGGAAAACAGTCACTCTCCAGAAGCTGGCGGAGTCACTTTCAGAGATTGGCGTGCCGGTCTTTATGGCTGACGTAAAAGGCGATTTAACCGGTGTGGCTCAGGAGGGTACCGCTTCTGAAAAACTGCTCGAACGGCTGAAGAATATTGGCATTACGGACTGGACGCCGCACGGCAACCCGGTGGTGGTCTGGGACATCTTCGGTGAGAAAGGCCACCCGGTGCGCGCCACCGTTTCCGATCTCGGCCCGCTGCTGCTGGCCCGCCTGCTCAACCTCAACGACGTGCAGTCCGGGGTGCTGAACATCATATTCCGTATCGCTGACGATCAGGGGCTGCTGCTGCTCGATTTTAAAGATCTGCGCGCCATTACCCAGTACATCGGCGATAACGCAAAATCTTTCCAGAACCAGTACGGCAATATCAGCAGCGCCTCCGTCGGTGCCATTCAGCGTGGGCTACTGACCCTGGAGCAACAGGGCGCCGAACACTTCTTCGGCGAACCTATGCTGGATATCAAGGACTGGATGCGCACCGACAGCAGCGGCAAAGGCATCATCAACATTCTGAGCTCAGAGAAGCTCTACCAGATGCCAAAGCTTTACGCCGCCAGCCTGCTGTGGATGCTCTCCGAACTGTACGAGCAGCTACCGGAAGCGGGCGATCTGGAAAAACCCAAACTGGTCTTCTTCTTTGACGAAGCGCACCTGCTGTTTAACGACGCTCCGCAGGTGCTGCTGGATAAAATCGAGCAGGTCATTCGCCTGATCCGCTCCAAAGGGGTCGGCGTCTGGTTTGTGTCGCAAAACCCGTCGGATATTCCGGACAATGTGCTGGGCCAGCTCGGCAACCGCGTGCAGCACGCCCTGCGCGCCTTTACGCCGAAGGATCAAAAAGCGGTGAAAGCCGCCGCGCAAACCATGCGTGCCAATCCGGCCTTTGATACCGAAGCCGCGATTCAGGCGCTGGGCACCGGTGAAGCGCTGATCTCGCTCCTTGATGCGAAGGGCAGCCCCTCCATCGTCGAGCGCGCCATGGTGATCGCGCCCTGTTCGCGCATGGGGCCCGTTACCGACGATGAGCGCAACGGCCTGATTAACCACTCTCCGGTGTACGGCAAGTATGAGGACGAGGTCGATCGGGAGTCTGCGTTCGAGATGCTGCAAAAAGGGGTACAGGCAACCACCGAATCGCAGGATGCGCCACCCGCGAAGGGTCAGTCAGTCGCGGTGGATGACGGCATTCTCGGCGGGCTAAAAGACATTTTGTTTGGTACAACCGGGCCGCGCGGCGGCAAGCGCGACGGCGTGGTACAGACCATGGCGAAAAGCGCCGCGCGGCAGGTTACTAATCAGATTGTGCGCGGCATGCTGGGAAGTCTGTTAGGCGGCCGTCGCCGGTAGGCGGGGAACCCACGGGCGACCCAGCGCAGAACCCTGCACGCCGTTTTCCTGAAGATAGCGGTCGATTTCCACCATCCCCGTCCAGCGGTTCTCACACCATAGCGGTGCCAGAAGCGTTGGGCGGCGGGCGCTGGCGGAGATGCGGTGATAGACAATTTCCGGCGGCGTGTGGCGAATCATCTCCCCTACTGTCACCGTATATTCCTCAAGCTCAATACCGCTTAACCGCCCGGCTTCCCAGGCTTTGGCCATAATGCTTCCCGTAACGATATGCAGCGGGTGCAGCTTGATGCCGTCCACGCCGGTTTCAACGACTTTTTCCAGCGTCTCCAGGCCGTGCTGCTGCCCTTCACCAGGCAAGCCGACAATCAGATGCGAACAAACCTTCAGGCCGCGCTCGCGGGCCAGCCGCGTGGTGCGCTGGTAGCAGGCGAAATCATGGCCGCGGTTGATGCGGTGCAGGGTTTTGTCATGCGCGGTCTGCAGGCCCAGCTCCAGCCAGATCTCGTAGCCCTGCTCTTTGTACTCGCTGAGCAGATCCAGCACCGCCTCCGGCACGCAGTCCGGGCGCGTACCGACGCATAGACCGACAATATTGGCCTGGGTGACCGCCTGCTGATACATGGAACGCAGCACCTGCACCTCCGCCCACGTGCTGGTGTAGGCCTGGAAATAGGCCAGATACTGCTTCGCGCGGTTCACCAGGCTTGCCTGATGGGCGAGCTGTTCCGCGATGGATTTATGCTGCTGGGCTTCGTCAGCAAACGACGCAACGTTACAGAAGGTGCAGCCGCCGCGCCCGATAGTGCCGTCGCGGTTCGGGCAGCTAAAGCCACCGTGCAGCGTCAGCTTATGAACCTTTTCGCCGTATCGCTGCAAAAGATCCCCACCAAACATATTGACTAATTTCTGTAACTGCATAATCTGATAGACCGTCCCGAAGAAAGGGGACAAGCCTGCCATTTTTAGCCTCTGTCGGCGATGACCTGGATCAATCGCCCTGGACGGCCTTTATCTATATGAATAAATAATCAGGATTACTGCAATTTCATTCACGCTATCTGTGATTACTTTTCCTTATGTTCTGATTGTTTTTTTCATTTATAGCGGCAACACTGAAAAACAGTGATTTTATGCGGGTTTGAATGCATCACCAGATTATTGTTCTGCTATAAATCAGCATTTCAGCACGCTGCATCAATAATACCGCTTTCATACAGTGAGTCAGATCACACTCCTTCACGGCTCCCCTAGCCTTTCGTTGGTTATAAAAATAGTTAAATACCATTTAAAAACAAAACGATAAGTAGTCTTTAGCACATATTTGTATAAATAAGATTGCCATTTGACCTGTGTACCAATTCCCGATAAGTTGGAAATCCGCTGGAAGCTTTCTGGATGAGCGGCCTGCTCATCATATTTATGCAGTAATTGAGATTCCCTCTGAAGCAAGTCCTCAAACTTGTTTACCTGCGCGAAAGGATGAAAAAGAGGGCGAATGCGAGGTCCGCGTATGAAACGCAAACCCCGTCGCCATGCTCTTTCTGCGCCTGTGCGCCACGGTAAAGTTCAGTGGGAAGCCCGACGAGCCTGGGGAGGTTCACTGATATGTTGTACGATAAATCCCTTGAGAAGGATAACTGTGGTTTCGGCCTGATCGCCCACATAGAAGGCGAACCTAGCCACAAGGTAGTGCGTACCGCTATTCACGCACTGGCCCGTATGCAGCACCGTGGCGCCATCCTGGCCGATGGTAAAACCGGCGACGGTTGCGGCCTGCTGCTGCAAAAACCGGATCGTTTCTTCCGCATCGTGGCGGAAGAGCGCGGCTGGCGTTTAGCCAAAAACTACGCTGTCGGCATGCTGTTCCTGAATCAGGATCCTGAAAAGGCTGCCGCCTCACGCCGCATCGTTGAAGAAGAACTTCAGCGCGAAACCCTGTCGATTGTCGGCTGGCGCGATGTGCCAACCAACGAAGGGGTGCTCGGTGAAATCGCCCTCTCCTCGCTGCCTCGCATTGAGCAGATTTTCGTTAACGCGCCTGCGGGCTGGCGTCCGCGAGATATGGAACGCCGTCTGTTTATCGCCCGTCGCCGCATCGAAAAACGTCTCCAGGACGATAAAGAGTTCTACGTTTGTAGCCTCTCTAACCTGGTAAACATCTATAAAGGTCTGTGTATGCCGGCTGACCTGCCGCGCTTCTACCTGGACCTGGCGGACCTGCGTCTGGAATCGGCCATTTGCCTGTTCCACCAGCGCTTCTCCACCAACACCGTGCCACGCTGGCCGCTGGCGCAGCCGTTCCGCTACCTGGCGCACAACGGTGAGATCAACACCATCACCGGTAACCGCCAGTGGGCGCGCGCCCGTACCTATAAGTTCCAGACCCCGCTGATCCCTGACCTGCACGATGCGGCACCGTTCGTGAACGAAACCGGCTCGGACTCCAGCTCCATGGATAACATGCTGGAGCTGCTGCTGGCGGGCGGGATGGACATCGTGCGCGCCATGCGTCTGCTGGTGCCGCCGGCCTGGCAGAACAACCCGGATATGGACCCTGAGCTGCGCGCGTTCTTCGACTTTAACTCCATGCACATGGAGCCATGGGACGGCCCGGCGGGCATCGTTATGTCCGACGGTCGCTTCGCTGCCTGTAACCTGGACCGTAACGGCCTGCGTCCGGCACGCTACGTCATCACCAAAGACAAGCTCATCACCTGCGCCTCTGAAGTCGGCATCTGGGATTACCAGCCTGACGAAGTGGTCGAGAAAGGTCGCGTCGGCCCGGGCGAGCTGATGGTTATCGACACCCGCGGTGGGCGCATCCTGCACTCCGCCGAAACCGACAACGATCTGAAGAGCCGCCACCCGTACAAAGAGTGGATGGCGAAAAACGTGCGCCGTCTGGTGCCGTTTGAAGATCTGCCGGACGAAGAGGTGGGCAGCCGCGAGCTGGACGACGATACGCTTGCCAGCTTCCAGAAACAGTTTAATTACAGCGCGGAAGAGCTGGACTCGGTTATCCGCGTGCTCGGCGAAAACGGCCAGGAAGCGGTCGGCTCCATGGGTGACGATACCCCGTTTGCCGTGCTCTCCAGCCAGCCGCGCATTATTTACGACTACTTCCGCCAGCAGTTCGCGCAGGTCACTAACCCGCCGATCGATCCGCTGCGCGAAGCCCACGTGATGTCGCTGGCAACCAGCATCGGTCGCGAGATGAACGTCTTCTGCGAAGCCGAAGGCCAGGCGCACCGTCTGACCTTTAAATCGCCGATCCTGCTGTACTCCGATTTCAAACAGCTCACCACCATGACCGAGGAGCACTACCGCGCCGACACGCTCGACATTACGTTCGACGTGACCGAAGCGAGCCTCGAAGAGACGGTTAACGCGCTGTGCGACAAAGCCGAGCAGATGGTGCGTAACGGTACCGTGCTGCTGGTGCTGTCTGACCGCAATATTGCCAAAAACCGTCTGCCGGTGCCTGCGCCAATGGCGGTGGGCGCTATCCAGACGCGCCTGGTGGATAAGAGCCTGCGCTGCGACGCCAACATCATTGTGGAAACCGCCAGCGCCCGCGACCCGCACCACTTTGCCGTGCTGTTAGGCTTTGGCGCGACGGCGATCTACCCGTACCTGGCCTACGAAACGCTGGCCCGTCTGGTGGACACCCGCGCCATCGACAAAGATTACCGTACGGTGATGCTGAACTACCGTAACGGCATCAACAAAGGCCTGTACAAGATCATGTCCAAAATGGGCATCTCGACCATTGCCTCTTACCGCTGTTCGAAGCTGTTTGAAGCGGTAGGCCTGCACGACGACGTCGCCAACCTCTGCTTCCAGGGCGTGGTCAGCCGCATCGGCGGGGCCGGTTTTGCTGACTTCCAGCAGGAGCTGGTTAACCTGTCCAAACGCGCCTGGCTGGCACGTAAGCCGCTGGATCAGGGCGGTCTGCTGAAATACGTTCACGGTGGCGAATATCACGCCTACAACCCGGACGTGGTGCGCACGCTGCAGCAGGCGGTACAGAGCGGCGAATACAGCGATTACCAGCAGTACGCTGAGCTGGTGAACAACCGTCCGGCGGCGACGCTGCGCGACCTTATTGCCCTCAATCCGGGCGATGAAGCGGTCAGCATTGACGAAGTTGAGCCTGCATCCGAACTGTTCAAACGCTTTGATACCGCAGCGATGTCCATCGGCGCGCTGAGTCCGGAAGCCCACGAAGCGCTGGCGGAAGCCATGAACAGCATCGGCGGCAACTCCAACTCCGGCGAAGGCGGTGAAGATCCGGCGCGTTACGGCACCAACAAAGTGTCCCGCATCAAGCAGGTGGCATCCGGTCGCTTTGGCGTCACGCCAGCGTACCTGGTCAACGCCGACGTGATTCAGATTAAAGTCGCTCAGGGTGCTAAACCGGGCGAAGGCGGTCAGCTGCCGGGTGATAAAGTCACCCCGTACATCGCCAAACTGCGCTACTCGGTGCCCGGCGTGACGCTGATCTCCCCGCCGCCGCACCACGATATCTACTCTATCGAGGATTTAGCGCAGCTGATTTTCGACCTGAAGCAGGTCAACCCGAAGGCGATGATCTCCGTGAAGCTGGTTTCCGAGCCGGGCGTCGGTACCATTGCTACCGGCGTGGCGAAAGCCTATGCGGATCTCATCACCATCGCCGGCTACGACGGCGGCACCGGCGCAAGCCCGCTCTCGTCCGTGAAATACGCGGGCTGCCCGTGGGAGCTTGGCCTGGTGGAAACCCAGCAGGCGCTGGTGGCTAACGGTCTGCGCCACAAGATCCGTCTCCAGGTGGACGGCGGCCTGAAAACCGGCCTCGACATCATCAAGGCGGCGATCCTCGGCGCGGAAAGCTTCGGCTTCGGTACCGGCCCAATGGTTGCGCTCGGCTGTAAATACCTGCGTATTTGCCACCTGAACAACTGCGCAACGGGCGTTGCGACCCAGGACGAGAAGCTGCGTAAAAACCACTATCACGGCCTGCCGTTCAAAGTGACCAACTACTTTGACTTCATCGCCCGCGAAACCCGCGAGCTGATGGCGCAGCTGGGCGTGAAGCGCCTGGTAGACCTGATTGGCCGCACCGACCTGCTCAAAGAGCTGGAAGGCTTCACGGCGAAGCAGCAGAAGCTGGAGCTGTCTAAGCTGCTGGAAACCGCGCAGCCGCACCCTGGCAAAGCGGTTTACTGCACCGAGAACAACCCGCCGTTCGATAACGGCGTGCTGAACGCGCAGCTGCTGCAGCAGGCGAAGCCGTACGTGGACGACAAGCAGAGCAAAACGTTCTGGTTTGATATCCGCAACACCGACCGCTCCGTGGGCGCATCCCTCTCCGGCTACATCGCGCAGACGCACGGTGACCAGGGGCTGGCAGCGGATCCGATTACCGCGCACTTCAGCGGTACCGCGGGTCAGAGCTTCGGCGTGTGGAACGCAGGCGGCGTTGAGCTGTATCTGACCGGCGATGCCAACGACTACGTCGGCAAAGGCATGGCGGGCGGTCTGCTGGCGGTGCGTCCTCCGGTCGGCTCAGCCTTCCGCAGCCACGAAGCCAGCATCATCGGTAACACCTGTCTCTACGGCGCGACCGGCGGTCGTCTGTTTGCCGCAGGCCGTGCGGGCGAACGTTTCGCGGTGCGTAACTCCGGTGCGATCACCGTGGTGGAAGGTATTGGCGACAACGGCTGTGAATACATGACGGGCGGGATTGTTTGCGTTCTCGGTAAAACCGGCGTGAACTTCGGCGCAGGCATGACGGGCGGTTTTGCGTACGTCCTGGATGAAGACGGTGAGTTCCGCAAACGCGTGAACCCGGAGCTGGTGGAAGTGCTGGACGTTGATACGTTGGCTATCCATGAAGAACACCTGCGCGGTTTGATTACCGAACACGTGCAGCATACCGGTTCTTCGCGCGGCGAAGAGATCCTGGCGAACTGGCCGGCGTTCTCTGCGAAATTCGCGCTGGTTAAGCCGAAGTCCAGCGATGTTAAAGCCCTGTTGGGTCACCGTAGTCGTAGCGCAGCAGAGCTGCGCGTGCAGGCGCAGTAAGGAATTCAGATGAGCCAGAACGTATACCAGTTTATCGACCTGCAGCGTGTTGATCCGCCAAAGAAACCGCTGAAGATCCGCAAAATTGAATTTGTTGAAATCTATGAGCCGTTTTCGGAAGGCCAGGCCAAAGCACAGGCAGACCGCTGCCTGTCCTGCGGTAACCCTTACTGCGAATGGAAATGTCCGGTACACAACTACATCCCGAACTGGCTGAAGCTGGCCAATGAAGGGCGTATTTTTGAAGCCGCCGAGCTGTCTCACCAGACCAACACCCTGCCGGAAGTGTGCGGCCGCGTGTGTCCTCAGGACCGCCTGTGCGAAGGATCCTGTACGCTGAACGACGAGTTCGGTGCGGTAACCATCGGCAACATCGAGCGCTATATCAACGATAAAGCGTTCGAGATGGGCTGGCGTCCGGATATGACCGGCGTGAAGCAAACCGACAAGCGCGTGGCCATCATCGGCGCGGGCCCGGCGGGCCTGGCCTGTGCGGACGTGCTGACCCGCAACGGCGTGAAGGCGGTGGTCTTTGACCGCCATCCGGAAATCGGCGGTCTGCTGACCTTCGGTATCCCGGCCTTTAAGCTGGAAAAAGAGGTCATGACCCGTCGCCGTGAAATCTTCACCGGCATGGGCATCGAGTTCAAACTGAACGTGGAAGTGGGCCGCGACGTGCAGCTCGACGACCTGCTGAAGGATTACGACGCCGTGTTCCTGGGCGTTGGCACCTATCAGTCCATGCGCGGCGGTCTGGAGAACGAAGACGCGCCGGGCGTTTATGATGCCCTGCCGTTCCTGATTGCCAACACCAAGCAGATCATGGGCTATGGCGAAACGGCCGATGAGCCATACGTCAGCATGGAAGGCAAACGCGTGGTGGTGCTGGGCGGCGGTGATACCGCGATGGACTGCGTGCGTACGTCCATTCGTCAGAACGCGGCGCACGTCATCTGCGCCTACCGTCGTGACGAAGAGAACATGCCGGGCTCTAAGCGCGAAGTGAAAAACGCGCGCGAAGAGGGCGTGGAATTCCAGTTCAACATCCAGCCTCTGGGTATTGAAGTGAATGCCAACGGTAAAGTGAGCGGCGTGAAGATGGCGCGCACGGAGATGGGCGCGCCGGATGCAAAAGGCCGTCGTCGCGCGGAGATTGTCGCAGGCTCTGAGCATGTGATCCCGGCCGATGCCGTGGTGATGGCGTTTGGTTTCCGTCCTCACAGCATGGAGTGGCTGGCGAAGCACAGCGTGGAGCTGGATTCGCAGGGCCGCGTGATTGCGCCAGAGGGCAGCGATAACGCGTTCCAGACCAGCAACCCGAAAATCTTTGCCGGTGGCGATATCGTTCGCGGTTCTGACCTGGTGGTCACGGCGATTGCCGAAGGTCGTAAGGCGGCCGACGGGATCCTCAACTACCTGGAAGTGTAAAAAAAACAGGCCCAATCGGGCCTGTTTTTTTATTTAACGACACGTAGCGCCGGTCGACCACCGCGAGGTGGCGGATCGTCATCAGGATCGTTGTCATCTTCACGATCGGGCTTATCGCCATCAATCACGGACATTACCGTTTCGCTTTCGCTGGCGGTGATGCCTTCGTCATCGTTGAGGCTGGCAACCTCTTCATCGTATGCCGCTTCCGGCTCGAACATCGTACCTGCACCGTTTTCACGCGCGTAGATAGCCAGCACCGCAGCCAGCGGCACGGAAACCTGACGCGGCACGCCGCCGAAACGCGCGTTGAAGCGCACTTCGTCGTTTGCCAGTTCCAGGTTACCCACCGCACGCGGGGCAATGTTCAGTACGATCTGTCCGTCACGCGCGTATTCCATCGGAACCAGCACGCCCGGCAACGTCACATCCACAACCAGGTGCGGCGTGAGCTGGTTATCCAGCAGCCATTCATAGAAGGCGCGCAGCAGATACGGACGGCGTGGGGTAAGTTGTGACATTTCCACAGTCATTAGCCTCGGCCGAGACGCATTTCACGTTCCGGTTCAGTTAAAGATGCCAGGAAAGAGTCGCGCTCAAATACGCGAGTCATATAGCCTTTCAGCTCTTTTGCGCCAGGGCCGCTGAACTCTACGCCCAGGATTGGCAGACGCCACAGCAGCGGGGCCAGGTAGCAATCCACCAGGCTGAACTCATCGCTCAGGAAGAAAGGTTTCTGACCAAACACTGGGGCAATTGCCAGCAGCTCTTCACGCAGCTGCTTACGCGCAGCGTCGGCTTCAGAAGCGGAGCCGCTGGTGATGACGTTCATCAGCGAGTACCAGTCTTTTTCGATACGCTGCATGTACAGGCGGCTTTCACCACGCGCAACAGGGTAAACAGGCATCAGCGGCGGATGCGGGAAACGCTCATCCAAGTATTCCATAATGATACGGGATTCCCACAGGGTCAACTCGCGATCCACCAGCGTCGGTACGCTTTGGCTCGGGTTGAGATCGATCAGATCCTGAGGCGGGTTATCCTTTTCCACATGCTCGATCTCAAAACTGACACCCTTCTCGGCCAGCACGATACGAACCTGATGGCTATAAATGTCAGTAGGACCAGAAAACAGCGTCATTACCGAACGTTTGTTGGCAGCGACAGCCATGAAAACCTCCAGGTATATTCAGAATTTTTACTGCTACCAGCCCAACAGGGGCCAGCCAGATGTTGTATCGCCCATCCCCGAGAAGACACATTGTTCAAGAATCGAACAAAAATCGAGTATTCACCGATATTTGGGCAGAAAATTGGATGATAGTTTACCAGATTTTGATGGCTTTGTGGTGAGGGGATTCTGGAAATGTGGAAAAAGAGAAGATATATGAAATGTTACTGTGGATAACCTGCGCATTATCCATAAAAAAACCCGCCGAAGCGGGTTTTTCGCCAATCGTTCTGCGTAAGCAGAATGGATTAACGTTTGGAGAACTGTGGACGACGACGTGCTTTACGCAGACCCACTTTCTTACGTTCAACCTGACGAGCGTCACGAGTAACGAAGCCAGCTTTACGCAGTTCAGAACGCAGGGATTCGTCGTACTCCATCAGAGCGCGGGTGATACCGTGACGGATCGCACCTGCCTGACCGGAGATACCACCACCTTTAACGGTGATGTACAGATCCAGTTTTTCTACCATATCAACCAGTTCCAGCGGCTGGCGAACTACCATGCGGGCAGTTTCGCGACCGAAGTACTGTTCCAGAGAACGCTGGTTGATTACGATTTTACCACTGCCCGGTTTGATGAAAACGCGAGCTGCGGAACTTTTGCGGCGACCAGTGCCGTAGTATTGATTTTCAGCCATTGCCTATAATCCCGATTAGATGTCAAGAACTTGCGGTTGCTGTGCCGCGTGGTTGTGCTCGTTGCCTGCGTAAACTTTCAGTTTACGGAACATAGCACGACCCAGCGGGCCTTTTGGCAGCATGCCTTTAACCGCGATTTCAATCACACGCTCAGGACGGCGGGCAATCATCTCTTCAAAGGTCGCTTCTTTGATACCACCGATGTGGCCGGTGTGGTGGTAGTACATTTTGTCAGTACGCTTGTTGCCGGTAACAGCAACTTTGTCAGCGTTCAGAACGATGATGTAATCACCGGTATCAACGTGCGGAGTGTATTCCGCTTTATGCTTACCGCGCAGGCGACGAGCCAGTTCAGTAGCCAGACGGCCCAGAGTTTTACCGGTCGCGTCAACAACATACCAGTCGCGCTGTACGGTTTCTGGTTTAGCTGTAAAAGTTTTCATTAAAAGCTTACCCAAATAATAAGTTACACGTTGGTGAACACCCAAACGTTTAGTCAGTTGAGGTTCACACGACAAAGTCCGGCAAACCTACCCCTTCGAATAGCACATGCCGACACATAGAAAGTTTCGGGGAAAAAAACCTTCTCGTAACGTGGGGTCGCAAGATTATAGAGAAGTTGAGGTCAAAGATCGACCCTTAAATGTGATTTGGAATGGGTTTTTCGGGGTTAGATATTGTGCGGTCTGGTGCCCTCACCCCCAGCCCCTCTCCCACAGGGAGAGGGTGGCGTTTGTTAAGGCCTGATGCCCTCACCCCCAGCCCCTCTCCCACGGGGAGAGGGGGGGCTTTTATGGCATATGCTCCAGCTTCAGGTACTCCTCGCTCTGCATCTCCTGCAGGCGCGAGAGGCAGCGCTGGAACTCGAACTTCAGCCGCTCGCCCTGGTAGATCTCGTATAAAGGCACCTCGGCGCTGACGACAAGCTTGACGTGGCGCTCGTAAAACTCGTCCACCAGCGCAATGAAGCGCCGCGCTTCGCTCTCCATCAGCCGCGTCATCACCGGCACATCCAGCATCATCACGGTGTGGAACAGGCGCGAAAGCGCAATGTAGTCATGCTGGCTGCGGGCATCCACGCAGAGCGTCGTAAAAGAGACCGCCAGCGTTTGGTTTTCTACGCCAAGGGTTGGCAACGGACGATGGTTAATCTCCAGCGTCGGTGCGTTTTCGCGTTTTGCACCCGCCAGCGCCAGCCAGAGTTTATCCATCTCGCGGGTGGTGTCGGCGTTTAACGGCGAAAGCCACAGGTGAGCCTGCGTTAACGTGCGCAGACGATAATCAACACCGGCATCGACATTCATGATGTCGCAGTGCTGCTTGATAGCATCGATGGCGGGCAGGAAGCGCGCCCGCTGCAGGCCGTTGCGATAGAGTTCATCTGGCGGGATATTCGACGTGGCAACGAGCGTGATCCCGCGGGCAAACAGCGCCTTCATCAGGCCGCCTAACAGCATGGCGTCGGTGATGTCAGACACGAAAAACTCATCGAAGCAGAGCACGTCCGTTTCCGCCTTGAATCTGTCAGCCACAATCTCCAGCGGATCGCTTTTGCCCTGCAGCGCGGTCAGCTCTTCATGCACCCGCAGCATAAAGCGATGGAAGTGCAGGCGCTGCTTACGCTCACCCGGCAGGCTGAGGTAAAACAGATCCATCAGCCAGGTTTTCCCGCGACCGACGCCGCCCCACATATATAAACCGCGCACCGGCGTCTGGGCCTGCGTTGCTTTTTTGCCGAGCAGGCGCCCAAACGCGGCCTTGAGTCCACCGCTCTGTTCTACTTCAGCAGGTTTTGCCGTGAGCGCCTGATAAATCATCTCCAGACGGTTTACCGCCTCACGTTGAACGTCATCAGGCTGATGAGTGCCCTCATTCAGGGCCAGTTGATATCGCGATGCAGGGGACAGGTTTTGCATAATCTTATTGTTATTCCTTCAATTAACGCTCATCAGCAGGCGTGACTGATGAAAAAAAGGCCGTTCTACACTACGCGATGATACGTCAGGATTCCACTTCTGCGGAAATAGCGGTTATAGTGGCATTATCAGGCACAGGCAGGAGCCGAGCCAACACCCTACGGAACAACAAGACAACGGGAGAAGTTCATGACCTGGGAATATGCGCTAATCGGTTTAGTCGTCGGCATCGTGATCGGTGCTGTGGCCATGCGTTTCGGTAACCGCAAATTGCGTCAGCAGCAGTCACTGCAGTACGAACTGGAAAAGAATAAAGCAGAGCTGGAAGAGTATCGCGAAGAGCTGGTCAGCCACTTTGCCCGTAGCGCCGAGCTGCTGGACAACATGGCGACCGACTACCGTCAGCTCTATCAGCATATGGCGAAAAGCTCCAGCAGCCTGCTGCCGGAAATGACCGCGGAGACTAACCCGTTCCGCAACCGTCTGGCCGACTCAGAAGCCGGTAACGATCAGGCTCCGGTTCAGATGCCACGCGATTACTCTGACGGCGCGTCCGGCCTGCTGCGCGGTGGCGCAAAACGCGATTAATCGCACAACATAAATATATTTTACGGGCGCATCTCTTGCGCCCGTCCTTTCTTCCCGTCCCCAGCTATTATTTAGTCAAACACCTCATTGTTCAGCGGTATAAAATTCAATAACATCATCATGATTTTGGGCCGTTCTTCTTTCATTCCAGGATACGAGAGTCAGCATCAATGAAGAAAAAAAACCAGCTGTTGAGCGCGTTAGCGTTAAGTGTCGGGTTATCTCTCTCGGCGTCCTTCCCTGCCGTTGCGGCGTTGCCTTCGCAGGTGCCGGCACAGGCAGCCATTCCCAGCCTCGCGCCGATGCTGGAAAAAGTATTGCCCGCAGTCGTGAGCGTTCAGGTAGAAGGCACGGCGGTTCAAAGCCAGCGCGTACCGGAAGAACTAAAAAAATATTTTGGCGATGAGTCCCCCAACCAGCAGGCTCAGCCTTTTGAAGGCCTGGGCTCTGGCGTCATCATTGATGCAGCTAAAGGCTATATTCTGACCAACAATCATGTCATCAGCCAGGCCGATAAAATCAGCGTCCAGCTGAACGATGGCCGCGAATTTGACGCCAAACTGATTGGCGGCGATGACCAGAGCGACATCGCGCTGTTGCAGGTGCAGAACCCGAGCAACCTGACCCAGATTGCCATTGCGGATTCCGACAAACTGCGTGTCGGTGATTTTGCCGTTGCCGTGGGCAACCCCTTTGGTTTAGGGCAAACCGCCACCTCCGGCATTATCTCGGCGCTGGGACGTAGCGGCCTGAATCTGGAAGGTCTGGAAAACTTCATCCAGACCGATGCCTCAATCAACCGCGGCAACTCCGGCGGGGCACTGCTCAACCTTAACGGCGAGCTGATCGGCATTAACACGGCGATTCTGGCGCCGGGCGGCGGCAGCATTGGGATCGGCTTTGCGATCCCGAGCAATATGGCTAAAACGCTGGCGCAGCAGCTTATTCAGTTCGGCGAAGTCAAACGTGGGCTGCTGGGTATTAAAGGCATGGAGATGAGCGCGGATATCGCGAAAGCGTTCAATATCAACGTGCAGCGCGGTGCGTTTGTCAGTGAAGTGCTGCCAAACTCCGGCTCGGCAAAAGCAGGCATCAAATCGGGCGATGTGATCGTCAGCCTTAACGACAAGCCGCTGAGCAGCTTTGCTGAGCTGCGTTCGCGTATCGCCACCACCGAACCGGGGGCCAAAGTGAAGCTGGGCCTGATCCGTGACGGTAAGCCGCTGAACGTCGAAGTAACGCTGGATAAGAGCACCTCGTCATCTGCCAGTGCGGAGCTTATCGCCCCGGCGCTGCAGGGGGCAACGCTGAGCGACGGGCAGCTGAAAGACGGTACTAAAGGCATTCGCCTGGACACCGTCGAGAAGAGCAGCCCTGCCGCGCAGGCCGGATTGCATCAGGAAGACGTCATCATTGGCGTGAACCGCAATCGCGTGCAGTCCATTGCCGAACTGCGCAAGGTGCTGGAGAGTAAACCGGCGGTCATTGCCCTGCAGGTCATGCGTGGCAATGAGTCTATCTACATTCTGTTGCGCTAAGCATTTGCGATCCCGGACATCACCGCTGCGTGTGATGTCCGGATAACTCATGTTATGCTGCAAATCGTTCCTTTTTTCACGACACGCGCATCATGCTTTTAAAGCTCTTACGTTCCATTGTCATCGGTTTGATTGTCGCTGGCCTGCTGCTGCTGGCGATGCCGTCTTTGCGTCAGTTTAATAAGCTGTCTGCTCCCCAGTTCGACAGCACGGATGAAACGCCGGCGACCTATAACCAGGCCGTTCGCCGCGCCGCCCCTGCCGTGGTTAACGTTTATAACCGCGGCCTCAATAGCTCAGCGCATAACCAGCTGGAGATCCGCACCCTCGGCTCCGGGGTGATTATGGACGAGCGCGGCTACATTATTACGAACAAACACGTGATCAACGATGCCGACCAGATCATCGTCGCCCTGCAGGATGGCCGCGTGTTTGAGGCGTTGCTTGTGGGTTCAGACAGCCTGACCGACCTGGCCGTGCTGAAGATTAACGCCACGGGCGGCTTGCCGGTCATTCCGATCAATCGTAAACGCACGCCTCACATTGGCGACGTCGTCCTGGCTATCGGTAACCCTTACAACCTCGGCCAGACGATTACGCAGGGGATCATCAGCGCAACCGGCCGCATTGGCCTCAACCCGTCAGGACGGCAGAACTTCCTGCAGACGGATGCGTCAATCAACCACGGTAACTCCGGCGGCGCGCTGGTCAACTCGCTGGGCGAACTGATGGGCATCAACACCCTCTCGTTCGATAAAAGTAACGACGGCGAGACGCCGGAAGGGATCGGCTTTGCTATTCCGTTCCAGTTGGCGACCAAGATTATGGATAAGCTGATCCGCGACGGACGCGTGATCCGCGGCTATATCGGTATCGGCGGGCGCGAAATTGCGCCGATGCATACTCAGGGCGGCGGTATCGATCAGATTCAGGGCATCGTGGTCAACGAGGTGGCACCGGGTGGCCCGGCGGCTAACGCGGGGATTCAGGTTAACGATGTCATCGTGTCGGTCAACGGCACGCCGGCAGTCTCTGCGCTGGAGACGATGGACCAGGTGGCCGAAATTCGCCCTGGCTCGATCATCCCGGTGGAAATCATGCGCAACGATAAGAAAATGACGCTGCACGTGACGATTCAGGAATACCCGGCAACAAACTAACAGCCATAAAAAAACCGAAGCCAGTAAGTGCTTCGGTTTTTTTGCCGGGTGGCGCTTCGTTTTACTTGTTAACGAACTCTTCACCCAGGGTGATATCTTTCTTCAGCGTGTCCAGCATGCCTTCCATCGCGTTTTGCTCAAACGCGCTCAGCGTACCGATAGACTTACGCTCTTCAATACCGTTTTTGCCCAGCAGCAGCGGCTGAGAGAAGAAGCGGGCATGTTCGCCGTCGCCTTCAACATAAGCGCATTCAACAACGCCTTTCTCGCCCTGCAGGGCGCGAACCAGTGACAGACCGAAACGTGCAGCCGCCTGGCCCATAGACAGAGTCGCAGAACCGCCACCCGCCTTCGCTTCCACCACTTCGGTGCCCGCGTTCTGGATACGTTTGGTCAGGTCAGCCACTTCCTGCTCGGTGAAGCTCACGCCCGGGATCTGCGACAGCAGAGGCAGAATGGTCACGCCAGAGTGGCCGCCGATAACCGGCACTTCCACTTCTGTTGGCTGTTTGCCTTTCAGCTCAGCAACGAAGGTGTTGGAACGGATGATATCCAGCGTGGTCACGCCGAACAGTTTGTTTTTGTCGTACACACCCGCTTTCTTCAGCACTTCGGCTGCAATAGCAACGGTGGTGTTCACCGGGTTAGTGATGATACCGATGCATGCTTTCGGGCACACTTCAGCAATCTGCTGCACCAGGTTTTTCACGATGCCCGCGTTGACGTTGAACAGGTCTGAACGATCCATGCCTGGCTTACGCGCCACGCCTGCAGAAATCAGGACCACGTCAGCACCCTGCAGCGCAGGACGCGCATCTTCACCGGAGAAGCCTTTGATTTTTACAGCGGTCGGGATGTGGCTCAGGTCAACCGCCACGCCAGGGGTTACCGGAGCAATATCGTACAGGGAGAGTTCTGAGCCTGAAGGCAGTTGGGTTTTCAGTAGTAGGGCAAGCGCCTGGCCGATACCACCAGCAGCGCCGAGGACTGCGACTTTCATCCTAAACTCCTTATTATGGTTAACTTAAGTATCTGTAAATCCGTTGCCGCGACCTTAAATCAGCATGTCTTTAATTACAATTTTCGAAGCTAAAGAATTTGAGGTCACACGACTTTATCTCTCTCCAGAAAGCTATCTGACGACAGATGGCAACGAATTAAGAGGTGGTTACAATACACCCTGCCCCGCCACCAAAACAACATCATTTTGATAACATTTAATTTACTTTTAAGCTTATTTGCGCGGCGTGACCCAGGCATGTTTTCTGATAACGAAATCTGATAAAATCACTCCCTTTCATAACATTATTTCAGCCTGCCGTTGAGCAGATAATTTGCATAAAAATTCATCCACATGCATAATAATGTTGTTTCTTTCGTCATATTCCGGGTGACTTATGCGAAGCTCGTCTAAGCAAGAAGAATTGGTAAAAGCGTTTAAGGCGCTACTTAAAGAAGAGAAATTCAGTTCTCAGGGAGAAATTGTTCAGGCGCTGCAGGAACAAGGCTTCGATAACATCAACCAGTCGAAAGTCTCCCGAATGTTAACCAAGTTTGGCGCGGTGCGTACCCGCAACGCCAAGATGGAGATGGTCTATTGCCTGCCGGCAGAACTTGGCGTGCCGACCACCTCCAGTCCGCTCAAGAATTTGGTTCTGGATATCGACTATAACGACGCCGTCGTGGTCATTCACACAAGCCCGGGTGCCGCGCAGCTGATTGCCCGCATGCTGGACTCGTTAGGTAAAACAGAGGGTATCCTTGGCACCATTGCCGGTGATGACACCATCTTTACCACCCCGGCTAGCGGTTTCTCCGTGAAGGATCTCCACGAAGCGATTCTGGTTCTGTTCGAACAGGAACTGTAATGCGCTCTCCCCGTAGCGCCGCTGCGGGGATCATTCTGCTCTTGCCTCATTTCCCCCTTTATTTCTCTGCCCTTGCTTTGACGATTAGTGCTTTTTACCACTCATTAACATTCATCCAGTGAATAACAATCCCGTAAATCGCACAAAAAATCAAAATGCGATATACCTATGATTTACTTATAAATACCAGCGTAACTTGCTCATAAAACACCCAATATTATGCAATTAGGTTATAAAAAAAAGCGTGTTTAACACGTAATAACAAGGGAAACCATTAGTCTGGTATTAATTTTTGCCGTTATTAGTGTATACTTGATTTTGTGATGAGGGTCACGAAACAAGACCCCACTAAAAAATTCGACGAGGTAAGAATCATGAAAATCAAAACTACTGTAGCGGCGCTGAGCGTCCTGTCTGTCCTGTCCTTCGGTGCCTTCGCGGCTGACGCTATTAATGCTGACCAGGCGCAATCCCGTGAGGCAATCGGTACGGTTTCTGTCGGCGCTGTTGGCACGTCTCCAATGGACATGCATGAGATGCTGAACAAAAAAGCGGAAGAAAAAGGTGCGTCATCCTATCGCATCATCGAAGCACGTTCCGGTGACCACTGGCACGCCACCGCCGAGCTGTACAAATAAGTTTTAGTAATCACTGAAGACGTAATTCTCCACTCAACGGCACCAGGCATAAAAATAGCAGTTCAACCCTTCTCGCCGTTGAGCAAAAAACCTGTTCAGGAGTAAAAACTATGAAAACCAAATTGATCATCGCAACCCTGGGTCTGGCATCCGTTCTCTCTTTCGGCGCAAGCGCAGCCGTGCAGCAAGTGAATGCCGATCAGGCACAAAATCTGCAGCCGATGGGCAGCGTCTCCGTGACGTCAGTCACCGGCTCCCCGATGGACATTCGTCAGGAACTTGCCGCCAAAGCTGAGAAAGCAGGCGCCAGCAGCTATCGCGTCACCGAACTGAATCAGGGTGACCACTGGCATGCCACGGCAGAACTGTATAAATAAACCCTCGTCGTATCTCATCATACGACTTGCCCCTGGCCTCGTGGTCAGGGGCTTTTTTCATTTAATGCCGCGCGTTAAAGCGCAGCTGTCCTTCAAGCTCTTCCTCCGCTTCATCGAAGAGTAATATCAGCGCGCCGAAACGTCTGCGCAGCTTATCGGGCAGATGGATAAACTCAATCTCCAGCGGTAGCGGCAGCATGCTGCCGGTGACCACGTCCCACAGCGTATCCAGATTGGTCACGCTTTCCCGTTCAAGATCAAACGCCCGGATAAATTCCCGATAAAAGTCTTCCTGACTGTCGATTTCGTCAAAATCAAAAGTATAGGTTTTCATTGCCAGCCACTCAGTCCAGGCGGGCGGCAGATGCCGCCCTGTCTATTATAATCCCCCGATATGCAGGGTTTTAACTTCCAGATACTCTTCCAGCCCCAGCACGGATCCCTCACGCCCAAGACCGGACTCTTTTACGCCGCCGAAAGGCCCCAGTTCGGTGGAAACGGCGCACTCGTTAATGCCAATCATCCCGCTCTCGATGGCCTGTGAAACGCGGAAAACCCGGGAAAGGTTCTGGGTGTAGAAGTAAGCCGCCAGCCCGTAAGGCGTGTTATTCGCGCGCTGGATGACCTCATCTTCCGAGGTGAAGCGGAAACACGCCGCAACCGGGCCAAACGTCTCTTCTTCTGCCAGCTTCATGCCTTCGTGACAGTCGCCCAGCACGGTTGGCATCCAGAAATTGCCGCCCAGCGGATGGGGTTTGCCGCCCGCCAGCACGGTCGCCCCTCGTGCGACAGCATCTTCAACGTGCTCACGAACCTTGTCGACCGCGGCGGATTCAATCAGCGGCCCGACGACGACGCCGTCATCAAGGCCATTCCCCACCTTAAGGGCATTAACCGCATCTGCGAGCTTATTCACAAACTTGTCGTAGACGGTTTCCTGAATGTAGAAGCGGTTAACGCTGACGCAGACCTGCCCCGCATTGCGGAACTTATTGGCGATCGCGCCTTTTACCGCAGCCTCGATGTCGGCATCCTCAAAGACGATATACGGGGCATTTCCCCCCAGCTCCATCGAGACTTTTTTCATGGTTTCTGCGGCGTTGCGCACCAGCGTTTTGCCGACGGAGGTCGAACCGGTAAAGGAGATTTTACGCACGTCGTGGCTGGCCATGATCGCGTCGCTGATTTCATGGGTATTTCCGGCCACCGCGTTGAGCACACCGTCGGGCACGCCCGCCTGTTTTGCCAGCGTCAGCAGCGCAAAGGCGCTGAGCGGCGTGTTATTGGCAGGTTTGATCACCCCGGTACACCCGGCTGCCAGCGCCGGGCCTAACTTGCGGGTGAGCATCGCCATCGGGAAATTCCACGGCGTGATGGCCGCGACGACGCCGATGGGTTCACGGGTCGCCAGAATGCGCGAGCCGGGCTTGATCGGCGGAATAATTTCACCGTTCGCGCGCTTGGCCTCTTCGGCAAACCACTGGATAAAGCTGGCGGCATACTCCACTTCCCCTTCCGCCTCTTTCAGAGGCTTGCCCTGCTCGGTAGTCATTAACCGCCCGAGCCAGCTTTTATTTTCAATAATCAGTTCGTACCAGCGGTACAGAATGGCCGAACGCTCTTTCGCGGTTTTGGCACGCCATGCCGGGAAGGCTTTGGTGGCCGCTGCGATCGCTTCTTCGGTTTGCGCTTTACCCGCTTTCGCCACTTTGGCGATGACCTCACCCGTCGCGGGGTTCAGCACATCAAACGTTGTGTCCAGCGTTTTCCAGATGCCGTCAACCAGATAGCCGGTCTGAAAAAGGGTGTTGTCCTGAAGCGCCTGAGTCGTCATGTGTCCTCCCTTCCTGAATGTAAGTACGTGCTGGAATAAGTATAGCCACAAAAAACCGGCGCTTTTGGCGTCGGTTTTTTACTTCAGTCAGTTATCCGTGAGGGCATTCTGGTAGCGATGCAGCATAAACACCAGCCGTCCTACCGGCTCGGTCACCTGCGGCGGCGCTTGCCAGTGCTTGAGCTTTTCCTGATAAATATCCAGTTCTTCAAGCAGTTGGGTAAAGTAACGACGGCGTTTGTCGTCACTGCTGGCGGAAAGCACATGGTCGGCGGTACGACGCAGCTGACGGTGGAAGGCCGAGAGATCGTCATTGATCGGCACCGGCGCGTTACGCAGACGCTGGTGCGCGATGATCATGGTTAACGCCAGGCGGAACTTCGCAACGTCGCCCGGGAACTTGTTCAGCAGTAAAAACAGCTGCTGGTAGAGCGCGGGCAGGTGGTTCTCTTTACGGCGCGCGGTATTGGTGGTCATCGACGACACGGCAGCCGATACAAACTGGTTCAACAGCACGCGCCCCGTGCGCGCCTGTGAGTTATCCCGTACCAGCAGAATCACCATCATTGCCAGGAAACAGCCCACCAGCTGGCCCAGCGCGCTGTCGAGGAACTGGCTGAAGTGGAAGGTCATCGGGTTATCCAGCACGATGATGTTAATCGTACTCGCCAGCGCCCCCAGCGATCCCAGGCGACGCTTTTGCACTTCAATGCCGATAAAGAACGCCATCACCGCCAGGCTAATACAGAGCAGCAGCATGCTCTGCTGCGTCGACGGGATGATGACCAGGAAATAGAGCGCGCCAATCGGCAGCGCGGCGATGGTGCCGTAGAGGAAATCAATGGCGACCATGCGCGGGTTAGGCAGACGCATCGCCAGTGCGGTCACGACGGCAATCATTACCATCGCGCCGCTGCCGGACGTCCAGCCCGTCCACAGCCAGAACAGCGTGCCGAGCATGCAGGCAAGCGTGGTACGCCAGAAGTTGACCATCGCGTGATGACGCTCGGCAGATTCCGCCTTGATCACCACTTCGCCCTGGAGCACCTCTTCTTCCGCCGCGCTGATTTTGGTGTTACTGATTACACCGCGCTTCAGCAGCAGATAGCGCGTCGCGGCGCCGACCCAGGTATAGATGGTTACCGGCGTGTCGCGCTCCCCGGTCCAGGCAATCACCCGGCGCATGCGCTTAAGCTGCTTATGCACGTCCTGCACGGTCTCTACCGGCTCGGCAAACAGCTCGCGAAACGTATCGGTGACCGCTTCCGGGCGGGTATTCTGGATGAGATAGGTTTCGCACGCCTGGGTAATCAGCGTTAAGGAGACGGTGTTGAGGGCTTTAAGGCGACGATTCGCCCGCGCCCAGCGCGACGACTCCATATTGAGGTTGCTGCGCATCCCTTCCAGCGCCTGCGTACGACGAACCAGCCCGCTCCAGGCTTTATCCACCTCTTCGCTGTCGCCGTGTTTAATGCACAGCTGCATCAGCTGGTACTGGGCAACGATCAGCGCGTCCAGCTCGCGATCCACCTCTTGCTTGATCGAGCGCGGAGAGAAAAGCAGATCAGCCACGATGGCGCAGACAATACCAATCACAATTTCGCTGCAGCGCTCCACGGCAAACTGAGGCGCGAGAAGCGGTTCGCTTTGGATGGTGATGACAATGATCAGCGCGGTATAGCCCGCCAGCCCCCAGGCGTAGGAGTTCTCCACTTTCACCAGAGACGAGATCCAGGTGCAGAAACCCGCCCAGATGCAGCAGACCATGAGCATCAGCAGCGGCGTGCGGATCATCAGAATAATAATGGTCAGCGCCGCGAAGCAGCCGATAAAGGTCCCGATGATACGCAGCATCCCGCGATAGCGGATCGCGCCAGAGTAGGGTTCCCCACCCGCGGCGAAGGCAGGGCCCGCCGCGACAATCGCGGCGGTGAGCACCGCCCAGCGAGGTGTTTCAAGCTGGAAATGGAAGCCAACGAACAGCGCCAGCACGATGGCGCACGCCAGCTTCACGGCGAAGCGAATGTGCTGGCTGGCGATGGAAAAGATACCCATGGCGATTAACCAAACTCGCGCAGGCGATGGGCAATTTTACGGAAGAGGGAGTCCTGGCTGGCATCCCGGTCTTTTTCTCCGGTGATCACCACCGTCGCCGTGGTACCCGCTGGCCACAGGTTGCCCTGCTGCTCATCGAGATGAATACGTACCGGCACGCGCTGCGCCAGACGCACCCACTCCAGGTTAGAATCCACCGTCGCCATCCCTTTGGCATCGTTAGAGCTGCTGGAGTTGGTTACCCCTGCGGCGACGCTGTCGACGGTACCCTTAAAGACGCGGTTGCTGCCAAGCGGCGTGACTTCTGCGCGATAACCCGGACGAACGCCCTCCAGCTTGGTCTCTTCCATATAGGCAAGCACGTAGAAGGAGTTCTGTTTAACCAGCGCCACGGCGGTTGAGCCGCGGGTAATGAATTCCCCGGCATAGACGTTCAGGTTGGTCACCCAGCCATCGGCTGGCGCGCGGATCACGGTACGCTCCAGGTCGAGCTTCGCCAGATCGCGCGTTGCCTGCGCTTTCGCCAGCTGGTGCAGCACGGTTTGCAGCACGTTGTTGGACTGGTCAATCTCTTCACGGGACATGGCCTGAACGCCCAGCTGGTTGCGGCGGCCAGCCTCACGGCGTTTCTCCGCGGCCAGCGCCTGGTAATAGGCCACGTCTGCTTCTGCTTCCTCCAGCGCCTTCTGATAGCGAGGCTGGTCGATGGTAAACAGGACCTGATCTTTCTTCACCAGCTGGTTATCGTGAACGTTAACCGCCGTGATAAGGCCGGCCACGTCGGGGGCAATAGCCACCACATCGGCGCTGAAGCGCGCGTCACGCGTCCACGGTGATTCGGTGTAATAAACCCAGGCGCGAAAAATAGCGATGAACGCGAGGATAACCAGCGCCATGGTAATGGCGGTGCGGGAGATTTTTCTTGTTAGCGTTTTCACATCAACCTCAGACAAACATGCGCGATATCAGGTAAAACAGGCAGCAATACAGCGCGGTATTGAACAATGCAGGGTGCCAGACGAAATCGTAGATCCCGGTCGGGACCAGCACCTTGCGCACCAGCCAGAAGATCGCCAGTGATAAAAGAAGCTCGAAAAATATCGGTGGGAACGACAGACCGAACACCACGATAACGGGAAACAGACTCATGTTGACCTTGATAAGAGAGAGTGCAGGCTTCAGAATTTTTAAGCGCACGCCATCGCAGGAGAGCAAGAAACGCAGGGCGAGAATGGCGCAGCCGTTATGTAATTAATAATATATTAACGTAACTGTTATGCTGTTATCTATCATATGTGATCTAAATCACTTTTAAGCCAGAGTGAACAATGGAACGTTTAAAACGCATGTCCGTCTTCGCCAAAGTGGTTGAACTCGGCTCCTTTACCGCCGCCGCGCGCCAGCTTCAGATGAGCGTCTCATCCATCAGCCAGACGGTGTCCAAACTGGAAGATGAGCTTCAGGTTAAGCTGCTCAACCGCAGCACCCGCAGCATCGGGCTGACGGAAGCCGGTAAAATTTACTATCAGGGCTGTCGCCGCATGCTGCATGAAGTGCAGGATGTTCACGAACAGCTCTATGCCTTTAACAACACGCCGATCGGCACCCTGCGCATAGGGTGTTCTTCAACTATGGCACAAAATGTTCTCGCTGCCATGACGGCGGACATGCTGAAAGAGTACCCAGGGCTTACCGTCAATCTGGTGACGGGCATCCCTGCGCCGGACCTGATTGCCGATGGATTAGACGTGGTGATCCGCGTTGGCGCATTGCAGGATTCCAGCCTGTTCTCGCGCAGGCTGGGCAGCATGCCGATGGTGGTCTGCGCCTCGAAGAGCTATCTGGCACAGTACGGCGTGCCGGAGAAACCTGCCGATCTCGCTAACCACTCGTGGCTGGAGTACAGCGTCCGCCCCGATAATGAGTTTGAACTGATTGCCCCGGAAGGCATATCTACCCGACTGCTGCCAGAAGGCCGGTTCGTCACCAACGATCCGATGACCATCTCCCGCTGGCTGGTGGCTGGCGCCGGGATCGCCTACGTGCCGCTGATGTGGGTGATCAATGAGATCAACAGCGGCGTGCTGGAGATCCTCTTCCCGCGCTACCAGTCCGATCCGCGCCCGGTCTACGCCCTGTATACCGAAAAGGACAAGCTGCCGCTGAAGGTGCAGGTATGTATTAACTATCTGACGGACTATTTTGTGGACGTGGCGGAGCTGTTTCAGGGGATGCGGGGGAGAAGGAAAGAGTAGGCTTTCCCCTCACCCCGGCCCTCTCCCCAAAGGGGCGAGGGGGAAAAGACCGCACGGGGCAGTCCCCTCTCCCCGTTGGGGAGAGGGTTAGGGTGAGGGGGTGAAGAAAATTACGCCGTGCCGCCCACCGTCAGGTTATCAACCTTCAGCGTTGGCTGACCCACGCCAACCGGCAGGCTCTGGCCTTCTTTACCGCAAACACCCACGCCGTTATCCAGCTTCAGATCGTTACCGACCATGGAAATCTGCTGCATGGCTTCAATGCCGGAGCCAATCAGGGTTGCGCCCTTCACCGCTTTGGTCACTTTACCCTTCTCAATCAGGTACGCTTCTGAAGTCGAGAAGACAAACTTACCGGAGGTGATGTCCACCTGGCCGCCGCCAAAGTTTGGCGCAAAGATACCGTAATCCACGGATTCGATAATCTCCTGCGGCGTGGATTTGCCCGGCAACATATAGGTGTTGGTCATGCGCGGCATCGGCAGGTGCGCGTAGGATTCACGACGGCCGTTACCCGTCGGCGCTACGCCCATCAGGCGCGCGTTGAGTTTGTCCTGCATGTAGCCTTTCAGCACGCCGTTTTCGATCAGCACGTTGTACTGGCCTGGCGTACCTTCATCGTCGATAGAAATCGAGCCGCGGCGGTCAGGCATGGTGCCATCATCCACTACGGTGCACAGCTCAGAGGAGACGAGCTGCCCGATCTGGCCGCTGAATACGGACGTCCCGCGACGGTTAAAATCGCCTTCCAGACCGTGGCCCACCGCTTCGTGCAGCAGCACGCCCGGCCAGCCTGCGCCCAGCACCACCGGGAATGTCCCGGCCGGCGCCGCAACAGCATTAAGATTCACCAGCGCCATGCGCACGGCTTCTTTAGCCCACGCGTCAGCGCGCGCTTCGCCGTCAACGTCGCCCAGGAACCAGTCATAGCCGAAACGACCGCCGCCGCCGCTTGAGCCGCGCTCGCGTTTGCCGTTGTCATCGACCTGCACGCTGATGGAGAGACGCACCAGCGGACGCACATCGGCCGCCAGCGTACCGTCCGTTGCCGCCACCAGAATCAGTTCATACACACCGCTCAGGCTGGCGGAAACTTCCTGCACGCGTTTGTCGGCGGCGCGCGCCACTTTGTCCACGCGGCGCAGAATGTCCAGCTTCTCTTCGCGGGTCATGCTCTGCAGCGGGTCGATGCTGGTATAAAGCGCGGAGTGCTGCACTTCACCCAGGGTTTTCACGCGACCGTCGCCGGTATCGCGCACAATGGTGCGTGCGGCCTGAGCGCTCTGCTCAAGGGCGGCCAGGCTAATCTGGTCGGCATAGGCAAAACCGGTTTTTTCGCCGCTGATGGCGCGCACGCCGACGCCCTGGTCGATGTTATATGAGCCATCTTTGATGATGCTGTCTTCTAAAACCCAGGATTCGTGATAGCTCGACTGGAAATAGAGATCGCCGTAGTCGAGACGGCGTTCGGTCAGTTGACCAAGAATGGAGAACAGGTCCTGATGGCTCAGGCCGTTCGCTGCGAGCAAATGTTCACTTACCAGGTTCAGACTCATCGTATTGCTACTCGTTCGTTGCCGCCCGTGGCGGTATAAAGATCGTATTTATTGAGAGTGAGGCAATTACCAGCCCACGTCAAATCATTGCTGTGCATCTTTGCGCGGCTGGCGCAGCACCTCGTTAATCTGCGGTTTATCCACCGGGCCGGTAATGCGGTAGCGCAGAATGGAGACCTTGCTCCACAGCGGCCCCAGCACTTTACTGGCGGCAAACACCGCCGCACCGACAATCGGGTTCACCACAAAGGCCGCCGCCACGCCCACGCTTGCGGAAATTTCCGGCGCCACCACGGCTTCCATATCCAGCTCGCGACGCACGAGGTTGACCGAGCCTTTCATGGCGATGTCCGCTTCCAGCCCATCCACCAGCGTGTCGTCCGTATGCAAAACGCCGTCCTTGATCCACGCCGTACTGCGGATGGAGTCATAGTAGAAACCTTCGCTGAAGGTGTCGCTGAAATCGAAGCGCAGCTTGCGCAGCAGCGCATCAAAACTCAGCAGGCGCAGGATCTGCCCGGCGCGCCCCGTGCTCACGTCGGCAATTTCACCTTTGCCAAAGTGTGTTTTCAGAATACCGTTCAGCGACGCTTCGTCCGGCGTCCACGGCGCGGCGCGCCAGTGAAGATCGTAATTAACGTTAAACGAGGAGCCGCGCAGCGGCGTGCTGATGCCAAAGAAATTGGCCGCCGCATCCAGCTTGTTGCCTTTAATGTCGCCCTTCAGGGACGTGCGCTGCTCGCCCGGCTTGTTCACCCATTCTCCGCCCGCCGTCATGCGGCCAAAGCCGGTGTCGATCAACCCGCCGGAAAGCTTGAGCGTATTCCCCTGGATGGCAAAATCACCGTCGATACGGCCGTACTTTTGCCCCCACAGCCAGCACTCCGCGCAGCGCAGCTGCAGATCGGGCCAGCCGCTAAAATCGACGCGGGTGGTATTACTCAGCGGGGATGTATTCGCCGGTTTATCTTTACCCGCGGCGGCCGGGTTGTAGTAGAGATAGCGGATCGCTGCCTGCCATGGCGCATTATTGCGCATGGTCAGCGTGCCGTTGATCTCACGGCCCTGGGCCTCCACTTTTGAGCCGTTAGCGGTTGGCTGTGAGACGATGCTCAGGTTGTTCCACTGCTGTCCGCCCAGCATCAGCGACGGCGTGCGTACGGTAATGGTCTGCGGGAACTGGGCGGCTTCATCAACGTTTTGCCCAACGCCTTTCTGGAACAGCGCCAGCCACTCCGCGCCGTCCATCGGCGGGAGATTCAGCTCAACGCCCGCATGCTCAGGCAACGGCGGAGTGGTTTTGCTGTCCGTCGTCCAGATGGCTTTGTCGAGGGTAAGCTTGCGGTTAAGCAGCCAGCGGCTGTTAAAGTGGTTTGTTCCACCCGCGCTTCCGGTCAGCGCGAAGCTGTCCAGATTGCCATCCACGTTAAGCTTCACCGGCAGCGGCTGACCGGCCTGTTTATCCAGCGGCGCGGGCAGCTGGCTTTGAATATTCTTCAGGTCGCCCGTGATGTCGACCTTATACTTTGCCCCGGCGTGATAAGGCAGGTCGATGGCCACTTTGCCCTGCCAGGCGACCGCGCCCGCCACTGACGCCTCAATCGGCTTCGGCAGGACGTCCATACGCGACGGCTGCCAGTTGCCGTCCAGATTGACGGCCACCTGATAAGCCTTTTGCCCTTCGGCTGTTGAGAAGTCGATATTTACCGGCTGATTAAACCAGCTGGCGGTCAGCGGCTCGCTTTTCAAATTACCGTTCACAAAGCTGAACTGTCCGCTTAGGTTTTTCAGGGTGCTATCAAGCGGTTTAATGTACAGGCTGTTGTTCTTCAGACGGACGTCACCTTTGGCGGTGGTCATCTCTCCGTCCAGCGGGATATCAAGATGTAAGCGAGCATTCACATCGCCATCGAGCTGGAGCTGCTGAAGGGTCGCCGCCAGCGACTCTTTGAGTGGAGTCTCCTCAAAGTACGGTCCCACCGCTTTCCCGGGGCCGTTTATGTCGGCATCAATCAGCAGCTTCTCTTTTGAGTAATCCGGGATGTTGGCCGTCAGGTTGCTTGCCGTTACGCCGCCCAGCGCAACGCTGTCCGCCTTCATCCATAATCCGTCGTTGAGGAAGTTAAGCTCGATATCCAGGTTTTTCAGCGCGGGCCAGCCCGGCTGGAACGCGAAGGTGGCGTCGTGCAGCGGCACCAGCACCTGGAACTGCCCCTCATTATGTTTGTACGGGAAAAGATGCGGGTTACCGCCGTAGACCAGCGTGGCGTTTTCCGCCTGACCGCCCTGAATTGCGCCGCTCAGATAGTCGACCAGCGCCTTCCCCATCAGGTTTTCCGGGAAATAGCGCCATGCCTGAGAGCCGTCATTGGTACTGATCCCGGCCAGAATACCCAGCCACGGTTCGTCACCCTGCGGCTGCAAATAGCGGAAGTCACCGCGCGCGTGTACCGCTTTGGCTTTAACGTCGATATGGCGACCATCAAGCTGGAAGCCCTTATCGTTACGGAGCCAGTTAAGCACCGCGCTGCCCTGTTCAATTTCCAGCGGCGCGCGGAAGACCGTCTCGTAAGGCATTTTAGCGTTGTGCATATCCGCCGTCAGCCTGCCGTTCTCCACGCTCCCTTCCAGCTTGCCGCTGAAGTGCTCCGCGCCCGGCAGCATCTTCCACTGCTTCCAGGCAAGATCTTTCCAGGATGCCTGGAAACGGGTTTTTTCCGTCGCCTGAAGCGGGATATCCAGCGCAAGAGAATCAATCTTTCCGCTCGGCTGCGTCGCCAGCCAGATCTCGCCCAGGTCCGGAGAGAGCTTTGCCGCCATGGAGCGCAGGCCTTCAATGGCCGCCAGATCCAGGTTACTGGCGCGGATGCGCAGCTCGTCGCTGCGTTTACTGGCCGCGCCGCCCACGTCCTGTTCCGGCATCCAGGCCAGCGTCAGCGCACCGCGCGGCCACGGCTTGCCGTCCATCGTGATGCGCGTATCCGGGATGGCGAACTGCCAGCCCTCTTTTTCCTGCGTCACGTGCGCGGTGAGGTTATCAACGGAAAGCTGATGCTGCTGTTTTTCGCCTTTCCAGCTCGCGCCCCCCTGCTTCAGCCAGATATCGCCGCTGGCAAATTTCCCTTTCGTCAGGGTCATCCAGCCCTCAAGGCTGAAACGGGCGGCTTCCAGCTGCATGTTTTGCTGTAACCAGTCGCCGAGCCAGGGCTTTACATCCACATCGTCGGCCTGCAGCCAGACTTTGCCGTTGTTTAACAGGCCGTCATCGTCACGCAGGTCCATACGCACCTGCATGACGCCGTGCTGGCCGTTCAGGCTGGAGAGGTTAACCTGCCCCTCGGCGCGGTGCCGATCCTTGCCGTTGAGCCAGGTCAGCTGCGGGATCGCCAGCTCGGCGCGCTGGCCGGAAAGGGTAATAAAGCTCACTTCGCTGTCGCGCAGATCGAAATGATCGAACTGGCGGAGGAAGAGATCGCTGAAGCGGTTGGCTTCCAGGCCCTGATTGTTATCACCGCCCGTCAGCGGCGTATTGGTCAGAAACTGGAGTTGATAAAAGGTGAGATCGCGAAACTGCCAGCGCAGATGCAGCAGGCTCTGCCAGACGTCCAGCGCCAGGGTCACGCGTTTGATTTTCAGGTAGCCGCCGTCTTTCAGGCTGGCGTTGATGTCCCGTACATCGAGCGTCGGGCCAAAGTTCTGCCAGCTGGCGCTGACCTGGCTGACGTCCACCGGCACGCCGGTGGTGGATTCGATTTTCGCCAGCAGCTGCGGACGCCAGCTGTCCAGATGCGGTAACACGAGGCGTAGCCCGCTCACGAGCAACGCGACAATCACGACCAGCGTTGCCCCTGTAAGCAATAAAATCCCCGGCAATCGCCTCACGCATCTCTCCTTGTCAGCTTTCGTCACGCAGCGTACTGCGTTTTACATCATTACGACGTCAAACTGCTCCTGGTTATAGAGCGGTTCAATTTGTACTTTTACCTGTTTGCCGACAAAGATTTCCACTTCCGCCAGCGCGTGCGACTCTTCGCCTTTCAGCGCTTCAGCCACCGCAGGGGAAGCATAGACCAGAAAACGATCGGAGTCGTAGGCATGATGAACACGGACGATTTCGCGCATAATTTCGTAGCAGACGGTCTCAACCGTCTTTACCGTTCCGCGTCCATGGCAGGTCGGGCACTCATTACACAGCACATGCTCAACGCTCTCGCGGGTGCGCTTGCGCGTCATTTCCACCAGCCCCAGCTGAGAGAAGCCGTTGATGCTGGTCTTCACGCGATCTTTACTCAGCGCCTGCTCCAGCGAGTGCAGCACGCGACGGCGATGGTCTTCATTACTCATATCGATGAAGTCGATAATGATAATGCCGCCGAGGTTGCGCAGGCGAAGCTGGCGCGCAATCGCCTGCGTGGCTTCGATGTTGGTATTGAAAATGGTGTCATCCAGATTGCGATGGCCGACAAACGCGCCGGTGTTGATATCGACGGTGGTCATCGCTTCGGTTTGATCGATGATCAGATACCCGCCGGACTTCAGTTCGACCTTACGCTCCAGGGCGCGCTGGATCTCGTTTTCGACATCATAGAGATCGAAGATCGGCTGACGCCCGGTGTAATGCTCCAGCAGGCCCGGCATTTCCGGGATGTATTCAGCGGTAAACTCCAGCAGCGCTTCATACGTCAGGCGAGAGTCCACGCGGATGCGGTCGAGCTGCGCGTCGGCAAAATCACGCAGCACGCGCTGCGCAAGCGCCAGCTCCCCGTAAAGCTGGTAGCGGGTCTGGTTGCGCTTTTTACGCTCCATCACTTTGGTCCAGACGCGCTTCAGGTAAGCCGCATCCGACGCCAGGTCTTCTTCGCTGATCCCTTCTGCGGCGGTGCGGATAATAAACCCGCCCTGTTCATCGCAGTAGGCGCTGACCACTTTCTTCAGCCGCTCGCGCTCGCTTTCGCTTTCAATACGCTGCGAAACGCCCACGTGCGACGCGCCCGGCATAAAGACCAGGTAGCGGGAAGGTAAGGTAATGTCGGTGGTCAGACGGGCACCTTTGGTGCCGAGGGGATCTTTCACCACCTGTACCATTAAGTCCTGGCCCTGACGCACCAGCTCGGAAATGTCGCGAACGGCAAACTGCTTTTGCTCTTCGCCCGCAACGCACTCGGTGTGCGGCATGATGTCGGAGGCATGTAAAAATGCCGCCTTATCCAGTCCAATATCTACAAAAGCCGCCTGCATACCCGGCAGTACACGACTGACACGACCTTTGTAGATATTGCCTACTATTCCGCGCCGCGCTTCACGCTCAATATGAATTTCCTGAAGAATGCCACCGTCAATATAGGCCACACGGGTTTCCGATGGCGTTACGTTTACCAACAATTCAGCCGTCATAATTATCCCTTCCCTCACGCAGTGAGTTAAAATTGCTCAGCAACTCATACGTTTCCACCAGCGGTAAGCCGACTACGGCGTGATAGCTGCCATTAATCTTCCTGACAAAACAGCCACCCAGCCCTTGAATACCGTATGCACCTGCTTTATCCATCGGTTCACCGCTGGCAATGTAAGCGGCGATCTCGTCGTCGGTAAGCACTCTGAACGTGACATCCGTAACCACCAGGCAATCCAGCACGTGCTGGCTGTCCGCCAGCGCGACGGCCGTCATCACCTGGTGCGTTTGCCCGGACATCTTGCGCAGCATGCGCGCCGCATGGTCGGCGTCATGCGGTTTCTCGAGGACTTCACCGTTAAGGATAACGATGGTATCCGCTCCCAGCACGGGCAGATCGCGCGGCACGCAGGCCACGCCTGCCAGCGCTTTCTCGCGCGCCAGACGAGACACGTACTGCCGGGCACTTTCGCCCTCAGCACGTTTTTCTTCAATGCCGGTCACGATGCGTTCAAAAGAGACCCCTAACTGCGCCAGGAGTTCCTGACGGCGCGGGGAGCCGGAAGCAAGATACAGAGACGTCATAGAAACCTTTTATTGCACAGCAAACTGCTGGCGAACCTTACGCATCAGCAGGAATAGCCACGGCCAGAGCACACCGTTTACTACACTACTCCAGAACACTTCCGGTCGGAAAGAGACGTTGATCACTAAAAACTCTGCCCAGAAAACAACGATATCCGCAGAAAGCGACAACAGCATCACGACCAGGGCCTGTTGCCAGAGCGCGAGGTTACGGAAGAGCTGGAATTTCAGTGCGACGAGGTACGCAATAATGCTCATGGACAGGGCGCGCACGCCCAGCGTAGAGCCACTAATGAGATCCAGTATGGCACCCATCACAAAACCCGTGCCGACATTTACGCGATGCGGCAGGGCAAGGATCCAGTAAAGTAAAATGAGCAAGACCCAGTTTGGCCGGAAAACGAGAATGTTATCCGGCCAGGGCATAATCTGCAGCAACAGTGCAATGAGGAACGAGAGCCAGATGACCCAGCGTCCCTGGCTACGATAGCTTGCCACTACTGCCCTCCCGAAGAGAGTTTAGGCGGTGGCGGCGCATCAGGCTGCGGCTGCGTTAACCCGGTTGCCGGCGCAGGCACGGGCGCAGGCGGCCCCATTGAGTCCGCTGGCGGGAGAACCTGCGGCATCATCTGCATCAGGCGTTCGTTCGCCACGCGATGCACCTCTTCAGGCGTCATCGGGTTAGCACCGTTACGATCGGCGCCCCAGAGCAGCAGAAGGTAGCGCAGACGCTGTAAACCGGCGGTTGGACGGGCCTGAATCACGGTGTATGCACGCTGCGTATCCAGCTTAACCGAAGAGACCACCGCAACCGGGTAGCCCTCAGGGAAGCGTCCACCGAGACCGGACGTCACCAGCACGTCGCCGACACGGATGTCCGTGTTAGCAGGCAGGTGTTCCAGCTGCAGATCGTCCGTGCAGCCGTTACCGGCCGCAATCACGCGGATATCATTACGCAGGACCTGGATCGGCAGTGCGTGGGTGGCGTCGCAAATCAGCAGCACGCGGCTGGTCAGTTTGGCGACGGCAACAACCTGGCCTACTACGCCCTTATCACTGATGACGGGCTGACCTTCATACACCCCGTTCACGCTCCCTTTGTCGATCACAACCTGATCGCTGTAAGGGTCGTTCACGGTGGAGATCACCTGGGTAACCATCTTCTGCTCGTCCTGACGCAGCGGCGAGCCGAGCAGTTCACGCAGACGCGCGTTTTCCTGCTTGTATTGCCCCAGCATCAGCAGTTCGCTGTTTTTCAGCAGCAGTTCCTGGCGTAATGCCCGGTTTTCAAGTTCGAGCTGGTCTCGTGAAGACAACGTTTGAGAAACGGAGTCGAGCAGTTCACGGGGACCATTTGATATAAAGTAGAAAGGACTGACGGCGGTATCCATGTACGTTCGGATCTGGCTGAACGTACCGAGGCGGCTATCGGCAATAATGACGCCAAGCGCAACCAGAACCGCCAGAATGAGGCGAAACTGTAGCGATGGGCCACGGCTAAAAATTGGCTTCATAGGCTATGCGTATTCTCGTGTCAGAGAGAAAGGGTAGCGATTCGCTACCCTTTCACCATGACTACTCTTCGCTGAACAAGTCGCCGCCGTGCATGTCGATCATTTCCAGCGCCTTGCCACCACCGCGGGCGACGCAAGTCAGTGGATCTTCTGCAACTACGACAGGAATACCTGTCTCTTCCATCAACAGGCGGTCGAGGTTACGCAGCAGCGCACCACCACCGGTCAGAACCATACCGCGCTCGGAGATGTCGGACGCCAGCTCTGGTGGACACTGTTCCAGCGCAACCATTACCGCGCTCACGATGCCCGTCAGTGGTTCCTGCAGTGCTTCCAGAATTTCGTTGGAGTTCAGGGTAAAGCCGCGTGGAACACCTTCCGCCAGGTTACGGCCACGCACTTCGATCTCACGCACTTCATCGCCCGGATATGCAGAACCGATTTCGTGTTTGATACGCTCTGCGGTGGCTTCACCGATCAGAGAGCCGTAGTTACGGCGCACGTAATTGATGATGGCTTCATCGAAGCGGTCACCGCCGATACGTACGGAGGAGGAGTACACCACGCCGTTCAGAGAGATAACGGCTACTTCAGTGGTACCACCACCGATATCCACCACCATAGAACCGGTGGCTTCAGAAACAGGCAGGCCCGCACCGATTGCCGCAGCCATTGGCTCTTCAATCAGGAACACTTCACGTGCACCTGCACCCTGGGCAGATTCACGGATTGCGCGACGTTCTACCTGAGTTGCGCCAACCGGCACACACACCAGCACACGCGGGCTTGGGCGCATGAAGCTGTTGCTGTGAACCTGCTTGATGAAGTGCTGAAGCATTTTTTCAGTCACGAAGAAGTCAGCGATAACGCCGTCTTTCATTGGGCGAATAGCGGCAATGTTGCCAGGGGTACGACCCAGCATCTGCTTCGCGTCATGACCCACTGCGGCCACGCTTTTCGGCGAGCCTGCACGATCCTGACGAATGGCCACAACAGAAGGCTCATTCAATACGATGCCTTGTCCTTTTACATAAATAAGGGTATTCGCGGTACCCAGGTCAATGGACAGGTCATTGGAAAACATGCCACGAAATTTTTTCAACATACTAAGGGATAATCCTGAAAGCTGGGGCGGAAAACAAAATCCGCTTACTTTACCAACCACACGCAGCAGCGACAAGGCGCAAAAATCATCTGCAACGGTGAAAATTTGTGCAGTACGTTTCCTGATGTTACAAATTCATCCCCTGACTCCCTCAGGGCTGAGTAAACAGTCGTGTTCCTCACTGACATTTGTAACCCGTTAAAGGTCGTTCACTGGCTTTTTGCTCGACATACTCAAAGCTACAGGCGCGATATTCTACGTGAAAACAACGTAAACGGCAGGTCAAACAGAGTATCTTTGCAAATATTTTTTCACGTTGGTGTCAAGCGGCTGAGAGGCAGCAAAAAAATCGCCCTGACCACCCGTTACCCCGCGCTCTGCTAACATCTGCCATTCGCCTCTGGAGCGCACGCCTGCGGCAAATACTTGCGTTCGCGTTCCCTTACACGCTTCAACCAGACTCTGAACCAGCAGCTGGTTTTCCGTGCGCTTTTCAATATTCCTTACCAGCCCCGGATGTAGCTTTAATAGCTCCACATCCAGCTCCTTGATCCAGCTGGTGCTGACCAGCGTTAAACCAGCCTGCGTTACCGCGACACGGGCACCGAGCGCGTTGATCAAACGGACCACCGGACGCAACCGGCTGATGTGTTGACCCACATCCGCCTCAGCAAGTTCAAAAATAATGCGTTTGCGTTGCGATTTTTCGCATTGCATTAATGTATCACGCAGCCAGCGCTGAAAACGCGGGCGTATTAATGACTCAACGGTGACCTGTAACGCCAGGTTCTCTTCGGGCCAGAATGATAAAAACGGAATCAGGCGTGTAATTTGCTGGCGGTCATACTCTTCCGAGAGCCCAAATTGCAGCACCATCGGCAGATATTCCGCAGAAATAACCTCTTCCGTCCCGTCGAAAATACGGCACATCAATTCACGGTGATGGACATAGCCGTTTTTCATGACCGCCGGTTTTTGATAAATACGTGGCCCACCGCGACTCAGCATTTGCTCAATCAAAGTACGCCAGCGCACGTTTCCGCGCCCTTTTTCCGGCAGCGAGTCATCGTAGACCGCCCATCCGTTCGCCCCCTGCAGCACGGCGTTGCGGGTGGCCGCTTCCGCATGCTCCATCACCTGCTCTGTCGACTGTCCGCCGCGCCAGGCGCAGATCCCCATGTGGACCATATCGTCTCTGTCGAGCATTTTGCTCTGCGGCAGCGCGTCGACGGCCTTAAGCAGCTGGCTGGCAATACTTTCTGATTCCTTCAGCGTGCGGTGCGGCAGCAATACGGCAAAGTCGCTGCGGTGGTAACGGGCCAGCAGCGCGCCCGGATAGCGCATAATAAAGGTGGAAAGGAGGTTGATCAGCGTAAAGAGATTTTCTTCCGCCGCCCGCTGTCCCCATGTGTCGCGCAGCAGATCGAAATCGGGCAGGCGAATCATCATCACCACCCCGTGCGTGCCCACTTTCTCCGGGTCGTCGAGCAGCGTGGCGAGTTGATTGTCAAAGAAAAGGCGGTTGTTAAGGCCGGTTTTATTATCCTGCGCGGCATAAGAGCGGATTAGCGTATCCATACGGCTGCGCTGGTCGCTGGCAAACTGGATCTCTGAGAGCAGCGTATCCAGCGCGCTGCTGGCGCGTGACGGCCATTCATGGACCGAGCCGCGCACCTGCGGGCCGCGTTCACCGTTCAGGATACGCACGGAGCGGTTCTCCAGCAGTTCCTGACCGGAGAGCTGGCGGCGCAGCCAGCGGACCGCGAGAAAAATCAGCAAAATAATGAAGCCGACGGCGACAGTGAGCGGCGCGGTGGTCATCATGGAACGGAAATAGCTGGCCATGGGATCGAGGTAGACCATGTGTATGGTCATCCCCGGATTTTTGAGGGAGTGCACCGTTACTTCCCTATACTGGCTCACCACACCCGCAGGTCGATAGCTGTCCTGCCGTTCATGGCTTAAAACCGCATGCTTTCCCTGCTGAATGTCGACCTGAATTATATCAACCGGCACCATCAGCTCATCCAGCTCCCGGGAAAGCTCAGGAAGCGGAGTGGTCAGCAGACGCGTATCAATCACCGACGCAACGGACTGCACCCGGTTGACCAGTTTGTCCTGGATGGCGTTATAAAAACTCAGAGAGCAACCAAGAAGCGTGACAAAGATGGTAAGCCCCGTCAGCAGGGTGATAAAAGCCGAGAACTTCGTCGTTAATCGCATCCTTGAGATTACTCCGTGGGTTGATGGGGTAGCGAGTAAGCGCTAACTTGCATTTCAAATGCGGCATACTACCAAACCTGGCGTATCTGGCAATTTATTGCGTTAAATCGGCATTGCTTTACCCTGAGCGAGTATAGTCTCCAGGAACTATTTTCCAATCATCTGAGCCGTGAGGACTCCATATGCAGGCTTTAATCCTAGAACAGCAGGACGGCAAAACGCTTGCCTCCGTACAGGCCGTAGAAGAGACTCGCCTGCCGGAAGGCGACGTCACCGTCGACATCGACTGGTCCAGTTTAAATTATAAAGATGCGCTGGCGATCACTGGTAAGGGTAAAATCATCCGAAATTTCCCTATGGTGCCGGGTATTGATTTTGCTGGCCGGGTTCACAGCAGCGAAGATCCCCGTTTTCATGCGGGCCAGCAGGTGCTGCTCACCGGCTGGGGCGTGGGCGAAAATCACTGGGGCGGTCTGGCAACGCAGGCGCGCGTGAAGGGCGACTGGCTGGTGCCTATGCCGAAAGGCATAGATGGCCGCAAAGCGATGATCGTTGGTACCGCGGGCTTTACCGCCATGCTGTGCGTGATGGCGCTGGAAGATGCAGGTATTCGCCCCGAGTCGGGTGAAATTGTCGTGACCGGGGCCAGCGGTGGCGTGGGCAGCACGGCGGTCACGCTGCTGCACAAGCTGGGTTATCAGGTTGCGGCGGTTTCCGGCCGTGAAAGCACGCATGATTATCTGCGTCAACTCGGCGCCAGCCGCATTCTTGGCCGCGATGAGTTTGCCGAGACCCGCCCGCTGGAAAAACAGGTCTGGGCAGGCGCGGTGGATACCGTCGGTGATAAGGTGCTGGCTAAAGTCCTGGCGCAGATGAACTACGGCGGCTGCGTGGCAGCCTGCGGCCTGGCGGGCGGATTTGCCCTGCCAACGACCGTCATGCCATTTATTCTGCGTAACGTCCGCCTGCAGGGCGTGGATTCCGTGATGACGCCTGCGGCTCGCCGTGCAGAGGCATGGGAGCGTCTGGTGCGCGATTTGCCGGAATCTTTCTATACCCAGAGCGCCACCGAAATTACGCTCAGCCAGGCACCTGAATATGCCAGCAAGATCATGGATAACCAGTTCCACGGCCGCGCGCTGGTGAAAATCGCCTAATCTTCAAATTTTCGTGACATATTCGCGCTAACGCTTCTCCTCCGTCATGCTTAGAAAAACGCATGACGGAGGATGCCATGAAAAACCGAAAACTGACGGAAGCCGACGTAACGTCTGAGTCTGTCTTTATGTTACAGCGCCGCCAGATCCTGAAAATGCTTGGCATCAGCGCCACGGCACTGACGCTCTCTCCAGCGGCGCACGCCGACCTGCTCGACTGGTTTAAAGGCAACGATCGCCCAAAGGCCCCTTCCGGTGCCCCGCTTACCTTTACCCAACCCGCCGAATGGCAAAACAAGTTGGCGCTCACGCCGGAAGATAAAGTCACCGGCTACAACAACTTCTACGAATTTGGTCTGGATAAAGCCGATCCTGCCGCCAATGCCGGCAGCATGAAAACCGATCCGTGGACGCTGAAAATCGACGGCGAAGTGGCAAAACCGCTGACGCTGGACCATCACGATCTGACCACCCGCTTCCCGCTCGAAGAGCGTATCTATCGCATGCGCTGCGTAGAGGCCTGGTCGATGGTGGTGCCCTGGGTAGGCTTCCCGCTGCATAAGCTGCTGGCGATGGTTGAGCCCACCAGCAACGCAAAATACGTCGCCTTCCAGACGCGCTACGCCCCGGACGAGATGCCGGGCCAGAAAGACCGGTTCATCGGCGGCGGGCTGGAGTATCCGTACGTTGAAGGGTTACGTCTCGACGAAGCTATGCATCCCCTTACCCTCCTGACCGTCGGCGTTTACGGCAAGGCGCTTCCGCCGCAGAACGGTGCCCCCATCCGTTTAACCGTGCCGTGGAAATACGGTTTCAAAGGGATTAAATCAATCGTCAGCATTAAGCTGACCCGCGAACGTCCGCCGACGACATGGAACCTGGCGGCGCCGGGTGAATACGGCTTCTTCGCCAACGTGAACCCGCATGTGGATCATCCCCGCTGGTCGCAGGCGACGGAACGCTTTATCGGCTCCGGCGGCGCGCTGGACGTGAAGCGCCAGCCCACGCTGCTGTTTAACGGGTATGCGGATGAAGTGGCGTCTCTTTATCGTGGCCTTAATTTACGGGAGAACTTCTGAGTGCGATTAACGGCAAAGCAGATAACCTGGCTGAAAGTGCTGCTGCATTTAGCCGGGATACTTCCTTTTCTGTGGCTGTTCTGGGCGGCCAGCCAGGGCCTCTTTAGCGCCGATCCGGCAAAGGATATCCAGCATTTTACGGGTCGGATGGCTCTGAAATTTTTGCTGGCCACCTTGCTCGTCTCGCCGCTGGCGCGCTACGCTAAACAGCCATTATTGATACGCACCCGTCGGCTTTTGGGGCTATGGTGTTTTGTCTGGGCGACCCTGCACCTCACCAGCTACGCCCTGCTGGAACTGGGAATTAACAATCTGACACTGCTTGGCCGCGAGCTGGTGACTCGACCTTATCTGACGCTGGGTATTGTGAGCTGGGTGGTTTTACTGGCGTTAGCGCTGACGTCCACGCAATATGCGCAGCGAAAGCTGGGCCGTCGCTGGCAGTTGCTGCACAACTTCGTCTATCTTGTCGCGATCCTCGCCCCCATTCATTATCTGTGGTCGGTGAAGATCCTCTCTCCGCAGCCGGTCCTTTACGCGCTGGCGGCCGTGGCGCTTTTAGCATGGCGTTACAAGAAGTTCCGCCAGTGGTTGCGATAGTTCGCGAAACTGTGCGTTTTCCTGCAGATTACCTCTCAACCGCAAATCTTTTTTGGATTGCGGTTGATAATCTTCCCTGATAAGACCAGTATTTAGCTGCCAAATGCTACGAAATCGTTATAATGTGCGACCTTGGTTCGCCTGACAGCGGTTTTGGGCCTCTGAAAAGGTGACATTTGCGCTTCGACGGTATATTTTGTTTTTTACCCGAAAATCGCAGGAGATAGCGGCATAATGACTGATAAGTTCCATATCTTAGTTTTAAACGGACCGAACCTGAACATGCTCGGCACCCGTGAGCCAGAGAAGTACGGCACGCTGACATTGAGCGAAATTGTTAACCGTCTGAGCACGGAAGCGGCCTCGCTGAATGTGGATTTGGATCATTTTCAGTCAAACGCGGAGTACGCAATCATCGACCGTATTCATCAGGCTAAAGACACTGTGGACTATATCCTGATCAATCCGGCCGCGTTTACGCACACCAGTGTTGCTATCCGCGACGCACTGCTTGCGGTGAGTATCCCGTTTATCGAGATCCACCTGAGTAACGTGCACGCCCGAGAGCCGTTCCGCCACCATTCGTATCTGTCGGATATCGCTGCTGGCGTTATCTGCGGACTGGGCGCAGACGGCTATTCATACGCTTTACAGACAGCGGTAAAACGCTTGTCACAATCACACTAAACAAGAGTACGGAACCCACTCATGGATATTCGTAAGATTAAAAAACTGATCGAGCTGGTTGAAGAATCAGGCATCTCCGAACTGGAAATTTCTGAAGGCGAAGAGTCTGTACGCATCAGCCGTGCAGCCCCAGCCGCTAGCTTCCCGGTAATGCAGCAAGCTTACGCTGCGCCAGTGCAGCAGCCTGCGCTTTCCGCAGCCGTTGCGCCAGCAGCAGCCGAAGCCGCACCTGCCGCTGCAGCAGAAATCAGTGGTCACATCGTACGTTCCCCAATGGTTGGTACTTTCTACCGCACCCCGAGCCCGGACGCGAAGGCGTTCATCGAAGTGGGTCAGAAAGTCAACGTAGGCGATACCCTGTGCATCGTTGAAGCGATGAAAATGATGAACCAGATCGAAGCAGACAAATCAGGTACTGTGAAAGCGATTCTGGTCGAAAGTGGTCAGCCGGTTGAATTTGACGAGCCGCTGGTCGTCATCGAGTAACGAGGCGAACATGCTGGATAAAATTGTTATCGCCAACCGCGGCGAGATCGCACTGCGTATTCTTCGTGCCTGTAAAGAACTGGGCATCAAGACCGTCGCTGTGCACTCAAGCGCGGATCGCGATTTAAAACACGTATTGCTGGCGGATGAGACGGTCTGTATTGGCCCGGCTCCGTCCGTAAAAAGCTATCTGAACATCCCGGCTATCATCAGCGCCGCTGAAATCACCGGCGCGGTGGCAATTCATCCGGGTTACGGCTTCCTCTCTGAGAACGCCAACTTTGCTGAGCAGGTTGAACGTTCTGGCTTTATCTTCATCGGTCCGAAAGCCGACACCATTCGCCTGATGGGCGACAAAGTGTCTGCAATCACCGCGATGAAAAAAGCCGGTGTTCCAACCGTACCAGGCTCTGACGGCCCTCTGACCGACGACATGGATGCTAACCGTGCTCATGCTAAACGCATTGGCTACCCGGTTATCATCAAGGCGTCCGGCGGCGGCGGCGGTCGCGGTATGCGCGTTGTGCGCAGCGACGCTGAACTGGCGCAGTCCATCTCCATGACCAAAGCGGAAGCGAAAGCAGCTTTCAGCAATGACATGGTGTATATGGAAAAATACCTGGAAAACCCACGCCACATCGAAATTCAGGTGCTGGCTGACGGTCAGGGTAACGCGATCTATCTGGCAGAACGTGACTGCTCCATGCAGCGTCGTCACCAGAAAGTGGTCGAAGAAGCACCAGCGCCGGGCATTACCCCGGAACTGCGTCGCTACATCGGCGAGCGTTGCGCCAAAGCGTGCGTCGATATCGGCTATCGCGGGGCGGGTACCTTTGAGTTCCTGTTCGAAAACGGCGAGTTCTACTTCATTGAAATGAACACCCGTATTCAGGTTGAACACCCGGTGACCGAAATGATCACCGGCGTTGACCTGATCAAAGAGCAGCTGCGTATCGCAGCCGGTCAGCCTCTGTCCATCAAGCAGGAAGAAGTTGTGGTGAAAGGCCATGCGGTAGAGTGCCGTATCAACGCCGAAGACCCGAACACCTTCCTGCCAAGCCCGGGTAAAATCACGCGTTTCCACGCGCCGGGTGGCTTTGGCGTGCGCTGGGAATCTCATATCTACGCCGGTTACACCGTACCGCCGTACTATGACTCAATGATCGGTAAGCTTATCTGCTACGGCGAAAACCGTGACGTGGCGATTGCCCGCATGAAGAACGCCCTGCAGGAATTGATCATCGACGGCATCAAAACCAACGTTGATCTGCAGATGCGTATCATGAGCGACGAGCACTTCCAGAATGGTGGGACGAACATCCACTACCTGGAGAAAAAACTCGGCCTGAACGAGAAGTAAGAGAACTGTGTTGCTAAAAGGCCGGATTATCCGGCCTTTTTTTATTTCTGGGGATCGCAAAGCCCCATCATGTACAATCCCCGCTTTCTGCATCCACAAGGGACAAAAAATGGACAAACGTTTTGTTCAGGCCCATAAAGAAGCGCGCTGGGCGCTGTGGCTGACCCTTCTCTATCTTGCTGCATGGTTAGTAACTGCTTACTTACCTGACTCCGCTATTGGCATCACCGGCCTGCCGCACTGGTTTGAAATGGCCTGCCTGCTGGTACCGCTGGTGTTTATTCTGCTGTGCTGGGCGATGGTGAAATTCATCTACCGGGATATTCCGCTGGAGGACGATGATGCAGCTTGAAGTCATTCTGCCGCTTGTCGCATACCTGCTGGTCGTGTTTGGTTTATCCATTTATGCCATGCGTAAAAGAGCGACCGGCACTTTCCTGAATGAGTATTTCCTCGGCAGCCGTTCGATGGGCGGCGTCGTGCTGGCGATGACGCTTACCGCGACCTATATTAGCGCCAGCTCGTTTATTGGCGGTCCCGGTGCGGCCTACAAATACGGGTTAGGCTGGGTATTGCTGGCCATGATCCAGCTACCTGCCGTCTGGCTCTCCCTCGGTATTCTGGGCAAAAAATTTGCCATTCTGGCGCGCCGCTATAATGCCGTCACGCTCAACGACATGCTGTTTGCCCGTTACCAGAGCCGCTTGCTGGTGTGGCTGGCGAGCTTAAGCCTGCTGGTGGCCTTTATTGGTGCAATGACCGTACAGTTTATCGGCGGGGCGCGCCTGCTGGAAACGGCGGCCGGGATCCCTTACGAGACAGGCCTGATTATCTTCGGGGTAAGCATCGCGCTGTATACCGCGTTTGGCGGGTTCCGCGCCAGCGTGCTGAACGATACGCTGCAGGGAATGGTCATGCTCATCGGCACGATCGTTCTGTTGGTGGGGATTGTTCATGCCGCGGGTGGACTCACTCATGCGGTGGAAACCCTTGAAGCGATTGACCCGAAACTGGTCTCACCGCAGGGCGCGGATGATATCCTCTCGCCGACCTTTATGACCTCTTTCTGGGTGCTGGTCTGCTTCGGGGTGATTGGTCTGCCGCATACCGCCGTGCGCTGTATCTCCTATAAAGACAGTAAAGCCGTTCACAAGGGCATCATCATCGGGACGATTGTGGTCGCGGTCCTGATGTTTGGTATGCATCTGGCAGGTGCATTAGGGCGCGCGGTGATCCCCGACCTTACCGTGCCGGATCTGGTGATCCCAACGCTGATGGTTAAAGTGCTGCCGCCCTTCGCCGCCGGGATTTTCCTCGCGGCGCCAATGGCCGCGATTATGTCGACCATTAACGCCCAGTTACTGCAAAGTTCCGCTACGATCATTAAAGATCTCTATCTGAACCTGCGCCCTGAGCAGGTTGAAAATGAACGTCGGCTGAAGCGGATGTCTGCCGTCATTACGCTGGTATTAGGCGCTTTGCTGATGTTAGCCGCATGGCGTCCGCCGGAGATGATCATCTGGCTGAACCTGCTTGCGTTTGGCGGTCTTGAAGCCGTTTTCCTGTGGCCGCTGGTATTAGGTCTTTACTGGGAACGCGCGAACGCTGCAGGCGCGCTGAGCGCGATGATTGTTGGCGGTGTGCTGTATGCCATCCTTGCGACATTTAAGATTCAGTATCTGGGCTTCCATCCGATTGTGCCTTCGTTACTGCTAAGTTTACTGGCGTTTGTGGTGGGGAACCGTTTCGGCCAGCCCGCCCCACAACCCGCTATGATTTCTACTGATAAATAAAGAGTTTTGCCATGCCGTGGATCCAACTAAAACTGAACACAACCGGCGCGAACGCCGAAGAGCTGAGCGATGCGCTGATGGAAGCCGGCTCTGTCTCCATCACCTTCCAGGACACGCACGACACGCCGGTCTTTGAACCGCTGCCGGGCGAAACGCGCCTGTGGGGTGATACCGACGTGATTGGCCTGTTTGATGCCGAAACCGACATGAAAGAGGTGGTGGCGATTCTGGAAAACCATCCTCTTCTGGGTGCAGGTTTTGTGCATAAAATCGAACAGCTGGAAGACAAGGACTGGGAACGCGAGTGGATGGACAACTTCCACCCGATGCAGTTCGGCAAACGTCTGTGGATCTGCCCAAGCTGGCGCGAGGTTCCAGACGAAAACGCGGTTAACGTGATGCTTGACCCAGGCCTGGCGTTTGGCACCGGCACCCACCCAACCACGTCCCTGTGCCTGCAGTGGCTGGATGGTCTGGATCTGGAAGGTAAGACGGTGATCGACTTCGGCTGCGGTTCCGGGATCCTTGCGATTGCAGCCCTGAAACTGGGCGCGGCGAAAGCTATCGGGATCGATATCGATCCGCAGGCCATTCAGGCCAGCCGCGATAATGCCGAGCGTAACGGCGTCTCCGATCGCCTGGAGCTATACCTGCCGGAAGCGCAGCCAGAAGCCATGAAAGCCGATGTGGTGGTGGCAAACATCCTCGCGGGCCCACTGCGTGAACTGGCGCCATTAATCAGCGTGCTGCCCGTTGAGGGCGGTCTGCTGGGACTTTCTGGCATCCTGGCAAGCCAGGCAGAGAGCGTTTGCGAAGCCTACGCCGATCTTTTCGCTCTCGACCCTGTTGTGGAGAAGGAAGAGTGGTGCCGTATTACCGGTCGTAAAAAATAAGTATTTGGCGTGGTCCTCTGACCACGCCTTTTCTCCTCGAATATTCCTCCCGCCCCTGGCCTGCCTCCGGTAAAATAACCATACAAATCATATTGATATATTTTGATTTGGATAATAAAAATTCACAGGAAGAATATTATGAAACACGTTTATGGCAAGGCAGCGCTGTTAGCGCTGAGCATGATCTCGGCTTCAGCATACGCATCACACTGGAGCTACAAAGGAGAAAGTTCACCGGAGCACTGGGGCGAACTGGATGAAGCGTACAAAACCTGTCAAAGCGGAATGTACCAGTCTCCGATTAATATTGACTCGACCGTTAACGCCCACCTTTCCCCGCTGCAAACGCACTACATTGATGGCCCTGTGACGCTGACAAACAATGGCCATACCATTCAGGCAAGCGAGCAGGCCGACACCCGCGACACCATCACGCTGGATAAGCAAACCTGGACGTTACAACAGTTCCACTTCCACGCGCCGAGCGAAAACACCGTGCATGGCAAGCATTACGCGATGGAAATGCATCTTGTGCATAAAAATGCGAAGGGGGAACTGACGGTGGTCGCGGTCATGTTCGACAAAGGGGCCGCGAATCCGGAGCTGAATAAATTGTGGAGCGTGATGCCTCAGCAGGCTGAGCTGAACGTCTCCATCAAGCAGGAGCTCAACCTGAATAAGCTGCTGCCGGAGGATAAAACGTACTGGCGTTTTAGCGGTTCGCTAACCACGCCCCCGTGTTCAGAAGGCGTCACCTGGATCGTGCTTAAGCATCCTCTGACGGTCTCCGCCGAGCAGCTTGAGAAATTCACCCACACAATGCATCACGATAATAACCGTCCGGTACAGTCCCTCCATGGTCGTCTTGTGGTCGAATAACCTGCATTTTTTGCCCTGAGATCATGTTCTAAAATGCGATGTAGATCGCAATGAAGCGGGGAAATCTGCTGCTAAAAACAGCAGATTATCCCGCTCATATGTCGCATTTATTCAGAATTGATGAGAAGTTACGGGAAATTGTAAGCGCCCATAAAACAACCATTCAAGCATAACCTAATGATTTAAATAATGAATAATTTTCAACAGAAAGATTGAGCGGCGATTCCTTGATCTATAACAGTGGATTGTTCAAAGTTTGGCCTTTCATCTCGTGCAAAAAATGCGTAATATACGCCGCCTTGCAGTCACAGTATGGTCATTTCTTAACTCATGCGCATCGGACACCACCAGCTTAGAAATCGCCTGATCGCAGCCCCAATGGCAGGTATTACAGACCGGCCGTTCAGGACGCTGTGCTATGAGATGGGAGCTGGTTTAACCGTATCCGAGATGATGTCGTCTAACCCGCAGGTTTGGGAAAGCGATAAATCCCGCCTTCGGATGGTGCACATTGATGAACCAGGTATTCGCACCGTGCAAATTGCCGGAAGCGTGCCTGAAGAGATGGCAGATGCCGCGCGTATTAACGTGGAAAGTGGTGCCCAGATTATTGATATCAATATGGGTTGCCCGGCCAAAAAGGTGAATCGCAAGCTTGCAGGTTCAGCCCTTCTGCAATACCCCGACCAGGTGAAAGCTATCCTGACGGCGGTTGTCAGCGCAGTGGACGTTCCTGTTACGTTGAAGATTCGCACGGGTTGGTCGCCGGAACACCGTAACTGTGTAGAGATTGCCCAACTGGCCGAAGATTGTGGTATTCAGGCCCTGACCATCCACGGACGCACTCGCGCCTGTTTGTTCAATGGTGAAGCTGAATACGACAGCATTCGGGCAGTTAAGCAGAAGGTTTCCATTCCGATTATCGCGAATGGCGACATAACTGACCCGCTTAAAGCCAGGGCTGTACTCGACTATACGGGAGCTGATGCTCTGATGATAGGACGTGCAGCTCAGGGAAGACCCTGGATCTTCCGGGAAATCCAGCATTATCTGGACACTGGAGAGCTGCTTGCCCCACTGCCTCTGGCAGAGGTAAAGCGCTTGCTTTGTTCGCATGTTCGGGAACTGCATGACCACTACGGTCAGGCAAAAGGGTACCGAATTGCGCGTAAACACGTCTCCTGGTATCTCCAGGAGCACGCTCCAGATGACCAGTTTCGGCGCACATTCAACGCCATTGAGGATGCCAGCGAACAGCTGGAGGCGTTGGAGGCATACTTCGAAAATCTTGCGTAATGAAATAAAGAGCTGACAGAACTATGTTCGAACAACGCGTAAATTCTGACGTACTGACCGTTTCTACCGTTAACTCTCAGGATCAGGTAACTCAAAAGCCCCTGCGTGACTCGGTTAAACAGGCACTGAAGAACTATTTTGCTCAACTGAATGGTCAGGATGTTAATGACCTGTATGAGCTGGTACTGGCTGAAGTTGAACAGCCACTGTTGGACATGGTGATGCAATACACCCGCGGTAACCAGACCCGCGCTGCGCTGATGATGGGTATCAACCGTGGTACTCTGCGTAAGAAACTGAAAAAATACGGCATGAACTAATTTCGATTAGCTAACTGCTTGTTTAAAAAGGCGCTACCTGGCATGGGGATGCGCCTTTTTTATTGTCGTTTTCTGTCACCGTCAACGCTTTGTAAACCTTCGCTTATCCCGCTTTTAAACCGCATCTTTTCGTGTATATTTCCACCACTTCAGTGGCTCTCTCTTCTCGCGGAATGACACAATGATTCGTAAATACTGGTGGCTGGTTGTCTTTGCAATCTCCGTTTTCCTTTTCGATGCCCTCCTGATGCAGTGGATTGAACTGATGAGCACCGAAACCGACAAGTGCCGCAATATGAACTCCGTCAATCCGCTGAAATTAGTGAACTGTTCAGAACTCGATTAACGTCCTGCCGTCACCGACCTCCCCGTATTACCCACTAAAAACGGGGATTTAAATCCCTTTGAGCCGTTACCTGACGGTGATAATGTCTCGCCCTTCTCTACCTCTCCCGCGTAACGTCATACTCGAGTAGAACCGACCATGCTGGTTAGCCAATACAACCCTATCCTTGTAGCCCTCTCCTTTGCTGTTGCCATCCTTGCCGCTTATACCGCGCTGAATATGGCTGCACGTGTCGCCGGGAGTCAGGGCATCGCAGCGCGCGTCTGGCTGGCGGGAGGCGGTGTTGCAATGGGCATTGGCGTATGGGCCATGCACTTTATCGGCATGCTGGCGATGGATCTCTCCATGAGCATGAGCTACAACGCGACCCTGACGATTTTATCTATGGTCATCGCCGTGGGGTCGTCACTGTTTGCGCTATGGCTCGTCAGCTGTGAACAGCTGCGCATGCACCGCCTGCTCCCCGGCGCTCTGGTGATGGGAATCGGTATTGTTGCCATGCATTACACCGGTATGGCAGCGCTGGAGGTGATGCCGGGGATCGTCTGGGACACGCTGTGGGTAGCCATTTCGGTCGTGATTGCGCTTGCCGCTTCGCTTGCGGCATTGTCGCTGACCTTCCGCCTGCGCCACGAAGCCGCTCAGGTGGTGCTGATGCGCCTGGGTGCCGCCATCACGATGGGAATTGCCATCGCCGGTATGCACTACGCCGGGATGAAAGCCGCGCAGTTTCCAATGTCTACCATGGTTCACCATCACGGTATTAACGGCAGCTGGCTGGCCGTGCTGGTCAGCGTCGTCGCGCTCTCTATTCTTGGGATCACTCTGCTGGTGTCGATGCTGGATGCCCGCCTGCAGGCACGAACCGCCCTTCTGGCTTCGTCGCTGGCAGAAGCGAACCGGGAACTTGCGCAACTGGCGCTGCACGATACGCTGACGCGTCTGCCCAACCGTATCCTGCTGGAGGACCGACTCGATCAGGCCATCAGCAAAGCCGACCGTGAAGGTACCCATTTCGCCCTGATGTTCATGGATCTCGACGGTTTTAAAGCCGTCAATGACGCCTACGGCCATGATGTCGGTGACAGGCTGCTGGTCGCCGTTACGCAGCGTCTGCTGCATCTCCTGAAGGGCCAGTTTACCCTTGCACGCATTGGCGGCGATGAGTTTGTTCTGCTGGCTGAGGGAGAAGGTCCGGACGATGCGGCCTCGCTGGCAAATTCGCTGGTGCGGGCGATCGATAGCCCGTTCACTCTCGACCCCTATGAACTGGTGGTAACGCTTAGCATTGGTATCGCCCTCTACCCTCACGACGGCAAAACCGAACGTGAGCTGATGTTTAACGCCGACGCGGCGATGTATCACACCAAGCATATGGGCCGAAACGGTTATCACTTTTTCCAGCCCTCCATGAACACGCTGGCGCAGACCCATCTTCAGTTAATGAACGATCTGTGGATGGCTATCGATCGTGATGAACTGCGCCTGCTTTATCAGCCAAAATTTCACGCGCCCGCGGGCCCCCTCCTCGGGTTTGAAGCGCTGCTGCGCTGGCAGCATCCGAAGCAGGGTTTACTGACGCCGGATCTTTTCCTGCCGCTGGCGGAAAAAACCGGGCTTATCATTCCTATTGGTAACTGGGTGCTTAATGAAGCCTGTCGCCAGCTGAGGGAATGGCATCTTCAGGGGCATCAAAACTGGTCAATGGCAGTAAACTTGTCGACGCTGCAGTTCGAACAGCCCTCGCTGGTTAAAACAGTGCTCGACTGTCTGGAGCGTCATCACGTCCCGCCGGAAATGTTGATCCTGGAAGTCACGGAAACTACGGCGATGAGCAACCCCGATGAAAGCGTGCGGGTGCTGACAGAGCTTACGGATGCTGGGGTGAAAGCCTCGATTGATGATTTTGGGACCGGATATTCGAGCCTGCTGTATCTCAAGCGTTTACCGGCCTGTGAACTGAAGATAGACAGAGCGTTTGTGAAAGAGTTAAGCGGTGAAAGCGAGGATGCCACTATTGTCTCTGCGATTGTGGCCCTCGCGAAAACGCTCAATCTCAAAGTCGTGGCTGAAGGTGTGGAAACCGAAGCGCAGCAAACCTTTTTGACGGAGCTGGGCTGTAATACCTTACAGGGTTATCTGTTAGGTAAACCCGCCAGCGCGCAGACCATCGAGGCGCTTTGCGCACGTGGTGAAATGTTGCCAGGCGCTGTGGAGTAATCATCACGAGGCGACACGCGCAAGAGAGGGAGTGTCGCCAGAATACAGTCGACCAGGGCTGGCGCCTGCTGGTAAAGATTAAAACTGTCGGTATTCATTAACCAGTTTTTAATGATGCCGCTAAAAAAACCGTGGAATACGATTATGGTCAGATCAACGTTCACCTGCGACGAAATGATGTTCCGAGAAATACATTTTTCCAGCGTAACGCGCAAAAAATCATAATTGAACCCAATGCGTTTCCGAATTTCATTCTCTGAAATCATATCGCTATTAAATTCACACTTATGATACAAAATTTGTAACAGCGCACATTGACGGGGTTCGTGCGCGATATACTGCAACGCAGTAATGAATTGCTCACGAAGCATTAACAACGGGTCGTCATTTTCGGAGAGAGAAAGCCTGTCGCGAATGATGTCACGTAGCGGTAATTGCTGTTCCCATATGGCATTAAATATTTCTGCTTTACTGGTAAAGTGCCAGTAGATAGCACCGCGCGTAACCTTTGCGGCATCTGCGATATCCGTCAGCGTCGTGCTGGCTACGCCTCGCGTCGCAAACTGCCCGATAGCCGCCTCTATCAACTGCTGTCGGGTTTGTTGAGCCTCTTCTTTCTTTTTACGCGCCATTGACAGCTACTCTTTACTCACTGGGTATATACGTAACATCAGGTTCGGATGGCTGGAAGTATTCACTAAAACCCGTTTTAATTTTGCACAAAAAAAGTCAATTTACTTAATCTATAAGTAACCTAAATACATACCTGGAATTAAATTCACGAAATAAATGATTTGCGTATTAAACCCTATTAACCTGATTTATCGGGCAGAAGTATATCCCTCTTTTCTACGAGACCGATTCTGATTTTCCCCTCAGGCCTCGTCATTCGCACTTATAAATTAAAAAACATTAAATACCCTCATTATTATACGCAGCTACATTTTATTTTTTCCCTCTGCCCCAACTACCGATCTACGGCAAACATCGGTTAATGGGTATTTAAAGGAACAGTAATGACGAATCATTTCAGACGTTTACCCTTAGCCGGTTTCATTGTCTGCGCTGTACTGCTCACTGGATGCGATGGCCAGGAAAATCAACAACAACATGCACAGGCGCCTCAGGTCAGCGTCCATATCGTGAAAAGCGCGCCGCTGGCCGTCACAACTGAACTCCCGGGCAGAACAGATGCGTTCCGCGTTGCGGAGGTTCGTCCACAGGTTAGCGGTATCATTCTGCGTCGCAACTTCACGGAAGGTAGCGATGTAAAAGCAGGGGATTCACTTTATCAGATTGATCCTGCCACCTATCAGGCGGCTTACGACAGCGCGAAAGGCGAGCTGGCAAAGGCGCAGGCGGCAGCCAACATTGCACACCTGACGGTGAAACGTTATCTCCCACTGGTGGGAACACAGTACGTCAGCAAGCAGGAGTATGACCAGGCCGTGGCCACGGCCCAGCAGGCAGATGCCAGCGTTGTCGCCGCAAAAGCGGGCGTTGAAAGCGCACGTATCAACCTGGCGTATACCAAAGTAACGTCCCCTGTCGATGGCCGCATCGGCAAATCCAGCGTGACGGAAGGGGCGCTCGTCACGAACGGGCAAGCCGCAGCGCTGGCGACGGTCCAGCAGCTTGATCCGATTTATGTCGATGTCACCCAGTCGAGCAATGAATTTATGCGCCTGAAGCAGACGAGCCTGCAAAAAGGCGACACGGCCAGCAGCGTTGAGCTGCTGATGGAGAATGGCCAGCCCTATCCGCAGAAAGGCACCCTGCAGTTCTCCGACGTTACGGTGGATGAAAGCACCGGCTCAATCACGCTGCGCGCCATTTTCCCGAATCCTCAACACCTGCTGTTACCGGGGATGTTCGTTCGCGCCCGCATTGATGAAGGCATACAGCCAGATGCCATTCTGGTTCCGCAGCAGGGAGTGACCCGTACGCCGCGAGGCGACGCAACCGTGCTGGTGGTTAATGATAAAAACCAGGTTGAATCACGTACCGTCGTTGCGCCTCAGGCCATTGGCGACCGCTGGCTGGTGACGGAAGGGCTGAAAAACGGTGACCGCGTGATTGTCAGCGGATTACAAAAAGTCAGACCAGGGGCTACCGTCGTCGCCACGCCAGATACCACCACGACTCCCGCCGGTTAAGGAACGACGACATGGCTAATTTCTTTATTCAGAGGCCGGTTTTCGCCTGGGTACTTGCCATCATTTTGATGATTGCAGGCGGGCTGGCTATTCTCAAACTGCCCGTCGCCCAGTATCCGACGATTGCTCCGCCTGCCGTGGCAATTTCCGCAACCTACCCCGGCGCTGACGCCCAGACGGTGCAGGATACCGTGACCCAGGTTATCGAACAGAACATGAACGGTATTGATAACCTGATGTATATGTCTTCCACCAGCGATTCAGCAGGTAATGTCACCATCACCCTGACCTTCGAGTCAGGAACGGATCCGGACATCGCCCAGGTGCAGGTGCAGAACAAGCTGCAGCTCGCCATGCCGCTGCTGCCGCAAGAGGTACAGCAGCAAGGGATTGGCGTTGAGAAATCCAGCAGCAGCTTCCTGCTGGTCGCCGGTTTTGTTTCGGACAACAAAAACCTCACTCAGGATGATATCTCCGACTATGTCGCCTCGAACGTCAAAGATGCTATCAGCCGAACGACGGGCGTCGGCGACGTTCAGCTGTTTGGTGCCCAGTATGCGATGCGCATCTGGCTCGACAGCAACGCGATGAACAAATACCAGCTGACACCGCTGGATATTATCAACCAGTTGAAAACGCAGAACGATCAGATAGCAGCAGGCCAGCTGGGCGGTACGCCGTCTGTGCCCGGACAGCAGTTGAATGCCTCCATCATCGCGCAGACTCGCCTGAAATCACCCGAAGAGTTTGGCCGCGTGACGCTCAAAGTGAACCAGGACGGCTCAATGGTTCACCTGAAGGATGTCGCTCGCATTGAGCTGGGTGGCGAAAACTACAATATGGTGACCAAAATCAACGGGCAGGCAGCCACTGGCCTGGGGATTAAGCTGGCAACCGGGGCAAACGCGCTGGATACAGCGGCAGCCATCAAGAGCAAACTGGCGCAGCTGCAACAGTTCTTCCCGCAGGGGCTGAAGGTCGTCTATCCCTATGACACCACGCCTTTTGTGAAAATTTCTATTCATGAAGTGGTGAAGACCCTGTTTGAAGCGATCGTTCTGGTCTTCCTGGTCATGTATCTGTTCCTGCAAAACCTGCGGGCAACCCTTATCCCCACAATTGCGGTGCCGGTCGTGCTGTTGGGGACTTTCGCAGTACTGGCGGCGTTCGGTTTTTCCATCAACACCCTGACGATGTTCGGGATGGTACTGGCGATAGGGCTGCTGGTTGATGACGCCATCGTGGTCGTTGAGAACGTTGAGCGCGTGATGGTCGAGGACAAGCTGCCGCCGAAAGAGGCCACGCAGAAGTCTATGGAGCAGATCCAGGGCGCGCTGGTGGGGATCGCCATGGTTCTCTCAGCGGTCTTTGTTCCGATGGCCTTTTTTGGTGGCTCGACGGGCGCCATCTATCGTCAGTTCTCGCTGACTATCGTTTCCGCCATGGCGCTCTCCGTGCTGGTTGCGCTGATCCTGACGCCTGCACTCTGCGCAACGCTGCTTAAGCCCGTCTCTGGCGATCATCATGAGAAGAAAGGGGGGTTCTTTGGCTGGTTCAATGCGCTCTTTGATAAGAGCGTGGAGCACTACAGCAACAGCGTAAGCGGTATTTTGCGTAAGACCGGTCGCTATCTGGTGGTGTACGTCATTATTGTCGGTGGGATGGCGGTGCTGTTCCTGCGCTTACCTACCTCCTTCCTGCCTGAAGAGGATCAGGGGGTATTTATGACGATGGTCCAACTCCCGGCGGGTGCGACTCAGACGCGTACTCAGCAGGTTCTCGACCAGGTTCAGGACTATTATCTGACCAAAGAGAAAGCGAACGTTGAATCCGTCTTTACCGTTAACGGCTTTAGCTTTAGCGGCCAGGGCCAGAACTCCGGTATCGCCTTCGTCAGCCTGAAGCCCTGGGAAGAACGTTCTGGAAAGGAAAATAGCGTTGGGGCCATCGTGGGCCGAGCGACAAAAGCGTTCAGCCAGATTAAAGACGGCCTTGTATTTCCGTTTAACCTGCCTGCCATTATCGAGCTGGGAACCGCAACGGGCTTCGACTTTGAACTTATCGATCAGGCGAACCTGGGGCATACCCAGCTGACGCAGGCGCGTAACCAGCTGCTCGGTATGGTGAAAGAGCACCCTGACCTGCTGGTTCGCGTGCGTCCTAACGGTCTGGAGGATACACCGCAGTTCAAGCTGGATGTCGATCTGGAGAAAGCGCAGGCGTTGGGTATTAGCATATCTGACGTCAACCAGACGATATCGACGGCATTGGGTGGTACCTATGTGAATGACTTTATCGATCATGGCCGCGTGAAAAAAGTTTACGTCCAGGCGGATGCGAAATTCCGTATGTTGCCGGGGGACATCAACAACCTCTACGTGCGCAGCGCGAATGGGGAAATGGTGCCGTTCTCATCCTTCAGCAGCGCTCACTGGGTTTACGGTTCCCCTCGTCTGGAACGCTATAACGGCATGCCGTCCATGGAGATCCTCGGTGAGTCAGCCCCAGGGAAAAGTACCGGTGAGGCCATGGTGATGATGGAAAGCCTGGCGGCAAAACTGCCTTCCGGCATCGGCTATGACTGGACGGGAATGTCTTATCAGGAGCGTCTTTCCGGCAACCAGGCACCTGCTCTGTACGCCATTTCGCTGATCGTGGTGTTCCTGTGCCTGGCAGCGCTGTACGAAAGCTGGTCCATTCCCTTCTCTGTCATGCTGGTTGTGCCGCTGGGCGTCATCGGGGCGCTTTTCGCAGCGTCGCTGCGCGGGTTAAACAATGACGTCTATTTCCAGGTCGGCCTATTGACGACGATTGGCTTATCGGCGAAAAACGCCATTCTGATCGTCGAATTTGCTAAAGACCTGATGGAAAAAGAAGGTAAAGGGATTATTGAAGCCACGCTGGAAGCCTCACGAATGCGCCTTCGCCCGATCCTGATGACCTCTCTGGCCTTCATACTTGGCGTCATGCCGCTGGTGATCAGCTCCGGGGCCGGTAGCGGCGCGCAAAACGCCGTCGGTACGGGCGTAATGGGAGGCATGCTTTCCGCAACGCTTCTGGCGATTTTCTTCGTGCCCGTTTTCTTTGTGGTGGTCCGGCGACGATTTACCAACCATAAGGATTAATATATCCCTGAAGGCACCGTTTGGTGCCTTTTTTATTTTTAATATAAACAAAGGATTAGTCATTATTGGATTGCGCATTAAAACCTCATGAGTTTGCATTAAGTAAAAATGCCCTCTTGCGTCTCCATAATTTCTCCATGAATTCATTCATGAAACGCTTTTTCTCCATGATTTTTACAAACTACATAATTTGAGATTATTCCACGTGTAACGGGAACTTACCCTGGTGGTAAAATAATCTCCAGTTCGTTAATAGCCCTCCTGGCTTTGTAGCGAATGAGAAATAATACTGAGGTAACATCATGAAAAGATTCATTTCCGTTGCACTTCTCGCTGCGCTGCTTGCTGGTTGCGCGCACGACTCTCCTTGTGTACCGGTTTACGATGACCAGGGTCGACTGGTCCATACCAATACCTGTATGAAAGGCACCACCCAGGATAACTGGGAAACAGCGGGTGCTATCGCCGGCGGCGCTGCCGCAGTGGCGGGTTTGACGTTAGGTATTGTTGCCCTGACGAAGTAACATCTGTTCAGAAAGCGCGGCTCCGGCCGCGCTTTTGCTTTTAATGAGTGCACCATATTCTAATAAATAAAAAAGTTCCGTATTCATTCTTATATGTAATTTCATCCAACCGCCATCAACACTTTTTTATATCTAATGATTTTCATATATTAATACTATTGAATACTCTGCCAATATTCACTGCTGAAACTATCTCGTCTTTTATCTCATCCCGGTTAAAACTTTTGCTCCAATTTGTGGCACAGGTTGTAATTTCGCACTGTTTCGGGGCGCTCATTTTATTTAAGCCTGTCTACACTCTGCATTAAGCGTTCAGTTATCACTTATTTCGCCGAACGCAAAACTGGCATTACGTTTGCTTTATAAACGTTGGCCAATGCCACAGACAGGTTAAGCGCTTAAAAACGCTTCTATAACAATAAATTTCGCCACACAGGATCCATTATGAAAAAGACGATGATAGCCAGCCTGACCGCTGCAGGCATGTTGTTTGCCATAGCTGGTCAAGCCCATGCGGGAACGACGCTGGATGCCGTTAAAAAGAAAGGTTTTGTTCAATGCGGTATCAGTGACGGTTTGCCTGGCTTCTCTTATGCCGATGCGAACGGCAAATTTACCGGTATTGATGTGGATGTCTGCCGTGGCGTCGCCGCTGCGGTTTTTGGCGATGACAGCAAAGTAAAATACACCCCGCTGACGGCGAAAGAGCGCTTTACGGCGCTGCAGTCCGGCGAAGTTGACATGCTCTCGCGTAATACCACCTGGACCTCTTCCCGTGACGCAGGCATGGGGATGTCATTTACGGGCGTGACCTATTATGACGGCATCGGCTTCCTGACCCACAATAAAGCGGGCCTGAAAAGCGCCAAAGAGCTGGACGGCGCCACCGTGTGTATCCAGGCGGGCACCGATACCGAGCTGAACGTCGCGGATTATTTCAAAGCAAATAAGATGAAATACACCCCAGTGACTTTCGACCGCTCGGATGAATCAGCCAAAGCGCTGGAATCCGGTCGTTGCGACACGCTGGCCTCTGACCAGTCACAGCTGTATGCCTTACGCATTAAGCTGAGCAATCCGGCGGAATGGATTGTTCTGCCTGAAGTAATCTCCAAAGAACCTCTCGGACCGGTTGTACGTCGTGGCGATGAAGACTGGTTCTCTATCGTTCGCTGGACGCTGTTTGCCATGCTGAATGCAGAAGAGATGGGCATCAACTCGAAAAACGTCGATGAGAAAGCGGCGAATCCTTCCACACCGGATATGGCGCACCTGCTCGGTAAAGAAGGTGACTTCGGTAAGGATCTGAAGCTGGATAACAAATGGGCTTACAACATCGTCAAACAGGTGGGTAACTACGCTGAGGTCTTCGAGCGTAACGTGGGATCGGAAAGCCCGCTGAAGATCAAACGCGGCCAGAACAATCTCTGGAATAACGGCGGCATTCAGTACGCGCCACCAGTACGTTAAGTCATAGCTGTAACGGGCACTGCTCGGGCAGTGCCCACTCCAGAGTCATGGTTACTGAGGTTTCTTTATGTCCCATCGCCGCTCAGCCGTAAAAGGATCGCTATCCTTTTCTCATCCCGCGGTCCGCGCCTGGCTATTCCAGATTATTGCTATTGTTGCGGTTGTTCTTATCGCCGTGTATCTCATCCATAACACCATCACTAACCTGAATAATCGCGGTATTACCTCCGGGTTTGCGTTTCTGGATCGCAGCGCGGGGTTTGGGATTGTTCAGCACCTTATCGACTATCAGGAAGGAGACACGTACGGACGCGTGTTTGTGGTTGGTTTACTGAATACGCTGTTGGTATCCGCACTGTGTATTGTCTTCGCGTCCATCCTGGGCTTCTTTATTGGGCTGGCGCGTCTTTCTGAAAACTGGCTCCTGCGAAAGCTTTCCACTATTTATATTGAGACGTTTCGCAACATCCCACCGCTACTGCAGATCTTTTTCTGGTATTTCGCGGTGCTGCGTAACCTTCCCGGTCCCCGCCAGGCCGTCGATGCGTTTGAGCTGTTTTTCCTGAGTAATCGTGGGTTATACATTCCCTCACCGCAGGTGGCCGAAGGGATTTACGCCTTTATCGTCGCTATTATTGTTGCGCTCGCGATTTCCGTCGGCCTGTTCCGCTATAACCGCAAGCACCAGATTAAAACCGGACAGCTTCGTAAAACATGGCCAGCAGCCGCTGCGATGACTGTTGGCTTACCGTTAGTTGCTCACTGGCTTTTTGGTGCAGCCCTGCACTGGGATATTCCTCATCTGCGCGGGTTCAATTTCCAGGGCGGAATGGTGTTAATTCCTGAACTGGCAGCACTAACGCTGGCGCTTTCAATTTATACCTCCGCGTTTATTGCGGAAATCATCCGCTCCGGGATCCAGGCCGTGCCTTACGGGCAGCACGAGGCGGCACGTTCACTCGGTTTGCCGAATACCGTGACGCTTCGCCAGGTCATTATTCCGCAGGCTTTACGGGTGATCGTTCCGCCCCTGACCAGCCAGTATCTCAACATTGTCAAAAACTCGTCGCTGGCAGCTGCCATTGGTTATCCGGATATGGTGTCTCTCTTCGCCGGAACCGTGCTTAACCAGACCGGACAGGCTATAGAAACCATTGCCATCACCATGTCCGTCTATCTGATCATCAGTCTGGCCATTTCGTTGCTGATGAACCTTTATAACCGTCGTATAGCACTGGTCGAGCGCTAAGGATCTATGATGACAAAAGCGATACTGTCGCACTCCTCGCGCCCTGCCAGCTCGACAGGTGGACGTTTTATTCTCTGGGCGCGTAAGAATCTGTTCTCCAGCTGGAGTAATAGCCTGCTGACGATTGTCTGCCTGTGGCTCATGTGGGAATTGATCCCTCCCCTGCTGAACTGGGCGGTTATACAGGCCAACTGGGTCGGTTCAACCCGAGCAGACTGCACAAAAGCTGGCGCTTGCTGGGTATTTATTCATGAGCGCTTCGGTCAGTTCATGTATGGATTGTATCCGCATGAACAGCGCTGGCGGATTAATCTGGCGCTGGTCATCGGCCTGCTCTCTATCGCGGTGATGTTCTGGAAAAAGCTGCCTCATCGTGGACGGTATATTGCCGGCTGGGCAGTGGTATATCCGATTACTGTCTGGGTGCTGATGTATGGCGGTTTCCTGGGGCTGGAACGTGTTGAAACGCGCCAGTGGGGCGGTCTGACGCTGACGTTGATTATCGCTTCAGTGGGGATCGCCGGCGCGCTGCCGTGGGGGATTTTACTGGCTCTGGGACGCCGTTCAAAAATGCCGGTCGTACGTGTGCTTTCCGTTATCTTTATTGAATTCTGGCGCGGCGTACCGCTTATCACCGTACTGTTCATGTCGTCGGTCATGCTGCCGCTGTTTATGGCGGAAGGTACAACGATCGACAAGCTGATCCGTGCCCTGGTCGGGGTGATTCTCTTCCAGTCCGCCTATGTCGCTGAAGTTGTGCGCGGTGGCCTGCAGGCATTGCCCAAAGGCCAGTACGAAGCGGCGGAATCGCTGGCGCTCGGTTACTGGAAAACGCAGGGGCTGGTGATCCTTCCGCAAGCGCTCAAGCTGGTTATCCCTGGGCTGGTCAATACGATCATTGCTCTCTTCAAAGATACCAGTCTGGTGATCATCATCGGATTGTTCGATCTCTTTAGCAGCGTACAACAGGCAACCGTTGACCCTGTCTGGCTGGGTATGTCCACCGAGGGCTATGTCTTTGCCGCTCTGATCTACTGGATCTTTTGTTTTAGCATGTCGCGCTATAGCCAGCATCTGGAAAAGCGCTTTAACACCGGGCGTACACCGCACTGAGGAAATTATGAGCCAGATTACTATGACACCCGCCAACGCGATGATTACGCTGGAAAACGTCAATAAATGGTACGGACAGTTTCATGTCCTGAAGGACATCAATCTTAAGGTAAAGCAGGGCGAACGCATCGTCCTTTGCGGCCCTTCCGGTTCAGGTAAATCCACAACCATTCGCTGTATTAACCATCTTGAAGAGCATCAGCAAGGGCGCATTGTGGTTGATGGTATCGAGCTGAATGAAGATATCCGCAATATCGAACGCGTGCGGCAGGAAGTGGGAATGGTATTCCAGCACTTTAATCTGTTTCCACACCTGACCGTTCTGCAGAACTGTACGCTTGCGCCGATTTGGGTTCGAAAGATGCCGAAACAGGAAGCGGAGGCGCTGGCGATGCACTACCTTGAACGCGTTCGTATCGCGGAGCACGCCAATAAGTTTCCCGGCCAGATCTCGGGCGGGCAACAGCAGCGTGTGGCTATCGCCCGTTCGCTGTGCATGAAACCCAAAATCATGCTGTTTGACGAACCGACATCTGCCCTGGATCCGGAAATGGTGAAAGAGGTACTGGATACCATGATTGGGCTGGCGCAATCCGGTATGACGATGCTCTGCGTGACGCATGAGATGGGTTTTGCGCGAACCGTGGCCGACCGGGTGATCTTTATGGATCGCGGGGAGATTGTTGAGCAGGCACCGCCGGATGAGTTCTTTGCGCATCCGAAGTCAGAACGTACGCGAGCATTCCTTTCGCAGGTGATTCATTAGTCGTTTGCTCTGCCGGGTGGCGGCTTCGCCTTACCCGGCCTACGGTTTGTGCAGGGCCGAAACGCAAAAAGGCCATCCTTGCGGATGGCCTTTTCACTTATTTGATGTCTGGCAGTTCCCTACTCTCACATGGGGAGACCCCACACTACCATCGGCGCTACGGCGTTTCACTTCTGAGTTCGGCATGGGGTCAGGTGGGACCACCGCGCTAAAGCCGCC
>NZ_JAWNEB010000005.1:0-358781 GCF_034107265.1 Enterobacter sp. 168J2 | reverse complement strand
ACGCTCGCCGACAGCCCCGCCACCAGCTCAACCCCCTCCGGCAGCCTGTCGATATGAATGCGCACCGGCACGCGCTGTGCCAGCCGCACCCAGCTAAAGGTGGGCTCGACGTCGGGCAGCCCCAACCCGCCCGTCTCGTCGTTGCTGTCCCCTATCCCACGCCCGATGCTCTCCACGTGACCTGCTATGACCGGCTCGTAACCCATCAGCACCACCTGCGCGGCATCCCCGACGCGGATATGGCGCAGCTTGGTCTCTTCAAAGTACCCCACCACCCAGAAGCTGTGGGCATCGACGATGGCAACCTTCGCCTCCCCCGCCGTCGCGTAGTCTCCGGGGCGAAGCCTCAGGTGCGTGACGTACCCCGAGACCGGCGCACGCACGGTGGCGTGGGCCAGATTCAGCTCGGCCAGCTCCAGCGCGGCCAGCGCGCCGTGATAATTGGCCGCCGCGACGTTCGCCGCGCTGCCGGTTTGCTGCAAATCCTCGCTCGAGATCGCGTTTTTAATCAGCGTGCGGCGATGGGCCGCGTCCTGGCGCATCAGCATCTCATGGCGTTTCGACTCAACATCAGCCTGCGCGCTGACCACCGCCAGCTTCAGCCAGCGCGGATCGATGGTGTAGAGCACATCGCCCAGGTTCACCCACTGGTTGTCCCGCACGGCCACGCTGATGACCGGCCCGGAGACGTCCGGCGCAATCTGCACCACGTCTGCCCGCACGCGGCCGTCGCGGGTCCACGGCGTTTGTGCGTAGTGTTTCCACATCATAAAGGCCAGAAGCGTGGCCGCCGCGACGGCGCTTAACGTCAGCGCATAGCGAGCCAGTAACGAGAGCAGTGATTTCATGACAATAACCCCAACGCGGTCAGGCCCTGCATCAGCAGGAAAAAGGTGACAATCCAGATGGAAACATCCATCAGCGGGCGGAACGGCAAGCGCCGGTAGATCCTGCTGAGAGAGAAAAGCGCGACGAGGCCCAGCGTGCAGACCAGCGCCGCGAGGGCGACCATCAGCAGCCCCGGAATAAAAACCCCGCCGATATTGAGATCGTTAACCATGCTCTGGCCTCCGTAATGCACAGTGCAGATCCACCAGCCTGAAGACAAACTGGCGCGTATGTTCATCTGCCGCAGGCAGATGGCGCTCGATAAGGGCGGCAATGCGTTCACGTACGGCGCTACTGTCCGCGGCGTTTATCCGATGAAAAAGCGCGTCAACCTCCCTGCCGGGCGGTGTGTCGCTGCGGTGTAAATGCATAACCGAAAGCCCCAGACGCAGCGCGTGCAGCAGCCGATCGAGCGCCTGCTCCGGCGCGCGCTCGCTGCGCTGTAAACGCGGCAGCAACAGGGCGGTTCGATCCATCATAAGGTTGATCCAGTGCGTTTCGTCCACCCACAGCGTGCCCTTCACGCTGCGGCGAATGTCGCGCTGGCACAGTTTCAGCAGTCGCGTGATGGCACCATCCGCCTGCACGGTTTGCAGCAGGCTCATGCTGATGACGGCAAAGCCGGTCGCGGCAAAGAGCGCGACGGCGGTGTTGGCGGCAACGGCAAAGTCTCCGCTGTAGTGCGCCCCCAGCTCGCACAGAATGGGCAGCGTCAGGGTGATGCCCATCGCCATAAACGTAGTGGGCGGGCGCGCCTGAAGCGACCCGGCCAGCAGATACGCCGGTGCAAGCACCGCCACCAGCACCGGGAAATCGCTCACCTGCGGCAGCAGCGCAAAGCTGTAGAACAGGCTAATGACCACGCCCCAGAACGAGCCAATGATGTATTTCACGATGTGCGGTGCCGGGGTATCGAAGCTGCCAAAGAGCGTGCAGCAGACGCCAAGGATAGAGACCGCCGTACCGCCATCCGGCCACGCTGAGAAGATCCAGACCAGACAGCCGCTCAGAATGATGGCGAAAGCCGCCAGCGCCGTGCGGGCGGCGGTAAGCGGATCGCGGTGGAAAACGTAGCCTTTCGCCGCGCGGGTTTGCCTCTCTCCAGAAACGGGTTTGGCGTGGTGGATGGCCCCGGAAAGACGCTCGCACTGCTGCAGGAGAGCGATGGCCTCCGAGAGGTAGCGAATAAAGCTGACCTGCAGCGCGTCGTCAATCGTCCGCGCCTGCGCGGCATACCGATCGACGAGAAGCGCACAGCGGAGCCGCAGCGCCTCTGCCGTGCTGCCGGCGCCCTCACCGGCAAGCCAGGCCTGAACATCGCCCAGCAACGTCTGCACGTCGGCGGGCAGGGTTCCGAACGCTGGCAGGCGATCGTGCAGTTCGCAGTTGACGATAACCAGCCGCGCCAGCCGGTCGTGGATCGCTTTTCTGGCCTGCCGCGCCGGAGCGGAAAGCGCAAAATCATACGGAATATGGTGGCTTATGCCCTGCAGAAACTGCAGCACCAGCGCCAGATGCAGCGGGCCGGAAGCCGCGTCGGGTTTGCCTGCTAAAGTATCCGCCACCCGCCCGCGCGCGGCCTGTAGCGTCTGGGATAATTTAGCGTTGAACTGGCCCGATACCCGCGCGGGCAGCACGTAGCGGTGGATCAGCGCCGCGCAGAAAATCCCAATCGCGATCTCCTGCACGCGAACGATGGCAACGTTAAAAATGCCGCCGGGATCGGACACCGCCGGAAAGCCAATCAGGCTCGCGGTGTAGCCGGCCAGCACGAATGCGTAGGCCCGGGGCGTGCGCTCCAGCAGGGAGAGCCACAGGCAGAACGCGATCCAGCCCGTCAGCACCGCGCTGCACAGAATCGGCCTATTCGCGAAGGTGGGCACAATCAGCACGGTCGCGCTGGCCCCCGCCACGGTACCGGCCAGCCGGTAGAGGCTTCTGCTCAGCGATGCTCCGACCGAGGTCTGAGAAACGATGTAAACGGTAATAATGGCCCACGAGGGACGTTCGAGGCCTATCGACAACGCAATGTAATAAGCCAGCATCGCCGCGGCAAAACTCTTCACGGCGTAGATCAGCGCGCCCGCATCGTTTCGCAATGCGGCGGGCAGGCGCACGGGATGAGAGAAGAAGTTTTTCATGCCGGGAGTATTACCGGCTTACAGACGCCCTTAAATACTCTATTCTGTCAAAAAATACCTAAATGTTGCCAGAATCGTGAAGCCTCAACTCGCTCATACGCTGTACGACCCTGACGCCACCGCCAGCCCGGCGGTGGCGCGTCGTCTGGACTTCGTGGATTACGCCGCGGAAGTGCCGGTGCATACCCACCGCAAGGGGCAGCTGATTATTGCCCGATACGGCGCGGTCAGCTGTTACGCGGAAAATGATATCTGGATCGTGCCGCCGGACTGCGCCGTCTGGATCCCCGGCGGGATCCCGCACAGCGCCAGGGCGACCTGGAACGCGCATCTGAACTATCTGTTTATTGAGCCCGGCGCGGCGGCGCTGCCGGAGAGATGCTGCACGCTGGCGATCTCGCCGCTGATAAAGGAGCTGGTCGATCGTCTGACACGCGAAGGCGTGGATTATCCCTCCGATAGCCACGTCGCCAGGCTGACCCGAGTGACGCTGGACGAGCTCGCCAGCATGCCGCAGCAGAAGCTGAGCCTGCCGGTCTCGGCCGACCCGAAAATTCGCGCGATGGCCGACGCGCTGGTCAGCCGCCCTGAGGACAGAAGCACCCTGAAGGAGTGGGCGAAACGTCTTGCCCTCAGCGAGCGCTCGTTTGCCCGCCTGATGCAGCGCGAAACCGGGCTGAGCTTCGGGCGCTGGCGCCAGCAGCTGCATTTGATTATTGCCCTGCGGGAGCTGGCCAGCGGCGTGCCCGTCCAGAACGTGGCGGCAACGCTCGGGTACGAATCCGTGAATGCGTTCATCACCATGTTCCGAAAAGCGATGGGCAGCACGCCCGCCCATTACTTTGCCGAACGGAAAAACAGCGGGCGTTAGCCAGGCCCCTCGCTCCCCGCCGCCAGCAGCGGCACCACCACCTCGCTGATGGGCACCGCAATACCGTGCTTGCGGCCGTAGCGCTGGATCACGCCGTTGCGGATATCCCACTCCATCGGGCGATCCGCCTGGCGGTCGGCAAGGATCGACGTGCCAAGGTCCTCAGGCGCACGCTGGAAGTTCGCCAGGATCTCCTGGGCCACGCCATCATCCAGCTTCGCCCCCTCGGCGCGGGCGACGGTAAGCCCCTCGCGCAGGTAGGCCAGCGCAAGCTCGCTGATATCCTCGCGCCTGAACATCCCGGCGCGGCGGTTGGCCAGCACCATCAGCCCGGCGACCGCGTTTTGCAGCAGCTTGCGCCAGGCGACGGTGGCGAAGTCCGCCGAGAGATCAACCGCGCAGCGCGTTCCGTGAAGCGCCTCAACCACCCGCTGCGCCTGCGGCACCTCCGGCAGGGTCAGGCGCGGCTTCGCCCGCAGCCAGACGGAGGCATCCGGCTCGCGCTGCGCCGGGAACCAGACCACCGACGGCAGCACCGCTGCGCCGTTAACCCACGGCTCAAGCTGGGCTTGTTGCTCCACGCCGTTTTGCAGGGCGCAGACCACGGTGTTTTCATCGCACAGGGCGCGCAGCCACCCGGCGCTGTCGGCATTTTGCGTCGTTTTTACCGCCACAAAAACGAGATCGGCAGGGCGCGTGATGATGGACGGATCGGTTAATACCGGACCGGGCACCACCGTTTCCCCCTCGTCGTAGCGCAAACGCAGCTCAGGATGCGCGGTACGTCCGCACAGCAGCGGCGTGCGGCCCGCGTCATGCAATACCGCGGCAATGGTGGTCCCAATCGCACCGGGACCTATCAGCGCAATGGTTAGATTGTCAGACATCATTCACTCCCCTTTTCGCTAAGCCTGCTAACAGTTATACCACCCTGAAAAGTGAGCGCCACGTCGTTGTCTATACTCAACACACAACAGACAACGGAGTGCGCCATGCCTTTACCCGATTTTAAGTCCTCTGAACCTTTCACCCTCGGCATCGAGCTCGAACTGCAGGTGGTTAACCCGCCGGGCTACGATCTGAGCCAGGACTCCTCCGCCCTTATCGCCGCCGTCAAAGACGAGATCAAAGGCGGCGAGGTTAAGCACGACATCACCGAAAGCATGCTCGAAATCGCCACCGGCGTATGCCAGACCATCGACCAGGCGGCGGCGCAGTTCTCGGTGATGCAGCAGAGCATCCTGCGCGCGGCGGCGGAGCAGCATATTCAGATCTGCGGCGGCGGGACGCACCCGTTCCAGAAGTGGCAGCGTCAGGAGGTGTGCGACGACGAGCGCTATAACGTCACGCTGGAGCGCTTTGGCTATCTGATTTTGCAGGCAACGGTGTTCGGCCAGCACGTGCACGTCGGCTGCCGGACCGGGGACGACGCGATTTACCTGCTGCACGGCCTGTCGCGCTTCGTGCCGCACTTTATCGCCCTGGCGGCCGCCTCGCCGTACATGCAGGGCACCGACACAAAGTTCTCCTCGTCGCGGCTCAACATCTTCTCCGGGTTCCCGGATAACGGCCAGATGCCGTGGGTTAACAGCTGGCAGGAGTTCGAGGGGCTGTTCCGCCGCCTGAGCTCTACCAGCATGATCGACAGCATTAAGGATCTGCACTGGGACATCCGCCCCAGCCCGCACTTCGGCACCGTCGAGGTGCGGGTGATGGATACGCCGCTGACGCTCGGCCACGCGATTAACATCGCCGGGCTGATTCAGGCGACGTCCCACTGGCTGCTGACCGCGCGGCCGTATAAGCATCAGGAACGGGATTTTCTGCTGTACCGCTTTAACCGTTTTCAGGCCTGCCGCTACGGGCTGGAGGGGATCCTGACGGACGTGCACACCGGCGAGCACAAAACCGTGGCGGAAGACATTGCCTGGCTGCTGGAGCAGGTTGCGCCGTCGGCCGAGAAGCTCGGCGCGACGAGCGCAGTCAATGAAATTGCCCTGCTGTTAAAGCAGGGCAAGAGCGAGGCGCAGCGCATGCGGGACTTTATCGCCGACGGCGGCTCGCTTATTTCTCTGGTGCAGAAGCACTGCGAGCTGTGGGCGACGGGTCCGTAAGGCCGTGGCCCCACTCGCGCAGGCGCTGGAACAGCACGAACAGCGCGGGGATAAACACAATCCCCACCACGGTCGCCACCAGCATGCCGCTGAACACCGTGGTGCCGATGATGCGGCGGCTCTGGGCACCCGCCCCGGTCGCCAGCATCATCGGCAGTACGCCAATGATGAACGACACGGCGGTCATCATCACCGCGCGGAAGCGGCGCGATGCCCCTTCTCTTGCGGCATCGACAATCTCCATGCCGTCCATGCGCCGCGCGCGGGCAAACTCCACGATAAGAATGGCGTTTTTAGCCGCTAGCGCGATCAGCAGGACCAGGCCAATCTGCACGTACACGTCGTTGGCGTAGCCCGCCATCCACAGCCAGACCAGCGCCCCGCCGATGGCGAACAGCACCGAGAGCATTACGCTCGCCGGAAGCGTCCAGCTCTCGTACTGGGCGACGAGGAACAGCCACGCCATCACCACCGCCGCCAGCACAATCCATATCGCCTGATTGCCGGTCTGCTGCTCCTGATACGACATGCCGCTCCAGGCGTAGTCGTACCCGGCGGGCAGGCTCTGCGCCAGGATCTCGCCCATCGCCGCCATCGCGGTGCTGCTGCTTACCCCTTCCGCTGCCGAACCGCTTACCGATACCGACGGGAACTGGTTGTACTGCTGAATAAATGGCGCGCCGACGGTCGGCGTGATGGTGACGAGGTTGCTCAGTCGCACCCGCTCGCCGCCGTTGCTGCGCACGAACAGCTCGCTGATTTGCTCCGCGCGCTCGCGCCACTGCATCTCGTTCTGCATCACCACGTGGTAGACGCGGTTGTTGACGCTGAAATCCCCGGCGCGTGTGCCGCCGAAGGCGGTTTGCAGGCTGCTGAAGATGCGCGACACCGGCACGTCGAGGCGTGCGGCGCGCTCGCGGTCAACGGTCAGCGTCAGCTGCGGCACGTTGCTGCTCCAGGTGGTGAACACGCGGCTCAGCTGCGGATGCTGGTTGGCTTTCGCCAGCACCTCACGCGTCACGCGCTCCAGCTCCGCCGGGCTCTGGCCCGCCTGCGCCTGGATGCGCAGGTCGAACCCGGAGGCGTTGCCCAGCCCCGGCAGCGTCGGCGGCGCGAAGGCCATGATGGTCGCTTCCGGCAGGGCCAGCAGCTGACGCTGCAGGGTGCCCATAACCTCGTCCAGCGGCGGGCGCTCGCTCCAGTCCTTCAGCATGATGGAGATAAACCCGCCGTTGGAGGCGCTGGTGCCGTTGAGGATGTTAAACCCCGAGACCTGAATCACGTCCTCCACCGCCGGATGTTTAGCGATGAGTTCACGCGCGGTAGCCATCACCGCTTCGGTGCGCTCCAGCGAGGCCGCCTCCGGCAGCTGGACGCTGGCGAAGAAGTAGCCCTGGTCCTCCTGGGGCAAGAAGCCTTTCGGCATCGACGTAAAGCTGAACGCCACCACGGCCGCCGCGCCCGCGGTGGCCAGCAGCGCCAGCCACGGGCGCAGGTTTAAGACGTTCACAATGCGGGTGTAGAAACCGCGCGCGGCATCCAGCCCGCGGTTAAAGGCGCGATAAACTGCCGCGGGTTTCTCCGGGCGCGGACGCAGCAGCAGCGCGCACAGGGCGGGCGTCAGGGTCAGCGCCACCAGGCTTGAAAGCGTCACGGCGGTGGAAAGCGTCACCGCGAACTGGCGGTACAGCTCGCCGACAATCCCCGGCAGGAGTGCCACCGGCAAAAACACCGCCAGCAGCACCAGCGTCGTCGCAATCACCGGCCCGGCGATCTGGCGCAGCGCCAGCGCGGTCGCCGCCGTGCGGCTCTGCCCTTCCGCCATCAGCGTTTCGACGCTCTCAACCACCACGATGGCGTCATCCACCACCATGGTCAGCGCCAGAATAATGGCGAACAGGCTCAGCGTGTTGGCGGAGTAGCCGAGCGCGTAGAGCACCGCAAAGGTGCCCACCAGCGACACCGGAATGGCGAGGGCGACAATCAGCGTCGCGCGCCAGCTTTGCAGGAACAGGGAAACGACCACCACAACGGCCAGCATCGTCAGCGCCAGCGAAACGCCAATCTCCTGAATGGTGGCGGCAACGAAGGCGGTGGTGTCGAATTTCACCTCGTAGACCAGGTCGTCCGGGAAGCGCGTCGAGAGCCGCTCCAGCTCCGCGCGCACCGCGTCGGCCACGCGCAGGGCGTTGGCGGACGGGGTCGGATAGATGCCGAGATAGGCGGAGTCGTGCCCGTTCAGCTGCGCGCCCGAGCTGTAGCTGCGCGAGCCGAGCTCGATGGTGGCAACGTCCTTCAGGCGCACCAGCTGGCCCATCTCCCCGGCGCGGATAATGATGTCGGCAAAGTCTTCGGCCTGGCTTAAGCGCCCCAGCCCGTTGATGGTCAGGGTCTGCTGCTGGCCGTTAAACACCGGCGGCGTGCCGACCTGGCCTGCCGCCCCCTGCACGTTCTGCTCGCGCAGCGCCTGGGCCACGTCGTCGGTGGTGACGTTCAGGGCGTTCATGCGGTCCGGACGCAGCCAGATGCGCATGCTGTAGTCGCGCGCGCCGAACATCTGCACCTGCCCGACGCCCGGCAGGCGGGACAGCGCCTCGCGCACCTGGGTGCTGGCGTAGTTGCTGACGAACAGCGGCGTGTGGGTGTTATTCGGTGAGTAAAGGCTTACCCCCATCATCAGGTTGGTGGCGCGCTTGCGCACCTGCACGCCGTTTTGCTGCGCCTCGGTCGGCAGCTGCGCCAGGGCCTGCGACACGCGGTTCTGCACGTCGATGGCGGCGAGGTCCGGGTCGGTGCCCGCCGCAAAGGTAATGTTCAGGCTGTAGCTGCCTTCGTCCGAACTCGTGGACTCCATATAGAGCATGTGATCCACGCCGTTCAGCTGGGTTTCCAGCGGCGTGGCGATGGCCTCCGCCACGTCAGCCGAGCTGGCGCCCGGCCAGCTGGCAGACACATTCACCACCGGCGGGGCGATCTGCGGGTACTGCTCCACCGGGATAATTCTCAGCGCGATGGCCCCCAGCAGGGTGATAACCAGCGCAATCACCATCGCAAAGCGCGGGCGTTTGATGAAAAACGTCAGCATGATGGCTCCTTAATTGAGTATCTGGACGGCAGCGCCGGGCTGCACGCGCTGCGCGCCGTCAGTAATCGCTCGCTCACCGGCCTTTACGCCGGAGGCAATGTGAAACTGCTGTCCAGGCTGCCCGGCGACCTTCAGCGGGCGCATTTCGGCTTTGCCGTCGGCGTTAACTATCCAGGCAAAGAACCCGTCGCCGTTCTGCTGGACCGCCGCGGCGGGCAGGGTCAGCACCGGCTGCTCGCTGGCCGGACGCAGGGTTACGTTCACGTTGCCGCCGGGCAGGAGCTGATGGCGCGGGTTGGCGAACTCGGCGCGCAGCATCACGCTGGCGGTACGCGGATCGATGCGGTTGTCTACGGACGTCAGCTCGCCGCTGACGCGCTGGCCGTTGCCGTCAATGAACGCCTGCCAGGCCTGCTTCATGGCGCTGATATCCGCATGCTGTCCGACTTTGGTGGCAAACGCCCCCTCCTCCAGCGCAAAGGCGATGCGGATCGGGTCAAGCTGCACCACCTCCACCAGCACGCCGCTGGCAGGATTCACCAGGCTGCCGACGTGGAACTGGCTGTGCCCCACGCGGCCGTCAATCGGCGAGGTGATGCGGGTGTAGTTCAGCGTGACGCTGCGGGTGTCGAGCCGGGCTTTGGCCTGCTCCAGCGCGGCGCTGGCGACGTCCCGCTGCATGCGGGCGTTGTCCACGTCGTGACGGCTAATGGCGTTGCTGCTGCCCAGGCTTTCAAAGCGGGAAAGCTGCTGCTGCGCCTGACGCAGAGTGGCTTCGGCGCTTCTCACCTCGGCCTGCGCCAGGCGCAGGGCGGCGCGCGGCTCGGCGTCGTCCAGCTCGAACAGCACGTCGCCTTTTTTCACGTACTGCCCGTCGCGGAAGTGGATTTTGGTGATCACGCCTTCCGTGCGGGCGCGCAGCTCAACGGTGTGGATAGCTTCGACGCGGCCCGGGATCTGGCGCTCGGCGGCATGGGCGGTCTGCTCCACGGCGGCGACGCGCACCGGAATGGCGGCGAATGCGGGTTGCAGGGTACTGACAAGAAGTGCTAACAGGACCGGGAATTTCATGGGAGTACCTCAGCGTTGTCTCCCCTCACCCCGGCCCTCTCCCCAAAGGGGCGAGGGTGTTCAAGTTCCCTCTCCCCTGTGGGGAGAGGGTTAGGGTGAGGGGTCTTTGTTATGCAGCCTTACGGAACCTGCGGGTCAGTCGCTTCTCGATTTCAACGACGAAGAACATCACGCCCGCCACCGCCAGAGTCACAAACCAGTAGCGCAGCGGCAGCGCTTCGGTGCCGAACAGCATCTGCATAAACGGCAGGTAGATAATCGCCGCCTGGAGCAGGAACAGCACGCCCGTCACCAGCCAGATCCCTTTGTTCGCCAGCAGGCCGCGGTTCAGGGAGAACCCTTCGGTGTTGCGGCAGTTAATCATGTACACCCACTGGGCGCAGACCAGCATCTGCAGCAGCACGGTGCGAATGAACTCCGCGCTGTGGCCGCGCGGGGCCAGCCAGGCCTCCAGCGCAAAGGCGGCGATGGCAATCATGGTACCGACAAAGGCCACGCGCCACACGGCGTAGGCGTCCATCACGTGCTGCCCGGTCTGGCGCGGCGGGCGGCGCATGATGTTGCGCTCGGCAGCCTCAAAGGCCAGGCCGAAGGAGAGCGTGGCGGAGGTCGCCATGTTCATCCACAGAATCAGCACCGGCGTCAGCGGAATGATGTTCCCCGCCAGCAGCGCAATCACAATCAGCAGACCCTGCGCCAGGTTGGTCGGCATGATGAATAGAATGGTCTTCTTCAGGTTGTCGTAAACGCGACGCCCCTCTTTCACCGCGCTGGCGATGGTGGCGAAGTTATCGTCCGTCAGGACCATGTCCGCCGCCTCTTTGGTCACCTCCGTGCCCTTGATGCCCATCGCGATGCCCACGTCCGCCTGACGCAGCGCCGGGGCGTCGTTCACGCCGTCGCCGGTCATACCGACGATTTCGCCTTTGTCCTGCAGCGCTTTCACCAGGCGCAGCTTATGCTCCGGGCTGGTACGTGCAAAGATGTCATACTTCACCGCCGCTTCCGCCAGCGCGGCGTCGTCCATCTTCTCCAGCTCGTAGCCGGTGACCGCCTGCTCGCTGTTGGCGATCCCCAGCATCTGGCCGATGCTCATCGCCGTCTGCGGGTGATCCCCGGTGATCATCTTCACGCGGATCCCCGCCTGCTGGCAGGCGTTAATCGCATCAATCGCTTCCGGACGCGGCGGATCCATCATCCCGGCGATGCCGAGGAAGATCAGGCCGTGGCTCAGGTCATCGTGCGTAAGCGCCTGCTCGCCGTTCGCCGGCTTGAACGCCGCGGCGACCATGCGCAGCCCCTGACGCGCATAGCGCTCCATCTCGCTTTCCCAGTACGCGCGGTTGAAGGCTTCCGCACCGCTGCGGGTCTGCTGCTGGGCGCAGAGGGCGAAAATGACGTCCGGCGCGCCGGTGATCAGGATCTGCTCCTCACCGCCAATCTGGTAGTGGGTGCTCATGTACTTGTACTGCGAGTCGAACGGGATCTTGTTAACCAGCGCGGTCGCCACTGGCTCAAGGCTGGCCTTCGCCGCCAGCACCTTCAGCGCGCCCTCGGTCGGCCCGCCGGTAATGCCCCACAGGCCGCGCTCGTCCTGAATCAGCTGGCTGTCGTTGCACAGGTCGATGGTGCGCAGGTATTGCTCCAGCACGGTGCCCGGCTGGATCTGCACCGGCTCGTCGCTGCCTTCCAGGTAGATATTGCCCACCGGCTCGTAGCTGTTGCCGTCCACGCGGTAGCAGACGTCGGCGGTGATGATGGCTTTCACCGTCATCTCGTTCATGGTCAGGGTGCCGGTTTTATCCGAGCAGACCACGGTCATCGCGCCCAGCGTTTCAACCGTCGGCAGCTTGCGGATAATCGCCCGCTTGCGCGCCATCGCCTGCACACCCAGCGAGAGGATGATGGAGATAATGGCCGGCAGACCTTCCGGTACGGAGGCGACCGCCAGGCTGATCAGGGAGAGCAGCAGCTCGCCCATCGGGATCTCGCGGAACACCAGGCTGAAGACGAACAGCGCCGCCATCATCGCCAGAATTATGGCGAAGATCGCCTTGCCCAGCTTGTCCATCTGCACCAGCAGCGGCGTGCGGTGCTTTTCAATGCCCGCCATCATCTGGTTGATATGGCCGAGTTCCGTCTCTTTACCGGTCGCGGTGACAACGCCGACTCCGCCGCCCGCGCTCACGGTCGTTCCGGAGAAGACCATATTGGTGCGGTCGCCCAGCGGTAATTCGCCGCTCAGCGGATTCGTGTGTTTATCCACCACGGTGGATTCACCGGTCAGAATCGCCTCTTCCACGCGTAAATTATGCGCCTCGATTAAACGCATATCCGCCGGAATACGATCCCCCGCGCGTAAAACAATAATATCGCCCGGGACTATTTCAGTTGTGGGTATAGTTTCGTGGTTGCCGTTGCGAATAACGCGCGCCTCGCTGGAGAGCATATTACGAATGCTCTTCAGGGATTTTTCCGCGTTGCTTTCCTGAATATGGCCAATTAAGGCGTTGATAACCGCGACGCCCAAAATAACCAGCGTATCGACCCAGTGGCCCATTACCGCCGTTAATACCGCGGCGGCCAGCAGAACGTAAATCAGCACATCGTTAAAATGGGCTAAAAAACGCAGCCAGGCGGGTTTACCTTTTTTCTCCGGCAGCGCGTTCGGGCCCTGTTTTTGCAGACGCGCCTGCGCCTCTGCACGATCCAGACCGCTGGCCTGGCTCTGCACGTGCGTAAGCACCTGCTCTGCGGTCTGCTGGTATGCCAGCCCGCCGGAAGGCGGCACGTTTGGGGAGTATTTTTTTTCAGTCATCGTATTTTTCCTTCAATATCCGGTGAACAGAAGCCTGAATTCCTTTCTGGCTTAAATAAATTGTTTTTAAAGTCTTGCGGGTAAAATTGATCTACCGCAATATATTTACCACTGGGTTATTCAAAATTGATTAAAATTATTTCGACGAGCTGATTTTTACAAAATATTTCTAAACCAATCCTAAACGAGGGGGAACCATGTTTGGTATTTATCGCGGACGGCGCCTGGCGTTATACATTGTCGCAGCCATTGTTATTGCGACGTTAATTGGATATAGCACCTATATATTTGTAAAATTATTATCGTGATGCAGACATTTATTTACATAGTGCGATATTAATTTAATCATCAGGATTAAATTATTCTCTTTCCGCGCATTATTCGTCGGGGTATGGAATTATTTAATTAAAAAAGGGCCGGCGGGTTGATATTGCTTTACGTTAAAGGATGCCGGACAATGACATTTTTAACTGACGATTAACATTACGATGAAACACCCGTTGGAATCGCTGCTGACTGCGGGGGGCATTTTATTGATGGCCCTGATCTCTTGCTTACTGCTGCCCGCGCCGTCGCTGGGTCTGGTGCTGGCGCAGAAGCTGGTTCAGACCTTTCATATGGTCGACCTGAACCAGCTCTACACCATTTTGTTCTGCGTGTGGTTTTTACTGCTCGGCGCTATCGAATTCTTCATCCTGCGTTTCGTCTGGCGCCGCTGGTTCTCACTGGCGTCGTAAGCCAATAAAAAAGCCGGGTGGCAGCGATGCCTTACCCGGCCTTTGTTTCCTCAATTTCAATGCGCCCGACTATGGTTCTCTTTGCGGTAAGCCCCAGGGGGCTGATGGAAGGTGCGGGTAAAGATGCGCGTAAACGTCTGCTGCGATTCAAAGCCGTAGCGCAGGCAGATTTCGTACACGCGCTCGTCAGATTCACGCAGATCCCGCGCCGCCAGCAGCAGCTTGCGTTCGCGAATATAGCGCCCGAGGCTTTCGCCTTTGTACTGCATAAACAGCCGCTGTAAATGCCACTTGGAGTAACCCGCGTGGCGGGCGATCTCTTCGATGCGTAGCGGCTGGTGTAGGTTGTCATCGATCCATTCGACAATCGTATCAATGACCTGAGCGGAAATCGTCATGCTGCTCTCCCCCTCTGTTTCTTGGTTCAACATTATTCCCACCACTCACGAAATTGTTGCGTGCTATCGCTCACCCGAACCGGCTCGCCCAGCTCCGGCGTCAGCAGCCGATAATTTTTGTCCTTGCTGGCCCGCGCCAGCTGGATCAGCGGATCGTTCCAGGTATGCTTCGCCAGCACGAAGCGTCCGTTATGCCCCGGCACCACCGCTTTCGCGTTGAGGTCCGCCGAGGCCTGCGCCGTTTCATCCGGCAGCATGTGGATGTACTTCCAGTCCTGGTCGTACTGGCCGTTTTCCATGATGGCTAAATCCACTTCGCCAAACTGCTCGCCGATGGCCTTAAAGTGCGGGCCATAACCGGAGTCGCCGCTGTAGTAGACCTTCTGCTCTGGCGTGACGAACATGAAGCTGCCCCACAGGGTCTGGTCACGCTTAATGCCGCGCCCGGAGAAGTGGCGCGCGGGCAGGACGTGAACCGTCAGCGCATCGCTGATGTGCACCGACTGGTTCCAGTCCCGTTCGTCGATGATGTCCGGGCTCATCCCCCAGTAGCGCAGGTGCGAGCCGACGCCGAGCGGAGTGACGACGCGCTTCACCTTCGGCAGCAGCGCCCGGATGGTGGCGTAGTCCAGATGGTCGTAGTGATCGTGCGAGATAATCAGCAGGTCGATTTCGGGCATGCTCTCCGCGCGCCACGGGTACTCTCCCGCAAACGCTTTATTGAGGAACGAGAACGGCGCGGCGTAGTTGCCGAGGACCGGGTCGATCAGGATGCGTTTACCCGCCAGCTGCATATACCACGAGGAGTGGCCGAGCCACACCAGCGTGTCCTGCTCCAGAGGCAGGCTCGCCAGATCGGTTTTCACCAGCGGCAGCGGCTGCGCCGGGCGGGCGTTTTCGGTTTTACGGGTCAGGAACTGCCACCACGCCACCAGCATGTTTTGCTGCCCGGTAAAGCCGGGCGTCGGGAGCGCGTTGTGGAACTTCCCGTCACGATAGTGCGGAGAAGCCTCCACTTCCGTGAGCTGCGCACCCTGCGGCGGCTGGCCAAATCCGGCATTCAGAACAAACGGTAAACTCGCAGCTGAAGCAATAATCATGACGAACACCACGCAGATGAAGAGAGGCTTTTTCATATCCTGACCCGAAAACGCGCGCCATCCGATGGTTTACGCGGGGGAACTTGATTATGAGTGAGTAAGCACTCATTATAGATATGATGATAAAGTCGTCAAGACGTTTTCGATCTTTGACATTCCGCGTTGCAGGCCGTCAAAGCACGTGTTTCAATCAGGGTTTTTATAATTGAAAGGGGGAAAAATTTAGTGGCACGTCCGAAGAGTGAAGATAAAAAACAGGCCTTACTGGAAGCCGCAACGGTGGCATTTGCACAGTCAGGTATTGCCGCCTCAACGGCGTTAATTGCCCGTAACGCGGGCGTCGCTGAAGGCACGCTGTTTCGCTACTTTGCTACAAAAGACGATCTGCTGAATGCCCTTTACCTGCACCTCAAGCAGGATCTCTGCCAGACCATGCTGGCGAACCTCGATCGCACCCTCACGCTTCCTAAAGAGCATACCCGCAATATCTGGAACAGCTACGTCGACTGGGGGATTCGTAACCCCGTGGCGCATGCGGCGATCCGCCAGATTGGCGTCAGTGAAAAGCTGAGCGCCGAAACGGAACAGGCGGTGAAAGAGATGTTCCCGGAACTTCACGAGCTGTGCCGCCGCTCGGTGCGCCCGGTGTTTATGTCCGATGAATTCAAAACGTTTGGCGATGCGCTTTTCTTATCGCTGGCGGAAACCACCATGGAGTTTGCCACCCGCGATCCGTCCCGCGCCACCGATTTTAAAGCGCTGGGTTTCGAAGCCATGTGGCGCGGGCTGGCTCAGGAGGATAACGATGGACAGTAATTCCCTGCAGGCGCACGCAAAACGCGTCGCGCTGGAGATGCCTTTCACCGAACACTGCTGGCCGTTTGGCCCCGAGTACGACGTGTTTAAGGTGGGCGGGAAAATTTTTATGCTGATGGCCACCGCGCACGGACGCCCCCACGTTAGCCTGAAATCCGACCCGGAAAAATCCCTGTTAAATCAGCAGATTTACCGTGGCGTTGAGCCGGGCTACCACCTCAATAAAAAACACTGGATTTCGCTCTACGGCACCGAGGACATCACGCCTGAACTGGTCGCCGACCTGATCGCGGATTCGTGGAATCTGGTCGTCGATAAGCTGCCGAAAAAAGACCAGAAGTGGATACGCCCTGCCTGATTGTTCGTCTGTGCCGAACAGTATAACCGCTCGAATCGCACTTATCTTTTGCCGCTTCGCGCGGTAATCTGCTCTCCTTTCGCGCCCGCGCACGGGCGAATTTCATTACCAGGAGTAGTTATGGATATCATTTCTGTCGCCCTGAAACGCCACTCTACCAAGGCGTTCGACCCAACCAAAAAACTGACCGCTGAAGAAGCGGAGAAAATCAAAACCCTGCTGCAGTACAGCCCGTCCAGCACCAACTCCCAGCCGTGGCACTTTATTATCGCGAGCACCGAGGAAGGTAAAGCCCGCGTGGCGAAATCCGCCGCGGGCACCTACGTGTTCAACGAACGCAAAATGCTGGATGCTTCTCACGTGGTGGTGTTCTGCGCGAAAACCGCGATGGACGACGCCTGGCTTGAGCGCGTTGTCGACCAGGAAGAGGCGGACGGTCGTTTCAACACGCCGGAAGCGAAAGCGGCCAATAACAAAGGACGCCACTATTTTGCCGATATGCACCGCGTGGATCTGAAAGATGACGACCAGTGGATGGCGAAGCAGGTTTACCTGAACGTCGGCAACTTCCTGCTGGGCGTGGCCGCGATGGGTCTGGACGCCGTGCCAATCGAAGGCTTCGACGCCGCTATCCTCGACGAAGAGTTTGGCCTGAAAGAGAAAGGCTTCACCAGCCTGGTGGTGGTGCCGGTTGGGCATCACAGCGTGGAAGATTTCAACGCCACGCTGCCGAAGTCTCGTCTGCCGCTGAGCACGATTGTGACCGAGTGCTGATCAAAACGGGCCGCCGCGTGCGGCCCGTTACGCTTTACTGATGACTAACCGCGATGTGGATGGACATTACGATCGTATCCACAGGCAAATGCAATCCAGCGCTCTTCCAACTTGGCGTAAGAATTAACGGGAGTTAGCGTCCACTCATCTCCCACCGTACCGTCCGCCACGCTTATGCGATAGTTCATGCTGAACGCCCATTCGATCATCCGCATCCTGAATCGTTGCCCGTAACCCGTTTGCGTGTGATGTCATGTACGTTCCCTGAAGGTTCTGGTTTGTGAGAAGTGCACCAGGCATAAAATCTTACATTGGACTCACGTTATTTAGACACCCTCACCCGGCAAAAATAAAATAAAGTTTTAGCCATCAAATATCATGCTTTCTTACTTATCTATATTATCTCAGCAAGCTGTTATCAGACGCACCGCAAGCCTGTTACTCATTATACTTTTCAGCCTCTACTGGCTGGTACTATTGCATATACCCTGGCCGAACAGCGGCGATTACGGTATGAATCTGCCAATGAACCTGCTGAGCTGGGGGATTATCTCGCTATTTGGGCTCCTTACATGGCTGCTTCTGGGCACAAAAAAGGTTTGCATCACCCCCACCTGTTTAATGCTGCTGACAAGCGCGGTGTTATTTACCCTTCCGGCGCTCTGGTCGCCTCACGATGCATTGCCCATCGCCCTGCCGAGGCTTATCGGTATCTGGGGTGGCGTTTTCGTTTATCTTACGCTACTGCAACTACCCATCAGGGAAAAGGAAACAGTTACCCTTTTCTATCTGCTTGCTGCCGCAGCGGTTATTGAATGTGCTCTCTCTCTGGCCGGGTTTTACTGTCCGCAATATTTACCCTTCCCGCTGGATTCCCTGGCGGAAAAATATGCCGGCTACGCGCCAGGCATCTTCCAGCAGCTTAACGTGACCGCCTCGTTCCTTGTGACCGGGCTTGCTGCCCTGCTTTATCTTCTCACTGATATCCGGCGTTCGCTTTATCACCCACGAGCCGAGCGAGTGCGGTTCATGATGATATGCGTGGCCATCATGATGTTGACGGCCACGCTGGTGCTATTCCACTCCCGCATTGGCTGGATTGGTGGAATCATGGCCATGGGATGCGCATCGATACTTTTTGCACAGGCTCGCTTTCGACATCGCACTACCCGCTGGCGGCGGGCGTTAATCGTTCTGTTGCCTGTGCTCGGCGGTCTGCTTGGTACGCAGATTCTTCATCAGTCAGTTGTGGCGTCGCTGCTGCATGAAGGCTCGAACCAGCAGCGCTGGCTAACCCTTGAGTACACGCTGCGCATGATCCGTGTTCACCCCTGGCAGGGCTGGGGGTTAGGGATGTTCGAATCGGCGTTTCAACATTTCATGTCAGCGTTACCCGGCGATAATCCGAGCCGGGAGATGATGCAACACCCGCACAACGAAACGCTGTTTATCTGGGCTGAGGGTGGCATTGTGGCACTGGCGGGGGGGTTGTGTCTTCTGGCGGGCTGGGTTGTACTCTGTCGCAGACGCAAAAATCTGTGGCAGTGGGCAGCGCTCTTAACCACGCTGCCAATCCTGCTGCATACGCAGGTGGAGTTTCCGCTTTATTATTCGGTGGCGCATTTCTTTGCGGTGCTGCTGCTGATGGCGGCCTCAGAAGGCAATGCGCCTGTAGTCACCCTGCGTCCCCTTCTGTTCCGCTTGCCGCTGGTGGCAGTTGCTTTATATGGCATCATGCTCTCATCCCAGCTCTTTTACGCCAGCATCATGCTGGGAAATTTTGAAACCGCCCGGCTGGCCGATCCGCACCAGATAACCCGCCTGCATGTGCCCTGGCTGATGCAGATGCGCTATCAGCGAGATATTTCGTTGCTGCAACTGGCGAATTTCAATGGATCCGCCGATGTGTCCGAGCTGAAGAAATATGCTCAAAGTAATGCTCAGTGGATTACATTGCATATGGAAGAAGATGCGTATAACGATCAGATCAATATCCTGTATTTTTTAAAGCGGCGTGCAGAAGCGGACAAATTAAAATCGGAGGCCCATCAGCTAATGCCGTGGGACGATAGATTTAATCCCTGAGGCGTGTTTTCGTTATTAAGCCGCGTTCTGATACGCGGCTTTTTTATATGTTCAGATATGTTTTAAATGCAGGTTTAAGTATTTCTAAACGGACTTCACCCACACAGCTGGATATTATTACACCTGTAGTTTACATCAGTATTGAGCGCGGTATGAAGGTGGTGGAACACCTCCGTACCGCTGATCACAACAACTATCGAGATTAGTTATTATGACTGAACGCAAGTGTAGTGCAAAACGCACAGCCAAAGAAGCCGTAAAACATAAAACCCGTCGTTTAACGGTGAGTTCTGCGAGGAATTATCCAGAATACGTGCCGTTTGCGGCGCTGCGGATCAAGGGCAAGTGGCTGGAGGCGGCGGGATTTCCGGTGGGTACGCCGGTTGAAATTGTGGTGGAAGACGGGCGGATGGTAGTGACGGCACAGCCAAAACCCGAGAAGCGGATTGAGAAAGAGATGGTGTCAGCGCTGGCGGTGCGCAAGACGCGAGAGCTGAAGAAGTTTATGGCGCGAATTGAGAAAAAGCGCGGGTAAGAGATGCGAGGCCGGGCTTCCTGCCCGGTTAATCTCTGGAGGCATCACTGGTAAGTGATATCTAAGGTTGCAGTGGCATTAGCAGAGCCCGCTTTTACTTTATCTTTAGTCTGAACATAACGGGCGGTAATTGGAAACGATTCCTGCCCCCCCGCTGATTGTTTTAATTTAAGCATTTTGTTTAATTCAAGCGGCGTGCTGTTGTATAGCAATTGTACGCCGATACCATCAGCGACACCATTTTGCCCCTGATTACTCAATGCCAGTAAGCTCGGATCTGTAGAATCCGGATTACCAGAACCTTTTAAGGTAATATTTACATTAGCTTTTGCATCGCAATCAAGTTCAAGATCTACCGTCTTCGATTCGTCGGAAACTGTCCCTTTTGAATTGAATTCATTAGCCGGAACATTGCCCATAGAAAATGCTAACGTACTGCCTGATTTAATGTCACATGCTACCTGAGTAATTCTACTCTCGCCACTTAATACAAACTTAACGCCTACCCCAGGTGGATTATCCTTTTGATAAAGCTGGGCCTCCGCAACCGGAGCATTATTTAACACACCAGAAACAATAGTGCCAGTTTTGACCAGATAACCAGCATTGTAAAATATTCCTTTCCCACCATCATTCGTATATGTTGCAACAACATTTCCAGGGTAAGGTGCGGCAAATGCGCCCCCCGCATTCGTGCCAATGCTAAATTTTATGCCAACACCTTCGACATTCGTTTTGTACACATCCTGAATTCCAGATGCAACAGCCCCATTATAGACCATAACAGAATAAAGAGTGCAGGTTGCGTTAGTAGCACCTAAATACCCTGCAGCAGGAAAATTGACCGCTGCGATTTGACTCCCAACGGCGGCATCTCGTTGCACAATCACATTACCAAAACCGGCTTCAAAGCTTGAACCATTCGTGCCCAACTCACAATCCGCCCATGATGGCAGAGAAAGAATCATTACGCATAACATAATAATGCTGCGCGACACATATCTTAGATAAAACACACTACCTCACTTAATCAATGAATATTGAAAATATCACTCATCATAGAGCGCGTTTAAAACGATTATCAATCATAGTTAACGCTAAACGTTACTGTAACATTCGCCGCCCCCGGCGTGACGGTATTTTGCTTAGCAACATAATTAGCCATAAAGGAAAGTGCCGCTGATGTTTGCCCCGGTTTTAATGTCGTCGCCCCGCTCATATCACCAGGTTTTATTATATTCCCGCTGTCATCATAAATACCTAATGCGATTCCACTCGCCGCCCCCTCACCGGTCTCAATCGCAAATAGTTTATTGTTCTGTGCATCAGCAATACCTGAAAACATCACCCTCGCTCCGCTGGCCGCTGGACCACAATTTTGCAAATTGAGGATGAAGCGTTTTACTGGTGTAAAATCCCCTGTCTGGCTAAATTGAGCACCAGCCACAATCCCCATATCAACCATCTTATTTTGAGAATCCGGCGCCAGCTCACAGGTGTTATCCTGAATAGTTCCGGATATATTGACCTGCCCATCATGAGCCTTAACCGCAGCCCCCCAAAAAAACATCAGCAGAATACTTATGATTTTCACGCGTTCAGTCGTCATATACCCATACTCACTGATAGGTTAAATCAAAATACATCACCGCTGAGGCCTCGCCTGAGGTCACCGGATAACGGGTAGATTTGTAGCGCAGCAGAAAAGAAAGGGTGTTTGTCCCCTCTTCCAGCTCAAACGTTTGTAGAGAATTCGCGTTGAAGGGAATGGTTTTTCCCCCGTTGTCCAGTAGCTCTACCCCAACGCCCGTTGCTGCGGTTCCGGCTCCCCCTGCGTCACTTATCGCTAATAGCGTTGGGTTATCCGCATCGGATACACCAGAAAATTTCACCTGAATGGTAGAAAGCTTTTCGTAACAGTTCGACAGGTTGATGTTCATTGCCTTAAATGCCGACGTGCTACCAATTGCAGGAAAATCCTTGCCGGAAAATGTTCCTATTTTAACTTTCTGATTGATGCTGCCAGTGTCCACGTCACAACCGCTGGCAACCACGTTGCCTGAGACTGCCAGCGTCGTCTCCGCAGCACGAACCGACACGCCGGACAGAATTGAAATTCCGATGACGACAACAGCACTTAGCGAGGTTAATGCATATCTCATAACGACCATCCCTGTTAACGACAGATGACTTTCATCCGGGTGATAGCAGCATTTTCTGCATCCTGGGGCAGCAGATAGTCTGCGCTACAGGTCTGGTCGGCCCCTTCGCCCCACTGCACTTTCAGTTTGCCCTTCGGTGCCAGACCAGAGAGGTAAACCTGTCCGTCTTCCCCGACGATGCTGCCCGCGCCCTCATCATCGCGCGTAACGGTGGCACCAAATGGAATCGGCTCGTTGTTATGCAGCAGCGTCAGCAGCGCACGGATCCCCACGTGAGCTTTGAACGAGGCACGCACCAGCGCCCCTTTTGTCGGCACCACGTCGACCACGGCATCATCAATGTCTACTGTGTCACCCAGCGTTGTAGTATCCAGCGCAATGCGGTTTTTTCGATAGGTATTGGCATACGGTACCACGGCGTATCCGCGCCAGTCGGTCTTGACGCCGGTAGCGTTTTCAACGCGTACCCGGTTCGCGCCCGGAGCCTCAATCAGCACGTTTGTTTCTCCCAGCGGCTGGCTGAAGGTTACGCCGTGTCGATGAGCGACTACGCCGCCAGAGATACCGTAATTAACCTGTTGGGAATCACCGTTATTGCTGTAGTTGTAGCTAATGTTAGAGTTGCCGTAGCCGCCCTGATGCGCCAGGCTGGCGTTGCCGCTGTTGCCAGCACCGTTGTTAGCAAAGCCTTGCTGTATGCTGTAGCTCAGGTTATTACCCTCCAGCATCGTACCGCTGATCCCTGCATTACGCGTGGCGCTACCGTGGTTGTCACGGTTCACGCTGTATGTCGCAAAGGCGTTATTTGGCGTAGTGGTGTCTTTTGGTGACAACCACTTGCCTACAGGCAGAGAAACGTTGAAGGCGATCATTTTATCCGCCTCCGGCTGACCCGACGATTTGCTGTAGTTGTAGCTCAGCCCCATGTTGATATCGTGCCATGAGGTGTTGTACCCCACCTGCAAGAGGGTATCCTTGCCCTCGGTATGCCAGTAGGTCTGCTGACTGCCGCTCACGTACACCGAACCCAGGCCACCAAGCTGCTGAGAAATATTCACCTGCACCTTACCGCGTTTGGTGTAGTAGAGGTTGTAATAGTCATACCAGTGCGGGCGATCGTTATCCGGCTCGGCATCTTCGTTTTCCGGATCGCTGTTATAACCGTCCATGTGCTTATAAGTAGTATCTGCGAAGGTGTAGTAACCGGAGGTGGAGTAGCGATATCCCAGCAACTGGAAGTTAGTACCAAAGTCGTTAAGGGATTTGGCGTACAGCATGCGCAGGGACTGTCCGGTATGCCGGGTGCCATCAATCAGCGTACTCTTTGCACCGGTGATATCCGCTGACAGCGCTCCCCAGTCCCCCATATTGACCCCGGCTCCCAATGCAATCGCTTTATAATTGCCTGAAAACTGCGTGCCGCCATACAGGGTAAAGCCATGTGCCAGACCCCACATCAACGTACCCTGGCCGAACGGGGTCTGATCCTGCTGATCGTTACTGGTGCGATATTTCGCGGCGGTCAGTGAGTATTTCACCCGCCCTTCACGCTGGAGCAGTGGTACTGCCGAGTAAGGCACGCTGTAAGTGCGAATGTTCCCGTCCTGCTCTTTCACTTCCACCATCAGATCTCCGCTTGATGAAGTCGGAAACAGATCGTTAATGGCGAAAGCGCCAGGCGCGACGTAAGTCTGATAGACAATATAACCGTTCTGTTTGATGGTGACCTGAGCGTTACTTTTCGCGATCCCGCGTACCGTGGGCGCAAACCCTTTCAGGCTGTCCGGCAGCATGTTGTCGTCAGAGGCCAGCTGTACACCGCGAAAGCTGACGCTATCAAACACCTCACCGGAGGTGTAACTGTCGCCTGCCGTCAGCTCACTTTTCATTAAGATGATGGTGCGCTCAATAAAGCCGCTAACGTGCTCCCACTCGGTTGACGTTTGTCCATTGCTGCGGGTGTTGCGGTTGAAGGTCGAGTAGTCCCGATAGCGCCATGGGCCAACGTTAACCCCGCCGTTCAGGCCCAGAAAGTTACTGCTGCTGTTACCACTCTGATCTTTGCTGTTCGACCCACTGAAGCTGTAGTTCATCAGCAGCGCATTTATGCCCTGATCCCATTTTTCGGGCGCAATATACCCCCGCGCTGTATTTTTAAGCGCCACCTGCGGCACGCTGAGATCCAGACGCTGGTGTGCGAAATCAAAGCTGGCGGTTGCGCCATCAATAAGAGAGGAGATGTTGATACATTGCCCGTCGCCAGCCGATTTCTTTTCTTCAGGAATACTGAGATCGATGCCCATGTCTGACAGCGTTTTTGCCGACAGACAGGCCACCAGCCCCGTATCGTCGGCGCCTTTTTTGGCATCAGGATTGACCGACGTCAGCGCCTTAAACTCGACGTCATGGCTAACCACAAAATCATTATTGAGGTAAACGTCAACGCGATAGGTACCTGGCGCCTGGCCGCCACCCGTTTCAAAGCTCGACAAGTCTGCGACCTGCCCTTTGCCATCGGTCAAAAAGGCCGGGTTAAAATACTCATCCGCCAGCACATATCCTGAAAACAGGCTGGTGCCAATCATCAGCGCCAGCGGCGAAATGCGCCAGCGCACCACTGATAACATGCGTTTTTCTTTTCGTAAACCCATCTCAGATACCACTTTAGGCCTTGCAGATCAGTGCAGGTGTGACGGCACCGTAGTCATTCAGCGTCTGATATGAGACCGCACCAGCCGCGTTGATTGTCTGGCTGTCTTTTGGCGGCACCATCATGTTCGGCTGTTTTTTTCCTGCGACGGTAAGGTTGACCAGAGTGACAAAATACGGCGATGGGTTAGTCACAGTCAGTTTTGCACCATCAGCCTTGCAGCGAAGCATGGCAGCAGCATCAGCTGGTTTCACTGACAGATGAGCAGGACGAACAAACAGCTTGATTACTGACTGTGTGGCAATCTGTAACGAATTCGTCACCGGTGCCGATTTATCCAGCGAAGGGATCGCTTTGTTATTGAGGAAGAAAACGGACTCTTTATCCTCAGGCAAGCGCGAGCCGTTATAGATAATACGCAGAATATTGTCCTTGCCAGGCTTCAGCACAAACAGCGGTGGCGTGACGACAAACGTGGAGACTTTATTACCCTTATCGTCTGATACCCAGGACTGAACTAAAAATGAATCATGCGTATCGCTATTCATCACATTAATACTGGCCTGTTTAGCATCCTGCGGGTAAATCACGCGAGTCGCACCCAGAGCAACCCCTGCCGCAGCAGCGCTATTTAACAGGCTAAGGGAAATGACAAAAGCCAATAAGCCAACAATGGTTAACGAAATGCGTACAGCACGTAATGATGTCATAATAAATTTCATTGCCCATTCCTAATAACGAGTGAATAATCTCTGTTCCTTTTTTGCACTGCTTACTGATATATCACTGAGAAGTTCACCACCGCGCTGGCATCACCTGCTACAACTTTATCTGACACCGAACGATATTTGGCGGTAAAATATAAAACTGACTTCCCATCAAATACCGGGTATTGAGAAAGCGGTGCTGAATTAGGAATAATCAAATTTCCTGCACTATCAAAAATACCAATACCCAGGCCTTGCGCGGCATCAGCACCAAACCCGGCCTTAAAAACCTGAGGATCTTTAGCATCAACAGAGCCCGTAAAAGCGACCGTGGCAAATTGAAATAGCGCATTACTGCAATCCTCCAGCTTAAGCCAGAAGGTTTTAGGTGCAGCCCAACTGCCACGGGACGAAAAACTGGCAGCCCGGACCTGGTCCAATACGACATTTTGATGAAGACTTTGTGCTTCTACGGAACAGGGAGCATTAACCACAGCGCCAAAAAAATGCATGTCACCACCGTTAAGGTTACTCATATTGCTGGCGCTGGCGAAACAACTGAATAACGGGGTGATAATTATCATAAACAGACGAAGCATTTTCTCTTGCTCATAAAAATAATTATATGGCGCAAAATTACCGCTCTCCCTTTATTTGGGGAGAGCGTCTCGATCAAGAATAGGTGATCTGGAAGGTGGCTACAGACTCTACCGCCCCAGCCGTTGGCTCAGCATTAGTCGTCACATAATCCACGCTCATTGGGATCTTGTTCGTGCCGGTTGACAGAGACTGGCTGGAAGACTCTTTTTCCACATCCAGTTTGTTGCCGTCTGGCCCAAAGAGCTGCAGCGCAACGCCTGTTGCCGCACCGGAACCTGCAGTGTTCGCCAGCACGCCCGCCTGCTCTGGGCTTGACTGACCGTGGAAGGTCACAGTGGCATTTGTATAAGTCGTCACATCGCAATTTTCCAGGCTGATGTTGAATGCCTTAGCCTGGCCAGATGCTTTACCTGCTTCTGTGCCCATGCTGTCGAGGGTGACCTGATCCAGAATCACGATACCGTGTTCAGAATCTGCGCTCACAGAGCAAGGTGCATCAGCAACAGAACCCATAAAATGGATAGTGCCGCCACTCACGGTTAAAGTCGTGCTTGCAGCTTGTGTGGTGAACGCAGTACCTGCGATAAGAGATGCGGCGATAACAGCCAAAATGTGCTTATTCATTATTCAGACTCCAGATACAAAATTAAATTTCCTTTTCATATTTTCAATAAACCACGTTGCCGCGCTTTATCGATGCCGATATTGTTCCCGGTATCATTAACTCTCTCCATCAAAAAATAGTCCTATCCAGGACTCTATACAGGACAAAAAGTGAAGAGACATTATGCGGGCCTCGGGAATAAAATGCTTCATCAGCACGGATTATGCTCACCACATGATTATGGATGAGACTTACTTCCCTGGAGTTTATCGTTGAAAATAATATTATCTGCACTTCTTAGCTGTGTTATTTCGTCAATCTGTTTTTACGCTAATGCCACCGTTAATATTGGCGGCACACGATTGCTTTATGACGGTGCGAAAAAAGAGGTGTCATTAAGCGTACGTAACCCGGATAGTACGCCTTATTTGATCCAAACTGTGGTTGATAATCTGACTAACGATCCGCAAAAGCCGCCGTTTATCATTACCCCTCCTCTCTATAGACTGGATGGCGGTAAAGAAAACCTGATGCGCGTCATTATGTCCGGCAGTCTGCCGCAGGAAAAAGAGTCGATGTATTGGCTGCGCGTTAAGGCGATCCCATCTGCACCGCGTGAAAAAAACACCTTGCAGATTGCCGTCGCGACAAGCATTAAGCTGATTTATCGTCCGACTGCATTGAAAGATATCAATGTTGAAAAAGAGAGTGAGAAACTCAGCTGGCGCGTCTCTGGTAATAAACTAGAGATCACCAACCCTACACCCTGCTTTATTAATTTCAACGAAATTATCGTTGCAGGAAAAAAACTGCAAAATGTTTCTTACGCTGCACCGGGTATTACTACGACATTTGCTCTACCGAATGGGGTAAATGGTGGGAAATTGCAATTTAGTGTCATTAGTGACTTTGGCGCAGTGGGTACACTGCATTCAACATCTGTGTAAACTGGTTATAACTATGAGTAACGTTAAACGATTTATCATCCCGGCAGTAGCCGCACTTTATATCGCTATGGGCTTATCACATTATGCTCTCGCGGGCGATCCGGTAACGCTGAATATTACAGGTAACGTCGTTGCCTCACCATGTGAAGTGAGCGCAGGCAGCGAAAATATGACTATCGATCTGGGCGGTGGTGCAGATCTCCAGACCGTCGACCTTAATGCGGCTGGCAGCAGCTCCGAATGGGTGCCGATTACCGTTTCCCTGGAAAATTGCCCGGCGGGCACATCCAGCGTCACGGCGACCTTCCACGGTACGTCTGATGCTGGCGACCCGGATACGCTTTACAGTAATACGGGTACAGCAACAAACGTTGCCGTGCAGCTGGAAGGAAAATCCGAAGAACCTTACGGTAACGGTAAGACCTCAACAATTACCATTGCTGAGGCCACTGACGGTAAACCAACCTGGGATTTACAGACTCGTGCATTCAGCAAATCGGGCAATGTGACACCTGGGACAATCAGCTCGGTGATTACCATGACCTTTGCTTATAACTGATCCTCCTCAGCAGTGATAAAACAAGAAACAGCCATTTCGGTGGCTGTTTCTTGTTTTTGTTTTTAGAGCTCTTCATGGATGGAAACCTCAAGGATGACGCTGGCATTGTTACGTTTTAACAATCCTGGAGCTTAGATAAAGTTTTGATATACTTTTTTTAAACCTCGCTGGGATTGCTGTCTCTATGAAACCAATAAATGACATAAATAAAATTATATCCGTTATTTCCGATCCTTCTCACATTCGTACCGCTAAAACACGTCAGGTTATTTCCACCAATACGCATCAGGAGCCAATGACGTTGGTGATCCATGAGGACCTTCTCGCCGCTTATCGGAACAGCGATCATCTCCTTTTACGTTATTTCCAGGCACCCTTGATTGTGGGTCTCAATGTGCTAACCGATATGAATGACGGCATCTTTTACAAAGCCTACAGCGACGTTCGTTACGAGTTGCAGCCACGGGAAACTGTTCTGGAAAAAATTGATCATGCGAAGTTGTGGCGTGAGACAGCCATGCTTTTTATGTTTGGCGTAAAACGTTTTGCTGAAGCGCATAAGAACTCAGCGGGTCTGTCAACGTATGAGCTGATTCGTTTAAATTTGCAGGGGCTGATGGAAGAGGAAGAAGAGCTGCGCCTCGCCATTAACGTTAGCGATTATATCCAGGAAAAAACCCATCTCTCGCGTAGTCGGGTGATGAAAATCCTTAGCGATCTGCGCGAGGGAAATTATATTGAAATTAACAGGGGCATTTTAATGAAGGTGAATAAATTGCCAGAAAATTATTGATTGGCTCTCATCACCCGGCGGGCTTACCGCCCACCCTCTGCTCCGCCAGCCACGTCATCGCCCTTTCCCCCGCCTCATCCACCGGGAGATACACCAGCAGCCGCGAGCCGTTTCGCGGTGCGGAGTACCAGTACATCTGCTGCAGCGTAAAATCCCCCAGCTCAGGATGGGTAAACAGCTTGAGCTGGTTTTCCACGCCGCGCACGTCGTTGCGCTGGTGCCACAGGGTTTTGAACTCCTCCGACACCGCGAAGAAGCGCGCCAGTTTGGCTTCCCACAGCGGGTCACCCCGGTGTTCGGCCATCGCCGCGCGGAAATAGGAAACGAAAATCGGCAGCACGTCGTCGCGTCTGCCGAGACGCGCGCGCCACGCCGGATGGGTAAGGAACAGGTAAATACAGTTGCGGTCTTCCGGCGGGATGTCATTGAAATCAACGCCCATCAGGTGCCCGAAGCTGTCGTTCCACGCCACGATGTCGAAGTTGGGCTTCTGAATGCTGGCGGGTTTAGGCATCAGGGTATCAAGCAGGCGGCGGGTGCCTTCGCTGATGTCCTCGCAGCAGACCGCCTGCGGCGCTTCACCCGGCGGCAAGCCGGCGAGCACGAAAAGATGCCGGGCCTCGGTCGGGGTGCACTGCAGCGCTTTTGCGATGGCGGCCATCACCGCGCTGGACGGGTTGACGTCCCTGCCCTGCTCAAGCCAGGTGTACCAGGTCACGCCCACGTCAGCGAGCATCGCCACCTCTTCCCGGCGCAGGCCCGGCGTGCGGCGGCGACCGCTGCGCGGCAGGCCGAGACGCTGCGGATCGAGGCTTTCCCGCCGGGCGCGTAAAAATGCCCCCAGCTGTTTTCGGGTGTCATCCTGAAGTGTGGTGACGGGTTCAGACATCAAGGCCATAAATCCCCCTGCATGGTAGTGCCAGTACCAGTATAAGCAAGAACTGGTACCCGTTTATCAGATGGTTGATGCTACGACCATCTGATGAATGACGCAATGGAGTTACCATGAATACGTCAGTTGCTTCACCGGGCCGCGCTGGCCTGATATTGCTGTTAACCGGCCAGATGCTGCCGATGATTGATACCTCAATCACCAACGTGGCGCTGGACGCCATTACCCACTCGCTGCACGCCACCGCTACCGAGCTGGAGCTGATCGTCGCGCTCTACGGCGTGGCCTTTGCCGTCTGCCTCGCGCTCGGCAGCAAGCTGGGGGATAACCTTGGCCGCCGTCGCCTGTTTATGTGGGGCGTGGCAGTTTTTGGCCTGGCCTCGCTGCTGTGCGGGATGGCGGGAAATATTGAACAACTGCTGGCCGCACGCATCGTTCAGGGCGCGGGGGCAGCGCTCATCATGCCGCAGATCCTCGCCACGCTGCACGTCACGCTAAAAGGTAGCGCCCACGCGAAAGCCATTAGCCTGTTTGGCGGCATTGGCGGGATTGCGTTTATCGTCGGGCAGATGGGAGGCGGCTGGCTGGTGTCGGCGGATATCGCCGGGCTGGGCTGGCGTAACGCCTTCTTTATCAACGTGCCGATTTGTCTGGTGGTGCTGGCGTTAAGCCGCCGCTACGTGCCGGAAACCCGCCGCGATACCCCGTCGCGCATCGACTGGACCGGCACCGTGCTGCTGGCGATCGTTCTTTGCTGCCTGCTGTTCCCGATGGCGCTCGGCCCCCAGTGGCGCTGGCCGTGGTCGCTGAAGGTTATGCTTCTTGCCATTATTCCGCTGGCCTGGCTGATGGCGCAGAACGCGCGCAAAAAGGAGCGTGCGAATGCCCACCCGCTGATCCCGCCGCGTCTGCTTCAGCTTCGCAGCGTTCGCTTTGGCATCGTGATTGCGCTGCTCTTTTTCAGCGTCTGGTCCGGATTTATGTTCTGCATGGCGCTGACCATGCAGACCGGCCTGGGGATGGCGCCGTGGCAGTCCGGTAACAGCTTTATCGCCCTCGGCGTGACCTACTTTATTTCGGCCTGGTTCGCGCCGCGGTTGATTGCCCGCTACAGTACCAGCACGATTCTGCTGACGGGTCTGGCGATCCAGATAATCGGCCTGCTGGCGCTGATCGTCACGTACCGCTACTGGGGATTACAAAATACTGCGTTGACGCTGGCCCCTGCCACCGGGCTGGTGGGCTACGGTCAGGCGCTGATTGTAAACAGCTTCTACCGCATCGGGATGCGCGATATTCAGCCTGACGATGCGGGCGCCGCGAGCGCCATTTTAAGCACGCTGCAGCAGGCCGCGCTGGGGCTTGGCCCTGCCATTTTCGGGGCGATTTTGCTGCACGGGCTGCAGAATCATCACGGGGATTACGCGCAGGCGATTAACCTCTTCCTGGCGGTGGAAACCGGTCTGATGGTTATCCTGGCGCTGGCGACGCTCCGTATGCGTCGCAGGCTGTGCCTGCCGGTGGCGAAGGTCTGCCAGGCCGCCAAATAAGCCCTCGAATTTGCATAATAGATCCGCAGCCGCCATTATGGGGCTGCAACAATACAGGAGATGTTATGCAGGAATTAATTGCTCAGGTTGAAGAGTTAGGCATTGAAATTAATCACACCACCTCTTTAGTGATTATCTTTGGTATTATTTTTCTCACCGCCATCATCGTTCATTTTATTCTGCACAAGCTGGTGCTGCGCGCATTCGAGAAGCGCGCGCAGGCCAGCAGCCATTTGTGGCTGCAGATCATTACCCAGAATAAATTATTTCACCGTCTGGCCTTTACCCTTCAGGGGATAATCGTCAACGTTCAGGCGGTACTGTGGCTACAAAAAGGCAGCGAAGCGGCGGAAATGCTCACCACCTGCGCTAAGCTGTGGGTGATGGTGTATGCCCTGCTCTCCTTCTTCTCGCTGCTGGATGTGATATTTAATCTGTCGCAAAAGATGGCGACCGCGTCGCAGCTGCCGCTGAAGGGGATCTTCCAGGGCATCAAGCTGGTGAGCGCCATTCTGGTGGGGATTTTGATTATCTCCCTGCTGATCGGCCAGTCCCCGGCCATTCTGATCAGCGGTCTGGGCGCCATGGCCGCCGTTCTGATGCTGGTGTTTAAAGACCCGATACTCGGGCTGGTGGCGGGTATTCAGCTCTCCGCTAACGATATGCTCAAGCTCGGCGACTGGCTGGAGATGCCGAAGTACGGTGCCAACGGCACGGTGACGGACATCGGCCTGACCACCGTGAAGGTGCGCAACTTCGATAACACCATAACCACCATCCCGACGTGGGCGCTGGTCTCCGACGCCTTTATCAACTGGAGCGGGATGTCCGCCTCCGGCGGGCGACGCATCAAGCGCAGCCTGAATATCGATACCACCAGCATTCATTTTCTCGACGAGCAGGAGCAGCAGAAGCTGATTCAGGCGAAGCTGCTGAAGCCCTATCTGGTCGCGCGCCATGAGGAAATTAGCCTGTGGAATCAGCAGAACGGCGAAGGGGAATCGGTATTAAACCTGCGCAAGATGACCAATATCGGCACTTTTCGCGCCTACCTGAATGAATATTTGCGCAACCACCCGCGCATTCGCAAAGATATGACGTTAATGGTGCGCCAGCTCGCGCCGGACGCCAACGGTCTGCCGATGGAAATATACGCCTTCACCAACACGGTAGTCTGGGCGGAATATGAGGAGATTCAGGCCGACATCTTCGACCATATTTTCGCGGTGGTGGATGAATTTGGTCTGCGCATTCACCAGTCGCCGACCGGGAACGATATTCGCTCCCTGGCGGGCGTTATCGCAAAATAATCAGGTGCTGGCGCGGGAAATAAAGCGCCAGTCCATCATCACCCTTTCCGTGGGCGCATCCGGGTTATCGATCTTGTTTAAGAGCAGATCGACCGCCTTGCGCCCGATATCCCGCGACGGCTGTTCGATGGTGGTGAGCGAAATCATCTCCGCCAGCTCGGTGCCGTCGAAGCCCACGACCGCAATATCCTCCGGCACCCGCAGCCCGGCCTGCTGAATGGCGCGCAGCGCGCCCGCCGCCAGCGTGTCGGAAACGGCAAATACCGCGTCCGGCGGATTCTCTTTCAGCAGGTTTTGCATCGCGGCCATGCCCGCACCGGAGCTGAGATCGCTGGCATACTCCACGGCCTGATAGTCCAGATCCCGCAGGTGGATCACGCTCTTGTATCCGCGCTCGCGCAGGCGGGCATATTTGTAGCTGAGATCGTGGTTGATCATCGCGATGCGCTTGCGGCCGCCGTCGGCCAGCTGGCTAACGGCATGTTGTGAAGCGTCCACATCATTGATGCCGACGCAGGAAACCGCCCCCGCATCCGCGTATTCCGCGCACTGCACCCACGGCGCGCTGCCGATGAGGGCCGCCAGTTCAGGCAGCTTCGAGAAGGCGTCCATGGTGATAATCCCGTCGACGATTTTGCCGGAAAGCAGGCTTAAGCCCGAGCGGGAGCGCTCAATGTCCGAGCCGGAGTTGCACAGCAGAATGCGGTAGCCGTTTTTCTCGGCCTCGGCTTCGATGCCCTTCACCACCTCGGCGCAGAACGGGTTGGCAATGTTGGACACCATCACCAGGATCATATAGCTGCGGGCGGTGCGCAGCTGACGGGCGAGCAGGTTTGGCTGGTAGTTGCTCTCCTGAATCGCCCGCAGAACGCGCTCGCGGTTTTTCGCCTTCACGGTGTCGCTGTTATTCAGCACGCGGGAGACCGTCGCCACGGAGACCCCGGCCAGCTGAGCGATTTTCTGAATTGACATAGCGACGACACATCCTGCGGTTAGCGTTTTGTGCAGGCTACCATAAATTTATTGCCCGGCGAACCGGGCAACGCGTTATTGTTCCACGCGCACCCAGCGCTGCTGCTGATGGCTTTTCACAATTGCATCAATGATATACATCACGTTTGCGCCATCGTGAAACGTTGCAAACTGCGGCGACTCCGGCATCGCGCCCGCCTGCACGGCGCGGTAGAACTGCCACATCATATTTTTGAAGGCGTCCGGCCAGCCTTCAATATGCCCGCCGGGGAAGTGGGCGCTGTCGGCAACGTCAGGGTTCATCAGCCCCGGATCGTCGGTGAGCGTCTGGTTGGCCTGCGCGCGATGGCCTATCCACAGCTGCTGCGGCACCTCCTGATCCCACGCCAGCGAGCGCTCGCTGCCGTTGATCTCAAACGTCAGGCGGTTTTTACGCCCGGCGCTCACCTGCGAGACGCTAAAGCTGCCCTTGCTGCCGTCGTCAAAGCGGAACAGCACCGAGCCGAAGTCTTCAGTGGTGACCGGTTTGTCTTCATACTCCGCCCGCTCGTCGTGGGAGAAGGTTTGATTCCCGCCCCTGCTGGCCTTGCGCGTCGGCCAGACGATGGCGAGATCCGCCATCACCTCGGTAATGCGCCGCCCGGTGACGAACTGCACCGTGTCGCACCAGTGGGAGCCGATGTCCGCCACCGCGCGCGATGCGCCGCCGAGCGCGGCATCCACCCGCCAGTTGTAGTCGGTTTCCAGCAGCATCCAGTCCTGCAGATAGCTGCCGTGCGAGGCAAAAAGCCGCCCGACGCTGCCCGCACGCAGCATGCTCGCCGCCTGGCGCACCATCGCAAACTGCCGATAGACGAAGCTCACGCCGTGCACCGCGCCTGCCTGCTCCGCCAGCGCCACCAGCTCGCGCGCCTCGTTCGGGGTCATGCACAGCGGCTTTTCGGAAAAGACGTGCTTGCCCGCGCGCAGGATCCGGCGGTTAATCTCGGCGTGAAGGTGGTTCGGCGTGCAGTTGTGCACCACGTGCAGATCGGGGTGCGCCAGCAGATCCTCCACGCTGGCGTAGACGTGCGGCACGTTAAGCTGGCGCGCCTTTTCCTGCGCCTGAGTAAGCGTGCCGTCGCAGAGAGCCACAACCTGCACAAAACCGAGACGCCGCAGCGCCTCGATATGCGCCGGGCCGATAAACCCGCTCCCGATAATACCGACGTTAATCATGCTTGCCTCCAGCGGCGAAATCATCAAACGCGCGCCCGGAGACCGGAATGATGTGGCGGCGAATAAATTCGCTGCCTTCGCGCGCGCCGGTATCGCCGTCCTTCAGGCAGCACTCCCACTCCAGCACCGCCCAGCCGTCATAGTCGTACTGGGTCAGCTTGCTGAAAATGCCCTTAAAGTCGATCTGCCCGTCGCCGAGCGAACGGAAGCGTCCGGCGCGGTTGATCCACGGCTGGTAGCCGCCGTATACGCCGCTGCGCCCGCTGGGGCGGAACTCCGCATCCTTCACGTGGAACGCCTTGATGCGCGCGTGGTGGATGTCGATAAAGGTCAGGTAGTCCATCTGCTGCAGCAGCATATGGCTCGGGTCAAAGAGAATATTGCAGCGCGGATGGTTATCCACCAGCGCCAGAAAACGCTCGAAGGTCACGCCGTCGTGCAGATCTTCCCCCGGGTGCAGCTCAAAGCAGACGTCCACCCCCTGCTCGTCGAAGGTATCCAGTATTGGCCGCCAGCGGTTTGCCAGCGCCTCGAACGCTTCCTGAAAACGCTGTTCGTTATGCGGCGGCCACGGGTAGAAAAACGGCCAGGCCAGCGAGCCGGAGAAGGTGGCGTGCGCTTTCAGGCCTAATCTTGCCGAGGCGACCGCCGCCTGCTTCAGCTTATCCATGGCCCACGCCCGACGCGCCGCATCGTTACCGCGCACGGACGCGGGGGCAAAGTGGTCAAATGCCTCGCTGTAGGCGGGATTTACCGCCACGAGCTGCCCTTCCAGATGGGTCGACAGTTCGCTGACAACCAGCCCGTGCGCGGCCAGCCTGGCGGCGATGTCATCGCAGTAGGTCTGGCTCTCTGCGGCTTTCTCCACGTCAAAAATGTGCGGATGGTTGCTGGGGATCTGTACCGCCTTATAACCTTTACCTGCCGCCCATTCAGCCAGCCCGTCGAGCGAGTTAAACGGCGCTTCTGCACCAATAAACTGCGAGAGAAAAATGCCGGGTCCTTTTATCGTCCTCATACCACCTCCTGAACGTTACGCCTTGTCATCGTCATACTTAAACGTGAGAAGGAAAATCAGCGCGATCGCCGCGGCAGCCACCGCCGGGATCCACCAGAATGTTACCCACGCCTGCGGCACGGACTGCCCGGCCACCAGGCGGTTATAGAGTGCGCCAGAAATCTGCGAGCCGAGGAGCATGCCGATGCCGTAGGTGAACATCACGATCATGCTCTGCGCCTGGCCTTTCACCTTTTCGCCCGCCACGCGGTCGGTGTAGATAAAGCCGACGACAAAGAAGAAATCGTAGCAGACGCCGTGGAGCAGAATGCCGAGATACAGCAGGATGCGCCCCTCCTCACTCACGCCCAGCGCGAACATGGCGTAACGCACAAACCACGCCAGCATGCCGATCAGCAGCATGACCTTCACGCCCAGACGGCGAAACAGCAGCGGAATGACCAGCATGAAGAAGATCTCGGACATCTGCCCGAACGACATGGCGGTGCTGACGTCCGCAATCCCGGCATCCGCCAGGTACGAGGCGGTGTAGGCGTAGTAGGTGCCGAGCGGAACGGAGATCAGCATCGCGCAGACGGAGAAAACGAAGAAGTGGCGGGTTTTGAGCAGCGCAAAGGCATCCGCGCAAAAAAGATCGCGCACCTTCACCGGCAGGCCTTTCGCCGGAGCAGGCGTGTGCGGCAGCGTCAGGCTGTAGAGAGCCAGCAGCACGGAGCTGATTGCCGCCACCTGGAAGATGGTGACGCTGGACGCCACGCCGGTGACGCCGATGAAAATGCCCGCCACGATCCAGCCGATGGTGCCGAACACGCGCACCACCGGGAAGGTTTTGTCCACGTTCGCCAGGCTGTGAAACGCGATGTTGTTGGTCAGCGCCAGCGTCGGCATGTAGCAGAGCGTGTAGCCAAACAGCAGGCCAATCAGCAGCGCGCCGTTTTCAGCAATCAGCGCACCCGGCACGAACCAGAGAATTGCCGCCCCCGCCAGGTGCATCACCGCCATCACCTTCTGCGAGGCGAAGAAGCGGTCCACCAGCATCCCGAGCACGAACGGCGAGAGAATGGAGGCGATTGGCCCGGCGGAGAACGCATCGCCAATCAGCAGAGACATGTTGTGCTGGGTCATCACCAGACCGAGCGTAACCGACCAGCTACCCCAGATAAAAAACTGCAGAAACATCATCAGCGACAGACGCGGCACCAGCAGCCGGTGCTGCGCTATGGCCTTTTCACTACTTTCAGTTGACACCATGATAAGCCCCACCCGGAAAAAGTAATCGATTACAAAACAGTTCAGATAAAAAGTAATCGATTACAAAATAAAGATCCTGTGGATCGTAGAAGATTTGGGAGAGGGGTCACGATAAAGATGGAGCAGTCTTTTGTAGGCCCGGTAAGCGCAGCGCCACCGGGGGTGAAGGCGGGGTGATGGTGCGGCCTGGTGCCCTCACCCCAGCCCTCTCCCACAGGGAGAGGGTGCAAACACTAAAAACGGCAACCAGGTTGCCGTTTTGCTTTTACCTTCGAGAGAGCTTAAACGCAATAAACAGGAACACCACCCACACCGGCAGCAGCATTGCCGAAAGCCGCATCTCATCCATAGTGCACATCAGCACCAGAATCAGCCCCAGGAATGCAATACAAATGTAGTTCCCCGCCGGGTAGAGCAGCGCCTTAAACTGCGTCTCGCGCCCCTTGCGGCGCATCGCCGCGCGGAAACGCAGGTGCGCCAGGCAGATCATGATCCAGTTCAGCAGCAGCGTGGCAACCACCAGCGCCATCAGCAGGCCGAAGGCCTGTTTCGGCAAAAGGTAGATAATTAGCACTACCAGAGAGGTAATCGCGCCGGAAAGGAACAGCGAGTTAACCGGCACGCCGCGACGGCTGACGCGGGTGAGGAACTTCGGCGCGTTGCCCTGTACGGAGAGGCCAAACAGCATACGGCTATTAGAGTAAACGCCGCTGTTATAGACCGACAGCGAGGCCACGAGGATGACAAAGTTCAGCGCCGAAGCCACCACGTTGCTGTTGAGATCGTGGAAAATCATCACGAACGGGCTGCTGTCGGACTTCACTTCCACCCACGGGTAGAGCGCCAGCAGTACCACCAGCGAGCCGATATAGAACAGCAGAATACGGTATACCACCTGGTTGACCGCTTTCGGAATGCTTTTGTGCGGGTCGCGCGCTTCGGCAGCGGTGATGCCGATCAGCTCCAGCCCGCCGAAGGAGAACATGATCACCGCCAGGGAGAGGATCAGCCCTTTCCAGCCGGTTGCCAGAAAACCGCCGTGCTGCCACAGGTTGTCGATAGTGGCCCGCTCGCCGCCGTGGCCGGAGAACAGCAGCCACAGGCCAAAGCCGATCATGCCGATAATTGCCAGCACCTTGATCAGCGCAAACCAGAACTCGGTTTCGCCATACAGGCGCACGTTCACGAGGTTAACGGCGTTAATGATGATGAAGAAGGCCGCCGCCCAGATCCACGTAGGCACGTCCGGGAGCCAGTACTGCATGTAGATGCCTGCGGCGGTCAGCTCTGCCATTCCCACCAGCACAAACATTACCCAGTAGTTCCAGCCGGAAAGGAAGCCTGCGAACGGGCCCCAGTATTTATAGGCAAAGTGTGCGAAGGAGCCTGACACCGGCTCTTCAACGACCATCTCGCCGAGCTGGCGCATGATCAGGAAGGCGATAATCCCGGCGATAGCGTAACCCAGCAGAACCGCCGGGCCGGCCATCTGAATGGCGGGGCCGATACCGAGAAACAGCCCGGTACCTATCGCGCCGCCGAGGGCAATTAACTGAATATGTCGATTTTGCAAACCACGTTGCAGCGTCGGATTCTGATCCGACGAGGCTTCAGCGCTACCATGGCCTGAAGCGGATGACGCGTCTTTCACGCCCTACCCCTGTCTCTTTTTTAGAAGGGGCACGTTTTAACACTTCATGCTGGTGGTAGCAAGCTTAACGCCGGGCCAGCGCGTGCGCCCGGCGGATAAACGTCACGACCCGATAATTCCGCCGTCCGCTTTGACGATCACTACCGTTGACGAACGCGGGCGTCCGTTCGGGCTGGCGTCCGGCCAGTTGGAGACGGCGCGCGGATTGGCCGGATCGGTAATATCATCCCCGCCCTCCCCCGGATGCTGAATGTTGATAAACAGCGTCCGGTTGTCCGGCGTAAACGCAATGCCGGTGATTTCGCACCCGCGCGGCCCGGTCAGGAACCGGCGATACTCGTTGGTGCCCGGAATGGTGGCCACCATCTGGTTATTGCCCATCCCCTCGTAGGCTTTCTTATTGATGGTGCTGGAGGAGACGTCGGTCTGGATCCACAGGACGCCCTGATGATCGAACGACAGTCCGTCCGGGCTGCCGAATGCCGCGCCCTGCATGGAGCCTTTGGCCTTCGGATCGTCGCCGTCGGTGCGTCCGGCCATGACCAGAATATCCCACTTAAAGCGTGCGGCAACAGGGTCCGCTCCGTCTTCGTGCCAGTGCATAATATGACCAAACACGTTGTTGGCGCGCGGGTTGGCGGCATCCACCGGCGCCTTCCCCTCTTTTCCGCGATCGCTGTTGTTGGTGAGCGTACAGTAGACGCTGCCGCTGGCGTGCGGATCGACGGCTATCCACTCGGGACGATCCATTTTGGTTGCCCCCACCGCGTCGGCCGCCAGGCGGGTTTTAATCAGCAGATCGCCCTGGCTTTCAAATCCTTTGCTCTTATCCAGGCCATTTTGCCCGAAGACCAGCGGCAGCCAGTCGCCGCTCCCGTCCTCGTTGAACCTGGCGACGTACAGCGTACCGGAGGTCAGCAGCTGCATATTGGCTTCACGGTTCGCGGGAGCGTATTTTTTGTCCGAGACAAACTTATAGATGTACTCGAACTTCTGATCGTCACCCATGTAGACCACCACGCGGTTATCGGCGGCGAGCGTGACGGCAGCCCCCTCATGCTTGAAGCGGCCCAGGGCGGTGTGCTTGCGCGGGGTGGAGGTCGGGTTGTAGGGATCGATCTCCACGACCCAGCCGAAACGGTTGGGTTCGTTAGGTGTTTTATCGACGCTGAACCGCTCATCCACCTCGTTCCAGCGGTAGGATTCATCGCTGTCGCTGATGCCGTAGCGTTTTTCCAGCGGGTTGCGATCGGCTTTTTTGACAAAAATATCCGACCAGTTTTCCTCGCAGGTGAGATAGGTGCCCCACGGCGTATGCCCGTTGGCGCAGTTTTGCATGGTGCCCAGCACGCGTTCCCCCTGCGGGTCAGCGGCGGTTTTCATTAAGTCCTGATGCCGCGCCGGGCCGGTAAGCTGCATCGGCGTATTGACGGTGATGCGGCGGGCATAGGAGGACGGGCGTACCACCTGCCAGTCGCTGCCCGCTTTTTTCACTTCCACTACCGAGACGCCCATCGCGTTCTGCCCCTTGCGGGCCTTGTCGAGGCTCCAGTTCGCCGTACCGTCGGTAAACAGCATCCCGTTGTCGATGTATTCATGGTTCAGCGCCAGCAGGCCATGCTCCGGATTTTGCTCCCCCTGCGGCAGGCTGAACCACGCCATGCCGTCGTGGTGCATGCCCGCCTGCACGGCCTGTTCGTCCGTGGTGTTGCTGGCGTCCGGCTTAAAGGCCGGCATGTTGCCCTTGATCCCCGTCGGGTCACCCCAGCGATAGAACGGGCGGGCAATATAGCCTTCCGGCACCCTGACCGTATCCTCCGTAGAGACGTCGATGCTGGTAAAGCCCAGGGAAACCGCCTTTGCCAGCGCGGAAGGCTTCGATACCGCGGCAACGGCATTTTCGGGTTTGATCAAAAAGGGGAATGAAACGGCAGCCCCCGCCACGGCGCCCATCTGAAGAAAACGGCGGCGGGAGAGGAACACCTCTGCTACCTCGGAGAATACCGGGTTTGCGCTGCGGTTAGCGATGTCGTCGCGATGTTCTTTTTTAAATACGGATTTGAGGGGTCTGCCCATAGCGGCTTCCTGTCATTGGCCAAGAGGTAAGGAGTTGGCGACCAGTGTAAGAAGCTTTTATTACAATTTTATAACACAGTGACGGAAGGATGGGGGCATCCGTGCCCCGGATAACGAGGTGGAACGCTTAGAACTCGTAGCCAACCGAGACCTTAAAGGTACGCGGCTCGCCCTGAGTGATGTAGGTACCGGAATCGTCCACGCTGGCCCAGTAGTTTTCGTTGGTCACGTTGTCGATGCCCGCGCGCACGGTCATCTGGTTTGCGTTGTGGTTCACCGCGAAGCGATAGCGCATGCCCAGATCCAGCGTGGTGTAGCTGTCGAGCTTTTTGGTGTTCGCGAGGTCAGCATACTGCGTGCCGGAGTGGTTCACGCGCGCGGTCGCCGTCAGGCCGTCAACCGGCTTGATGTCGTACTCCGCGCCCAGCACGGCGTAGAAGTTCGGAATGCCGATCGCATCGTTGCCCTGGTTCACGCCGTTTTTGGTTTTCGTCAGCTCCGCCTGCAGCCAGGTGGCGCTGGCGTTCAGGCGCATCCCGAGCATCGGCTCGCCGAAGACGTTCAGCTCCACGCCCCGGTTACGCTGTTCCGCGTCCAGGCCGTAGTGATTGTTAGCATCGAGGATCGCCGAGGGCATTTTGATCTCAAACAGCGCCAGCGAGCCGCCCACGCGCCCGAAGTCCGCCTTCACGCCCACTTCGTTCTGCTTAGAGTGAACGATGCCGGTGCTCTGGCCGTAGTTGGTGGCGGTGTTAGGTGCGGTTTTGCCCGGCTGCAGCGCTTCGGTGTGGTTAGCGTAGAGGGAAATTTCCTCCCACGGTTTGTAGACCACGCCGTAGGTTGGCATCCAGCGGCTGCCGTCGAAACCGTCCGCGTCGTTCTCTGCGCCGGTAATTTTGTTATACCCGCGAACGACCACTTTCTGATGGCGCGCGCCTGCGGTGAACAGCAGCGTGTCGTCCAGCACGCCCAGCGTGTCGCTCAGCAGCCAGCCCTGAGTGCGGGTGCGCCCGCTGGTCAGCGGATCGCTGTATTTACCGCCGGAGCCGTTGAAGTTGGTGCTGTCCGGCATATCAACGCCGGTGTTGTGGTAGATGTTGGTGGTCGGGTTATCCTTCGTCGCCGACATTTTCCACGCGATTTTTTCGTTTTTGGTCATTGCGGAATACCCGACGTTCACCTTGTGCGAGACGAAGCCGGTGTTGAAGTTGCCGCGAATGCCCGCCATGCCGCTGACGGAATCGCTGATGCGGTTGGTATCCAGACGGCTGACCGTCGCCTTGCCGCTCTTGTCGACCAGCTTCGGCGCGCTGTAGATCCCTTCTTCATGCGCGTGCTGCGCGCCCAGGCCGGTATAGGCCGTCCAGCTATCGGTGATGTCGTACTCGCTGCGCCACATCCCGAACTCGTTTTCGATATCGCTGTAGGCCCACTTCTGCGAGAAGTTACGATCGTTTTTCGGCGGTTCAGGCACGAAATCCACCGCCGAGATGTTGACGCTGGTCGGGCTGCCGTGGAAGGTTTTTTTCTGGTAGCCCAGGTCCAGCGAGGTGCGGAAGCGGTCGCCTTTGTAGTCCAGGCCGGTGGAGAGCAGCGTGGTGCGGCGGCGATCGTTCGGTACGCCGGTTTCCCCTTCACGATGCACGAGGTTCACGCGCGCGCCGAACTGGTCGCTATCGCCAAAGCGACGGCCCGCATCCAGCGTGGTGCCAATCTGGGAATCCGAGGTGTAGTCCACGCCCACTTTCGCCTGCGGGGTGTCGCCCGCGTGTTTTGGCTCAAGGTTGATCATCCCGCCCACGCCGGAGCTTGCCGCGCCGTTCATCAGCGAGTTAGCCCCTTTGAAGATCTCAATGCGGTCGACCATCTGGGCATCCACCACCTGACGCGGCAGCACGCCGGACAGGCCGCCAAAGGTCATGTCGTCGCCGTCAAACTTCAGGCCGCGAATGCGGAAGGTTTCCGCGCTGTTGCCGTACCCCTGAACGAACTGCACGCCCGCGTCGTTGGCGACCACATCAGCAATGGTTTTCGCCTGCTGATCTTCCACCAGCTTTGAGGTGTAGCTGATGATGTTGAACGGCACGTCCATGGCGTTCTGCTGGCCGAGCATCCCCATGCGTCCGCCGTTCGCCACCTGCCCGTCAAGGAAGGCCGGCACCAGCTGGTCGCCGCCGGGTTTGAAGTCACCGACAGGTGCAGACTGCACAACGATGGTGTCTTCTTTTTTATTCTCCGCCGCCCAGGCGGAATGTGTAACCGCGCCAATGGCGAGCGCCAGCAGCGTTTTGTGCATTTTGGTGTTGTTCATCGTTAACTCGTTTGAAAGTGCGCGCAAAAATGACCCGTTGACGGGCCTTAGAATGTATTGGTTGCAATGCAAATGAGAACTATACGCATTATCCATACTTTGGCAAGCGCAAATGTCCGCAGGATCCTGCTCATCCTTTAGCACAATAAAAAGCGGGGGTATTTCCGAAGATGAAGAGGTAGGCAGAAGCGTTCACCGGAACGATCTGTATACTAATGCCATGGTCGCGTTGACGGAAAAAATCGGGAATAGCATGACGAAAAGGTTCGTCTTTTTTGGGGCGTTCATTCGTATCGCTGGAGATCATAATGACTCGCCCCTCTTCTCGCCAGTAACGGAAGGCAATTTTATTGCTGATGGCAACCGGCTCCTGACCCGCCTGGCTGTATTCTCCGGTGGAGTCGTAACTGCCAGTACCGTTATTAAACGTAAACGTCATGAGGGTATCTACTCGCGAATTTTCGTCAACAATAATGAGATGACTCTCACAGGTAAAATGATTCCGCTGATAATGCGTATACCAGGCATAAAAAAGTGGCGCGATAATCATCAAAAGGATGAACAGCCAGTGAACATTCTGGCTAGTCATTTTCATGATATTGCTCCCTGTACATAATGGAATCACATTGTGCACCAGCAACCTCAGGCAATTTATCGCACACAATCACCGATGTCCCATTTTGATAACGATTGAGCGTGATATAGGCCACCTCACCGGCGTTGCACTGGATGGGGTAACGTTTAGTCAGTGCAATATAAATACGCTGACTTTTTATTTTGTCATGCCACGAGGAATAAACGTCGCACCCTGCTATATTGCCGATCGGTTGATAGGTTTCAAACCCGGCGCGTTGTTCATGCAGCTGTTGAAAGAGAACCAGACACGAAAGAATAAATAACAATGCAGCGATGCCATACGCTATTTTCCCTGAGAGAAAGCGGAAACGGTTCTCCGCTGCGCACGGTGTCGGGACAGAAGCTTCAGTATGCAGGCCGGCAGGCGAAGCCGCATCCGTCGTGATAAAGGCGTCGAGCGTACCCGTCTGAATTTGAGCGACCGACTTAAACCCCGCCTTGGGTACGGTTTGCACAACATTATCTGCCAGCCCCGCCATCTTAAGGGCTTTACGAATTGAGGCGATAGTCTGGTAGAGGGCGTTAGTCGTGACAACTGCCCCCTGTTTTTCCCATACCGCTGAGAAAAGATAACGCTGCGTAAGCACCTCGCCGTTGTGTTCAAGCAGCTGTAGCAGGCACTCGCTAACCGGGGCATGCAGGAACACAGCGCGCTCAGGGTAGCCTGAAAGTGAGCACAGTCGACGCAGCTCAGGCTCAAAAAGCACGGTGCCGTTTATCAGAAAGACGGGCTTCATGACGCACCGGCCGTTAACGTGCAGGGATTTAGTACATTCATCATTATTATACTTTCGCGTCCGTATCCGTTTTCTGATTCAGAAATTAGTGATTTATTATCAATAAACTACGCGTTTACACGCCCAGTTTTTGGTCTCCTTCCGCCCCGCTTGAGGATCAACTTAATCAGTATAAATCATTTATCTTCACTCCTCTTTGCCGCAGAGGAACCGTAACCTATGCGGTATCGAAAATGCGCTGTCAGGCTTCTCATTACCCGGCGGTGCCAACAGAAAGAAATGCTGAATCTTTTTCAAAATTTGCATTTTTATGTTGAGTGGTCGGTTGTATATCAATTTTCAGGATAAACGTAATAAAAATAAAAAACATCTGACGTTTTATTCCAAAAATACAACTTATATCGACAAAAACTCCATGCCCGGATGAGGTACAACCGGTTTCTCATAGCGCACAGGGATGTGTATTGGAAAGCATTTATTGCAGCCATATAATCCACCCTATAAACGGTATGGATTATCTCAGCGCTTATATGTAGTGATGCAAGTTCGTCTTCATTTAATATGGGTATTAGATATGGGTTATCGTCTATATGGGTTTATGATCGGAGATGACATTCATTTTGACATTTCTAACCGCAGGCTCTACCGCCTTACTGGCATCCAGAGTGATAAAAGCATTGCATTTGCCTCCATTTATTTTAATGAAACAATGCTCAGGCTTTTCCTGTATTTGTTGATGAATGGCAGAACCCAGCCCATTCCCAAAGAAGAGCTCTTTGAAGAAATTTGGGAGGCGCATAATCTGAGCCCGTCCACACAACGGCTGTGGCAGGTTCTGCGCAATCTCAATAACAAACTGAGTATGCTAGGGTTACCAGAAAATTTTATTCGCAATATTAAAGGGTGTGGTTACATCATTAATTATTCGGATGTGATCCCCGTTTATTACAGAACGAGCGAACTCCCGGCTCATTCTGTTAAAAAAGAGGAGAAGACAGATAGCCTGAGTGAGTGATGTCAACTCAGGTTCTTGCCCTGAGCACTCGCGTGCGAGGGGCTTTTTTTTGTCATCTCTCTTCTGCATCACTTTTTTCGTTAATGATTTATTAGCACTGTTGTTTGGTTTATACCAACACTGGAATTATATATGAGCATAATCAACCATTTTGCCAATTTAAAAGTTCGTAAGAAGTTATTCTTTGGTTTTTCTCTCGTCCTGCTCGTGACGATTGTTATTCTGGTTTCAGGTTTGCTGGGTCTCAGCAATATTCAGGATAAAGTCGAAAAGAACGGCCATACCACCGACCTGTTTAACGCCCTGACCCAGGTTCGCTTAGGGCGGACAAATTTTCAGTACACGCTCGACCAGAAGTACCTTGATCAGACCAATGCCGCCACCCAGCGCATGCAGAGCATTGTCGCCAGTATGGAAAAATTGTCCTGGTCCCCGGAAGGAAAAAAAGCGCTGGACGATACGGCAAATGCGGTGAACAGCTACGTCGCCACCCTGCTGCCTTTCACAAAATCCCTTTCTGAGAAGAAAATCAGCGAACAGAAACTGAGCACTCAGGGGCTGTGCGATAACTCCGGCCTGGCTTCCACGCTCAGCCGCAACGGCAGGCTGGACGCTTCGCACGCCCTTGTGGCCGCGCAGATAGCGTTTGTCATGAGCGACATTGATTCTCAGGTTACCCTCTATAAACAGCATCCTACGGATGCGTTAATGAAAGGGATCCGCGCGCGTCTGGACATCGCAAAATCTGACACAGAACAACTGTTATCGGTTGCTACCGAGGAACAAAAGGTCTGGCTGCAGTCAGGCCTGGAAGATATGCAAAACGTCGCGGCTGAGTTAATAAATTATCAAAGCGTCTGGAATCAACAGTCGACGCTCTCCGATACCTTAACCGGTAAAGCGATAACGCTGACGCAGGCCATCCAGACGTTATTTAGCCTGCAGCAGAAAAAAGTGTCTGATACGGTTGATAGCGTTCAGATACAGATGGGCATTGTTGCTGCCATCGGTCTTGTGCTCGGCGTCCTGTTAGCAATGGGCATCACCCTGTCCATAACCCGTCCGCTTGATGAGACCCTGCGTGTCGCTGAGCAAATCGCCCAGGGCGACCTCACCAGCACCCTGACCAGTACACGTCGCGATGAGCCAGGTCTGCTCATGCAGGCCGTTGCGACCATGAATGCAAACCTGAAAAACATCATTCATGACGTGCGCAATGGGGTGGATAGCGTCGCCCGTTCGTCTTCAGAAATTGCCGCAGGCAATATGGATCTGTCGTCGCGCACCGAACAGCAGTCAGCCGCCGTCGTCGAAACCGCCGCCAGCATGGAAGAGTTGACTTCTACCGTCGCGCTCAACGCCGAGAATGCTAATCATGCGCGCCAGCTGGCTGATGAAGCCGCGCAAAATGCGACGGAAGGGAGTCAGATCTCATTGAAGGTGATCGATACGATGAAAAACGTGCGCAGCAGTTCGCACCGCATTTCAGAGATCACCACCGTGATTAACAGTATCGCCTTCCAGACCAATATTCTGGCGCTTAATGCCGCCGTTGAGGCCGCCAGAGCGGGCGACCAGGGTAAAGGCTTCGCCGTGGTTGCCGCCGAAGTGAGGACCCTTGCCCAGCGCAGCGCGCAGTCAGCAAAAGAGATTGAAAACCTGATTAACGAATCGGTCGTGCAGGTGGATGCGGGCTTTAGTCTGGTTGAAAGCGCCGGCGATGCGATGACGAAAATAGAGACATCAGTGGCGCAGGTGCGTGACATCATGAACGAAATTGCCGCCGCCACCGATGAGCAAAGCCGCGGAATTTCGCAGATTGCTCAGGCGATGGCAGAAATGGACACCACCACTCAGCAAAATGCCGCCCTGGTGGAGGAGTCTTCCGCTGCGGCAAGTTCGCTGGAGGAACAGGCTGTGCAACTTGAAAAAGTGGTGTCGATTTTCCGTGTATCAAACGGGCACAAAACCCGCCAAAGAGAAAACCAGCTCACCGCCAGCGTGACCCCTCTTAAACGATCTTCTTCCCATGTTCAGGACGACTGGGTCAAATTCTGATAACCACCGCGCGGCTGTCCGGAGAGGGCGCCGCGCGCTTAAGGCTCACGATGATAACCACGACAAAATGGCTCACCCGCTTCAACGCCCTGTTGGCTCGCCTGTTTACCCTCGCCCCGGAAAGAACCCTGAGCGCGGCCATCGAGAAGCGCGAGATTATCCCGGTTTACCAACCCTTTTTTGACAGCCAGACGGGCACTATCGCGGGTATCGAGGTACTCGCGCGCTGGAATCATCCCCTGTACGGCCCCGTGTCTCCAGATACCTTTATCCCGCTGGCGGAGAAACACCGGCTTATCGCCCCGCTAACGCATCATCTGATTCAGCAGGTCATTGCCGATCTTCAGCATCAGATCCACCTATTCCCGGACCGGCTCTATATCAACCTGAATCTGAGCGCCTGTAACTGCCTCGATCCGCGCTTCGAGACGGATACGCTTGAGCTTTTGCAAAAACTCGCGTCGAGTCAGGTGCAGCTGGTTATCGAAATTACGGAACGCGATCCGCTGCATTTCACTCCCCAGTTAAGCGAATGGTTTGCAACGCTCCGAGAATCCAATATTTCCCTGGCATTGGATGACTTTGGGACTGGCTATTCCAACTTATCTTACATTCACGCGCTGGAGCCCGAATTCATCAAGATAGACAAACTGTTTGTCGGCCAGATTAGTGAAAATGGCGATACCCGACTGGTAGACAGCCTTATCGAATTGGCGAAAAAAATGCGCCTGAGGATCATTGCCGAGGGCGTAGAAACAAAGGCTCAGGCCGACTACCTGCGCTTAAAGGACAGCGATTTTTTGCAGGGTTACTATTTCGGTAGGCCTATGAAGATCGATGAACTCGTCGGGAAAGTTAATGCTTGCTGAAGAACAGCCACTCTGCATTGGGGGCGGCTGCAATGACATTATTTTTTTGATATCGGTGCCGTGAATTTTATTGTGAGTCACGGGGGAAACAGGATCCTTATCCTGTCACTGCCCTCATTATCGCTTAGATAATTTTAACAGGAAGCGTCTCCAGCGTGCGGAGAATCAGGCTTCGATTCGACCATTTCGCGTCGCCGTCCAGAGCGATCGTCCCGCGTTCGCTTAAGGCCATCGCCAGCGTTTCAGCCTGACACTGCGCCAGCAGTTGCCCAATACACTGGTGTACACCGGCGCCAAATCCCAGCTGTCGCTGTGCGTTCTTGCGGCCGGGAATAAAGCGCCACGCCTCTTCAAAGACGCTTTCATCCCGATTCGCCGAACCGAGGCATAACAAGATGTTATCCCCGGCTTTAAGTTCGCGCCCCAGAAACTGCACGGGAGCCACAACCCTTCGCCTGCCCATCTGCAGCGGAGACTCAAAGCGCATGGTTTCACTGACGATTTCTTTCAACCGAAGAGTGTTATTTCTGACGCGTTCCTGTAATTCAGGATGCTGTGCCAGCATATATATGAGGTTTCCGGTTAGCGCTTCGCTGGTTTCACTGCCGCCGATAAGCATCGTGACGCAGTCGGTGCTAAAGCGCGCGGCAAGCGCATCCCGATCGCCGCCATATCCTTTCAGAAGGCTGCGATAAAAAAGCGAGTCGTAACCCTTTCCGTGCGCCTGCGCGAGTTGTCGAAAACTGTCATCCAGACGGGAAAGCGCCACGATCAGCCGCTCAAGTCCCTCCCGATCGATGGCGCTGGGATCCAATAAGAGCCGGATGGCATTTTTCTCTTGTTCAACCACCTCCTGCTGCGCTTCCGGCAGATTGAGCCAGGCGGTAAACAGTTTCCCCCAGAGCGGCGCTGCTATCTGGCGTTTGCCGTCAAAAGGGCCGGCGGCCGTTAAATCTGCCACCACTGAATGCGACTCCTCAGAAACAAGGCGGGTTAACGCCGCCCAGGATTCGCCGGTAAAAAGAGCCTGCAGCGCCTGACGGTGCGCGCGATGCACATTCCCATCTTCAAACAGCACAATGCCATAGAGAAGGTCCCGCAAAGGGGGCGACAGGCTGAAGCACCGTTTTTCCATTTCGGTATGAACATCTTCAGGTATGCCAGAAGAGACAAACGCCCGCTCTTTTAGCGCCTGATAAACATCCTGATAGCGGGTAAGCACCCACGTTTTACCGATTCGAGCCACCGGCTGGTGGTGTCGCATATGGTGATAGACGTTATGAAGATTTTCCTGAAAGACAGGTGAGGCGGGATTAAACCGAAGTGCTTTGTCGACATATGCCACAGGTGAACCCTCATTGCAGGATTAATCACCTTTCAGTAAAGCAGGGATGTGTTTCAGTTCAAATATTTCAGAAAAGGGAAAGGCTAAATGGCACGCCCTGTAGGATTCGAACCTACGACCTACGGCTTAGAAGGCCGTTGCTCTATCCAACTGAGCTAAGGGCGCACTGAGAAGAGTGAACTTCGCGGTGGTGAAACGCGAAGAATTATACGGTCAATGGCAGGTGAGTCAATGCCTTTTCAGTTTTCGGGGGCAATTACCCCTAGCCGATTGTAAATACGGCTATTTTCTCAACATTTCTCGCTGTTTCACCGTAAAATTTAGCGCTGCGAAAAGGCTTAGTTGCATTTAAGTAACGCCTGCTGTTTTCCTGCTCGTCGGCTCGTCACACTAGAGCGAGGTTTCCCGGCCGCCTGGAGGCTGACAGACAACAGGACAATGGAGTGACAGCGCAAAACCCGTTCGATACGCCCCCCCGGTTACAGTTTATTTCTCAGGACATCGTCGGCATCAAACTGGAGCCTGTCGTCGCCCTCACCTCTCAGCGTCAGGTTGGCGTAGAGGTGCTTAGCATTCTGTCCGAACCGCAGCACAGCGAGGATTTTTTCCATCATCGGTCGCCAGGCTGGTCAATGACGCTGCTCGAAGCGCAGCTTGCCGCACTAAAAAAGACGCCGCACGGTAATAACCTTTTTATTAATCTGCCGATAACCGTTCTGACAGAGCCAGTGTCTTTTCAGCGGCTCATCAATCTGAAAAACACGCCGCTGAATATCGAGATTGTTGAGCTCTCTGCCTTTCTGGCGTTCTCTGCCGCACAGAAGCAGCGCGTCATTCAAAACCTGTCGAAACTCCGGAAACAGGGGCACAGTATATGGCTGGATGACATCGACGAATTTGTCATTCAGCCGTTTTTATTTTGTCGATTACCGTTGAACGGCATCAAAATTGATAAGGGCGCATTCTGGCGTTTACGCGCCACACCCGCGCTGAGGCAGCTAGTTTCACGTTGCTTTCAGCTGGCCGGGAGCGTACTCATCGAAGGTATTGAGACTGAACGCGATCGCACCTGGGCACTGCAGGCAGGCGCAGATCTCGGCCAGGGATATTACTGGCCGTCCTGGACATGGCCGGAGGATTAAAGAGCCATTTCCAGGAGGGAGACCATGCGAATGACAGTGCGCCGTTACCGGCGGCGGCGTACAGGAAGTGATGCACTGGGATTTACGCACTCACCTTTTGCTCCCCCCTTTTTCGACCGGCTCGAGTTTTTGAGCCAGTCCATCAGCCAGCCCCGAAAAACCGACGCTCCGTTTATCATTCTGGTCACGGAGGATCATTTTCTGCGCACCGGTTTTCTCAATGGGCAGTTTCCCCTGAGCAGCTGTTGCGACTATACCTCGCTGGATGATGCCCTCGGCGCTCAGGCCCAATGGCCTTCAGCGCGTCTGGTGGTGGATGTTGAAAGCCGTTCCACCGGGCTGATCGATCAGTTGGATCAGTTAAGAAGGCATAGCCTGTATCCCCCCTTCCTGACGCCGTGGCTACTGGTCCGGGCAGATAATTATGATACCCGCCTCTTCTGCAAAGCGGCGGGACCTTTTCACGTGCTGGAACGTCAGATGAACGCGGCAGGTCTTCAGCACAGCCTGATGGATACCCGTCCACCGCAGGGGTCCGATAAAGACTGGTTTTCCCGCAACGAATGGCCCATTTTGCAGGAGCTTGCCCGCGGTAAGACGCTACGTCAGATCGCCCTTCTGCAGAATCGCCCCTATAGCCGCATTATCTACCGTCTGAGCTGCATCCTGCTTAAGCTGGGGCTGAGCCATCGCCAGGAATTGTTACACCTTCTTAATAACCTTTCAGACTGCACGTTCTAACTTACTCACTAACCTCTTATTTCCTAAAGCGGTTTAGGAATTTACTTACCATCCATGTTATTGAATGGTTAAATTTTAACAATGTATTCGATTTTATAACTATTCCTAATTTATGGCTCGGAACCATGTGAAATGTCACAGAATGAATCAAAGGCAGCACTTTCCTCCATCCGTTAAGTGAATGCAGAAGGCGTTAATAAGATGATAATGATGTAAAAACAAGCAGCTTCGCTTCACGCTCCAGGAGCGGAAAGCAAAGTGGGTAGCATGTTCTCCTGCGCGATGATGGCGTGACGTTGATGCGCCTTAAGCACTTTCAGATGAAGGTTTGACACCTTGCGAGGGCACTTTTTCGCCTCTTTTACCCTGGCTCGCCCTAAGAACTGACGCCCTCTTTCGTTAACAAACACGCAACATAAAGAGACATCTGTTATTTTTTGTTATTACATAAAGATGAAAAGGTGCGGTAAATGGGATAACAGGATATTTCCGCTAAATTTAAAAACATAGCCATTCAGATCCAGAAGATAATACAAACCAATAAGCGAAGGTTAATTTACAGGGTTTTCGGAAAAAACTTACTCTGTATAATAAGATGCGTACCAAATCTGAATAAGAAAAATCTTTTTGCCAACACCAGCCAAATGAGATGACCGCGCTGAGGCACTGTTCTTTTCATTACGTAAACAAGGATGCTTTCGCTCTTTCCAGGGAAATACTACGGTATAGGGATCTGCACTTTATATCCTTCCGGCATTTCGAGAGTTTTACAAAACTCTGCATAACGCTTTTAACAATCTGAGGCATTAAAAATGAAACCGGCATCCGTTATCATTATGGACGAACATCCTATCGTCAGAATGTCGATAGAGGTCCTGCTACAGAAAAATAAAAATATCACAGTCAAGCTTAAGTCTGGCGATAGCCATGAAGTTCTTGACTGCATTCGCAATCATCCTATCGATTTGGTGATCCTTGACATCGAACTCACGGGCACAGACGCCTTCGCTTTACTGAAGAGAATCAGAAACTTAAACAAAGACATCAAGGTTCTGTTCCTCTCCTCTAAATCAGAGTTATTTTACGCGGGTCGTGCGATTCGCGCCGGGGCCAACGGCTTCGTCAGTAAACGAAAAGATTTGGGAGAGATCTACAACGCCGTAGAGATGATTTTGATGGGCTATTCTTTTTTCCCGTCTGAAACGCTGAATTTTATTAACCATATGGGTTCGGGAAAAGGGATGGCAGTGGATATGCCATTATCGAATCGCGAGGTCACGGTATTACGTTATCTGGCGAATGGATTATCCAATAAGGAGATTGCTGAGCAGTTACTGTTAAGCAATAAGACCATTAGTGCGCACAAATCCAATATTTATTCCAAGCTTGGCGTACAAAGCATCGTGGAATTAATAGATTACGCCAAAGCGCACGAGCTGCTATAACCTGAATTCACTCCCTGCAGTTTATCCGAGCTGCAGGGAGTGCGGTCAGTGCTAATTATAATTAATCATGAAGGTGGCATCCGCATCAGCCCGTCCGGGCTGAGGGTTATCGGCCGTGGCAATATAATTGGCATAAAATGACAGAGTCGCATTCCCCTGTGCATCAACCGTGACCGGCTGGCTGGCCTGCTGAAGCGCCAGACGCGTTTTATCCGCATCCCTGATCTCGACGGCGACGTGGCTCGCTGTACTGGCGTCATTCAGCGCCAGCAGCCCGCTATTGCTCCCGTCGGCCTTACCCGAGAACGTAATGGACGCCGCCCCGGGCGGACAGCCGGTCAGCTTCAGCGTGAAGGGCATAGGCTGCGTGCGGCTCCCCGTGGTGTTGAGCTGCTTCGTGGGCCAGGTGCCCAGCGTGACCGTTTTGTCGCTATCGTTACCCTCTGCCACGCAGGTGAAATCGACAATATTGCCGTAGAGCCGAATATTAATTTCGCCCAATGCGGTTTCCGCCTGAGCCTGGGTGCAAAGCGCAAAGAGCGCCACGGTGATAAAACGGATCCCGTTTCGCATGTCTGCTCCTTAGTCGTAATCCACGCGCAAATATCCGCGCGAGGTAAAGCGCCCTTCCGCTGGCTTGTTGCCCGTCACGCTCACCGGCCAGACCCGGATCCCCACCTGCGCCTGCGCGCTGTCGTCCAGGCGGAACGGAATTTTGCTCGTCAGGTTGTTAGGCGTGAGCGGCGCACCGCTCTCGTTGGCAATGATGAACCCCACATCCGGGTTATCCGACACCAGCGCATTATCGGAGACCTTTTCAGCCTCGACGCGCATCGTCAGCATGGCGTTTGCCTCCACGTTAGTGCATTTAATCGCGATGGTTTTGCTCTGCGATGAGACCCCCTCCGGCTTGTTACCCACGCCCGCCTTGCTGAACAGGGAGGCGCCAATGTCGCCGAAATCAAATTCAACCACATTCCCGGCGTTGATGGCGCAGCTCTGGGGGACCTGAATGGTTCCGCTGTAGCTGATGGTGTAGACCGGCGTGGTCAACGGATCCGAGGAGGTGGTGGTGACGTAAACCCGGAACATAGTGGCACGCGGGATCACCACCATATTGATAAAGCGTCGGGTCACCTTAAGACGGAAAACAAGGCTGGAATCCTGCACGCCAAACGGTTGGTTTTTTGAAACGTTAGGATGGCTCCCCATCTGGATATAGTTTTTGGGTGGGTAAAACGCGCCGGCATAGCTGTCCGTGATCTTCATCGCCCCGTCCAGATAGTCGTTAAGCTTCAGATACTGATAGCCATCGCTGGTCCCGGTGATCGGGTAATCCGTCACGTAGCTGCGCTTGGTGGTATTCCCGACGGTGCCCTTCGGGCAGACGGCGTTTACCCCCACCCACTGCGATTTCTCGCTGAGGGTGACAACCTGCCCGACCTGGTTATTCGAGCTGTTGAATTTATCCGTCAGGTCGTAATGCACCTCCGTCGGCACGCCCTTTTCATTGACGCACACGGTGGCTAACGCGTTTGTCGCGGGCAGGAGTGCCAGAAGCGACAGGGCAAAGATATGGATTTTAATCACAGCGGATCCCCTTAAGTGTGATCGCCTGTTGCAGGCTCTTTTCAGGCAAGCTGTAAGGCGCACGGCACTGGGACTGCGCCCCGTTACCCCACTGGACCAGCAGTTCGCCCTCCAGCGGCAGCCCACTCAGATAAATTTGCCCGTCATCCCCTACCATGCTGGTCACGCCGCTCTGGATTTCGCGCACCACGGCGCCGAACGGTACCGGCTGGTTGCCGCGCGTTACCGTCAGCAGGGCGCGCACGCCAATGCGGGTATCAAAGCTGGCGCGGACCAGCGCGCCTTTGGTCGGCACCACGCTGCTCACGTTGTTTTCGATATCGGTGTTGTTGCTCATGGTATTGGTATCCAGCGCCACGCGGTTGTAGCGGTAGACGGTGGCATACGGCATGACCGCGTAGCCTCGCCAGTCGGTCTTCACGCCGGTCTGGTTTTCCACGCTGACGCCTGATGCCCCCGGTGCCTTAATCAGCACGTTGGTATCGCCCAGCGGCTGGCTGAAGGTCACGCCGTCGGCATGGCCAACCACTCCGCCGGAAAGCTGCCAGTTGAGATCGTGCTGATCGCGGGAATAGTTGTAGCCCACGCCCAGCGTGCCGTAGGTCGCCTGCCAGTTGGCGCTGGCGCTTCCGCTTGAGCCGTTGGTGCTGGCGTGTCCCTGGGTCACGCTGTAGTTCAGGTTGCGGTCCTCAAGCAGCGTGCCGCTGACGCCGGTTTGCCAGCTGGTGTCGCCATCGCTGTTTCGGCTGGCGGATGCGGTGGCATAGGCGCGATCGATCGCGCTGTCCCGGCGATAGCCCTGGCGGGTAAAGAGGCTAAACGGCACGGAGACGTTAAACGACGCGATCCGGTCGGTGCCGTCGATCCCAACGGATTTATTCCACGACCATGACAGGGAGTAGTTGACCCCCTTCACGCCCCCCGCGTAGCCCAGCTGATACCAGAGGTTCGTTTCGTCCGTCCCCCAGTAGGTTTGCTCGCTCCCGGAGATATAGACCGAGCCGTAATCCCCCAGCGACTGGGAAATGTTGAGCTGGAAGCGGCCTTTTTTATTCCACGTCAGGTTGTGATAGCTCTGCACGTCCGGCACATCGTTATCGTCCTGGCTATCGGCATACTGGTAGCCCTCCATTGAGCGCCAGGCCACGTCGTCCAGGGTGTAAAACCCCTTCGTTGAGTAGCGGTAGCCCAGCAGCTGGAAGTTGGTGCCAAATCCGTTCAGCGATTTTGCATAGAGAAAACGCAGGGACTGACCTTCATGTTTGCTGTCGTCCGCGAGCTGGCTGCGGGCGTGGGTGATATCGACGGAGACTGCGCCCCAGTCACCGAGGTTTTTCCCGGCGCCGACGGCCACTGCGGTATAGCGTGACGCCAGCTGGGTGCCGCCATAGAGCGTAAAGCCGTTGGCAAGGCCGGTAATCAGGGTGCCCTGAGCGAAGAACGGTGTATCCTGGTCGCTGTTACCGCTGCGGTAGTCCCCCGCCACGAGGTCATATTTCCAGCGCCCTTCACGCTGCAGGAGCGGCACGGTGGAGTACGGCACGGTGTAACGCTGCTGGCTGCCGTCTTTCTCTTCCACCGTGACGTCCAGGTCACCGCTGGAGGAGGTCGGGTTAAGATCGGTGATGGCGAACGCGCCGGGCTGGACGTAGCTTTGATAGATAACGTAGCCGTTCTGGCGAACCACCACTTTGGCAGGCGTACGGGCAATACCGCGCACGGTCGGCGCGTAGCCCTGCAGGCTGTCGGGGTACATGCTGTCAGACGAATAGAGCCGCCCGCCGCGAAAACCGACGCTGTCGAAAACGTCATTCCCGGTGTTGCTGTCGCCCAGCACCAGCTCACTTTTCAGCGGGATAACGGTGCGCTGCGCCCAGGTGCCAATATTCTGCCACTCGCTGCGCCGCTTGCCGTTATTTTGCGTGTAGCGCCATGCGCCGTTGTTGCGTAAACGCCAGGCACCATAGTTCAGCCCGCTCTGCAGGTTCAGGTAATAGCTGTCGTCTTCGCTTCCCCGGTTGCCCGTGAAGCTGTAGTTCACCAGCGCGGCGGGAATGCCTTCATCCCACTGTTCAGGCGGAATATAGCCGCGCGCGCTATTCTGCATCGCCACCTGCGGCAGGCTGACGTTCAGGCGCTGTGAGGCAAAGTTAAATGCCGTTTCGCTGCCGGGAATGGCCGTGGTCAACGGAACGCACGTTTCACCCTGCACCTTCGCCAGCTCGGGAAATGCGGCAACGTTGACGCCAAAGCGATCGAGCATCGCGCGCGTAATGCACGGCGACAGGCCGCCCGCCACCGGCGGCGTGTTCTCGGCCTGTTCAAAACGCACGTCCTGGGTGCCGATAAACTCATCGTTACGCCAGATATCCACGCGATAGATGCCGGGTGCCTGCTGGTGCCCCTGTTCAAAACGCGACAAATCCGCCACGCTGGCGGTGTCGTCGGACAAGAAGGCCGGGTTGAAGTAGCTTTCGCTCCAGCCGGCCTGCGGCCAGAGCGCGGCCATCAGCGCCAGTGCAACCGGGCAGTAACGTCCCTGGTGGTTTTTCATCGCCCTGACTCTGCTCACAGGTTGACGCTGCGCGCCGGTGTAATGGCGCCGTAGTCATTCACGCTCTGCCAGGAGAGCGTACCGCCGGCCCCGGCGGGCAGCACCTGCTGAGCCGAGTTTTTCGGCGCTACCATCAGGTTTTCCAGCGTCTGACCGCCCAGCTTCAGGTTGACCAGAGTGATGTAATACGGCGAGGCGTTGCTGACTTTGAGATGGTTCCCCACGCGCTCAAAACGAAGCTGGGAAAGCGCCTCATCCGGCTGCATCGCCAGGTTATTCGGGCGCACAAAGAGCTTGATGCGCGAAAGGATCGCCAGCTGCAGCACGTTATTGTTTTCTGTTTTCGCTTTGTTCACCGAGGGGATCGCCTTCACATTCATGTAAAAGAGCGATTCGCGATCGGCAGGCAGCGCCGGACCGGCGTAAATAATACGCAGCGTGTTTTCGCTGTCCGGCTCGCTAACGAACAGCGGCGGCGTGACGGCAAAGGTTTTTTCCTTTTGCCCGCTGGCATTTTCGATCCACGCGTTAATTAAATAGCGTTCTTGTTTATTGCTGTTGGTGATCGCCAGCGACGTTTGCTTCGCATCTGCCGGGTAAATAACGCGCGTGGCCCCCAGCGCAATACCGCCGGAAGCATTCGCGCATGCGGAAACCATCATTAAAATAAACGATAAAAGCAGTCCTGGTTTAATTAGCATATTCATCAAAACCGTACCTTTAATAATGTGTTCGCAGGTGTTATGGATAAATCAACGTAAACCAGACATCCGACTGAATATTGCCTGGCACGAGGTGTTCGGAAATAGCGCGATAGCGGGCGCTAAAATGAAATGCGAGCTCGCTGGTATTCACGGGCAACCAGCTGACGGCCGTCGCATTCGGGATAATCTGACGCTGCTGCTCATCAAAAGGCGCCAGCCCCACGCCGCTGCTGACAGGCGTTTCACCTGGCCGCGATGTCGCCAGAAAAACCTGCGGATCTTCCGCGGGCGTCACGCCCTGAAACTGGATCCCCACGATGCGCGAGACATCCACGCTGCAGTCCAGCAGCCGCACGGTGAACGGCACATTAACCGTTGAAAAGCTGCCCACACCGGAAAATGAATTGGTTCGGTACTGCCCCATGTCGATGCGCATATTCTGGCTGTCGGGCGCCACGGCGCAGCCGCCGTTTACCAGCTCCCCCCGAAGATGCACCTTGCCGCCTTCGATCACCACGGTATGCGCCGATGCCGGGCAGGCCACCGCAAGGGTTAACAGCAGTAGTGTTCCAGTCCTTGTCATCCTTCGTTCCTGGCAGTAGCGTATGACGGGCCTCGTCCCTGAGGCCTGAACATCCCTGTGCGAGGGTATTATTCGTATTTCATTACGAAGGTGGCGTCAGCGTTCGCCTGGCCTGGCTCGGTGGTCGCAGCCGTTGATTTGTAGCGCGCGGTGAATTGCAGGGTGTTAGTCCCTTTAATCAGGTCTTTCGCGGCAGAGAAGGTGGCACCGTCCGGGGTCAGCACGCTGGATTTGCTGTCGAGGATCTCGATACCCACGCCTTTCGCGGTGTTGTCGTTGTTACCGGACGTCACGGCCAGCAGGGTTTTGTCGGTCGCGTCGATCTGGCCGGTGAAAGCAACGGCAGCGGTTTTAGCAACCAGCGGATCGCAGTCATTCAGTTCAATGTTGAACGGAATATTAGAGGTGGTGTCGCCCACTTTGGTGAATTTCGCGGTACGATACTGACCGAGATTAACCGTCTGCTCGGAAGAATCGGTATTTACTGAACAAGCAGCATTAACCAGTTCACCTTTAAAATGCACGGTACCGCCATTTACGGTAACCGGCGTAACTGGGTCGGCTGCATTAGCGGCACCCGCGACCAGGGCCAGTGTTGCAATAACAGAAGAAGCAATGTTGCTGAGTTTCATGTCTATTCCTTTAAAATGTAAATAACCCTTCCCGCGAAAAATCGGGAATAAGAAATACGTTCAATTGCGTAATTGAAAACTTATTTCGGAGGAGACAAAGTAGCTCAGGAAGCAATTTTTAAATATGTCAAAACACTGCCATTTCGCCAGGTCACATCCTAATACCGCCTAAGAAATTGACCATCACTTAAGAAGGGTTTTTGCCCCTCACGGATGAAAACTCGTAAAGGGTGACTGACAGCGGGGCTCGCTTCTGACAAAATACAGGCCATCCCCCCTTTCAAACGTTACAGACGGAATCTTCTCTCTGATGGCAGCAAAGATTATTGACGGTAAAACGATTGCGCAGCAGGTGCGCTCTGAGGTCGCGGAAAAAGTGAAGGCGCGTAAAGCGGCCGGAAAGCGCGCTCCAGGGCTGGCCGTTGTGCTGGTTGGCAGCAACCCGGCATCGCAGATTTATGTCGGCAGCAAACGCAAAGCGTGTGAAGAGGTGGGGTTCGTCTCCCGCTCTTACGATTTGCCGGAAACCACCAGCGAAGCGGAACTGCTGGAACTTATTGACACCCTGAATGCAGATAAAGAGATCGACGGCATTCTGGTTCAGCTGCCGCTGCCTGCGGGCATCGACAACGTGAAGGTGCTGGAGCGCATCGCGCCGGATAAAGACGTCGACGGTTTCCATCCGTACAACGTGGGCCGCCTGTGCCAGCGCGCGCCGCGTCTGCGCCCGTGCACCCCGCGCGGCATCGTGACGCTGCTGGAGCGTTATAACATCGACACCTACGGCCTGAACGCCGTGGTCATCGGTGCGTCCAACATCGTGGGCCGTCCGATGAGCATGGAGCTGCTGCTGGCCGGCTGCACCACCACCGTGACCCACCGCTTCACCAAAAACCTCCGTCACCACGTTGAAAACGCCGATCTGCTGATCGTCGCGGTCGGCAAGCCGGGCTTTATTCCGGGCGAGTGGATCAAAGAGGGCGCGATTGTCGTGGACGTCGGGATTAACCGTCTGGAAAACGGCAAAGTGGTCGGCGACGTGGTGTACGAAGATGCGGCGGCTCGCGCCTCTTACATCACGCCAGTACCGGGCGGCGTTGGCCCAATGACCGTCGCAACGCTGATTCAGAATACTTTGCAGGCATGCGAAGAGTACCACGATGTAGAGGAAGCATAAGATGGCCACATTTTCATTAGGCAAACACCCGCACGTCGAGCTGTGCGATCTGCTCAAGCTGGAAGGCTGGAGCGAAAGTGGCGCGCAGGCGAAAATCGTTATCGCCGACGGGCAGGTGAAAGTAGATGGCGTAGTGGAAACCCGCAAGCGCTGCAAGATTGTCGCCGGCCAGACCGTGAGCTTTGAAGGGCAGAGCGTGACCGTGACGGCCTGAGTTCCCCTCACCTTAACCCTCTCCCCAACGGGGAGAGGGGATCAAAAATTCCCCCATATCCATCGCGGTTAATTATCGATCAACTTCAAATAATCACGATCCCCTCTGGGTGAAACGTGAAAATTATGTTGCACGTTTTTCAGACTTTCCCCACGATAAGTAGAACGTTCTACTAAAACGTTCTACTTACAATAACAGCGCCAAAAAAAGCGCTACTCGGGGGAAATCAGCATGAGTCTGATATCAGGGTTTGTTAAATCGCTGTCTAAGTTATCGATGATTGGTCGCGCCTTAATGCTGCCAATTTCACTGCTTCCCGCTGCGGGCCTGCTGCTGGCCTTCGGCGATAAGTTCCACCTGCCGCTGATGATGAACGCCGGCGGGGTTATCTTTGATAACCTGCCGATGCTGTTTGCCATCGGCTCCGCCGTGGGTCTGGCGTCCGAGTCCGGCATCGCGGCGCTCTCGGCGGCGGTTTCGGTGTTTGTCACTAACATCACCATCAGCACCGTGTTAAGCATTACGCCGGAAATGGCTTCGCAGGGCGGAAAATACGCCATGGTGGTCGGCATCCCGACGCTGCAGATGGGCGTCTTTGGCGGGCTTATCTGCGGGATCCTCGCGGCCTGGTGCTATAACCGCTTCCACACCATGCAGCTGCCGGAGTTCCTCGGCTTCTTCTCCGGGAAGCGCTTTGTGGCAATCGCCACGGCGTTCCTCTCATTCCTGATGGGGCTGCTGCTGCCGTACGTCTGGCAGCACATTCAGGCCGGTATCGACGCGCTCTCCGTGATCGTAAACGGTGATAACCAGGCGGCATCGACCTTTATCTTCGGGCTGGTGGAGCGCGCGCTGATCCCGCTCGGCCTGCACCATATCTGGTATCCGTCCTTCTGGTATTCGTTCGGGGATTACACCACCCAGGCGGGCCAGGTGATCCACGGCGACCAGACCATCTGGTTCAAGATGCTCGAAGAGGGCGTCAAATCCTTCAGCAGCGATACCTACCAGAACGCCGGTAAGTTCATGCAGGGCGAGTTCCCGCTGATGCTGTTCGCGCTGCCCGCGGCGTGCCTGGCGATGTACCACGAAGCGCACACGAAGAATAAGAAAATCGCGGCCGGTATTCTCTTCTCCGCTGCCCTCACCTGCTTCCTGACGGGGATCACCGAGCCGGTAGAGTTCACCTTTATCTTCGTGGCGCCGATTCTGTACGTCTTTAACGCCATCATGGCGGGCCTGGCGTACATGACCATGTACCTGCTGCACGCGCATATCGCCAAATCGTTCTCGGCGGGCTTTATCGACTACCTGTCGTTCGGGATCCTGCCATCCTTTAACGGCTATCAGACCAACTTCCTGAGCGCCATTATCATCGGCATTCCGATGGCGCTGATTTACTACTTCACGTTCCGCTTCGTGATCCGCCGCTTCGACGTGAAAACGCCGGGCCGTACGGAAGTGACCGCCAGCGCGAATGACAAGTCCGATTCCGAACTTGCCACCGAAATCATCGGCCTGCTGGGCGGCGCGCAGAACATTGACTCCGTCGGCTCCTGTATCACCCGCCTACGTCTGGAAGTGGCGAAGAGCGATGCGGTGGACAGGGACGGACTGAACGGGCTCGGGGCGCGCGGCGTGGTCTTCGTCGGCGACAACGGGATCCAGGTGATTTTCGGTGCCAGAGCACAGTTTATCGCCCAGACCATGTCCACCATGATCGGCAAATAATAAGATGCCTGAACGACACGTCTCCTGTACGCTGGGAGCCGTGTCTTATCCGGCTGATAATCGGTACATTTCAGGGAGCGGTTTTGAAGAAAGTCAGCATCATTGATGTCGCAAAGCACGCGGGCGTCTCGGTCTCTACCGTCTCGCTGGTGCTACGTCAGAAAGGGAAAATCTCAGAGGCGACGATCGAGAAGGTCAATGCCGCCATCACGACGCTGGGCTATGTTCATAACGTTGCCGCTGCCAACCTCCGCGCCAACACCTCCAATCTTATCGGCCTGATCCTGCGCGACTTCAGCGACAGCTTTTCCATCAAGGTGATGGCGAGCATCGTTCAGGAGCTGGAGAAGCAGGGTTATATGGTTTTTCTCGGCCAGCCGCTCAACGACGGCGAACATCTGGAACGCACCCTGCTGTCGTTTAAGCAGCAGGGCGTCGCGGGCGTTATTTATCTCGCGTCTGACACCCGTAACGCCGCTTTACCGGAGCAGATCCGCCAGTGCCCGCTGCCGCTGGTAGCGGTCTCGCAGTCTCTGCTGGATGAAAAATGCAATCTGGTAATGCGCGATAACCGTCAGGCGGCGAACCTTGCCGCACGCTATCTTATCGAGCGCGGACACCGCACGATCGCCTACATTGGCGGGCGCGAGGGCTGTCTTATCCGCGAGCAGCGCCTGCTCGGCTTTCGCAGCGCGATGACGCAAAACGGGCTGGTCTGGCGCGACGACTATTCACCGGCCTGCAGCGACGACACCCAGGCCGCCGCGATGGCAACGCGCCAGCTGCTGGAGAAAAACAGCTCCATCACCGCCCTGCTCTGCCATTCGCCGGATGCGATGATTGGCTCCATTTCAGGCATTCATCAGGTGGGCCGCACCGTGGGGAAAGACGTCTTCTTAACCCAGCAGGTGGCGCTGATCGGTTTTGAAGATATGCTCCACGTCAACCTCACCTCCCCTTCCTTCACCTACGTCTCCTCGGCCAGCGATGAAACCGGGCGACAGGCGGCGGGGCTGATTATCCGCAAGCTGAAGGAGCCGGATCTGCAAACCCAGCGCATTACGCTTTCCGGGCAGCTTATCGCGCGCGAGTCGGCGTAAAATCAGAATTTGACACAGGTTTGCTGCAGCGGATTCGCTGCTATATTGCCATGATTTGCCATGGATAATTGCAATGCCTACCGTTATCACTCACGCTGCTGTCCCTCTTTGCCTGGGCTTAGGTCTGGGAACGAAAGCCATCCCTCCCCGCCTGCTGTTTGCCGGTATCGTGCTCGCCATGCTGCCGGACGCCGACGTGCTGGCGTTCAAATTCGGCGTCGCCTACGGGAATATTTTCGGCCACCGCGGCTTTACCCATTCGCTGCTGTTTGCCTTTGTTGTGCCGATACTGTGCGTGCTGACTGGACGACGATGGTTCCGGGCCAGCCTGACGCGCTGCTGGCTGTTTTTAACAGTGTCACTGCTGTCGCACAGCCTGCTGGACTCGATTACAACGGGCGGGAAAGGCGTTGGCTGGCTGTGGCCGTGGTCGGATGAACGCTTTTTCGCGCCGTGGCAGGTGATTAAGGTCGCGCCGTTTGCGCTGTCGCGCTACGCCACGCCGTACGGGCATCAGGTGATTATCTCGGAACTGCTGTGGGTGTGGCTGCCGGGGGTGGTGCTGATGGGGTTGCTGTGGTGGCGACGGAGGTAAAAGCAAAACGGCAACTCAAGTTGCACCCTCTCCCTGTGGGAGAGGGCTGGGGTGAGGGCATCAGCGCGCACCAGACCTACTTACGACGCCAGGTCGTCCCCTGCGGGCCGTCTTCCAGAATGATGCCCATCTCGGTCAGACGGTTACGCGCCGCATCGGCCGCCGCCCAGTCTTTCGCCTGACGCGCTTCCAGACGCGCTTTGATAAGCCGTTCAATTTCCGCCACTTCACCGTCGTCCGCCTGCGCGCCGCTCTGCAGGAACGCGTCCGGCTCCTGCTCCAGCAGGCCGAGCACGGAGGAGAGCTTGCGCAGATGGGACGCCAGGGCATTCGCCGCCGCCATGTCCTCTGACTTCAGGCGGTTCACTTCGCGCGCCATGTCGAATAGCACGGAGTAGGCTTCCGGGGTGTTGAAGTCGTCGTTCATCACCTCAACGAAGCGCGCTTCGAACGCTTCGCCACCCGCCGCAGGCACAGATTTGTCGGTACCGCGAAGCGCGGTGTACAGACGCTCCAGCGCCGAGCGCGCCTGCTTCAGGTTCTCTTCGCTGTAGTTCAGCTGGCTACGGTAGTGGCCGGACATCAGGAAGTAGCGCACGGTTTCCGCGTCGTAGTACTTGAGCACGTCGCGCACCGTGAAGAAGTTGCCCAGCGATTTCGACATCTTCTCGCGGTCAACCATCACCATCCCGGAGTGCATCCAGTAATTTACGTACTCGCCGCCGTGGGCGCAGGTGGACTGCGCGATTTCGTTTTCGTGATGCGGGAACATCAGATCCGAACCGCCGCCGTGAATGTCGAAGTGGTTACCCAGCTGCTTGCAGTTCATCGCGGAACACTCAATGTGCCAGCCCGGACGGCCTTCGCCCCACGGGGATGGCCAGCTTGGTTCGCCCGCTTTGGACATTTTCCACAGCACGAAGTCCATCGGGTTACGCTTCACGTCCACCACGTCAACGCGCGCGCCGGCCTGCAGCTGGTCCAGATCCTGACGGGAAAGCGCGCCGTAGGTTGGATCCGTCGGCACGGAGAACATCACGTCGCCGTTGTCCGCCACGTAGGCGTGACCGCGCGCGATCAGCTTCTCGGTGATCTCAATGATTTCGTGGATATGGTGGGTCGCGCGCGGCTCGCTGTCCGGGCGCAGAATATTTAGGGCGTCGAAGTCTTTGTGCATCTCAACGATCATGCGATCCACCAGCGCAACAAAGCTTTCGCCGTTTTCATTAGCGCGCTTGATGATTTTGTCGTCAATGTCGGTAATGTTACGCACGTACTTCAGGTTATAGCCCAGGAAGCGCAGGTAGCGAGAGACGACGTCGAACGCGACAAAGGTACGGCCATGGCCGATATGACAGAGATCGTAAACCGTAATACCACACACGTACATGCCGACTTCCCCGGCATGGATAGGTTTAAATTCCTCTTTCTGGCGCGTCATTGTATTAAAGATTTTTAACATCGAAGATTCCATGTAAACACGTGTGTGGGTTGTTTGTTCCTATAATACCCATAATTCGGAATAGGATCAGCACACAATGCAAGGTGATCGCGTCCTGTGGTTATGCTATAACAAGCCCCTATATATGACCCGAAGGCGGGTCGACGTACCACAATAACGGAACAGGATGCAAAAATGGTTACTTTCCACACTAATCATGGCGATATCGTAATCAAAACCTTTGATGACAAAGCGCCTGAAACAGTTAAAAACTTCCTGGACTACTGCCGCGAAGGTTTCTACAACAACACTATTTTCCACCGCGTGATCAACGGCTTTATGATCCAGGGCGGCGGTTTCGAGCCTGGCATGCGCCAGAAAGAGACCAAAGAAGCGATCAAAAACGAAGCGAACAACGGCCTGAAAAACACCCGCGGTACGCTGGCAATGGCCCGTACTCAGGCGCCTCACTCTGCAACCGCGCAGTTCTTCATCAACGTGGCTGACAACGACTTCCTGAACTTTTCCGGCGAAAGCCTGCAGGGTTGGGGCTACTGCGTGTTCGCAGAAGTGGTTGAAGGTATGGACGTGGTCGACAAGATCAAAGCCGTCTCTACCGGCCGCAGCGGTATGCACCAGGACGTTCCTAAAGAAGACGTTGTGATTACAAGCGTGACCGTCAGCGAGTAATTCGTGGCGACACTCTTTATTGCGGATCTGCATCTGCAAACAGAAGAACCGGCGATAACCGCCGGTTTTCTGCGTTTTTTACGCGGTGAAGCGAAAAGCGCCGACGCGCTGTACATCCTGGGCGATCTGTTTGAGGCCTGGATTGGCGACGACGATCCTAACCCGCTGCACCGTGAAATGGCTGCCGCCATTAAAACGTTGGTGGATTCAGGCGTCCCCTGCTACTTCATTCACGGCAACCGTGATTTCCTGCTCGGCAAGCGCTACGCCCGCGAAAGCGGTATGAAACTGCTTCCGGAAGAGCAGGTGCTCGCTCTCTATGGCCGCAGGGTGTTGATCATGCACGGCGACACGCTCTGCACCGACGATACCGGCTACCTGGCGTTTCGCGCCAAGGTCCACACCCCGTGGATCCAGAAGGTGTTCCTTGCCCTGCCGCTGTTTATCCGCAACCGCATCGCCGCCAAAATGCGCGCGGGCAGTAAAGCCGCTAACAGCAGCAAATCGTTGACCATCATGGACGTCAATCCGCAGGCGGTGGTGAACGTGATGGAAAAGCACCGCGTTCAGTGGTTGATCCACGGTCATACCCATCGTCCTGACGTGCATTCTCTTATCGCCAACGGCGAACCGGCCCATCGCGTGGTGCTCGGCGCGTGGCACAGCGAAGGCTCAATGGTCAAAGTCACGCCAGAGGGCGTGGAGCTGATCGCTTTTCCGTTCTAATCCACCTCTTCACACTCATTCTATTTTTTTGAACGATACAGGCAAATTGTTTCGATTTTAATCAGTCCGTGGTCGGCCTATTATTTATCACATCAGGGCAACACGCCCTATCCCAAACAAAATACTTAAGGAATACGACCATGAAATCCATCAAAACTTTCGTTGCAGTTGCTGCTCTCTCCCTGGTTTCTTTCGGATCTTTCGCTCAGACCGTAAGCGCAACCGGTTCAACCCTTGACCGTGCGGAAGCGAAAATAGCTGCCCAGGCTGCTGAACAAGGTGCGTCCTATAAAATCACCAGCGCACAGTTCAACAACCGCGTGTACATGACCGCAGAACTGACGAAATAATGATTGCCGCTCGACGAAAACAGACCGCCAGAACGCGGTCTGTTTTGTTATGAATTGATGACAACAACGGCTCAAGATTTAACCGCGCAACCGTTTTCCTTGCCCGTATAACATGCTATTCTCTGTGCCCTCGAAAGCAGTGTGTTTCGCACCACAGGAGTTTTAAGACGCATGTCTTCCCGCAATAATCCGGCGCGTGTCGCCATCGTGATGGGGTCCAAAAGCGACTGGGCTACCATGCAGTTCGCCGCCGAAATCTTTGAAATCCTGAATGTTCCGCACGACGTTGAAGTGGTTTCCGCACACCGTACGCCGGACAAACTGTTCAGCTTCGCCGAGAGCGCCGAAGAGAACGGTTACGAGGTGATCGTTGCCGGTGCGGGCGGCGCAGCACATCTGCCGGGCATGATTGCCGCCAAAACGCTGGTGCCGGTTCTGGGCGTTCCGGTCCAAAGCGCCGCGTTAAGCGGTGTCGATAGTCTCTACTCCATCGTCCAGATGCCGCGCGGTATTCCTGTCGGCACGCTGGCGATTGGCAAAGCGGGCGCGGCGAACGCCGCCCTGCTGGCCGCGCAAATTCTTGCGACGCACGACAAAGATTTACGCCAGCGCCTGGCGGAGTGGCGTCAAGCCCAGACCGACGAGGTGCTGGATAACCCGGACCCGCGGGGTGCGGCATGAAGCAGGTTTGCGTCCTCGGTAACGGCCAGCTGGGCCGCATGCTGCGTCAGGCCGGCGAACCGCTGGGTATTGCCGTCTGGCCCGTCGGGCTGGACGCCGAGCCGGAGGCGGTACCGTTTCACCAGAGCGTGATCACCGCCGAAATCGAACGCTGGCCGGAAACCGCGCTGACCCGCGAGCTGGCGCGCCATAACGCCTTCGTGAACCGCGACGTGTTCCCGATCATCGCCGACCGTCTGACGCAAAAGCAGCTGTTCGACAAGCTCGGCCTTGCGACCGCGCCGTGGCAGCTGTTATCTGAAAAAAGCGAGTGGAATGATGTCTTCGCCATGCTGGGCGAGCTGGCGATCGTGAAGCGCCGCGTCGGCGGATACGACGGCCGCGGCCAGTGGCGCCTGCGCGCGCATGAAACCGCCGAGCTGCCGGACGACTGCTACGGCGAGTGCATCGTTGAGCAGGGCATCAACTTTAGCGGCGAAGTGTCGCTGGTAGGCGCCCGCGGGCACGATGGCCGCACGGTGTTTTACCCGCTGACGCATAACCTGCATCAGGACGGCATTCTGCGCACCAGCGTCGCCTTCCCGCACGCCAGTCCCGACCAGCAGGCGCAGGCGGAAGAGATGCTCTCTGCCATCATGCACGAGCTGGGCTACGTGGGCGTGATGGCGATGGAGTGTTTCGTCACGCCGTCGGGTCTGCTGATTAACGAGCTGGCCCCGCGCGTGCACAACAGCGGCCACTGGACGCAAAACGGCGCGTCTATCAGCCAGTTCGAGCTGCACCTGCGCGCCATCACCGACCTGCCGCTTCCGCAGCCCGTCGTTAATAGCCCGTCGGTGATGATCAACCTGATCGGTACCGATCTGAACTACGACTGGCTGAAGCTGCCGCTGGTGCATCTGCACTGGTATGACAAAGAGGTTCGCGAGGGTCGTAAGGTTGGTCACCTCAACCTGAACGATACCGATACGGACCGCCTGAGCGCCACCCTGGAGGCGATCGTTCCTCTCCTGCCGCCGGAATACGCGAGCGGAATTGTCTGGGCACAATCAAAGCTCAAGTAAGACATCTGCGCCGGGGAGTTGACCTTCCCCTTCCCCGGCGTACAATCCCCGCCCATTGCTGCTGAGTTTTCTTCTGGAATAACCATGAACGATGGAACGGACTATCGCGCGATCCTCGCGTCTGATACCCCTTTAATCGACGTTCGCGCGCCGATCGAATTTGCCCAGGGCGCGATGCCTGCGGCAGTCAACCTGCCCTTAATGAACGACGACGAGCGCGCCGCCGTCGGCACCTGCTACAAACGTCAGGGCCCCGAGGCCGCGCTGGCGCTCGGCCATAGTCTGGTGAAAGGCGAGACGCGCGACGCGCGCGTCAGCGCCTGGCGCGAAGCCTGCCTTGCCCATCCCGAGGGCTATCTCTGCTGCGCGCGCGGCGGCCAGCGTTCACATATCTCTCAGGCCTGGCTGAAAAAGGCGGGCATCGACTATCCGCTGATCCGCGGCGGCTATAAGGCCCTGCGCCAGACGGCGATTCAGGTGACGATTGAGCAGTCGCAAAAGCCGATGGTGCTTATTGGCGGCTGTACCGGAAACGGTAAAACGCTGCTGGTGAAGCAGCACGCGCAGGGTATCGATCTGGAAGGGCTTGCGCACCACCGCGGTTCGTCGTTTGGCCGCACGCTGACGCCGCAGCTTTCCCAGGCCAGCTTTGAAAATCACCTTGCGGTTGAGCTATTGAAAAAAGACGCCGCGCGCTGGGTGCTGGAAGATGAAGGCCGGATGATTGGCTCCAACCACCTGCCGGAGTGCCTGCGCGACCGCATGATTGAAGCCCCCATCGTTGTCGTCGAAGACCCGTTTGACGTCCGTCTTGAGCGTCTGCGCGAAGAGTATTTTGACCACATGTGGGCGGATTTTTCTGCCGCGTACGGTGAGGAGGCGGGCTGGAAAGAGTACAGCGAGTACCTGCACCACGGCCTCTTCGCCATTCGCCGCCGTCTGGGGCTGCAGCGGTATGCAGAATTCACCGCGCTGTTAGATTCCGCCCTGCTGGAACAGCAACGTTCTGGCAGCACCGGGGCGCACTTCAGCTGGCTTGCACCGCTGCTGAAGGACTATTACGACCCGATGTACGGCTATCAGCTGGAGAAAAAGGCGGAGAAAATTGTGTTTCGCGGGACGTATGCCGAGGTCGCCGACTGGCTTAATCGCTAAAAAAAGCCGGGTGGCGAGGTAAAAGCAAAACGGCAACCAGGATTGCCGTTTTTAATGTTTGTTCCCTCTCCCCGTGGGAGAGGGTCAGGGTGAGGGCATCAGGCCGCACCCTACAAGACGACTTAGAAATCGTAACGCAGACGCACCAGGTTCATGTCGCCCAGGTTGTCGGTGCTGGAGGTGAACACGTGTTCGTAATCCACGCGGAAACCGTAGTCCAGCTGGAAGCTGATACCCACGCCGTTGTCGATGCGCTGGTAGTTGCGGCCGTTCACGTACTCGATGCGGTCACCCATGAAGTAAGGCTGGATGGATTTCACCGCGTACTGACCGATTGGGAATTTGTACCCTGCGAAGTATTCAATACCCCACGCGTCGCCCGCAAAGTAGTCGTTAACAGACACTTTTTTGGTGGTCAGGAAGTTCTGGTACCAGCCGCCGCCCGCGGAGAAGGTCCAGTTGTCCGGCGTCCAGCTCAGCGCGGTACCGACAATATTCTGATCGTAGGTTTTGCTGTCGCCGTTGTCCGGGTTACGCATGTCGGCACGGGTGTAGTTCCACGCAGCGCCCCAGGTCAGATCGGTGGTCAGGTGGTAATCGATACCCAGCGAGCCGCCGCCTTTACGCTTGTAGCGCAGGCCGTTGCCCGGCAGGTATTCGCTGTCTTCAAACAGGTAGGATGCGTAAATGTCCGCATCGCCCACGGTTTTCTTGTATTTCAGCATCTGGCGTGAACGGTAAGAGCCGTCGTAGTCGCCGTTGATCCCGTTACCCGGCGCCTGGGCGATCATGTCGTAGTCCCAGATATCGGTTTTCGCGCCCACCACATCATAGTAAACGCTGTTCTGTTGGCCGAAGGTCAGCGTACCCCAGGTATCGCTCTTCAGGCCGGTGTAGAGCATGCGGCGAGTGGTGTCGTGTGCGCCGTCTGCATAGTGATTATCCCAGTTAAACTGGGCAGGGATGTTCACCCCCAGCTCGTAGTAGCTGATCCAGCTGATGTCATCAAACAGGTAGTAATCAGCCGCGAAACGGAAACGGGTGCCGCCGTCAAAGCCGTTACGCTTGTAGCCGTTTTTACCGTCGTCGCCGGTCATGTTCTGGAACTGCGGACGAATGCTGCCGCCAACGGTGAAGTTCAGGCGGCTCAGCGGGTTACCCGCCTGAGGATCCTGCTTAAGTACGGTGATTTCTGCCTGAGATGCAAAAGTAGTCAATGCCACTGCCGCGCCGATCGTTGCCGCCAGCGCTGATTTTTTTATAGTCATTATTTTTCCTTAATAGACACGCTGCTAAATATTTAGCTGGTGAATATTAACCGGAAATATTCGGGCTGTGTGGACGGGTTTTTAATGTTTTGTGCTGCTAAATGCGTTGGCGTTATCACTTTGTGCTATTTAAGCATTACGCACCGGCATAAAAACCGGTGCGTAATTATTACCATACTAAATCAATTCACAAACTGCCGGAACAGGGCCTTGCCCTTTAACAACCGCGCACCGAGCCAGCCCCCGCAGAGGGAGAGCAGTACCGCGCCGCAGAGAGGAAGTATCAGCCAGAGACGCCAGTCAGGCTCCCACGGGAAGTCGAAGACCTTCGTCTGCAGCACCGCCAGCGCCGTCTCAGCGCCAATCGCCGCGACCAGACCCGCCACCAGCCCTAGCAGCGCAAACTCGCTCCAGAGCGTCATGCGCAGCAGGCGCTTGCCCGCCCCGAGCGTGCGGTAGACTATCAGCTCCTGATGACGCTGGCGCATGCCCACCTGCACCTGAGCCAGCAGCAACAGCACGCCGCAGATTGTCACCAGCACTACCATCACCTCCAGCGCGCGGCTCACCTGCTCCAGCACCTGCCCCACCTGTTTCAGGATCGCGCCAATATCCAGCAGGCTGACCGTCGGGAATTCCCGGTTAAGCTGGGTCAGCATGCCGTTGCCGTTTTCCCAGCGGAAGCTGGTCAGCCAGCTCTGCGGCTGTCCGTCCAGCGCGCCCGGCGGGAAAATAAAGAAGAAATTCGGCCGCAGGCTTTCCCAGTCCACTTTACGCAGGCTGGTGACTTTGGCGGTAAAATCCTGAGTATCGCCGGTGAAGGTCACGCTGTCCCCGAGCTTCACGTTCAGGCGCGTCGCCAGCCCCTCCTCCATCGACACCTCCCCCGCTTTCGGCGGCCAGGTCCCGGCGGTAATCGGGTTGTGATCCGGGCGCTTCTCCTGCCAGGTCAGGTTGAGCTCGCGGTTAAGCGACTCGTCCTTGCTCCCCTCGGTTGACTGGCCGTTGATCTGCGTCAGACGCGCGCGGACGATGGGGTAGAACGACTCGGGGATAATATGATGCTCCGACAGGAAGCCCTTCAGGGGCGCGACCTGTTCCGGCGCGATGTTGATCAGGAAATAGTTCGGGCTTTCCGGAGGAAGCTGCTGCTGCCAGCGATCCAGCAGATCCCCGCGCAACACGAGAAGCAGCGCCAGCAGCATAAACGACAGCGAAAAGGCCGACAGCTGGCTGAGCGTTGACCAGGGCTGATGCAGCAGGCGGTTGACCGCCAGCCGCACGGGCAGGGATTTTACCGTCAGCCTTTTCAGGACGTTGAGCAGTATCCAGCCCAGCACGCCGCACAGCAGCGCCAGCACCACCGCCCCGGCCAGCACGGCCCACAGCAGCGTGCTGCCCCCCATCAGCCAGGCCAGCAGCCCGACCGCAACAGCAATAATTACCGGAAGATAGAACTTCAGCGGCCAGACGTTCGCCACTACATCGTTGCGCAGCACGCGCAGCGGCTGCGTCGCGAGCAGCAGCCGGTACGGACGCAGCCCCACCAGCACCGAGATCACCGTCATCGCACCTATCGCCCACAGCCACGGCCAGAGGCTTGCCGGGGGCAAGGCGGCTGGCAGCACAGGTTTCAGCATCACCATCAGCAGCTTTTCAAACAGCAGCCCTATTATTCCGCCAGTCAGCGCAGAGAGGACCAGCAGCATCAGCCACTGGCCGACAATCAGCCTGCGCAGCTGCGCCCGCCCCGCGCCGAGGGTTTTAAGGATCGCTACCAGGTCGTAGCGGCTGCGGCAGTAGTGTCCCATCGCCACGGCAACCGCCGCCACCGCCAGCAGCAGGGTCAACAATGCCGACAGCAGCAGGAACTGTTGAGAACGCTCCAGGGATTTACCGAGCGCCCCTTCGTCCTGCTCCAGTCCGTACCAGCGGTGCTCCGGCTTGAGCTGCGGCAGAAGCCATTTTTCATACGCCTCCAGCTGGGCAGGCGTGCCGCCAAACTTGTAGCGCCAGGTCACGCGGCTTCCCGGCTGGACGGCATGGGTTGCCGGAACATCGGCGGTGTTCATCAGCAGGCGCGGCGCAAGCTGGAACGGGTTAAAGCCGGAGTCGGGCTCCTGCACCACTTCCCCGGCGATTTTCAGCGTCGCGTCGCCCACGTCGATACTGTCGCCGGGCTTCAGGTTGAGAAGCGCCATCAGGCGCGATGCCAGCAGCACCGTACCGGGCGTCGGCTTTAGCCCCGGCGGGCTGGTTTGTAATTCACCGTACATCGGGTAGATGTCGTCCACGGCCTTGACGCTGGCGAGCTGCGGGGTGTCCCCCGCGAAGGTCATGGTCTGGAAGGTGATTTGCTCCCCCACCTTCAGCCCCTCTTTGCGCGCTTCCTCAATCCAGCCAGGCGGAACAGGACGCGAGCTTTGCAGCGCCCGGTCCCCGGCCATAAATTCGCGGCTCTGCTGGCTAAGCCCTTTTTCCATGCGGTCGCTGACGCTGCCGAGTGCCAGCACGCAGGCCACCGCCAGGCTTAACGCCAGCCAGACAATCAGCAGCGAGGGCGAGCGCCACTCGCGCCAGAACCAGCGGGCGATCATGCTTCCTCCTGAAGGATACCGTTCACCAGCCGCAGGCGGCGGTCGCAGCGGGCGGCGAGCTGCGGATCGTGGGTAACGAGGATCAGCGTGGTGCCATGTTCGCGGTTCAGCGAAAACAGCAGGTCAGCAATTTTGTCGCCGGTTTTACGGTCAAGGTTGCCGGTGGGCTCATCGGCAAACAGCACTTCCGGGCGGCCGTTAAAGGCGCGCGCCAGCGCCACGCGCTGCTGCTCGCCGCCGGAAAGCTGTGCGGGAAGATGGTCGAGGCGCTTGCCCAGGCCGAGCTGTTCCAGCAGCGCCTTCGCATGCTCGCGGCTTTCGCGGCTCTTTTCGCCGCGCAGCAGCGCCGGGAGCTCAACGTTTTCCAGCGCGTTCAGCGTCGGGATCAGCATAAAGGACTGAAAGACAAAACCGATGTGGCGCGCGCGCAGCGCGGCCCGCGCCTCTTCATCAAGCTGGTGCAGCGGCTGCCCGACAAGGTGGACTTCCCCACTGCTGCCGTCGTCCAGACCGGCCAGAATCGCCAGCAGCGTAGACTTGCCGGAACCGGATTCGCCAATCAGCGCGATGGTTTCGGCGCGTTTGACAACGAGTTCAACTCCGGTAAGGATTGAAAGCTCCTGCTCCCCCTGACCGACGGACTTCTTAAGACGATGAACTTCAACACTGTTTTCCGCTGGCATTTGCCCTTCCTGTTTTTGATGCTGATGACCTTCCGCGCGGCGGCAGCGGACACGTTACTGATTCTTGGCGACAGCCTGAGCGCGGGCTACCGCATGGCGGCCAGCGCGGCCTGGCCGGCTCTGCTCAACGACAAATGGCAAAGCAAGACGACCGTTGTCAACGGCAGCATCAGCGGCGATACCTCGCAGCAGGGGCTGTCGCGCCTGCCTGCGCTTCTCAAGCAGCATCAGCCGCGCTGGGTGCTGGTTGAGCTTGGCGGTAATGACGGCCTGCGCGGCTTCCAGCCTCAGCAAACCGAGCAAACGCTGCGCACCATTTTGCAGGACATCAAGGCGGCAAACGCCCAGCCGCTGCTGATGCAAATTCGCCTGCCCGCCAACTACGGTCGTCGGTATAATGAGGCCTTTAGCGCGATCTACCCTAAGCTTGCCAAAGAGTTTGATATTCCGCTCCTGCCATTTTTCATGGAAGAGGTCTATCTCAAACCCCAGTGGATGCAGGACGACGGTATCCACCCCAATCGCGATGCGCAGCCGTTTATTGCCGACTGGATGGCAACGCGGCTGGCTCCTTTAGTTAAACATGACTCGTAATTCAGCGGAGTTCCTGACAGGTAAAGTTATGCAAAAATCGGTCTTAATTACAGGGTGTTCCAGCGGAATCGGCCTTGAAAGCGCGCTCGAACTCAAGCGCCAGGGATTTCGGGTGCTGGCAGCCTGCCGCAAGCCTGACGATGTCGAGCGCATGAACGGGCTGGGCTTCACCGGCGTTCAGTTGGATATGGACTCGCCGGAAAGCGTTGAACGCGCCGCCGACGAGGTGATAGCCCTGACCGACAATCGTCTGTACGGGCTCTTTAATAATGCCGGTTACGGCGTGTATGGCCCGCTGGATACGCTCTCGCGCGAAACGCTAGAGAAGCAGTTTTCGACCAATTTCTTCGGCGTCCATCAGCTCACCATGCGGCTCCTTCCGGCCATGCTGCCGCACGGCGAAGGGCGCATCGTGATGACATCGTCAGTGATGGGGCTGATTTCCACCCCGGGGCGCGGCGCCTACGCGGCCAGTAAATATGCGCTGGAAGCCTGGTCCGACGCCCTGCGCATGGAGTTGCGCCACAGCGGCATTAAGGTGAGCCTGATTGAGCCCGGCCCGATCCGCACCCGCTTTACCGAAAACGTTAACCAGACCCAGGCGGACAAGCCGGTCGAAAACCCCGGCATTGCCGCACGCTTTACCCTCGGGCCAGAGGCGGTGGTTGCCAAAGTGCGCCATGCTTTTGAGAGCGAGCATCCCAAAATGCGCTATCCGGTGACGCTGGTCACCCATGCCGTCGGCTGGCTAAAGCGCCTGCTGCCGGGCAGGATAATGGACAAAATTTTGCACGGCTGAGTTGAAGCGACGACGCTCATCCCCATGTAAAGAGTAAACCGACAAAAGAGAAAGCCGCATGTCCGTACAGAATATCGTCAATATTACAGAAGCAAACCTGCAGCAGGTCCTCGAACAGTCGATGGCTAAACCGGTGCTGTTCTACTTCTGGTCTGAGCGCAGCCAGCACTGTCTGCAGCTGACGCCGGTGCTGGAAAGCCTTGCCGCGCAGTACAACGGTCAGTTCATTCTCGCTAAGCTGGACTGTGACGCCGAGCCGATGGTCGCGTCGCAGTTTGGTCTGCGCGCCATTCCAACCGTCTATCTGTTCCAGAACGGCCAGCCTGTTGATGGCTTCCAGGGGCCCCAGCCGGAAGAGGCGATTCGCGCCCTGCTGGATAAAGTGCTGCCGCGCGAAGAAGAGCTGAAGGCGCAGGAAGGCATGGCGCTGATGCAGGAAGGCAAATACGACGAGGCGCTGCCGCTGCTTAAAGAGGCGTGGCAGCTGTCGAACCAGAACAGCCAGATCGGCCTGCTGCTGGCGGAAACGCAGATCGCCCTGCACCGCTCAGAAGACGCGGAAGCCGTGCTCAAGACGGTTCCAATGCAGGATCAGGACACCCGCTATCAGGGGCTGGTGGCGCAGATTGAGCTGCTGAAGCAGGCGGCGGACACCCCGGAAATTCAGCAGCTGCAGCAGCAGGTGGCCGACAACCCGGCGGATGCCGCGCTGGCAAGCCAGCTGGCGCTGCAGCTGCATCAGGTGGGGCGTAACGAAGAGGCGCTGGAGCTGCTGTTCAGCCACCTGCAGAAAGATCTGGCTGCCGCAGACGGCCAGGCGCGCAAGATGTTCCAGGAGATCCTGGCCGCGCTGGGCACCGGAGACGCGCTGGCGTCGAAGTATCGTCGTCAGCTGTACGCGCTGCTCTACTAACAAAAAAATGCCCGGTGGCGCTAACGCCTACCGGGCCTACACAAACAGGCTTAATCCGCTTTTTTTAGCTGTGTCACCACCAGCTGGTGGCGCGCGTTGTAGAACTTCCGATAGGTCAGGTAGCAGGCAATGATGGTTGACAGGCTCGCCGTGGAAAGCAGCATAAACGTCACCATGATCTGATACTTAATCGCTTTTACCGGATCGATACCGGCAAAAATCAGCCCCGACATCATGCCAGGCAGGCTCACCAGCCCCACCGTTTTGGCAGAATCCACGGTCGGGATCAGCGATGAACGAATGCTCTCACGAATCAGCCGCGCTGAAGCCACTTTTGGCGTCGCCCCCAGGCTTAACTTCTCCTGCAGCTGCTGCTGTTCGCTGCTGAAACGCTGGCCGAGGTTGTTGTAGCACAGGCCAACGGCCACCATGGCGTTCCCCGCAATCATCCCGGAGATAGGGATCACCTGCATCGGCGTAAACTCAATCGAGCCGGAGAGCACCAGCACCGCCAGGGTGAGCGCCGTCCCGGTGGTAATCGCGATAAACGACGAGATAAACGCCTTATCAATATATTTACTGCGCTTCTGCGCGTTCCACGCCGCGTTAAAGCAGATAAAGAGCACCATCAGCAGCGTCAGCACCGCGTGGTTGACGTTGAAAATATACTTCAGCACATAGCCGACGATGATGAGCTGAACCACCGCGCGGCAGATGCTCCAGACAATATCTTTTTCCAGCCCCAGCTTTTCCCGGTAGCTGACGACGATAGCAATCAGCACCAGCACCATCGAAAACGCCAGAGATTCATTGGTAATATTATGCTCACCCACGGTTGGCCTCCTGCATTTTCCCGCCGTGCGGCTGGAGCGTAATCACGTCATCCGCATGGGTAATTTCGTTTGAGTCGTGCGTCACCCACAGCACGGCAATGTTCTGCTCGCGGGCGTAACGATGAATAATCTCGTTGACGTTGCGTTTGTTGGCCTCATCGAGCGCGCTGGTAATCTCATCCAGCAGCAATACCTTCGGTAAGAACTGCAGATTACGGATCAGCGAGACGCGCTGCTTTTCTCCGCCCGAGAGCTCATGGATGGATTTGGTCAGCGTCTCCTTCGCCAGGCCAAAACGGAGCAGATCGTCGATGAATTTTTCCGGCTCCGGCGTTTTATTGCGGATTTGCCACGGAAAAATCAGGTTATCAAAAACCGTGTCGCCAAAAAGTACTGGCGTTTGTACGCAATAAGAGACCTGCTGGCGATAGCTTTCCGGGGAAAGGGCCGCAATATCCTGCCCTTCAAACAGAATGGTACCTTCCGTTGGGCTCAGCAGTGAGGCCACAATCTTCAGTAAGGTGCTTTTACCGCAGCCTGACGGCCCCGTTATCAGCTTGAACTCACCGGGAGAAAGGTTAAACCCGACGTGCTGAAGGATGGTGTTATTCGCAACACGAAAGCCAACGTCCTTTATCTGCAAAACTGCATTTTCGTTGTTCATATTTTTTCCAGTAACCCCTGAGCGCTATTAGCATAATCCGTGCCGCACGTTCGTCACAACGCGTTTTAGCGCCCCCCTTCGCCATAAAGACTTCCGATTGTGTTTACCGTGCATTCATTAGACATGCTTTACACTTTCGCTTTACAGTTTACGCCGTGACCTTAGCGACACTTCCGCATCCCTGGTTTAGAACATTCGTTAAAGTGGTGTTAAGCTCTGCCCGCAACACAATAAGGAAGTACAAGAATGTCTAATATTCACACTTTTTATGAGTTTTCTGAACTTGAACCCGGCGTGAAAACCATCGATCAGCTTCTTGCCGCCATCGCTTCAGAATCCGTTACGGCTTATGTGTTCGGGGGAGAACTTGTCCGCTTCGTTAAGGGCCTGCTGAAGATGAAGCCGGTCATTCAGCTGAAGAATTGCCGCTTTGCGTTTGACAACGGCACTCGCTTCGTTGAAATCGACGGCAGAGGGAATGTCAAAGAGTTCGAGCCGGGCAAGGTTCCGGCCTGGTTCCAGTCTCCCGGTGAGTTTGCCCGCGGCCAGTGGCTGGTCAACCATGATTTTGCTGACCTGATGACGCCGGAATTTATCCGCGCGTTTATCGAACGCTTCCCGGACGTAGGCAAACGACGCGAACACGCGAACCTGCTGTTCGATCTGCAGCTCAATAAGCTGGCGCCCGCGCAGCCCGCGGCTAAAAAGACAGGCAACGTTCAGGGCAAAACCACCAAACCCAAAGTCACCGATCTGCAGTCTTTCGAACTCTTCAGCCAGTTTTATGCGCGCATGAAAACGGCAGTCTGTGCGGACCAGTTCCCGACGCTGCAAATTCTGACGGGACACGACGCCGTCAACGACGCGCCTACCTCTCTGAAGGGCGCGGTACGCACCTGGTTCAAAGGGATCACCGGTCAGCTTCCGCCGAACAACAAGCGCGTGGGCGCGGGCAATGCGGAACTGTTCTGCGCGCCGATCCGCGAGCAGCTGCACCAGGTCGAAGAGATTGGGCTGGAGACCTTCTATCACGGCCTGTCGAAAGCCATCGCCGATGCGGGTGACGATGCGCTGATCGCTGACTTTACCTACAGCTACCACTAACGCTCTGCCCCGCCCGTCGGACGGGGCGAATTTTAGCCCATTAGCCGATATACTTACGACTAGCAAACACGCGCTTTTTCTCATCAAAGCATGCAAAACAGGAGGTTTTTATGCTCATCGTTGTTCCCGTCCTTATATTCGTCGCGCTGGTTATCGTGGGCGCAGGCGTCAAAATTGTCCCGCAGGGCTATCAGTGGACCGTAGAGCGCTTCGGCCGCTATACCAACACGCTGCAGCCCGGCTTAAGCCTGATTATCCCGTTCATGGACAGAATTGGTCGCAAGATCAACATGATGGAACAAGTGCTGGATATCCCCTCTCAGGAGGTGATCTCCAAAGATAACGCCAACGTTACCATTGATGCCGTCTGCTTTATTCAGGTGATTGATGCGCCGAAAGCGGCCTATGAGGTGAGCAACCTGGAGCTGGCGATCGTCAACCTGACGATGACCAACATCCGTACCGTACTCGGCTCGATGGAGCTGGACGAGATGCTCTCCCAGCGCGACAGCATCAATACCCGCCTGCTGCACATTGTTGACGAGGCAACGAACCCGTGGGGGATCAAAGTCACCCGTATCGAGATCCGCGACGTGCGCCCGCCGGCAGAGCTGATCGCCTCCATGAACGCGCAGATGAAGGCCGAGCGTACCAAGCGTGCCTATATTCTGGAAGCCGAAGGGGTCCGCCAGGCGGAGATCCTCAAAGCGGAAGGGGAAAAACAGTCGCAGATCCTGAAAGCCGAAGGCGACCGTCAGTCCGCGTTCTTACAGGCGGAAGCGCGTGAACGCTCTGCAGAAGCGGAAGCCCGCGCGACGCAGATGGTCTCCGAGGCGATTGCCGCCGGTGATATCCAGGCCGTGAACTACTTCGTGGCGCAAAAATATACCGATGCGCTGAAAGAGATCGGCTCCGCGAACAACAGCAAAGTGGTGATGATGCCGCTGGACGCCAGCAGCCTGATGGGCTCTATCGCAGGGATCGCCGAACTGATCAAAGACAGCGGAAACGAGCGTAAAAAATGATTGAGCTGATCGTTGCACATCCTCATGCCTTCTGGCTAAGCCTCGGTGGCTTGTTGCTGGCGGCGGAGATGCTTGGCGGCAACGGCTACCTGCTCTGGAGCGGTGTTGCCGCTGTCATTACGGGCCTGCTGGTCTGGATCCTTCCTCTGGACTGGGCGTGGCAGGGCGCGCTGTTTGCCGTGCTGACGCTGGTTGCCGCCTGGCTGTGGTGGCGCTGGCTTAACCGCCAGGTCAAAGAGCAGAAACCGCTGGACGCGCATCTCAACCAGCGCGGACAGCAGATTGTCGGCAAGCGCTTTACGCTCGACGCCGCGCTGGTGAACGGGCGCGGGCACATGCGCGTGGGCGACAGCTCGTGGCCGGTGGTGGCCGACGAAGACCTCAATGCCGGCACGCAGGTTGAGGTCATTGCGGTGGAAGGGATTACGCTGCGGGTAAAAGCCTGCTAGACGTGGGTTTTACGATGGCAGCAGCCGGCAAGATTATCAATAATCGGGCAGTCGGCGCTGTCATCACCCGGGCAGGATTCTGCCAGCTGCAGCAGCTGTTCGCGCATCGCCTGTAGCTCAATGATGTGGCGCTCGATCTCCGCCACTTTTTCCAGCGTGCGTTTTTTCACGTCGGCGCTGTGGCGCTTCGGATCGTTAAACAGGTTAACCAGCTCGCCGCACTCTTCCAGGTTAAACCCCACCTGTCTTGCCTGGCGCAGCAGCGTCAGCTCGTCGAGATGCAGCTGCGTGTAGCTGCGGTAGCCGTTTTCACTGCGCAGCGGCGGCGTCACCAGCCCCTTCTCTTCATAAAAGCGGATTGCCTTGCTGGTTAAGCCGGTTTTTTTGGCCACGTCACTGATATTCACATTACCCCCTTGACCTTCCCCTTGATGGAAGGTTTAACCTTCATAACAGTTAGCGAAAAGCGTTACTCCGGTCAACAACTGACCAATATATTATACGGGAGTTTTGTTATGTCTCACACTATCGACCTGACGCTGGACGGCCTCTCCTGCGGCCACTGCGTCAAACGCGTTAAAGAAAGCCTGGAACAGCGTCCTGATGTTGAAAGCGCTGAAGTGACTATCGACCATGCCGCCGTGACCGGCAGCGCCAGCGCGGACGCGCTGATTGATACCATTAAACAGGCCGGTTATGGGGCGGAGTTAAGCCACCCAAAGGCTAACCCGCTGGCAGAGTCATCATCCCCGTCGGAAGCGCTGACAGCGGCCACCCCTGAGCTTCCGGCAGCGGATGATATTGATGACAGCCAACAGCTGCTGATCAACGGCATGAGCTGCGCCAGCTGCGTCTCCCGCGTGCAGAACGCCCTGCAGGCGGTACCGGGCGTCGCACAGGCACGGGTCAACCTTGCGGAGCGTACTGCGCTGGTGATGGGCAGTGCCTCCGCCGCAGATTTAGTGCAGGCCGTGGAAAAAGCGGGCTACGGGGCGGAGGCCATCGAAGATGACGCCGAACGCCGCGAGCGCCAGCAGGAAACGGCTATTGCCACAATGAAGCGCTTCCGCTGGCAGGCGATTGTCGCCCTGCTGGTCGGTATTCCGGTGATGGTGTGGGGCATGATGGGTGACAACATGATGGTCACCGCAGACAACCGCACGCTGTGGCTGGTGATTGGTCTGATTACCCTTGCGGTCATGGTCTTTGCAGGCGGGCATTTTTATACCAGCGCCTGGAAGAGCCTGAAAAACCGCACGGCGACGATGGATACGCTGGTTGCGCTCGGTACCGGCGCGGCGTGGCTGTACTCCATGAGCGTGAACGTCTGGCCCCAGTGGTTCCCGATGGAAGCCCGCCATCTCTATTATGAAGCCAGCGCGATGATTATCGGCCTGATTAACCTGGGCCACATGCTGGAAGCGCGCGCCCGTCAGCGCTCCTCGAAAGCGCTGGAACGCTTGCTCGATTTAACCCCGCCGACGGCCCGCGTGGTCACGGACGACGGGGAGAAAAGCGTCCCGCTGGCGGAGGTGCAGCCGGGCATGACGCTGCGCCTGACCACCGGCGACCGGGTGCCCGTCGACGGTGAAATCACCCAGGGCGACGCCTGGCTGGATGAAGCGATGCTGACCGGGGAGCCGATCCCCCAGCAGAAATCCCAGGGCGACGCGGTGCATGCCGGTACGGTAGTGCAGGACGGCAGCGTGCTGTTTACTGCCAGCGCCGTCGGCAGCCATACCACGCTGTCGCGCATTATCCGCATGGTGCGCCAGGCCCAAAGCAGCAAGCCGGAGATTGGCCAGCTTGCTGACAAAATCTCGGCCATTTTTGTGCCGGTGGTGGTCGGCATTGCCCTGCTGAGCGCGGCGATCTGGTATTTCTTCGGCCCGGCACCGCAGATTGTCTACACACTGGTGATCGCCACCACGGTGCTGATCATCGCCTGTCCGTGCGCGCTTGGCCTGGCAACGCCGATGTCGATTATCTCCGGCGTGGGCCGCGCCGCCGAGTTTGGCGTGCTGGTCCGTGATGCGGATGCCCTGCAGCGAGCGAGCACGCTGGATACGATTGTCTTTGATAAAACCGGTACGCTGACCGAGGGCAAACCGCAGGTTGTGGCCGTGAGCACCGCTGGCATTGCGGAAGAGGACGCGCTGCGCCTTGCCGCCGCGCTGGAGCAGGGTTCCAGCCACCCGCTGGCCCGGGCCATTCTCGATAAAGCGGGCGATGCAGTCCTGCCGCAGGTCAGCAATTTCCGCACCCTGCGCGGGCTCGGCGTCAGCGGTGAAGCCGACGGCCACGCGCTGCTGCTGGGTAACCAGGCGCTGCTGAATGAAAACGGTGTTGATACGTCCGCGCTGGAAGATGAGCTGAAAGCACAGGCGTCTCAGGGCGCCACCCCGGTTCTGCTGGCGGTGGATGGCAAAGCCGCCGCGCTGCTGGCCGTGCGCGATCCGCTTCGCCAGGACAGCGTGGATGCCTTACAGCGCCTGCACCGCGCGGGCTATCGCCTGGTGATGCTGACCGGGGATAACCCGACCACCGCCAACGCCATCGCGAAAGAGGCCGGTATTGATGAGGTGATTGCGGGCGTGCTGCCGGACGGCAAAGCGGACGCCATCAGGAACCTGCAAAATGAAGGTCGCCAGGTGGCGATGGTAGGCGACGGCATCAACGACGCCCCGGCGCTGGCCCAGGCGGACGTGGGGATCGCCATGGGCGGCGGGAGCGATGTCGCCATTGAAACCGCCGCCATTACGCTGATGCGCCACAGCCTGATGGGCGTTGCCGACGCGCTGGCCATTTCTAAAGCCACGTTGCGCAACATGAAGCAGAACCTGCTGGGGGCGTTCGTCTATAACTCGCTCGGTATTCCGGTTGCTGCCGGCATTTTGTGGCCGCTGACCGGCACCCTGCTGAACCCGGTGGTTGCGGGTGCGGCGATGGCGCTCTCCTCCATTACCGTGGTGAGCAACGCCAACCGTCTGCTGCGGTTTAAACCGAAGGATTGAACCTTGTTCTCGTACGCGCTAGCATGACCCTTTCCGGTCATGGAGCGCGTATGAGTCTGTTTAATCGTATAAAAGCATCGTTTCGCGCCCTCTTCCCCCGCCGCTATGACTGGCCCGGCCTGGATATCTCCCTTCCCGGCGGGCAACATCTTCATCTGGTCGGCAGCATCCATATGGGCACACAGGGAATGTCTCCCCTGCCACCCGGCCTGATAAAACGCCTGAAGCGCGCCGACGCGCTGGTCGTCGAGGCGGACATTTCCGGCCACGAGTCGCCGTTTGCCGGGCTTGAAAGCGCTCTCCCTCTGGCGGAGCGCCTGAACGACGACCAGCTCGAGGAACTGACGCGCGTGGCGGCAGAAACCGGCGTGTCGCTCTCCATGATTGACACCCTGCCGCTGTGGCAAATTGCGATGGTGCTGCAGGCCACGCAGGCGCAGCGTCTGGGTTTGCGCGGTGACTACGGCATTGATTACCAGTTGCTGAACGTGGCGCGGGCGCGCCGTATGCCCATCATCGAGCTGGAAGGGACGGACAGCCAGATTGCGCTCCTGCGCCAGCTTCCTGACGACGGTCTGATGCTGCTGGATGATACCCTGACCCACTGGCACACCAACGCGCGTCTGCTGCAAACCATGATTGGCTGGTGGCTGGATGCGCCGCCCGCGGACGGTAAGCTGGCGCTACCGTCGACGTTCAGTGAATCGCTTTATGATGTGCTGATGAATGCGCGCAACAAAGCCTGGCGAGAGACGCTGCATGCTTTACCTGCGGGGGAGTATGTGGTCGCGGTCGGGGCGCTGCATTTGTACGGCGAAGGGAATTTGCCGTCGCTGTTGAAATAAAAAAATGGCCAATATCTCTATTGGCCCGTCAAAGAGGAATTTCATCGTTTTTATTATACCGAAGTGACCTTCGGCTGAGCCGATTGTCGCTCAAAGTGACCATCACTGCCAACACTATTGCGCAAAATGGTGCTATTTTTTAGACAAACGTCAGGCGTATGCTGGCTGCATGAATTGTCTGTCGTAAGAAGGATAGCTATGACTCCCGCCGTTAAATTACTCGAAAAAAACAACATTTCTTTCCGGATCCATACCTACGATCACGATCCGAACGAAACCAACTTTGGTGATGAAGTGGTGCGCAAGCTGGGGCTGAATGCCGACCAGGTCTATAAAACGCTGCTGGTCGCGGTGAATGGCGATATGAAGCATCTCGCCGTGGCGGTAACGCCCGTTGCCGGACAGCTCGATCTCAAAAAAGTCGCGAAAGCGCTGGGGGCGAAAAAGGTGGATATGGCGGACCCGATGGTTGCGCAACGAACCACGGGCTATCTGGTGGGCGGAATCAGCCCGCTCGGACAGAAAAAACGCCTGCCGACGCTGATCGATGCGCCTTCGCAGGAATTTGAGACGATCTATATTTCGGGCGGTAAACGCGGACTGGATATTGAACTGGCCGCGGGCGATCTGGCGAAAATGCTTGACGCGAAATTCGCGGATATTGCGCGCCGGGATTGAATAAAAAGCCGGGTGGCGGCTGCGAGGTAAAAGCAAAACGGTAACAGGCGTTACCGTTTTTTGTGTTCGCGCCCTCTCCCGGTGGGAGAGGGTTGGGGTGAGGGCATCAGGCCGCACAATACTACTGCCAGCTCACCTCGCCCTTCGGCTCATAGGCATTCACGTCGATCGGCGAGTTCTGCTCGATGTACTGCTTCAGCACTTCCGCATCGATAAAGCCGGTGTTTACGTAGCCCGGTTTATTATCGATGTGCGGATAGCCGTCGCCGCCGGTGGCGTTAAAGCTCAACGTCGCCAGACGGTAGGTTTTCGCCGGATCGACCGGTTCGCCTTTGATTTTCAGATCGTTCAGCTTGCCGTCCTTCGCCACAAAGCTGACGTTGGCAAACTGCGGATAGGCACCCGAGTCCGGCTTCATCTGCGCCACGGCGGTCAGGTAGTCAACGACCTCTTTCCCGCTCATATCCGCATACACCACCACGTTGCCGAACGGCTGCACCTTCAGCACGTCTTTGTAGGTGATGTTTCCGCCTTCGATGGAGTCACGAATGCCGCCGCCGCTCATCACGCCGAAGTCCGCATTCGTGCGCGCCATCTGCGCCGCCAGCGCCAGATGTCCCATGTTGGTCTGCACGAAGCGGACTTTACTGCGGTCCCCTTCCAGACGACCGTTCAGCGTGCCGATTTTCACGTCCAGCTGCGCCTTGCCTTTATTCTGGAACGGCGTCAGCAGGGAGAGCATCTGCTGGTTTTCAGCGATCTCTGGCGTGTAAAGTACGCGCTCGCTTTTCCCGTCCGGGTAGGTCACTTTCTTCTTCAGGTTGACCGGGATGAGCTGATAGTGCACCAGCTTCATCTCGCCGTTACGGAACTCGAAATCCGCGCGGCCCACGTATTTACCCCACTCGTGGGCCTGCACAATCCAGATCCCGTTCTGACGGTCTGGCGCGCACGGCGTGCCCGGCACGTAGTCCACCTGCTTTTTGTTTTCGGACGCCATACACACCGGGTCCTGTGAGTGACCGCCCACAATCATTGCCAGCGAACCTGCCGGCAGGCTGCGCGCCATCTCCACGTCGCCGGGCGCATTGGAGCCGTGCTCGCCGTTGTCGTAGTGCCCCATATGGGTAGTGGCGATAATCACGTCCGGCTTTTCGTTCTGCTGCAGCTCCTGAATTACCAGCTTCGCTTCGTCTGCCGGTTTGCGGAATTCGATATCGGTGAAGAACTCAGGGTTACCGATTTTTGCCGTATCGTCGGTGGTTAAACCAATGACCGCGATTTTGAGATCCTGACGCTTAAACAGCGCCCACGGTTTAAACAGACGTTCGCCGGTGCTTTTCTGGTAAATATTGGCGGAGAGGAACGGGAATTTGGACCATTTCTCCTGCTGGCGCAGCACGCTCAGCGGGTTATCAAACTCGTGGTTTCCAACGGCCATCGCGTCGTAACCGATTAAATTCATGCCGCGGAAATCGGGTTCAGCGTCCTGTAGATCGGATTCCGGCACGCCGGTATTAATATCTCCGCCGGACAGCAGCAGCACGCTGCCGCCCTGGGCCGCCACCTCTTTGCGAATGCCGTCCACCAGCGTTTTTTGCGCCGACAGGCCATATTCGCCGTATTCGCTGCGCCAGAAATGACCGTGGTGATCGTTGGTATGCAGGATGGTGATTTTATAGGTTTTATCTTTTTCATACGCCTGCGCGGGCAGGCTTGCCAGGCCCCATGCGGCAATAAGCGCCAGCGCGACGCCCCGCTTCATTAACTTCATCTTCTCTCTCCCTGACCAATAGACAAAGGCAAAAATTACAGTGACTAACAAGAATAGACAAATAAGTTTTCAGAATTGCGACTTTCTTCAAATGTCGCAGGCGGGTATGTTAGTCGGATAATAATTACACCCTGCATCTCTAATAACTAAAGACGTGGTAATTCTCTCTATGGCAATCAGTGAATCAACCCAGCCCGCTCCGGGCGCGCCGGCGTCGTCGCCGGCATCGCGCACCTCTTTTAAAGTTTTAGGCGCAATCAGCCTCTCGCACCTGCTCAACGACATGATCCAGTCGTTGATTCTGGCAATCTACCCGCTGCTGCAGTCCGAGTTTTCCTTAACCTTCGTACAGATCGGGATGATCACCCTGACCTTCCAGCTGGCCTCGTCGCTGCTGCAGCCGGTGGTGGGCTACTGGACGGATAAATACCCGATGCCGTGGTCGCTGCCGATAGGCATGTGCTTTACCTTAAGCGGGCTGGTGCTGCTGGCCATGGCAGGCAGTTTTGAAGCGGTTCTGCTCGCCGCCGCGCTGGTAGGGACCGGCTCGTCCGTCTTCCATCCGGAGTCCTCACGCGTGGCGCGTATGGCCTCCGGCGGCCGTCACGGGCTGGCGCAGTCGCTCTTCCAGGTAGGGGGCAACTTCGGTAGCTCCCTCGGCCCGCTGCTGGCGGCGGTGATCATCGCTCCGTACGGCAAAGGCAACGTGGCCTGGTTTGTGCTGGCCGCCCTGCTCGCCATTGTCGTGCTGGCACAGATCAGCCGCTGGTACGCCGCCCAGCATCGCGTGAACAAAGGAAAACCTAAAGCAAATGTTATCAATCCCCTGCCCCGTAATAAGGTCATTCTTGCGGTCTCCGTGCTGCTGGTGCTGATTTTCTCGAAATACTTCTACATGGCGAGCATCAGCAGCTATTACACCTTTTATCTGATGCAAAAATTCGGATTATCGGTACAAAACGCGCAGTTCCATCTGTTTGCCTTCCTGTTCGCGGTCGCTGCCGGAACGGTCATTGGCGGGCCGGTGGGGGATAAGATTGGCCGTAAATATGTTATTTGGGGCTCAATCCTCGGCGTGGCGCCGTTTACCCTTATTTTGCCGTACGCAAGCCTGGAATGGACCGGGATTTTAACCGTGATAATTGGTTTTATCCTCGCCTCCGCGTTTTCCGCTATTCTGGTCTATGCTCAGGAGCTGCTGCCGGGCCGTATCGGAATGGTTTCCGGGCTCTTTTTCGGTTTCGCCTTCGGCATGGGTGGCCTTGGCGCGGCCGTATTAGGGATGGTTGCGGATCACACCAGCATCTTCCTGGTTTACAAAATCTGCGCTTTCCTGCCGCTTCTTGGGATGTTGACCATATTCCTGCCTGATAATCGTCATAAAGCGTGATTTACGGGTAGCTAAAGTTATGCTTTGGCTACCCTTTCCCCTTATGCCATAAGGGATTCCTCTTCATCCCCGCTCTGAATTTATCAATATGCGCCTTTTAAGGCGCATGTTGCCGTTTTATTCAAACTTCAACAATTATTCATAAACATAAGGGCAAAAATTGTCATAAACTATTACTGGCTTTTTGGTATTCACGCCAAAAATGGAACACTCACCGCGAAAGGAGACGGAATGCACCACGCCACACCGCTTATTACCACCATTGTTGGTGGACTTGTGCTCGCTTTTATCCTTGGCATGATTGCCAATAAGCTGCGTATTTCTCCTCTTGTCGGCTATTTGTTAGCGGGTGTACTGGCGGGGCCTTTCACGCCAGGCTTCGTGGCGGATACCAAACTGGCGCCAGAGCTGGCGGAGCTGGGCGTGATCCTGCTGATGTTTGGCGTGGGTCTGCATTTTTCTCTGAAGGATCTGATGGCGGTAAAGTCGATCGCCATACCGGGAGCGATCGCCCAGATAGGGGTGGCGACGCTGCTGGGGATGGCGCTTTCGGCAGTGCTGGGCTGGTCGCTGATGACCGGCATCGTATTTGGGCTGTGCCTCTCAACCGCCAGTACCGTGGTGCTACTGCGCGCGCTTGAAGAGAGGCAGCTGATAGACAGCCAGCGCGGGCAGATCGCAATAGGCTGGCTGATTGTGGAAGATCTGGTGATGGTGCTGACGCTGGTGCTGCTGCCCGCCGTCGCCGGAATGATGGAAAAAGACAACATCGGCTTCGCCTCGCTGGCGCTGGATATGAGCATCACCATCGGTAAGGTGGTGGCCTTTATCGCCATTATGATGCTGGTGGGCCGCCGTCTGGTGCCGTGGATCATGTCCCGCAGCGCGGCGACCGGCTCCCGCGAGCTGTTTACGCTCTCCGTGCTTGCGCTGGCGCTGGGCATTGCCTTTGGCGCCGTCGAGCTGTTCGACGTCTCCTTCGCGCTGGGCGCGTTCTTCGCCGGGATGGTGCTGAACGAGTCCGAGCTGAGCCACCGCGCGGCGCACGATACCCTGCCGCTGCGCGACGCGTTCGCCGTGCTGTTCTTTGTCTCCGTCGGCATGCTGTTTGACCCGATGATTCTGGTTCAGCAGCCGCTGGCCGTGCTGGGCACGCTGGCGATTATCATCTTCGGTAAGTCGGTCGCCGCCTTTTTCCTGGTGCGGATGTTCGGCCACTCCCCGCGTACGGCGCTGACGATTGCCGCCAGCCTGGCGCAGATCGGTGAGTTCGCCTTTATTCTGGCCGGTCTGGGCATGGTATTGAACCTGCTGCCGCAGGCGGGGCAAAATCTGGTGCTGGCGGGCGCGATTCTGTCGATTATGCTGAACCCGGTGCTGTTTGCCCTGCTGGAAAAATACCTCGAGAAGACCGAAACCCTCGAAGAGCAGACGCTGGAAGAGGCAACGGAAGAAGAAAAGCAGATCCCGGTAGATATTTGTAATCACGCCCTCCTGGTAGGCTTTGGCCGCGTCGGCAGCCTGCTCGGTGAGAAGCTGATGGCGCAGGGGATCCCGCTGGTAGTGATAGAAACCTCACGTACCCGCGTCGACGAGCTGCGCGAGCGCGGCATTCGTGCGGTGCTGGGCAATGCGGCGAACGAAGAGATCATGGAGCTGGCGCATCTGGACTGTGCCCGCTGGCTGCTGCTGACGATTCCGAACGGCTATGAAGCGGGAGAGATTGTGGCCTCCGCGCGTGAGAAGTGCCCGAATATCGAGATTATCGCCCGGGCGCACTATGACGACGAGGTGGAGTACATTACCGAGCGCGGTGCGGATCAGGTAGTGATGGGCGAGCGCGAAATTGCGAATACGATGCTGACGCTGCTGGCGAAACCGCCGGTTGAAGAAGGAGTGACGGGCTAGCTTGTGCGGTCTGATCACCCCTCACCCTAACCCTCTCCCCATGGGGGAGAGGGAACTTAAACACCCTCTCCCCCATGGGGAGAGGGCCGGGGTGAGGGGCCTTCTCTTACCTGTCCCAGTACGCCTCTTCGAGGCTGTCTTCTCGTTCCGGCAGACCGCGCGTTAAGCGCGGAGAATGCTGGTTCAGCACCTGATAGCTCACGCGGTTCGCGTACTTACACACCTGCGCCAGCGAGGAATAGGTCAGCCAGCTGAACTTGTGCTTGCTGGAGTTCGGCACGTTGGTTTTATGGTAGGCGTTGGCGGTAATGTCGTGCAGCAGCGCGGCCAGCGCGCCGTCGCCCGCGCCGTTAGTGTTCATAATCTTCTCCGGCCCGCCCATATACGGTGCAATGTGGGAGTAAATACGCAGCGGATTCACGCAATCTTTGTGGCGCATGCCGCGGCTGAACTCGTACTGGTTGAACTCGGCAATCGCGCCCGGCAGCAGCGGGTGCTGGGTTTTGCGTTTGCTCTCTTCTTCCGTGAAGCCCGCCATATACAGCCCGACAGGGCCGGCGGTGCAGAGCACCAGGTCCACCCAGTCCAGCGCTTTATCAGACGCCAGCAGCGGATCGCTCTCGCCGGTCAGCGCTTCGGCCTCTTCTTCGTTCATCGCCAGAATCGAGACGTGCTCTTTCAGGAAGGCCTGCCACCACTCCGGGTTATCGGCAATCACGAATTTAGTGCCCAGGGTTAACACCACCGGCACATCGTACTTTTTGGCGTACTCAATCGCCTTCATGGTCGCTTCCGGCATCGGCTCGCCCGGCTTGCAGCGCACCAGGTAGGAGGTCAGCACCAGCGCAGAGGCGCCCGCGATCACCTCTTCAGGAATGCTTTCCGCACGCAGCTTGTTCATGTGGCCCGGGCTGATGGCAAAGGTACGCTCGCCGGATTCGCCGATCAGCGTAAAGCAGCGGCCAATCGGCCCGTCTACGCCCTGGAGATAGTTCAGATCCGTACGGCTGGAGGTGTTGCACAGGTAGCGGTAGGCGTAGCCACCGATTTCGATATTGCTGCACATCACGCCGAGCAGGACCGAGCGGTCGTCTGCCAGAACGGAGTAGTTGTGCATGGTGTTGCCGATGGTGCCCCCGGCGAACTGATGGGTAATCAGGTTTTCGCGCACCAGCTCCTGGTACAGCGCTTCGGCAACGTCGTCCTCAATCACCAGGGAGTGACCGGCGCTCAGACCGTAACGGGCGACAAACTCATCATCCACTTTCGCTTCAATGTCCACCAGCGTCTGGTCGATACCGACGACCCAGGCCGCGCTGGTTTCATTTTCAGGCTGGATTTGCTGCAGGAGCGGATCGCGGGCATCGACGGGAAAGTAGTGTTTGGATTTGCGTTTACCGGGAAATTTCATGGTCTGAACTGTACGAAGAATATGGGCCGGGAATGGTAGCACAAACCCGGCCCGGAGTGCGATCAGCGGCTGTTCGTCACCAGCGAGACCATCATGTCGATATGCTCAGGCGAGTCGTTAAGCGCCGGAATGTATTCGTACTTTTCGCCACCAGCCTCAAGGAAAAATTCCCGGTTTTGCACCGCGATCTCCTCCAGCGTTTCCAGACAGTCCGCCGAGAAGCCCGGCGACATCACCTGAATGTGCTTCACGCCCTTCTCACCGAGCATTTTGAGGGTTTCATCGGTGTACGGCGTCAGCCACGGCTCGCGACCAAAGCGCGACTGGAAGGTCATCATCACCTTCTCCGGCGGCAGGCCGAGGGCGGAGACCAGCTCGCGGGTGGTATCGCGGCAGCGCTGCGGGTAATCATCCCCTTCGTTGGCGAAACGCTGCGGGATCCCGTGATAGGAGAGCAGCAGCAGATCCGGCTCGCCGTGCTTTTCAAACGACGCTCGGGCGCTGTTGGCAAGCGCCTTGATGTAGAGATCGTTATCGGCGTAATCGCGGATAAAGGTCACGCCCGGAATGCGGCGGCGGGTTGCCAGAATGCGGGCCAGCTCGTCCCAGACGGCGGCCACCGTCGAGCAGGAGTACTGCGGATATAGTGCCAGCACGACGATATGGTCCACGCCCTGCGCCAGCAGGGAGTCCACCGCGCTTTTCAGGGACGGTTTTCCGTAACTCATACCGAGCGCGACGGGCATATCCGGCAGGCGGGCGGCCAGCGCTTTCTCCTGACGACGGCTGTAAACCATCAGCGGCGAACCCTCTTCCATCCAGACGGACTGATAGAGTTTGGCGACGCGCGGAGAGCGAATCGGCAGAATGACGCCACGCAGCAGCGGCCACCACAGCAGTCTCGGAAAATCCACGACGCGCGTGTCGCTTAAAAATTGTCGCAGGTAGCGTTTTACCGCGTCTGGAGTGGGTGCTTCTGGAGTGCCCAGATTGGCAAGCAGGATGCCGGTTTTCGCCTGACTCATTCACGCCTCTTAACCATTTGATAGGTTGTCAATTGTAGCGGAAATGCGTTTAAACGAAACCCATTGCTGTAATAGGTAAGATGAGAATATTTCTCACCCGGGACCCCGGGTGAGAGGCGTGCGATTAGCCGAGGATTTTTTCCAGCTCTGCACGTACGTCAGCCACGGCTTTGGTGCCGTCAACTTTGGCGTATTTGGTGTTACCCGCCTGCGCTTCTTTGGTGTAGTAGCCGATCAGCGGCGCGGTCATCTGATGGTATTCCACCAGGCGTTTACGCACGGTCTCTTCCTGATCGTCTTTACGGGTGGTCAGCTCTTCGCCGGTCACGTCGTCTTTGCCTTCAACCTTAGGCGGGTTGAATTTGATGTGGTAAACGCGGCCAGAGGCAGCGTGCACGCGACGGCCAACGATACGGTCAACGATCAGCTCGTCCGGTACGTCGAACTCCAGAACGTAGTCCACGTTGATGCCCGCTTCTTTCATGGCGTCAGCCTGAGGAATGGTGCGCGGGAAGCCGTCCAGCAGGAAACCGTTACGGCAGTCTTCCTGCGCAATGCGCTCTTTAACCAGCGCGATAACCAGCTCGTCGGTTACCAGCTTGCCTGCGTCCATGATGTCTTTCGCTTGTTTACCCAGCTCGGAGCCAGATTTAACAGCGGCGCGCAGCATGTCACCGGTGGAGATTTGCGGAATACCGTATTTCTCCATGATGAACTGAGCCTGAGTTCCTTTACCCGCGCCCGGAGCGCCAAGCAGAATAATACGCATTGCGAAAATCCCCTCAAATGTCGTTTCAATTTTTCAAAAGCGCTAAACAATACCACCAGAACGGGCGTGGCTCAAGGAAGGCGGGAAGGCTGAAACGGTTAATGGGGGGAGATAATTTGGCGTTGTGCGGTCTGGTGCCCTCACCCCGGCCCTCTCCCACGGGGAGAGGGAGAAGACCAGGGGAGACGTGGTCAGTTACGCCAGCAGCAGCGCATTCACACGTTTAATGAACAGGTTAGGATCTTCCAGCGTGCCGCGCTCGGCCAGCAGGGACTGATCCAGCAGCAGTTCAACCCACTCGGCGAAGCGGGCTTCATCCTGGGTATCCGCCGCGCGTTTCACCAGCGGATGATCCGGATTAAGCTCAAAGATATATTTCACTTCCGGCACCGCCTGGCCCGCCGCGGCGAACAGCTTCGCCATCTGGGTGCTCATTTCGTCAGCATCGGTGGTGACAATCGCCGGGGTGTCGGTCAGACGGTGCGTGAAGCGCACCTCTTTCACGCGGTCGCCCAGCAGAGTTTTCACGCGCTCAACGAACGGCTCCAGCGCCTTCTCGGCCTCTTTCGCGCTTTCGTCCACTTCATCCGCCAGCTTGTCGATGGACTCGTCGGCTTTAGCAACGGACTGGAACGCCTTACCGTAGAACTCGGTCAGGTAGTTCATCATCCACTCGTCGATGCGGTCAGAAAGCAGCAGCACTTCGATGCCTTTCTTACGCAGCAGCTCCAGGTGCGGGCTGCTCTTCGCCGCCGCGTAGCTGTCGGCGGTGATGTAGTAGATCTTCTCCTGCCCCTCTTTCATGCGGGAGACGTAGTCTTCCAGCGACACGGTCTGCGCGGAGGAGTCGGTGTGCGTGGAGGCGAAGCGCAGCAGTTTGGCGATCGTTTCGACGTTCGCAGCGTCTTCCGCCGGGCCTTCTTTCAGCACCAGGCCGAACTGTTTCCAGAAGGTCTGGTATTTTTCGGCATCGTCTTTCGCCAGTTTTTCCAGCATCTGCAGCGCGCGTTTGGTCAGCGCGTTACGCAGGTTGCGGGTAACGGTGCTGTCCTGCAGAATTTCGCGGGAGACATTCAGCGGCAGATCGTTGGAATCTATCAGGCCGCGGACGAAGCGCAGGTAGTTCGGCATGAACTGCTCGGCGTCGTCCATGATGAATACGCGCTGCACGTACAGCTTCAGGCCGTGCTTGTGATCGCGGTTCCACATGTCCCACGGCGCCTGCGCCGGGATATACAGCAGGCTGGTGTACTCCTGCTTACCTTCCACACGGTTGTGGCTCCAGGTCAGCGGGTCGGTAAAGTCGTGGGCGATGTGCTTGTAGAACTCGTTGTATTCGTCGTCTTTAATTTCAGACTTGTTGCGCGTCCACAGCGCCTGCGCCTTGTTGATCTTCTCCCAGGAAACCACGGTTTCACCGTCTTTCTCTTCCTGTTTTTCAATCTCTACCGGCAGGGCGATGTGGTCGGAATACTTGCTGATGATGGAGCGCACGCGCCAGTCGTTCAGGAAATCGTCTTCGCCTTCGCGCAGGTGCAGGGTGATTTCGGTCCCGCGATCCGCTTTGGTGATGTCATCAACGGTGTATTCGCCTTCCCCTTTGGACTCCCACAGCACGCCATTCCCGGCGCTGTCGCCCGCGGCACGGGTGCGCACGGTGACTTTGTCCGCCACGATGAACGCCGAGTAGAAGCCCACGCCGAACTGACCGATCAGCTGGCTGTCTTTCGCCTGGTCAGAGCCCATGGACTCGAGGAACGCTTTGGTGCCGGATTTGGCGATGGTCCCGAGGTGGTCGATCACCTCGTCGCGGTTCATCCCGATGCCGTTGTCGGCAATCGTCAGGGTGCGGTTCTCTTTGTTGAAAGAGACGCGCACGCGCAGCTCGCCGTCGCCTTCGTACAGATCCGGGTTGGACAGCGCGCGGAAGCGCAGCTTGTCCGCCGCATCAGAGGCGTTGGAAATCAGCTCACGCAGGAAAATTTCTTTGTTGGAATACAGGGAATGGATCATCAGGTGCAGAAGCTGTTTTACTTCTGACTGGAAACCGCGGGTTTCTTGTCCTTTCATCTAAGTCGACCTCAACAATGCCATTTAATGGGGTTGTAAAACGTTGAGGGAGAGATGGGGATAAGGGGGGAAATTTTCAAGCGGAGGCCGCGCGCGCAGCCTCCGTTTGGTCAGAAAATAATCTTGTGGCGTCCGGCCAGCGAGTGCGACAGCGTGGTGCCATCGACCATCTCCAGCTCGCCGCCCACCGGCACGCCGTGGGCGATGCGGCTGGCGTCAACGCCGTACTGCGCGCACAGCTCGGCGATGTAGTTGGCGGTTGCCTCCCCTTCCACCGTGGGGTTGGTGGCGAGGATCACCTCTTTGATCGTTTCGGACTCCAGGCGCTGTTCAAGGCGGTCGAGACCGATATCGTCCGGGCCAATGCCGTCCAGCGGGGAGAGATGCCCCATCAGCACGAAGTAGCGGCCGGAAAACTGCCCGGTTTGTTCGATCGCGTAGATGTCCGCCGGACTCTCCACCACGCAAATCTGACCGTTTTCCTGGCGACGCGGGTTCGTACAGATGTTACATACGTCCTGCTCGGTAAAGGTGCGGCAATCCGCACAGTGACCAATTTCTGACATGGCGCGGGTCAAAGCCTGCGCCAGGCGCATCCCGCCGCTGCGGTCGCGCTGCAATAGCGTAAACGCCATGCGCTGCGCTGACTTCGGGCCAACGCCCGGCAGGCAGCGCAGCGCTTCCATTAACTGCGTGAGCAGCGGACTGGTTTGCATCAGAACGGCATCTTAAAGCCCGGCGGCAGCTGCATACCGCTGGAAACAGAGGCCATTTTCTCTTTCTGGGTTTCGTCGATACGGCGAGCGGCATCGTTAAACGCGGCTGCAACCAGATCTTCCAGCATCTCTTTGTCGTCTTCGAGCAGGCTCGGGTCGATTTCCACGCGACGGCAGTTGTGCGCACCGTTGATGGTCACCTTGACCAGACCGGCACCGGATTCACCCGTGACTTCCAGCTGAGCGATCTCTTCCTGCATCTTCTGCATTTTTTCCTGCATCTGCTGAGCCTGCTTCATCAGGCCACCCAGACCGCCTTTTCCACCAAACATAGGCTTCTCTCTTCTTTCACGTTAAGGATTACAACCGTAAGTCAGACTCACGATCAAATGGGGCGAATACTCTCTTCATCCAGATCGGCGTCGAAGAACCGGCGCAGGGTCTGAATGTTGTTATCCGCAATTATCGCCTCGCGCGCCTGCGCGAGCTTCTCTTCATAAATGGCCTGGCGCCACTCGAGCGGCGTTTTCACTGCCGGATTATCATCTTCAATGATAGTCAATTCAACCGGTGAACCCTGTAAAGCAGCAAGCGCCTCGGCCAGCGCCTTTTGCGCGCCAGGGGAATTGAGGTGCCGCTGGCCCGGACGCAGGTGCAGACGCACCTGATTGCCGTCCTGCTCTTTCCAGGCGTTCAGCGCGACCTGCTCCACCAGCTTCGGCAGCTGGAGTTTGCTGACCTCAGCGGCCCAGGCGTCGCGCGCAATAGATTCTTCGGCAAGCTTCGCGGAAAGCTCCGGCGTCTTCTCATGCTCCAGCGCCTTTTTCAGCGCTTTTGGCGTGGCGACCTCTTCCTTCACCGTTTCGGTGATGGTGGTTGCCTTCCAGCGGTAAGCCTCTTCTTTCACCGGGGCTTTCTGCTCGAGCGCGGACGGTGCCGGACGCGACTGTACGCGCTCCGTTACCGAGGCCAGTCGTTCAAGCGCGGCGTTGTTCACCGGCCGCGCTCTTCCTGGCGCTGCCGGTTCACTCTTTTTTGGTTTGGTTACTCCCTGCGCACGCTGCAGCTGGCTGCGTGCGGCAAGCACCGAACTGGTGGCATCCGACAGCGGCACGTTTTGCTGTGGCGGCGGTGTCGGCTGCGGCGGCACCTGCTGCGGCGACATTACCGCCGTAGGGGCGACCGGGGCGAAAGACTGCCGCGGCACTTCCGGCTCCGGCAGCGGCATGCGCGGGTGGAAAGCCAGCGCGCGCAGCAGCGTCATTTCAACGCCCATACGCGGATCCGGTGCGTACGGCAGCTCTTTGCGGCCAATCAGCAGCGTCTGGTAATACAGCTGCACGTCGGCAGGCGGCACGGTGCGGGCAAGTTCGCGCATCCGCTGTTCAATGGCGGCCATGTCCGCACCGATGGCCGACGGAGACAGCTGCAGCATCGCCACGCGGTGCAGCAGGCTGAGCATCTCGACCAGCAGCGCTTCCCATTCAATGCCCCTACCCGCGGCGGCGTTGACCAGCGACATCACGCGCTCGCCGTTGGCGGCAATCATCGCTTCGATGAGCGACAGCGCCTGATCGTCATCCAGCGTGCCGAGCATGGTGCTGACCGCCTCGGTGGAGAGCTTGCCGTCACCGCTGGCAATCGCCTGGTCGGTCAGGCTCAGCGCATCACGCAGGCTGCCGTCCGCCGCGCGGGCCAGCAGCTGCAGGGCGCGCGGCTCGTGAACGATCTTCTCTTCATCAAGGATGTGCTCAAGCTGAGCGCGGATCTGCTCAACGTCCAGCGCCTTCAGGTGGAACTGCAGGCAGCGCGACAGGATGGTGACCGGCAGCTTTTGCGGATCGGTGGTCGCCAGCAGGAATTTAACGTGCGCGGGCGGCTCTTCCAGCGTTTTCAGCAGGGCGTTAAAGCTGTGGCGCGACAGCATGTGCACTTCATCGATCAGGTAGACCTTGAAGCGTCCGCGCGCCGGAGCGTACTGCACGTTATCGAGCAGATCGCGGGTGTCTTCCACTTTGGTACGCGAGGCGGCGTCGATCTCGATCAGATCGACAAAACGCCCCTGCTCGATCTCCCGGCAGTTATCGCACACGCCGCACGGGGTGGCGGTGACCCCGGTTTCGCAGTTGAGACCTTTCGCCAGCAGACGGGCAATAGAGGTCTTACCGACGCCGCGGGTGCCGGAAAAAAGATAGGCGTGATGGATGCGACCTAGCGACAAGCCGTTCGCCAGGGCCGTCAGCACATGTTCCTGACCGACAACGTCAGCAAAGGTTTGTGGTCGCCATTTACGGGCTAACACCTGATAACTCATGGGCAGGCTCTGCAACGCTGGAAGGTGAATTTATGGAGGGGAATGCTATCACAACCTCACCCATTGAGCGAGGTTGTGAAAACCGGGATTAATGACCCGGGAAAGGCACCAGGCTGTAGCTGGTAATGCCCTGTTTTTCCAGGCGCTGTTCACCGCCGAGATCGAACAGGTTGATGATGAAGGCCGCGTCGGTCACTTCCCCACCCAGACGACGGATCAGCTTCACGGTCGCTTCAATGGTGCCGCCGGTTGCCAGCAGATCGTCCACCACCAGCACTTTGTCGCCAGGCTTGATGGCATCAACGTGGATTTCCAGCTGATCGGTGCCGTACTCCAGCTCGTAGCTCTCCGCGATGGTTTCACGCGGCAGCTTGCGCGGCTTACGCACCGGCACAAAACCCACGCCCATCGCCAGCGCAACCGGTGCGCCGAACAGGAAGCCACGGGCTTCGGTACCTACTACTTTGGTGATCCCGGCGTTTTTATAACGCTCCACCAGCAGTTCAATGCTGAGCGCGTACGCTTTCGGGTCTTCCAGCAAGCTGGTGACATCACGGAAAAGAATGCCAGGCTTTGGATAGTCCTGGATGCTTTTGATGCTGTTTTTCAGATATTCAAGCTGCTGTGCAGTTGCGGTCATCGGTTTGTGCCTAAATGAAACAGTGTTACTCACGGCGCGCAACGAGTCGGTAAAGGTAACAATTGTTTAACCTTTAACCAAGCGCGCCTGTGCTCGAAAACGGTCGAATTTACTGGCTGTACGCAATAATTGCAACCGTCATGATAAGGCTTCAGTGCTTTTGTTGCTTTTCATCAACCACGGGGATCCGCCACATGAAGATAAGCAGGCAGGAGAGGATGAAAAGCAGCAGGATCCGTACCCACATCATTTTCACCAGCCATAATGAAATCGCGAAGGTGATGAGGATCACCGCGATCGCGCGCGGCTTGGCCCCAGGCGGCATGGCCCGATATTTTTGCCAGTGGCGCAGGTAGCCGCCAAACCACGAGCGATAGAGCAGCCAGTGGTGAAAGCGCGGCGACGAGCGGGCGAAGCACCAGGCCGCCAGCAGGATGAACGGCGTGGTCGGTAACAGGGGTAAAACAACGCCCAGCGTGCCCAGCACTACCGCGAGCCAGCCAATGATGATTAAAATAGTACGCTGCATAATGCGAATCGTTATCAAACTGAACGGCTACTTTACCACTGGAGAGCGCCTTGAAAACAGCCTTGCTTCTTGAGACGCTGCAAAATCAGCTGACAACACTGCGGACGCAGGCCACGCCGCTGCTGGGCCACGCCACGGTGAAGCCGCGCTTTGACCGGCAGCTGTTCCGCACCCGCAGCACCGTCATTCAGGATTATCTTGCAGAGGCGCAGACCAATCTCGACGAATTGCGCCACGCGGTTGAAAGCGGGCAGAAGGAGCAGGTAGCGTGGCTTGCGGAGCATCTCACCGAGCAGATCACCGCCCTGCACCGCGAAATCGCCGCCTGGCCGCTGCGCGCCTGGGACAGCGCTTCTCCGGGGCCTGGAAAATGGCAGCGCAAGCGGCTGGAGAACCAGGAGTTCGAGCGTCGTCTGTTTGAGATGAAGCGCGAGCGCGAGACGCGCCTGAACAACAGTGAAACGCTGGAAGAGCAGCAGCTATTGATGCGCGAGATTAGCGCCCTGGAAGGCCGCATCGTCCGCTGCCGTCAGGCGCTGGATGAGATTGAGCGCGTGATTGAACGCCTGACCCGTTAACAGGAGCCACATCTATGTCACTGGAAAATGCACCCGATGAGGTCAAGCTGGCCGTCGATTTGATTATGCTGCTGGAGAATCATGAGATCCCGGCGGAGACGGTGCTGAAGGCACTGGAGATTGTGCGGCGGGATTTTGAGGAAAAGGTGAAGGCCGGTTGCCCTCACACTAACCCTCTCCCTTGAGGGAGAGGGGACCGTTAGGTGCGGTTTGAAAGCTCTGCACTGATTCGCTTTTTACCCTCTCCCCTCTGGGGAGAGGGCAGGGTGAGGGGCAGGGTTTTCCTCACCCTTAATCTCGCGCTTCACTTCCGTGTGCTCGTCACCTTTCTCGTTATGCAGGTGAACCTCAAGCTGGTTGAAGGCGATATTAATGTTGTTTTCACGGCACAGGCGGTCGATTGCGCGGTTGAGTTCATCAACGGTGTAGCTGCGATCGCGCAGTTCACGCACGTATAAACGCAGCTCATGATCCAGCGTGCTTGGCCCGAAGGTGGTGAAGAACACGTCTGGCGCAGGATCGTGCATGACTTTTGGATGCGATTTAGCAGCTTTAAGCAATACCTCTTTCACTTTATCCAGATCGGAACCGTAGGCCACGCCGAGGCGAATCACCACGCGCGTGGTGGTATCCGAGAGCGACCAGTTGATCAGACGCTCGGTCACGAACGCTTTGTTCGGGATGATCACCTCTTTACGATCGAAATCGGTGATGGTGGTGGCACGTATTCGGATCTTACTGACCGTACCGGAGAACGTACCGATAGTGACGGTATCGCCGATACGCACCGGACGTTCGAACAGAATGATCAGGCCGGAGACAAAGTTACCGAAGATCTCCTGCAGGCCAAAACCAAGACCGACCGAGAGGGCCGCCGCCAGCCACTGCAGTTTATCCCACGAGACGCCCAGCGAGCCGAATACCGTCATCGCGCCAACGATAATGATGACGTAATTCAGGATGGTGGTGATGGCGTAAGACGCCCCCTGGCGCAGGTTCAGCCTGGAGAGCACCAGCACTTCCAGCAGACCCGGCAGGTTGCGAATCAGCGCCCAGGCCACCACCGACGACACCAGCGCAAACAGCAGGCTGCCCATGGTGACGCTTTTCATCACCGCCGCGCCGGCTTCGGTACCGTTGTACTGCCAGAGGGTAATACTGTCGAGATAGGCGAAGACGGTAATTAAATCAGACCAGATCGCCCAGAACATGACCGCAAACAGGGCGATCATCACCAGCATGGTGATACGCAGCGTCTGCTGGTTAACCTGCTCCAGCGCGATGGTCGGCTCTTCCTGCGGCTCCGCGCCTTCGGCGCCCTCTTTTACCTGATGCTGGCGACGCGCAATGGCACGGCGGTAAGCGATGCGGCGGGCCGCGACGCTTAAGCCGCGCAGCACGGTCTGATAGAGCAGGTTCCAGACGATCACCAGATAGACCGTCTCGATCCAGCGCCCGGACAGGCGCAGCGTGGTGTAGAAGTAGCCCGTTGCCGTAAGCACCATCAGCGCCAGCGGAATGATCGCCAGCACCGTCACGGTGGCCAGACGAAGATTGTGGGACTCTTTATCGCGCCAGCTGTCGCGGCACATCGGCCACATCAGGATAGCAATCAGCAGCAGGTTGAGCAGAATGACCAGCTGACCCAGCACGTCATCCATCAGATGCAGCGGGGAAAGCTCAGACACCACCGACCAGAAGTGCAGCGGCAGGAGCGCCAGGCTGACGCGCACAATTTGACGACGCCAGTGGCTGGTCAGCTGAGCAGGCATGTTGAAGTGACGCACCGCGACGCCGTCTTTTTCCAGCACCTTCCAGCACACGCCGAATACCAGCCAGAACAGCGCCAGTTTTTTACTGAACGCCCACAGCAGATCGCTGACGTTAAGCTGCATCGTGAGCAGGATCAGGCCCACGGCCAGAATAATCAGGCACACCGGCAGCGCGCGGATGAGATCGATCAGAATCGCTTTTGGCGTATGGAGCTGGCTGTCGTTACGCAGTTGCCCCACTTCCGACGCCAGCTTCGCCTGGTACTGTTTCAGCCATTTCAAACGCCAGCGGATCAGACCGGCAATCAGCAGCAGCGGTAAACCGGCCAGGAAAGCAATCATTACCGCAGGCCAGGCTTTCTCCCAGTTTACGGTGATTTTCATGCTCTTAATCTGCGTTTTCAGCGTCTCCGGGAAGGACTTAATCCAGTCCCAGTCCATCGGCTTGTTGCTGTTCACCCAGAAAATCTGCTGCGTCAAAATCTCCTGCAGGCTTTTTGATACGCTGACCAGCTGCTGCTGGTTGATCTGCAGGTTAATCGCCATCATCAGCTGGTTGCCCAGCTGTTTATTCAGCTGATCCAGCAGTTCACGGCGCATATCCACCACCTGGAGCAGCGCGTCATGCACCTCAGGGTTCACGTCGCTGGAATGGCCCTCTTCAATTTTGGCAACGAAGGCATCGCTCTGGAAAAGGGCATCGCGCTGCTGGTTGACGTCAAACTGTTCCAGACGTAAATCCGCAATGCGGTTGGTCATGTCCTCCAGCTCGTCGGCGGACGGCAGCGTCTGCTGCTGCTGGTAGAGAATACGCGACAGCAGGAGGCTGCCCTTCAGAACCGCGATCTGCTCTTTGATGTTGCGTTCCGCCTGCAGCGCGCGATCCAGCCAGTTTTTCACTTTAATATTTTGTTGAACCAGCGAGTTGCCGTTTTCCGTCGCCAGTATCAGGCGCTGGCTGAGCTGATGGTTAGCCTCAAGCTCCTGTTTCACCAGCGGGTTGGCCTGAATACGGGCGGTTTCGTCCGGCGATACGGCCTCCTGGGCGGTTTTTTCCGTCAGGGTCAGGCGTTTGCTGTTTACCGCCTCCTGCAACAGCTGAAGCTGGTGTTCAAGGCGATTAATATTCGCCGTCACGTAATCACGCTGTTTCTGGAGCGTGTCCTGCAGCACCGTGTTCCCTTCCAGGCTTTTACGCTGCTGTTCGATTTGCGCATTGAGCAAGGACTGCTGAACCAGCAGCAGGGTTTGCTGAGTCGGGCGCAGCGTGCCTTCCCCTACCGTCGTGCCGTTCAGGCGGTTGCGGATCTGCTGCAGCTGCTGAGACGCGGTGTACATCGCATTTTGCACGCGCTCGGGCTGGGTTTGCAGGGAGACAAGCTGGCTGTTGTAGGTCGCGAGGTCGGACTGTGCGGTTTGCAAATCGTCGAGCAACTGGGCGACGCGGGATTCCAGCTGGCGTAATGAGAGCGTGGCGAGCGTCTTGCGCGTTTCGTCGTCGTTATCGACGTCGCTCAGCGCGCTCAGCGCTTCCGTGGCCTTACGCATGTTCTCAGGCGCCTGCGCCACCTTCTGACGAAGCTGGGTGGTTTCAGCTTTAACGCGCTCAATTTTATCAATGTTTTCCAGCGTTTCAGTCAGATCCTGCTGGGTGAGCTTCTCTACAGGAGAGAGTTCTTTTTGTTTGTTCAGGGTGTCGAGCTGCGACTGAATTTCACTGCGCGAAGGGATATCAGTGCTGTTGTCTGCACGAGCCCAGGTCAGCGGTGCGGTGAAGAAGAAAAACAGCATAGCAAGAAGCAATGCAAATACAGGATGTTGCGAGCGATTGATGGGCAGCATAGTTGTGAATGATGTCAGCAGATGACCGAAAATAGTCCGGCGTGAAGAATATCACGCTCACCGGAAGCAGAATAGCGAGAACGTTAGCCTCTGAGATAAATCCTGGAAAGGGCTCAGGCCGTGAGCGAAGGCGCGTCGCTGCGCAGCGTCGGGCAGAGCTGTAGCATTTCCAGTAAAATCGCCACGTAGCTGCGGGCTTCCCCTTTGAGGTCAAAAGACTGCGGCGCAAACAGCCAGTTTTCCATTAGCCCTGAAATGTAGCTGCGCATCAGGATAGCCGCCCGGCGGGTCAACAGATTGGCGGGTAATAGTTTTGCCTGCATACACAGGTTCAGGTTCTGTTCAATCCGGTCATAGCTCTCCAGGCTGAGGCTGCGCTGCGCCTGTTGCACTACCGCCATTTCACCCACGAACTCGCATTTATGAAAAATAATTTCCATCATTAATCTGCGACGCTCTTCAACTACCGTTGCTTCAAGGATATATACTAATATTTCTCTCAATACTGAGAGTGGATCGTCAGGGAATTTTGCCCGATACTCACTCTCGAGATCGCTAATGCTGGACTCTGAAAGCTCCCAGATTTCACTGAACAGATCTGACTTGTCTTTAAAATGCCAGTAAATCGCTCCCCGCGTCACACCGGCGGCCTGAGCAATTTGCGCCAGCGAGGTTGAAGAAACACCCTGCTGAGAGAACAAACGTATCGCCACATCCAGAATGTGTTGTCGGGTTTCCAGCGCTTGTTGTTTAGTTTTTCGTGCCATAGGTGAGTGAATTTACAGGAGTTAGATTTACATACATTTGTGAATGTATGTACCATAGCATGACGATAATATAAACGCAGCAATGGGTTTTAGACTCAGGACCCTTGATCAATTTGAAATCGGACACTCGAGGTTTATATATGAACAAAAACAGAGGGTTAACGCCTCTGGCGGTCGTTCTGATGCTCTCAGGCAGCTTAGCGCTTACAGGATGTGACGACAAACCGGCTCAACAAGGAGCTCAGCAGGCGCCAGAAGTCGGCGTTGTAACACTCAAATCTGAACCTCTGCAGATCACCACCGAATTACCAGGCCGTACTAGCGCTTACCGCATTGCGGAAGTTCGTCCTCAGGTTAGCGGCATTATCCTGAAACGTAACTTTACCGAAGGCGGCGATGTGCAGGCCGGTGAGTCTCTGTATCAGATTGATCCCGCGACCTATCAGGCTTCTTATGAAAGCGCGAAAGGTGACCTGGCTAAAGCACAAGCCGCGGCAAAAATTGCTCAGCTGACGCTGAACCGCTATCAGAAACTGCTCGGCACGAAGTACATCAGCCAACAGGATTACGATACCGCTCTGGCAGATGCCCAGCAGGCTAACGCGGCCGTGGTCGCAGCCAAAGCGGCTGTCGAAACTGCTCGTATTAACCTGGCCTACACCAAAGTGACCTCCCCTATCAGCGGTCGTATTGGTAAATCTTCCGTGACGGAAGGGGCGCTGGTGCAGAACGGGCAGACCACTGCGCTGGCTACCGTGCAGCAGCTTGATCCGATCTACGTTGACGTGACGCAGTCCAGCAACGATTTCCTGCGCCTGAAACAGGAGCTGGCTAACGGCACCCTGACACAGGAAAACGGCAAAGCCAAAGTGGAGCTGGTTACCAACGACGGTATCAAGTTCCCGCAGGAAGGTACTCTGGAATTCTCTGATGTGACGGTCGACCAGACCACCGGTTCCATCACCTTACGTGCGATTTTCCCGAACCCTGACAAAAATCTTCTGCCAGGTATGTTCGTTCGCGCGCGTCTGGAAGAAGGAACGAATCCAACCGCACTTCTGGTTCCACAGCAGGGTGTGACCCGCACGCCGCGCGGCGATGCGAGCGCACTGGTTGTCGGGGCAGATAACAAAGTCGAAACGCGCAATATCACCGCCACGCAGGCGATTGGCGATAAATGGCTGGTGACGGAAGGTCTGAAAGATGGCGATCGCGTGATTGTTACTGGTTTGCAAAAAGTACGTCCTGGCGCGCAGGTAAAAGCACAGGAAGTGACATCTGACGATAAACAACAAGCTTCGGCCGCTGGCCAGTCAGAACAAACCAAGTCTTAACTTAAACAGGAGCCGTTAAGACATGCCTAATTTCTTTATCGATCGCCCCATATTTGCGTGGGTGATCGCCATTATCATCATGCTGGCCGGGGGACTTGCGATCCTGAAGCTGCCTGTCGCGCAATATCCAACGATTGCGCCACCGGCGGTGACGATCTCCGCAACCTACCCGGGGGCTGATGCGAAAACGGTGCAGGATACCGTAACTCAGGTTATCGAACAGAACATGAACGGTATCGATAACCTGATGTACATGTCCTCAAACAGTGACTCCACCGGTACGGTTCAGATCACCCTGACCTTTGAATCCGGTACGGATGCGGACATCGCGCAGGTTCAGGTGCAGAACAAACTGCAGCTGGCGATGCCTCTTCTGCCGCAGGAAGTGCAACAGCAGGGTGTGAGCGTCGAGAAATCGTCCAGCAGCTTCCTGATGGTTGTCGGCGTTATCAACACCAACGGCACCATGACGCAGGAGGATATTTCCGACTACGTGGGCGCCAACATGAAGGACGCCATCAGCCGTACGTCGGGCGTGGGTGACGTTCAGCTGTTCGGTTCCCAGTACGCGATGCGTATCTGGATGGATCCGAACAAACTGAACAACTTCCAGCTGACGCCGGTTGACGTGATTAACGCGATTAAAGCGCAGAACGCCCAGGTGGCAGCCGGTCAGTTAGGCGGTACGCCACCGGTGAAAGGCCAGCAGCTTAACGCGTCTATTATCGCGCAAACCCGTCTGACCTCCGCCGATGAGTTCAGCAAAATTTTGCTGAAGGTGAACCAGGACGGTTCGCAGGTTCGTCTGCGCGACGTGGCCAAGGTAGAGCTGGGTGGTGAGAACTACGACATCATCGCGAAGTTTAACGGTAAACCGGCGTCCGGTCTGGGTATCAAACTGGCGACGGGCGCGAACGCCCTGGACACCGCGACGGCGATCCGTGCGGAACTGAAGAAGATGGAACCGTTCTTCCCGTCAGGCCTGAAAATCGTTTATCCGTACGACACTACGCCGTTCGTAAAAATTTCGATTCACGAAGTGGTTAAAACGCTGGTAGAAGCGATCATCCTGGTGTTCCTGGTGATGTATCTGTTCCTGCAAAACTTCCGCGCGACGCTGATCCCAACCATCGCCGTGCCGGTCGTTCTGCTGGGGACCTTTGCCATCCTTGCAGCCTTTGGGTTCTCGATAAACACCCTGACGATGTTCGGGATGGTGCTCGCCATCGGCCTGCTGGTGGATGACGCCATCGTGGTGGTAGAGAACGTCGAGCGCGTGATGGCGGAAGAAGGTTTGCCGCCGAAGGAAGCCACCCGTAAATCCATGGGCCAGATCCAGGGCGCGCTGGTGGGTATTGCGATGGTGCTGTCCGCGGTATTTATCCCGATGGCCTTCTTCGGGGGCTCTACGGGTGCGATTTACCGCCAGTTCTCCATTACCATCGTCTCCGCGATGGCGCTGTCGGTACTGGTAGCGTTGATCCTGACGCCAGCGCTGTGTGCCACCATGCTGAAGCCGGTTCAGAAAGGCGGCCACGGCGAGCATAAAGGGTTCTTCGGCTGGTTTAACCGCATGTTTGATAAGAGCACGCACCACTACACCGACAGCGTGGGCAACATCCTGCGCAGCACCGGTCGTTACCTGCTGCTCTATATCATCATCGTAGTGGGGATGGCGTTCCTGTTCGTTCGTCTGCCAAGCTCGTTCCTGCCAGATGAAGACCAGGGCGTGTTCCTGACGATGGCGCAGCTTCCGGCGGGTGCTTCGCAAGAGCGTACTCAGAAAGTGCTGGATGAAGTGACGGACTACTATCTCACCAAAGAGAAAGCGAACGTTGAATCCGTGTTTGCGGTTAACGGCTTTGGCTTTGCGGGTCGTGGCCAGAACACCGGTATCGCCTTCGTTTCTCTGAAAGACTGGGCGGATCGTCCGGGCGATGAGAATAAAGTTGAAGCGATCACGGGCCGTGCCATGGGCACCTTCTCGCAGATTAAAGATGCGATGGTCTTCGCCTTTAACCTGCCAGCGATTGTCGAACTGGGTACGGCGACCGGCTTCGACTTCCAGCTGATCGACCAGGGCGGTCTGGGTCACGAGAAGCTGACGCAGGCGCGTAACCAGCTGTTCGGCGAAGTGGCTAAACACCCTGACCTGCTGGTTGGCGTACGTCCAAACGGCCTGGAAGATACGCCGCAGTACAAGATCGACATCGATCAGGAGAAAGCGCAGGCGCTGGGCGTGTCCATCAGCGACATCAATACCACGCTGGGCGCGGCCTGGGGCGGTAGCTACGTCAACGACTTCATCGACCGCGGTCGCGTGAAGAAAGTGTACGTGATGTCAGAAGCGCAGTACCGTATGTTGCCGAACGATATTAACAACTGGTACGTTCGCGGCAGCAATGGTCAGATGGTGCCGTTCTCAGCCTTCTCGACGTCGCGCTGGGAATACGGTTCACCGCGTCTGGAACGATACAACGGTCTGCCGTCGATGGAAATTCTGGGTCAGGCCGCGCCGGGCCGAAGCACCGGTGAAGCCATGAACCTGATGGAAGAACTGGCTAGCAAACTGCCTGCGGGTATCGGCTATGACTGGACCGGTATGTCCTATCAGGAACGTCTGTCCGGTAACCAGGCCCCTGCCCTGTACGCCATTTCACTGATTGTGGTCTTCCTGTGTCTGGCGGCGCTGTACGAGAGCTGGTCAATTCCGTTCTCCGTTATGCTGGTGGTTCCACTCGGGGTTATCGGTGCGCTGCTTGCGGCAACGTTCCGTGGATTGACCAACGACGTATACTTCCAGGTAGGCCTGCTGACAACCATTGGCTTGTCGGCGAAGAACGCGATACTTATCGTTGAATTCGCCAAAGATCTGATGGAGAAAGAGGGTAAAGGCCTTATTGAGGCGACGCTGGAAGCGGTGCGTATGCGTCTGCGTCCAATCCTGATGACCTCTCTGGCGTTCATCCTCGGCGTAATGCCGCTGGTTATCAGCTCCGGTGCGGGCTCCGGTGCGCAGAACGCGGTAGGTACAGGCGTAATGGGCGGTATGATCACCGCAACCGTACTGGCTATCTTCTTCGTCCCGGTGTTCTTCGTGGTGGTGCGCCGCCGCTTCAGCCGTAAGAATGAAGATGTGGAGCACAGTCATTCGGTAGAACCTCACTGATACCGGTTTCATATAATAAAAAGGCCGCATTTGCGGCCTTTTTCATTTCTGGAAAAAATCATAAAATAAGCTTATTGAGGTCCTATTTATTTTCTGCCATCTTAAACAGACATATCATAATTAACTGATAACTTAATCGGTGAATTCAGGATTTTTTTAAATCTATTTCCCTGCTTAAGTTGTTAGGAATATTCCTAATTAAAAGTTAAGACAAACAGAACTCCGGATGTGAACTTTTCTTATGGCTGTAAGCTAAGCCGATGAAACGTAAGGAAGCGAAAAAAACAATCGTTAATCCTGATAAAAAAGTTCAGTTTCGGATGAACATTTGCGTAGACGCTCGCAGCCTGCGGTTTTATTTGTAATTTTTCGTAATAGCGCGGTGAAATCCAGGAAGGAGTGGCTTATAGTTAGGTTATCAGGAACACAGCACTCATGTAGCTAAGTCAGATGTATCCATCCCGACAATGATGTTCGGTGAGTAAGAAATCACTCAGAAGGGGATGCGCTATGGACGAGTACTCGCCAAAAAGGCATGATATCGCGCAGTTGAAATTTCTCTGCGAATCCTTGTACCATGACTGCCTTGCCAATCTTGATGAAAGCAACCATGGCTGGGTAAACGACCCAACGTCTGCCATCAATTTACAGTTGAACGAGCTGATAGAGCATATAGCTACCTTCGCACTTAATTATAAAATTAAGTACAATGAAGATAATAAGCTCATTGAGCAAATTGATGAATACCTGGACGACACCTTTATGTTGTTCAGCAGTTACGGCATTAACGCTCAGGATTTGCAAAAATGGCGTAAATCGGGAAACCGGCTATTCCGCTGTTTCGTCAACGTGAGCAGAGCTAACCCGGTTAGTCTTTCCTGTTAAAATTATTACAATTACTAAGGTGAAATTATGTCTGATAAACCACTCACAAAGATCGATTATTTGATGCGCTTACGACGTTGTCAGTCAATTGACACTCTTGAACGCGTCATTGAAAAGAATAAATACGAGCTTTCTGATAATGAACTGGCGGTATTTTATTCAGCCGCTGACCATCGCCTTGCAGAGCTAACGATGAATAAGCTGTATGACAAAATCCCTACTTCTGTATGGAAATTTGTCCGTTAATCTTCGAAGTGTGTCTGTAGAGGTTCTACGCCACGTAATAAGCTGTATTCACCTGTCCCGTTATGCTCCCTGCGCGAAAGCCAGGTCTCCGTGTTAAACGCGCTCGTCAGCAACAATGTTGTGACTCTTGTCACATCGGCCTTCCGGGAACGTTCCCCTTAAAGCCTGTTGCGATTACCCTTCAGGAATAACATCCAGAGAGGTTTCCGATGAGCATAGAAAAACAGAAGATGATTTCAGGTGAACATTACCGCCCTGGTGATGAGACGTTACGCGCCGACCGGCTGCGGGCGCGCCATCTGCTTCACCGCTATAACCACTCCGCGCCTGACGATAAAACAGAACGCCAGAACATTCTGGCGGAACTGCTGGGGCAAAGCGAAGGGGCATATATTGAGCCGAGCTTCCGCTGTGACTATGGATATAACATTTATCTGGGCAAAGACTTTTACGCCAACTTCGATTGCGTCATGCTGGATGTCTGTCCCGTTCATATTGGCGACAACTGCATGCTCGCGCCGGGCGTTCATATTTATACGGCAACCCATCCGCTGGATGCGCAAGAACGTAACAGCGGCGTGGAGTTTGGTAAGCCCGTCACCATTGGCAATAATGTCTGGATTGGCGGCCGCGCGGTGATTAACCCAGGCGTCACCATCGGGGATAATGTGGTTGTGGCTTCCGGTGCCGTAGTGACGAAAGACGTGCCGGCTAACGTGGTCGTGGGCGGCAACCCGGCGAAAATCATCAAAACGCTGTAATGTTCCGGGGAGCCAACTGTTATGGTCTTTTAGCGCCCGACTGTTACTTTTTTCAGCCTGATGGCTCCCCTAAAATTGGCAGACACCCTGTATTGTCAACTCTCATAAAGGCAAAAAATGACCGAGATACAGCGCCTGCTTACCGCCACCATCGACGATCTTAACCACCGCGAAAAGCGCGACAATCGCCCGCGCTTTAGCATTAGCTTTATCCGCAAACATCCCGGGCTGTTTGTTGCCATGTATGCCGCCTGGCTGGCGACGCTGATTGTCATGCTGAAATCCGAAACGCTGGTGGACTCCGTCTGGCTGCTGGTTGTGCTGTTTATCGTGTTTAACGCCTTTTTCTTTTTTGACGTGAATCCCCGCTACCGTTACGAAGATATCGACGTCCTCGATTTCCGGGTCTGCTACAACGGCGAATGGTACAACACGCGTTTCGTGCCGAATGAGCTTATCGACAGCATCCTGCACTCTCCGGCTGTCGAAACCGTGCAAAAAGAGAAGCTGCAGAAAATGGTCGCGACGAAAGGCCAGCTCTCTTTTTATGATGTTTTTACCCTTTCCCGCTCTGCTGCTGCGTAATTAACGCCTGCAGGCGTCGGATACCCGGCGCAAACTGCGAAGCAGAGGTGTTGCCGTAACCTAAAACCAGGCCGGTTTGCCCCTGCTTCGTCTCCAGGTAATAGCCGCTCAGCGCAGCGGGTGCCAGCTGAAACGCCCTCGCCTTCTCCACCAGCCGCTGGTCGTCGATACCGTCAATCGCCAATGTCAGGTGCATCCCCCCTTCCCCGGCAAGAACACGGTGCGGAGTATGAAGCTCTGCGCTCAGTACCTCCCGCAGCTGGCGGTAACGCTTACGATACAGGCGACGCATGGCGGCAAGATGACGGGCATAATGCCCCTCCTCGATAAACAGCGCCAGGGTGCGCTGTTCTGCGCGATGCCCGCCGCGCAGCAGCGAGCCGATGGCCGGACGCGCCGCTTTCGCCAGCGCTGGCGGCAACACCATAAATCCCATTCGCAGAGACGGAAACAGCGTTTTACTGAACGTCCCCAGATACACAACGGGCGCGTTGTTGACCATGCCCAGCATCGCCGGTACGGGCTCGCCGACATACCGGAACTCGCTGTCGTAATCGTCCTCAATGATCCACGCCTTGTGCTGGCGGGCCAGTTCCAGCAGCGCCAGACGCCGCCGCGCGCTGAGCACGCTCCCGTAAGGAAACTGATGCGATGGCGAGGTGAAAACGAGCGCAGGCGAAGGCGCATGCTGCCCTTCCCAGCACATTCCCTCGTCATCCACCGGTATGCCGGTCATCGCCAGGCCGGTTTTGACAAAGGCGCTTTTGGCCCCGCCGTAGCCGGGATTTTCCACCCAGGCGACATCCCCCGGCTCGCTTAACAGCATCGTGCACAGATTGACGCCCTCCAGCGCCCCTTCGGTTATCACAATCTGGCTGGCGTCGCAGTCAATGCCGCGAGAGAGCGCAAGGTGGCGGGCGATGGCTGCCCGCAGCGACGGCTCCCCGGCCGGGTCGCCATAGCCCAGCAGAGCGCTCCCCTCTTCCCGCAGGACGCGATCGTACAATCGTCGCCACAGCGGCAAGGGAAAATAGTTGATGGCGGGCGTTCCCGGCGTAAAGGCCATTACCGGTGTGTCGCGCGGCACAGGCGCAGGCAGCCGGGCGACGCGTTTTGCAAGCCGGACGTCAGGATCGGGCAGAACCCGCGGGCTGGCACGATGGGCGAACTGCGCTACCCGCGTTCCCTGACGGTTACGCAGCAAATAGCCTTCGAGCGTGAGCTGGTCCAGCGCCGCGTTGACGGTGTTCCGTGAAACGGAAAGCTGCTGCGCCAGCGTTCGCGAGCCGGGCAAATGGCTGCCGGACCGAAGCCTTCCGCCCAGTATGGCCTCCCGCAAAGCGAGATAGAGCGCGCGCTGGAGCGTCTCTTCCCCACGCGTTTTAAGCTCAGCATGGAGCAAGGTATAAAGTTCATCGCCCGGTATGTTCATCTCATCTCCTTGTGGTACTACCAAAACATAGCCGAGTGGCTCTTTTTAAGGAACCAGTAATTTTCTAATCTGGAACTCTTCTCAACGTCACGGAAATAAAGATGGAGACATTCAATGAGTTTGGACAACCCGTGGGCGAAGCCCTTACCGACTGGCAGCCTCGCCCTCATCCGTCCCGGGTGGTACTGCAGGGGCATTACTGTCGGCTTGAACCGCTGCGCGTGGAGCATGCCGGAGCGCTGTTCTCCGCCTATGCTCTGGCCGGAGACACCCGCAGCTGGACGTGGCTACTGCGCGAACCCGATGCCACGGCCGCGGAGTTTGCCGAATGGGTGGCAAGCGTGAGTGAGTTATCTGACCCGATGCACTTTACCGTTATAGATAATCAGACCCAGGCCCCGGTCGGGACGCTGGCCCTGATGCGGATCGACCCTAAAAACGGCGTGGTGGAAGTGGGACACGTTCACTTCTCCGTGCTGCTAAGCCGTACGCCCATGTCAACAGAAGCGCAATATCTGCTGATGCGGTACGTGTTCGATACCCTTGGCTACCGGCGATACGAATGGAAGTGCAACAGCCTGAACGAGCCTTCACGCAAAGCGGCACTGCGTCTGGGCTTTCAGTTTGAAGGGCGTTTTCGCCAGGCGCTGGTCATAAAAGGCCGTAACCGGGATACCGACTGGTTTTCGATTCTCGACAAAGAGTGGCCGGCGCTGGCGAGCGCCTTTGAAGGCTGGCTTGCCACCGACAATTTTACTGCCGATGGCAAACAGAAAAGATCCCTGGAAAGCTGGCGAGAAACGCGCGTTTAGCGTCTTTTTTTACGTCCCTGCACCGCCTTAAAGCGCGGATTGGATTTGCAAATCACGTATAAGCGTCCCTTGCGTTTGACTATCTGGCAATCCGGGTGACGCTGTTTTGCGCTGCGCAATGAGTTAAGCACCTGCATGGTTAGCCCCGCTTCGCATTAAGAAAACCGCCAAAACGCTTGCGGAAGCGCGCTGCGCTGCCGTCCGTGGAGAACGTTTTTTGCTTACCGGTATAAAACGGGTGCGATTTTGAAGAAACCTCGATAGTGATGTACGGATAGGTTTCACCGTCGAGCTCTATTTCGCGGTCGGTTTTAATGGTTGAACCAACTTTAAAGTATTCATTGGCGCTGGTGTCGTGGAATACCACGGTGCGATACGCTGGATGGATGTTGGGTTTCATCATAAATCCTTTGTGTTTTGTTATAACATAACAAAATAGTATCCAGGCCGGGTTGAAAAAACAACCCCCTCTCTCCTGAGGATATTTTCTAATTTGCTTTAGATAACATGAAAACCCCGCCCCCACGTGCTATAACTATCTCATTTCGCGGTAAAATCTTTCTCTTCAGGCAGGGAACTCAGCGTCCGGATTCGGGCATATGAGAAAGGAAACGACAGCATGAAAACCCGACATCTGGTCAGTCTGGTGACTGGCGTACTTATCTTTTCCGTGCTGGTTCCCATTTGCCTCAGCATCTGGCTTGCCCATCGCCAGGCGGAAGAGAAATTTGTCGATGCGCTGGATAGCTATGCTTCTCGCGTGCTGATGCGCACCGACAGGGTCGTGGATCAAGCTAAAGAAGCGTTAAATCTTCTGCAGGAATTTAAAGGGGTCCCCTGTAGTCCGCTGCACCTGAGGGAGATACGTCGTGTCGCGTTCTCATGGCGTTATATCCAGGAGGTGATCTACATCGACAATCTCCGCCCCCTCTGCTCTTCGCTTGAGCAGGCCAGCAAAGCGGCCTCTTACCCTCCCCCCATGCGTATCACCGAAGATGGCTACAGCGCGTGGCTTACCGCACAAAACGATCTTGGTTTTCACCGCTACATGGCCGTCCTGGGGAAAGGTCATTACCTTGTTCTGATCGATCCTGCCTCGCTAGTGGATGTGATCCCCTTCGGGGCGATTGCCATTGATGCCGCCCTGGTGGGAAGCGCAACGCATCTGATTTTCGCCAGCAGCAACACGCTTGACCCGCATATCCGCGATCGGGTTAACGATGGGGGAATCTCCAGCATTCAGTACAACGGTTCAATGTATGTGATGAAACCCGTACCTGAGCTGGGGTTTACCGTCGTCGCGTGGGCTACGCTCAAGCCCCTGGCTGAAACCTGGCACCGGCAGCTTCTTTTCTGGTTACCCTTCGGCATGTTGATAAGCCTGCTCGCCGCGCTCTTTGTCCTGCGGATCCTGCGACGTATCCAGTCGCCGCGCAATCGCCTGCTGGACGCCATTAACAGCCGCGATTTTGTGGTTCACTATCAGCCCATAGTGGCGCTGTGTAGCGGCAGAATTGTCGGCGCAGAGGCGCTGGCGCGCTGGCCCCAGCCAGACGGAAGCAGCCTCTCGCCTGATATTTTTGTCCCGCTTGCCGAGCAAACCGGCCTCATCTCGCAGCTGACGCAGTTAGTTATGGAAAAAGTGTTTGAAGATATGGGCCACTGGCTGCAGCTTCACCCCGATCAGCATATCTCCATCAATCTCGCCCCGGCCGATTTGATCTCCGGTAATCTGCCGCCTCTACTGAGTCAACTCCTGAATAAGTGGCAGATTCACCCCAGACAAATCGCCCTTGAGTTAACCGAGCGTGGCTTTGCCGACCCCAAAATCAGCGCGCCGGCCATCGCCGCGTTTCGCCGTTCGGGCCACCCTGTCTACATTGATGATTTTGGCACAGGCTATTCCAGCCTCAGCTATCTGCAGGATCTGGATGTCGACACGCTAAAAATTGATAAATCGTTCGTGGATGCGCTGGAGTACAAAAACGTAACGCCGCACATTATCGAAATGGCGAAGTCGCTGCAGCTGGCGATGGTGGCGGAAGGCGTGGAGACCGAAGGGCAGCTCACCTGGCTGCACCGCCACGGCGTGCAGTATGGGCAGGGGTGGTTCTACAGTAGGGCGCTGCCAAAGACAGAATTTATCCTTTGGGCAGAAAACAACCTCGCCACGCGATCTACTTAAGATAGGATTTGATCACCTGCAGCACGACGCCAAGATCGGCTTCACGCTGCGCCTCTTCAGGCTCTTTCACGACATGATCGGTAAGATGCCCTTCAATCACCTGCATCATCATGCCATTGACCGCGCCACGGATCGCCGCCAGCTGCTGTAGCACGTCGGCACATTCGTGATCGCTGTTAAGCATTTTTTCCAGCGCGGTGCTCTGCCCCTGAATTTTCTTCAGGCGAGTCAATAACATCTTCTTATCGCGAACGGTATGTGACATCTCTGCCTCCCTCAGTTTTGGCTTTTAAAGCATATCACGCTCTACTCCCCCTGAGTATTTTTCTACTGGGGGGTAGTATTAACCTACTGGGGGGGAGTACTATTTGCGCACGCTTTCCACACCGGAAATTTCAATGAACGATTTTGCTTCACTCCTGCAGCAGGGTAATGCCTGGCTGTTTGTTCCCAGCGCTATCCTGCTCGGTGCGCTGCATGGCCTGGAGCCGGGCCACTCAAAAACAATGATGGCTGCCTTTATCGTGGCGATCCGCGGCACGCTGAAGCAGGCGGTGCTGCTCGGGCTGGCGGCCACGCTTTCCCATACGGCGGTGGTCTGGATCATTGCCATGGCGGGATTATGGTTTGGCCGCGGCTGGGACGCACATACGTCCGAACCCTGGTTCCAGCTGATCTCCGGGGTGTTGATCGTTCTGATCGCCCTGTGGATGGCGTGGCGAACCTGGAAAGAGAGCCGGCCGCACGATCGTTATCATCATGGCCATGATCACCACCATGACCATGACCATGACCACCATCACGATCATCACCATCACCACGAACACCCGCTGGTTGAAGAGGAGTGGCAGGACGCCCATCAGCGCGCGCACGCGCAGGATATTAACCGGCGCTTTAACGGACAAAACGTGACGACAGGACAGATCGCGATGTTTGGCCTGACCGGCGGGCTTATCCCCTGCCCGGCGTCCATTACCGTTCTGCTGATCTGCCTGCAGCTGAAGCATTTTGCGCTCGGCGCGACGCTGGTATTCAGCTTCAGTATCGGTCTGGCGTTAACGCTGGTCGCTTCCGGCGCGATTGCCGCCTTAAGCCTTAAGCACGCGACAAAACGCTGGCCCGGATTTAGCGAACTTTCCCGCAAAGCGCCGTGGATATCCGCTGCTCTGATCGTCGTGGTAGGGATTTACATGAGCCTGCATGGCCTGAACGGCATTCTGGCGTAAGCAGGCGGCCACGCCCGGTGGCCGCCCCTCTGGTCAGGTCAGATTCTGCTGCCAGCTGAAGGTATAACGCAGCCGGTGCGTCTGCAGGATAAATTCCGGCGAAACGCTGGGGCTCCAGGAGTCATCGCCGCCCACCCCCATATGAAACGCATCGAGGTTGAGCCAGCACCCCGGCTCTTCCCGCAGCAGATGATGATGGGTTGTCTCACGCAGCTGTTGCTGGCTATAGCGGCTCACCGAAAAATGGAACCGGCCGTTCAGCCGATGTGGCCCCAGCAGAAGCTTCTGGGTATCACAGCGCAAACCATTTTCCGTCGGGAAGATATACGGCGTGTGCATGGCTGCCAGGGGCAGCGTCCAGCGCCCCTGCTGCGCCGCCAGCTTTCTGTCCGGGTAGTTTTCATGCGGCCCCAGCCCCAGCCAGTCAACCTTTTCCGGCGCGTCAGCGAGATGAACGCTCAGGCCAATGCGCGCGGGCTCCGGGATATCAGACGCAATGTCGACCTGAATATCGCCGTGCAGAACCCCCTGCTCGTCCACCCGCCAGATTTTACGGCTCAGGAACAGCGCCCTGCCGCGATGCTCCAGGACATGAAGCGTGGTAACCACCACCTCACGCGCGTGCTGCTCTGCCTCACAGTGCAGCACTCGCGAGGTGAGATCGTACATGCCCGCCGCTTTCCAGCGTTCCACCCACGCGTTTGGATCGATGCGCGTCGCTTCGCTCACGCCAATGTCGTTGTCCAGCGGCGCGCGGCTGACGTTATCCGTCACGGGTGAAAGCAGCGTTTCAACGCCATTTCGCCACCATTGAGTCAGGTATCCGGATGCGCGATCGAACTGCCAGCGCTGTTGACCATGCGTGACCTCAAGGATGCGATCGTGTTGCGTTAAAACCGGCGGCTCGCCCGTAGAGACTGGTGGTGCGATAAAGAGTGGAGCGGGAAGCGGCCACTGCTCCCACGCGCAGCGATGGCCTGCCGGTGACCACGGCGTTGCTAGCGGCTGGCGAACCTCAACGTTCAGCCAGATTTCACCCGGCCCGGCCTTCAGCTCCGGCAGGTCGAGCTCCAGACGCTGGGTGCCTTCAGGCGTTATCGCGAGCGTCACCTCGCCTGCGGCCAGCACGTCTCCGTCCCGGGCAACCGTCCAGCTCAGCACTTCGTTATCGTTAGGACGGAACAGGTAGCCGCTTTGCACCTCAATCACCAGCGGAGAGGTGCTGACCAGCGTAAAGGTAAAGAACTGCTGGGCGCGCTGCGCCTCGTACAGCGCCGGATGCGGCGTGCGATCGGGGAATACCAGTCCGTTAAGGCAGAACTGCCGATCGTTCGGCTTATCGCCAAAATCCCCGCCGTAGGCCCAGAACGCGTTGCCCTTTTCATCTTTCTTCGTCAGGGCCTGATCGACCCAGTCCCAGACAAACCCACCCTGCAGGCGAGGATGGCTGCGAAACGCCTGCCAGTATTTCGCAAAGCCGCCAAAGCTGTTTCCCATCGCGTGGGCGTATTCACAGAGGATCAGCGGACGCGTTTCGTCCGGCATGCCGATCCATTTTTTGATTGACCATTTAGGCACCGCCGGGAAGGGCTGATCCCGATCGACCCGGGCGTACATCGGGCAGACAATATCGGTCGCCGCCGTATTCGCCCCGCCGCCTTCGTACTGCACCGGGCGCGTAGAATCGGTGGTCTTAAGCCAGCGGTACAGCGCATCGTGATTCGCGCCGTGGCCGGACTCGTTGCCCAGGGACCAGATGATAATGGAGGGGTGATTGCGATCGCGCTGCACCATGCGGGTCACGCGCTCGCTCATGGCGGGCAGCCAGCGCGGATCGTCTGCGAGGCGGCTCATCGGCACCATGCCGTGGGTTTCGATATTGGCTTCGTCAACGACGTACAGCCCGTAGCGATCGCAAAGGCGGTACCACAGCGGATGGTTCGGGTAGTGCGAGCAGCGCACGGCGTTGAAGTTATGCTGCTTCATGATTTCGATATCGCGGCGCATGGTCGCCTCGTCCATCACCTGGCCGTTTTCCGGGTGATGCTCGTGACGGTTAACGCCGCGGATCAGCAGCGGCTTACCGTTAAGCTTCAGCAGGCCGTTGCTGATGTCAACGCGGCGGAAGCCCACATCGCACGCCTCAACCTCCAGCACCCCACCCTGCGGGCTGAGAAGCGCGATCGTCAGGCGATACAGGTCCGGCGTTTCAGCACTCCAGAGCGCGGGGCGGTCAACGGGGATCGCCACCGTCAGGCGTTCGTCCCAGCGGCCGCGCTCGTCCACAATGGCGGACCCCGGACGTCGGGAAACGCTGGCGCATTTTTCACCCTTTCGCCACAGGGTAAAGACCACCTCGCAGTCCGCAAAATCCGCCCCTGCCAGCGTGACATCAGCCTTCAGCACCGCGCGATCCAGCTCCGCATTCAGGTCCGTCACCACGTGATAATCGGCAATCTGCGTTTCGGGTTTATGCAGCAGCGTCACGTCGCGGAAAATGCCGCTCATGCGCCACATGTCCTGATCTTCCAGATAGCTGCCGTCGCACCAGCGCAACACCATAACCGCCAGGCGGTTTTCACCGGGCCGCAGGACCGCCGAGAGATCGAATTCGGCGGGCAACCGGCTGTCCTGGGAATAGCCCATCCACCTCCCGTTGCACCACAGATGAAACGCAGAGTTCACGCCGTCAAAGATGATGCGGGTCTGCCCGCTCTGAAGCCACGCGTCATCCACATCGAATGTGAGCGAGTAACAGCCGGTTGGGTTTTCTTGCGGCACAAAAGGCGGATTAACGGGGATGGGATAGGTGACGTTGGTGTAGACGGGCGTGTCAAACCCCTGCATCTGCCAGTTCGACGGCACGGGCATCGCAACGGCGTCCGCACAGTCTTCGGTTACCCACGCCTCCGGGATTTGCTCAGGTGCAGGGAAGTAGTTAAATCGCCACATCCCATTGAGGGAGCGTCTGCTGGCGGATGCAGCATCATCCAGGGCAGGCCGTTCAAGACGCCAGCTGTGTAACGGCGCATGTGCCTCCAGACGGTTCCACTGGGTGACGCCCGGGTTTTCCCAGTCCCGTCGGGCCAGAATGGCGCTGAGAGTCAGCGATAAAGTGTTGGGCATAGTAACCTCTTTGCGAAGCGCTCACAATTTTGGTTAACATGCCCTGGCACCCGGTGACGGTAAAGCACACAATCGCGGGGTAGCGAGTCCGATCACAAAGTTTTATTTGCGGGCAAGCTGCCCGGCAAGGAGGGCCAGGCTTCTGAGCTGCTGCGCCAGATCCTCGCATTCGGCCTGCTGCGGGGTGCGGCGCGCGCTGGAGTGGCGGGTCACCAGCGTCACCGGCAGCTGAACCTGCCAGCATTCCTCCTCCCCGGAGGGGGCCAGAAGCCACTCCACGCTGCGCTCGCCCGCCTCGCGAAACGCCTGACGAATGGTCGTCAGCGGCGGAGAAAACCAGGCGCTGTCGGCCGTATCGTCAAACCCGACCACCGATATCTGGCCAGGAACAGCGATCCCTTTTTCCGCACAGGCGCGCATCACCCCAAGCGCCATCTGATCGTTCGCCACCAGAATGGCATCCGGTAATACCGCCCCCGAGAGCAGCACATGTCCCTTCTCATAGCCGCTGGCCGCGCTCCAGTCGCCGTAGGCCACCGCAGCCGCGTCAAGACCCGCCTGCGCCAGCGTCGCTTTCCATCCCGCCAGACGCGCGCGCGCAGAGACCGAGCTTTCCGGCCCGCTCAGCAGGGCAATATGCTGATGCCCCAGCGAAAGCAGATGCTCAACGCCCAGGCGCGCGCCCTCCCCGGCGTTAAACACGAGGCTATTGACCCGCGCTGACGGTGATACGTCGAGGAACAGCACCGGGACGGGCGTCGCCAGCGCCCTCAGCGCTTCGGCGTGCGGATCGTCTAGCGGCACATTTACCAGCAGCGCGTCTACCCGCTGCGCCAGCAGCGCCTGAAGCGCCGCCTGACACTGTTGCGGCTGCTCCACCATGGAAATCAGGACGCTCGCCCCCTGCCCTGCAGCCCGGGATTTTACCGCTGACGCAATTTGCGAGGGCGCATGCAGCGCCAGATCGGTGGTGATGAGGCCCAGCGTACGGGTGCGTTTCCCCGCCAGCTGCTGCGCCCGCAGGTTGGGGACGTAATGCAGCTCCGCCATTGCCTGCTGCACCTTTTCCCGCGTACGGGCAGAGACGTGCTCCGCGTCGTTAATCACGCGGGAAACGGTCTGATAAGAAACCCCCGCAAGGAGGGCGACATCATAAAGAGTGATTGCTTTCATGCGTTCTGGCATCGCGATTGTCGAAGCGTCTATTCTGGCACAGCGACGCCGTTAAAACATGTGAGCGCTTCGCAAATTAAACAACCCGCTCCGGCTGCGGCATTTTCTCACCGCGCGGCTTCTGGCGGAACCAGGGCAAACAGAGCTGAATAAGCGGGCCAATGGTCAGAGCGTACACCACGGTGCCCACCCCAAACGAGCCGCCCAGCACGCACCCAATCAGCAGGACGGACACTTCGATGGAAGTACGCACGCTGCGAATGGACCACCCCAGCCGGGCGTGAATGCCGGTCATCAGGCCGTCGCGCGGACCAGGCCCGAAACCGGCGCCGATGTACATGCTGGTGGCGATCGCGTTCATCACGATACCCGACGCCAGGAAAGCGATGCGTACGGGCAACGAACTCAGTTCGGGGATAAGCGCCATGCTGGCGTCCGCCGCCAGACCAATGCAAATCACGTTGCTGATCGTGCCAAGACCGGGCATTTGACGCAGTGGGATCCACAGTAAGAGTACCGCGGCACCGGTCAAAATGATCGCCGTCCCGATGCTCATCCCCAACTGTATTCCCACGCCAAGGTGAAACACATCCCACGGATCGACCCCCAGATCCGCGCGAATAAACATCGCGGTGGAAAGCCCATACAGCCCTAAACCGACATAAAGTTGCAGCAGACGACGTACCATTTTTATTTTCTCCAGTGAACCCGGCTTTCATCCTGACCTAAAATGGCACTAAGATTAATGTCCAGTTTTTAAATAGTGGACTGCATATGTCATCACGCCGCTTCGGAAGCCAGTCTTTGGTACGCCTCTTAGGGCACTGGCAGCAAACCTCATCCCGCACTCCGCTCTGGCGCCAGCTGGCCGACGCGCTGCGCCTGTTAATCCTTGATGGCCGGCTGGCGCTGCATACGCGCCTGCCGGGTGAGCGTGAGCTGGCGACGGCGCTGGACGTGAGCCGAACCACCGTCAGTAGCGCCCTCGCCCACCTGCGTGAAGAGGGATATCTTGAAAGCCGCCACGGCAGCGGGTCGCGCGTCATCCTCCCGGATGCACGCGCCGTTCCCACCCTTTCCGCAGCGAGCGTCGCCCTGGATCTCTCCACTGCCGCCCTCAATGCCGGGCCAGAGATCCACCAGGCTTACACCCATGCGCTTACGGCTATTACTCAGCACCTCTCCCTGACGGGGTACGATCAGCTTGGGCTGCCGGCGCTGCGGGAGGCCATCGCTGCGCGCTATACCGCACGAGGTCTTCCCACCCGGGCAGACGAGGTGATGGTGGTCAACGGTGCCGTCAGCGGGTTTGCGCTGGTGCTGCGGATGATGGCCGGACCGGGGGATCGCGTGGTGGTCGATCACCCCACCTATCCGCTGGCGATTGCCGCTATTCAGGGGGCGCAGTGTCGGCCTGTAGGAGTGTCGCTGCCGGAAACGGGCTGGGATACGGATGGATTCGCGGCCACGCTTGCCCAGACCGCGCCGCGCCTGGCCTACCTGATGCCAGATTTTCACAACCCAACCGGACGATGTATGGATATCGCCACCCGTCAGGCAATCGCAGATATTGCAGCCCAGACCCGCACGGCGCTGGTCGTTGATGAAACGATGGTCGATCTCTGGTTTGATTCGCCTCCACCGCCGCCGCTGGCATCGTTTAACCCGCAGGCCAGCGTGATAACGTTAGGCTCTGCCGGAAAAAGCTTCTGGGGCGGGCTGCGTCTCGGCTGGATCCGCGCCTCCTCGCGTACTATCGCCACGCTCGCCCAGACGCGCGATACGCTGGATTTAGGCTCGCCGCTGCTGGAGCAGCTGGCAACGCTGTGGCTTATCGACAATAGCGAGCGTTTTCTGCCCGCTCGCCGCAAGATGCTGGCGCAACGGCGCGATCGATGCAGTGACCTGCTGCGAGAACATTTCCCGGAGTGGACGTTTCATGAGGCGGAAGGTGGGCTCTCTTACTGGATCGAGCTTCCCGGCATGCTGGCGACACAGCTTGCCGCACGGGCAGAAATCATCGGGATTAACCTGGGAACCGGGACGCGGTTTGGCTTATCGGGAGCGTTTGACCGCTTTTTACGTATGCCCTTTTCGCTGGAGCCAGCGGAGCTGGAAGCGGCGTTGCTGCGGATTAAACCGTTATGGCTCGCGCTAAATTCAAATACGCCAGCAGTCAAACGCAGCCTGGTTTAATATTAAAATTTTGAACTGGATCATAAAATAAAAACTGCTGACTGTAATATATGCAGTCAGCAGTTTTCACTGGTCAGGATTTAGTGCTGAGGAGGAATGGGGAAACCTTTCAATGAAATAACGAAGTTATCACCGTCTTTCTTTATTTTTGCACCGGTATCACACCAGTCAGACGCAATACGAAAGAACTCATCGCTTCCAACATTCCAGCCAAGACGTACATGCTTCACGTAGCCTGAACGCAACAGAGCGCAGGCCTCGTTGTAGTCACTGGCAGTTGACAGTTGTTGTTTCATTTTCTCTTCTTCAGAAGTTTACGTAGAGCCTTGATTTCTTTAGGAGTAAAAGGAGAAACACTCTCTTCTTCCGTATGCTGATTATCAATATCCTCTTCCGATACTCCCGCCTCTTCTACTGCTTCAAACGCCAGCAGCAGCAGTTTCTCTGTGGTCACGCTTAAATTTTCGTTATTTACTTCCGCATAGTGGCGGAGTCTTTCTTTTAGCGCTTCGTCAATTTTAACATTTAAAACTGCAGTAGCCATGTTTGTCACTTCCCTTCGGAATAAGTGCTTTATTTAATACACGAAGTTATCACTGTTATCCAGATCTATATTTTTTTGAATTTTGACGAAAATAGACGTCCAATTATAAAATGCCAGTCTATTATTACAGGTTTATGACAATAATATTTCATAGCGATGAAATATATATTACACGGTATAGGCATTGTATTATTGTGGATAAAGGCTAAAAAGGGAGAGAAACAGGAAAGATGGGATGAGGCCACAAATGGGTGGGGGCCCTGCCAGCTACATCCCGGCACCCACGTCGTCTGCCCTGGCTGCTTCCTTCCGGACCTGACCTGGTGAACAGAGTAGCGTTGCGGGAGAACCAACAGAGCCCCCATTGAGAGCGTTGATAACCAACGCGCTGGCGCATTATCCCTGTGCGAAGAGCCAATTGCAAGCGACCAGGAACCGGATGCTGGTTTCTTGCGCAAACAGGCGCAGCAATCAGGACGAACTTCGTTTACCATGACGTTCCAAACATCCCCACAGGTGAAGGTATGGACGAACAGGACTCCTTTCCCCAGCGCGTATGGCAAATCGTGGCCTCGATTCCGGAAGGCTACGTCACTACCTATGGTGATGTAGCACGGCTGGCCGGTTCCCCGCGCGCGGCGCGACAGGTTGGTGGCGTCCTCAAACGCCTGCCGGAAGGGAGTACGCTGCCCTGGCACAGGGTGGTAAACCGTCATGGCGCCATCTCGTTAACCGGGCCGGATCTCCAGCGTCAGCGTCAGGCATTGCTTTCAGAGGGTGTGCAGGTGTCGGGAGCAGGACAGATTGATCTGCAGAAATACCGCTGGGTGTACTAAACCCTCCCCCGAAGGAGAGGGTAATAGCAACAGTTACATCTGAGTCGGTGGGGTTGGCAGGGACGGCTGGTTGGTCTGTGGAGCAACCGGGACTTCGGTTTGCTGCACCGGCACCAGATTCAGGTCGATTTTGGTTCCACCGTGGTTAATCGCTTCCTGGACCGTATCGGTGATAAAGACCAGCTTGCCGTTGATGGTTACCGCTGCGCTCAGCAGAATACGGGCATTCGGCTGCACGTCTGACGGGTTATATGGCAACACGAAGCTAAACGGAGCCTGCTTACCTTCAGTACGGACCGCGCGCTGGGCCAGCACTTTCGACGGTGCGTCAGCCAGGGAAGCATCAGACAGCGTTACCGTTAATACCGCATCCGGCGGCAGCGCGACTCTCTGTTTAATCCAGATTGTACCAGAAACGTTAGGCTGCTGAATGGATTGCTGTGAAAGGGTATTAATCCCGTTCGGATCTGCAGCTGGTACCGGCACCTGGGCGCTCTTACCGGCACAGGCGGACAACGCCACCGCAATAGCTACACCACTTAGCATGGGCACGAGTTTCATTGAAGTCTCCTTATCATCAATGCACCAGCGGGATCGATCCCATCCGATGTCGTTTCAATCACATAACGTTTTTAAGTGTGGCACAGATCACCGATTAATGCCTAAAAACGTGCCGACATTCAGATTATTCTACCCATCGGACCACTTTCATTTCTGCGTTATACTCAGCCTATCTTTCGCTACGGCGTATATTGAGGACAACTATGAGTCAGGCACTGAACAATCTGCTGACATTACTGAATCTGGAAAAAATTGAGGAAGGACTCTTTCGCGGACAGAGCGAAGACCTGGGCTTACGTCAGGTCTTCGGCGGGCAAGTCGTTGGACAAGCGCTGTACGCTGCAAAGGAGACCGTCCCTGCAGACCGTCTGGTGCACTCATTCCACAGCTATTTCTTACGCCCTGGCGACAGCGCTAAACCGATCGTATATGACGTTGAAGTTCTGCGAGACGGCAACAGCTTCAGCGCACGCCGCGTGGCGGCCGTTCAGAACGGTAAGCCTATCTTTTATATGACCGCCTCATTCCAGGCGCCGGAGCCGGGGTATGAGCATCAGAAAGTGATGCCGCCAGCACCGTCGCCGGACGAGCTAAAATCAGAGACCGATATCGCCCGCGCGCTGGCGCATCTGCTTCCGCCGCAGGTCAAAGAGAAGTTTCTCTGCGATAAACCGCTGGAGATCCGCCCGGTTGAGTTCCACAACCCGATGAAAGGCCATACCGCCGAGCCGAAACGCCAGGTCTGGATCCGCGCCAACGGCACAGTGCCGGAAGATTTCCGCGTGCATCAGTATCTGCTGGGCTACGCGTCAGACTTTAACTTCCTGCCGGTTGCGCTACAGCCGCACGGCGTTGGCTTCCTTGAAAAAGGGATGCAGGTCGCAACCATCGATCACTCCATGTGGTTCCACCGTCCGTTCAATATGAATGAGTGGCTGCTTTACAGCGTGGAGAGTACCTCAGCGTCGAGCGCTCGCGGATTTGTGCGTGGAGAGTTTTATACCCAGGACGGCGTGCTGGTCGCTTCTACGGTGCAGGAAGGGGTGATGCGTAATCGCGGGTGATTTTGCCTTCACCCTGACCCTCTCCCACGGGGAGAGGGAAGAAATACTAAAAACGGCAATCGGAGATTGCCGTTTTGCTTTTTATTATGCGTTATACGCATTCTCGCCGTGGCTGTTGACGTCGAGACCTTCGCGCTCCTGCTCTTCCGGTACGCGCAGACCCACCGTCATATCCGCCAGCTTATAGCCGATGAAGGCGACAACGGCAGACCACACAACGGTAATGGCGATACTTTCCAGCTGTACCAGCACCTGGTGAACCATGGTGACACCTTCTGCGTAACCCACGCCACCCAGCGATTTCGCGGCGAAGATACCGGTCATGATACAGCCGACGATGCCGCAGACGCCGTGGACGCCGAACACATCGCAAGGGTCGTCAACGCGCAGCACGCGCTTCAGGGCGGTGACGCCCCACAGACCCGCAAGGCCTGCGACCAGACCAACCAGCAGCGCACCGCCCACACCCACATAGCCGCACGCCGGGGTGATACCGACCAGACCGGCAATGGCCCCCGAACAGGCACCCAGCAGAGAAGGTTTACCGCGTACCGCCCACTCGCCGAATACCCAGGAAAGAATTGCACCAGCCGTGGCCACAACGGTGTTCACGAAGGCCAGCGCGGCGATTTCGTTCGCGGCACTTGCGGAACCGGCGTTGAAGCCAAACCAGCCAAAGTAGAGGATAGCCGTACCGGTAAACACCATCGGCAGGTTGTGCGGTTTGAACGCTTCTTTACCGAAGCCCACGCGTTTGCCAATCAGGTATGCTCCCACCAGACCCGCTACCGCGGCGTTGATGTGCACAACGGTACCGCCCGCGAAGTCCAGCGCACCATGGCTCGCCAGCAGACCACCGCCCCAGACCATGTGCGCAATCGGCACATAGGAGAGCGTCAGCCAGACCACCACAAAGATCAAAACGGCAGAGAAACGAATGCGCTCAGCAAGCGCGCCCACGATCAGCCCGACGGTGATGCAGGCGAACGAGCCCTGGAAAGCAACGTGGATGTACTGGTAGAAGCTGCCCATCAGCGCGGTCAGCTCAATATTTTTCAGCATCACCCAGTCGAAGTTGCCAAAGAAGGCGTTGCCGGTACCGAAGGCCAGCGAGTAGCCGTAAACCACCCACAGCACGCAGACCAGCGCGAACGTCACGGCAACCTGCGTCAGCATGGAGAGAACGTTTTTACCGCGGATCAGGCCGCCGTAGAACAGCGCAATGCCCGGGATAGACATGAACAGCACCAGCGCGGTGCTGATCATCATAAAGGCGTTATCGGCTTTGTCTGCCACGGCTGGGGCAGCCAGCGCCAGGCCCGGCAGCAGTGCCAGCGAACCCAGACCCGTTTTAAGTGTTGCTATCTTCATTTTCTCGATCCCTATCACTGTGTGCCAGGCGTTATTTACAGTGCCGCTTCGTCAGATTCGCCGGTACGAATGCGAATGACGCGCTGCAGTTCGGCAACGAAAATTTTGCCGTCGCCAATTTTGCCGGTGTAGGCCGCTTTGCTAATGACATCAATCACTTCATCAAGCTGATCGTCAGCAATCGCGACATCAATTTTTACTTTTGGCAGAAAGTTAACGCTGTATTCCGCCCCGCGGTAAAGCTCGGCATGACCCTTCTGACGACCAAAGCCTTTCACTTCGGTGACAGTCAGTCCCTGAATACCCATTGAAGACAACGCTTCACGCACGTCTTCGAGTTTGAATGGTTTGATTACCACCGTAACCAGCTTCATAGATCCCCTCCAGTCAGAATTCGGTAATGGCCGCAGCTCACGGAGAAGGTATTGCAAGGGGTGTGCCAGAAATGAAAACGAGGGAGAAAAGCGGTGCAACGAGCGTTACGCCGTCTTCATTAACGAACCGGCGAAAAAAAACGCACCATGTCGGTGCACGGTGCGTTTCAGTATTGCACCAACAGGAATGGCTGTTAGCGCGTTGCTTTGTTTTGGTGCATCAGGCGCTGAGCGACTCTTCCTCGCGCACGCTGGCGGCCAGCTCTTCGCCCGCCAGCTGAAGCTGGTACATCTGCCAGTAGCGCCCTTGAGCTTCCAGCAGTTCGCGGTGCGTGCCGCGCTCCACCGCTTGTCCTCGATGCAGCACCAGAATGGTATCGGCATCGACAATGGTGGAAAGGCGATGAGCAATCACCACCAGCGTCGTATGGTCGCGTACCGCGGCCAGCGCCTGCTGGATGGCCTGCTCGGTGCCGGAGTCAATGCTGGCCGTCGCTTCATCCAGAATCAGCACCTGCGGGGTTTCGATCAGCACCCGCGCCAGCGCGAGAAGCTGCTTTTGCCCAACGGAGAGGTTGTTCCCCTGCTCCCCCAGCTTCGTATTGATCCCGTCGCTAAACCCGCGCGCCAGTTCCGCCAGCTGCACTTTTTCCAGCACCTCCCAGACCTGCTCCTGGGTGTAGTCTCGCCCCAGGGTCACGTTGGCGTAGAAGGTATCGGCCAGGACGACTGGATCCTGCTGCACCATCGCGACGCCTTTACGCAACACGTTGTGGCTGAGAGACGCGAGCGGGCGCCCGTCGAGGCGGATTTCGCCCTGCGTGACCGGGTAGTAGCCCATCAACAGGCTGGCGAGCGTGCTCTTGCCGCTGCCCGTATGCCCTACCAGCGCCACAAAACCGCGCGACGGAACGTCCAGCGTAATGTCCTGCAACACCAGCCGGTCTTCGCGATAGGCAAACGAGACGTTATCAAAGGCAATTGCGCCGCTTTGCAGAGGTCGCTCATCTGTGCCGTAGGCCTGGCGCGGCCTGTCCATCAGCTCAAAAACGCGCTCGCCGGCGACGACCGCCTGCTGCAGCATCGATTGCTGGGTGGTGAGCTCGATCAGCGGCTCGTTGAGGCGCCCCAGATAGCTAATAAAGGCGTACAGCACGCCGACTTCAATCGTACCGCTTGAGCTCAGGCCAAAGAGCATCAGTAAACCGCAAAGCACCAGCGCAGAGAAAAGGCTGAGCAGCGGACGCAGCAGGAAGCCGTCGAGGCGCAGCGTCTGCATACGCGCCATGTAGTGCGAACGGCTGGCTTCGCCCATCCGCTCGCCAAAGCGCGCCTGCTGGCGGAACTGCTGAATGACGCTCATGCCGTTGATCACTTCGTTGAAGCCATCGTTGATGTCGGCCAGATAGACACGCACCCGGCGCACGATTGGCGTGCTGTAGCGCTGGTAGATGATCATCACGATCAGCACCGCCGGGAAGATGGTAATTGCCACCAGCGCCATGCGCCAGTCGAGGCTGAACATCGCCACCAGCATCGCGCCGATCAGCGCCGCGCTGCGTAACACCGTTGCGACCACGGTGACGTACAGATCGCGGATCACCTCGGTATCGTTGGTCACCCGCGAAATCACCTGCCCGACCGGCTGGATATCAAACTCGCTGAGCGGCTGGCGAAGCGCCGCGTCCATTACATCCGTGCGCAGCTGCTGAACCACGCCCACGGCGGCACGGTTAAACAGCAGCGACTGCGCATAGTGCAGCCCTGCCGCCGCCAGCTGCAGGCCAACGTAGGCCACGCCTAAGCCCGCCACCAGCCCCAGAGGCAGGTAGCTTTTGGCGACCATATTGTCGATGAAGTAGCTGATGAGCAACGGCCCGCTCACTTCAGCAATCGCCGCTATCCAGAGTAAAAGCACGGCCACAGAGAGCGGCTTGCGCCACGGCGAGCCGTAGGCCAGCAGACGTTTGAGCGTCGGCCACATCGTTCCGAGCTTACGCATTGGCGGCCTCCCGATCCTGTTCCGGCGCATCGTCCAGCGCCGCCTCAAGCTGTTGATAGCGGTACATATCGCGATACCAGCCCGGCTGCTCGGCAAGCGTTTCATGCTGCCCGCGCTGGGCAATGTGCCCGTGCTGTAAGACCAGAATTTCGCTGGCCTCGGTGAGCGCTGACAAACGGTGGGCGCTGATAATCACCGTGCGTCCGTCGCCCCACTGGCGCAGGTTATGCAGAATTTGATGCTCGGTACGGCCATCTACGGCGGAAAGGGCATCATCCAGAATGAGGATTTCAGCATTCAGCAGCAGCGCGCGGGCAATCGAGATTCGCTGTTTCTGCCCGCCGGACAGCATGACGCCACGTTCACCGACTTCCGTTTCGTAGCCCTGCGGCAGACGCAAAATATCGTCATGCACGCTGGCTAAGCGCGCCACGTGCTCGATCTCCTCCTGCGTCGCCGACGGGTGACCAAGCGCAATGTTATTCGCCACGGTATCTGAAAATAAAAACGGCGTCTGGCTGACCACCGCCAGACGGCCACGCCACTCGTCCAGCAGCAGGTTCGGCAGGGGGATATCATGGAAACGAATATCGCCCTCGGTGACGTCAAAGTGGCGCTGAAGCAGAGAAAGCACGGTACTTTTTCCGGAGCCCGTCGGGCCGCAGATGCCCAGCATCTGGCCCGGCTGCAGCGTAAAGCTAACGTTCTCCAGCACCGGATGTTCCGTTTGCGGATAGACAAATTTGCGAACGTCGACGTTCATAACGCCGCGCCCTTCCGGCACCGCTTCGCTGCCGTCATTGACCACAGGCGCTTCGGCCAGCATGGCGCGAATGCGGCTGTAGGCGGCGCTGCCGCGCTCCACGATATTAAACATCCAGGCCAGCGCCAGCATCGGCCAAATCATCAGCCCCAGATACATCGCAAAGCTGGTCAATTGCCCCAGGGTCAGCGTGCCCTGCACCACCATCCAGCTTCCGCCGCCAATGGCAAGCAGGTTTGCCATGCCGATTGCGACATAAATCGTTGGATCAAATCGCGCATCAATACGCGCGACGCGCATGTTTTTCGCCCCCGTGTCTGCCGCATCGGCGGCAAACAGCGCGGACTGCCGATCTTCCAGGCCAAACGCTTTGATCATGCGGATGCTGGTCATGCTCTCCTGGGTGCGATCGTTCAGAGATGAAAACGCCGCCTGCGCCAGCTTGAAGCGTTCGTGCAGCTGTTCGCCGTAGCGATTGATCGCCAGCGCCATGATCGGCATCGGCAGCAGCGCCAGCAGGGTCAGCTGCCAGCTGATCTGCGTGGACATGACGATCAGCACCGCGCAGCCCATCACCAGCGAGTCCACCAGCGTTAATACCCCTTCCCCGGCGGCAAAGACCACGCGATCGACGTCGTTCGTCGCGCGGGCGATGAGGTCCCCGGTGCGGTGGCGGAGATAAAACTCAGGATGCTGTCGGCTCAGCTGGCGGTAAAAATCTTCACGCAGCTCAACGGCCAGCTGATAGGACGCGCCAAACAGCAGCACGCGCCAGACGTAGCGCAGGAGATAAACAATGACCGCCGTCAGCACCAGCGTGCCGACCCACATCAACACCCGTGCGGTGGTGTAATGCTGTTCAGTGACGCCATCCACGACGTAGCCCACCACCTTCGGCGGGATCAGCTGCAAAATGGCAATGATAATAAGCAGGGCGACTGCACCGAGGTAGCGTTGCCACTCCCGACGAAAGTACCAGCTTAATTGGGCAAATAATCGCACGCGGTTTGTTCCTGAAGGTATTTTACGAAGTTATTCAATGGGTAATGCTGTGGTGTACTTAATCTGTTCCATGGCGAAGCTTGAGGTGACGTCCGACAAGCCCGGGACGCTGTTCACCAGCCGCTTGTAGAAGTCATCATAGCGCTTCATGTCAGCCACCTGGACGCGCATCAGATAGTCGTACTCGCCGGCCATACGCCAGAAGCCGAGCACCTCGGGCATCTCAGACACCTGGGTGACGAAGCGGCAATACCACTCGCTGCTGTGATGCTGGGTTTTTATCAGCACAAATGCCGTCAGCCCAAGCCCCAGTTTTTCGGGATCGAGCAACGCGACGCGGCCCAGAAGAATGCCGTCATCTTCCAGCTTTTTTAGGCGCTTCCAGCACGGTGTGGTGGTCAGATTAACGGCATCTGCCAGCGCCTGCAAAGAGAGGGTACAGTCACTTTGCAGCAATGAAAGGAGCTTGCGGTCAATTTTATCTAGCATACCCACCTCACAGAGAAAATTTTTCTCCCTTCATTCTATTTTAAAGGCCAGATAGCAACAATTTTTTCTGTGCTTTTCGCTATGCTGGGCACAAAATGACAAACGGATAACTACGATGAATAGCACCTGGGTTAAACATGCCATCAGCGAAATCAATGCCGACTACCAGCGCTCGGCGGATACCCACCTGATTCGCCTCTCCCTGCCGGGATTTGACGGTATTCAGCTCTACCTGAAGGATGAAAGTACTCATCCAACCGGTAGCCTGAAGCACCGCCTGGCTCGCTCGCTGTTTTTATACGGTTTGTGCAACGGCTGGATTAAAGAAGGCACCACCATTATTGAATCCTCATCCGGTTCAACGGCGGTGTCTGAAGCCTATTTCGCTCGCCTGCTGGGCCTGCCGTTTATCGCGGTGATGCCCTCCTGCACCGCAAAACGCAAAATCGAGCAGATCGAATTTTACGGAGGACGCTGCCACTTTGTGGAAAGCGCCTGCGAAATCTACGCCGCCTCTGAAATGCTGGCCCGCGAGCTAAACGGCCACTATATGGACCAGTTCACCTTCGCCGAGCGCGCGACGGACTGGCGCGGCAATAACAACATTGCCGACAGTATTTTCCGCCAGATGACCCACGAGCCGCATCCGGTTCCGTCGTACATTGTGATGAGCGCCGGTACCGGCGGCACGTCAGCCACAATCGGACGCTACATCCGCTGTCAGGGCTACGATACCCAGCTGATGGTGGTTGACCCGCAGAACTCCGTGTTCCTCGACTACTGGCAAAGCCGCGATGCCGGCCTGCGCAGCCCGGTGGGCAGTAAAATTGAAGGAATTGGCCGCCCGCGCGTGGAACCGTCGTTCATTCCTGACGTTGTGGATGAAATGCTTCGCGTGCCGGACGCCGCCAGCGTCGCCACCGCGCACTGGCTGGAGACGCAGCTCGGCCGCAAGGTCGGCGCATCAACGGGCACCAACATGTGGGGCGCGCTGCAGCTTGCGGCACGCATGCGCGAGGAAGGCCGTACCGGCTCCATCGTCACGCTGCTGTGCGACAGCGGAGAGCGCTACCTTGAGACCTACTACAATGCGGAGTGGGTACAGGCCAACGTCGGCGACATCACCCCGTGGAAAGCGCAGATTGCGCAGTTGCTGAAATAAAAAAAAGCCAGACCGAAGTCTGGCTTGCTGGAAGGGTCTCACTATTCGGGGGAATATGGGAGGTTGTTGTTGTCCAGCCAATGCGTCAAAAAATGGGACACCGCTTCCTTACCGCAGTGCCCGATAACCGGCAGATGAGGAAGCTCTGCGATCAGCTGCGGCATCGCATTCCCCATAATCAGACCGCGCCCCACGCTGCCCAGCATTTCGCGGTCATTCATGGCGTCGCCAAACGCCATACACTCCTGCAGCGTTAAGCCCAGGTGGTCGCTCAGCACCGCCAGGGCGGAACCTTTGTTACAGCCCACCGGCAGCACTTCAAGACAATCCACCGCCGAGAAGGTCAGGTGCGCCCGGTCGCCCAGCGCCTCATTCAGTTGAATCCGTAAGCGGCAAAGATCGTCGTGATCGCCACAGAAGCAGATCTTGGTCACCGCGTGGGCGGGGATCCGACGCAGATCGATAAGCTGGTATTTGAAGCCGCTGTAAACATGCGCGTGCAATAATTCGGGGATTTCGCTTCCGGTAAACCAGCCTTGATCGTTAAAGACGTGGATACTGGCCTGCGTGTCCCAAGTGCTGTGCAGGACAATATCCGCCACTTCCGGATTGAGATCCTGGCGGTGCAGCACCTCTCCTTCAACGGTGTGAATGCGCGTTCCGTTACCCGTGATTAAAAACGCATCCAGGGAAAACGCGCCCAGCAAATGGCGCATCTCCAGCACGTGGCGGCCAGTGGCAAACGTCAGGGTGACATCACGCTCGCGCAGGCGCTTCAGGGTATTCAGCGTTTTCTCCCCCAGACGGTGATCCGGCATTAACAGCGTACCGTCCATATCAAATGCAGCGAGGCGGGCCATGATTACTCCTGAAATGTGATGCGATTAACTTGTGCATCAGTATCGTGTGAGATATACGGAAGTAATAGTGAATAGATGAAAATTATTGTTCCGGGTTTCTTATGCGCCAGCTTAACCGCCTTAACCAGTATCAGCGCCTGTGGCAACCTTCCGCCGGCGCTCCGCAGCTCGTAACCGTGAGCGAGCTTGCCAGCCGCTGCTTTTGTAGCGAACGGCATGTCCGCACCCTGCTGCGTCAGGCCCAGGAGGCGGGCTGGCTCAGCTGGCGCGCGCGGTCTGGTCGCGGCAAGCGCGGTGAGCTAACGTTCCATGCCAGCCCGGAGTCACTGCGCAATGCGATGATGGAAGAGGCGCTGAAGAGCGGGCAGCAGCATAACGCGCTTGAGCTGGCCCAGCTTGCCCCTGAAGCGCTACGGTCATTACTGCATCCGTTTTTGGGCGGGCAGTGGCAAAACGACACGCCGACGCTGCGCATCCCCTACTATCGCTCGCTGGAGCCGCTTCAGCCGGGCTTTTTGCCTGGCCGGGCGGAGCAGCATCTGGCGGGACAGGTATTCTCTGGTTTGACGCGTTTTAACGGCAACAGCAGTGAACCCACGGGCGATCTGGCGCATCACTGGGAGGTCTCTGCTGACGGGCTGCGCTGGCACTTCTACATTCGTTCCACGCTGCACTGGCATAACGGCGATAAAATAGAAACGGCGCAACTCCAGCGAAGCCTGACGGCGCTGTTGACGCTTCCCGCCCTGCGCACCCTGTTCAGAAGCGTTTTACGTATCGAAACAACGCATCCACAGTGTCTGACGTTTATGCTGCATCAGCCGGACTATTGGCTGGCGCACAGGCTGGCAACCTACTGCAGCCGTCTGGCGCATCCCGACAATCCTGCGGTTGGCTGCGGTCCCTTCCGGCTGGCCGCCTTTGAGCCCGACCTGGTTCGTCTGGAAAGCCATGAGCAGTACCACCTGAGCCATCCGCTGCTCAAGGCCATCGAATACTGGATCACCCCCCAGCTGTTTGATTACAGGCTGGGCACCAGCTGTCGTCACCCGGTGCAAATCGCGATTGGCGAGGCCGATGAGCTGGAAACCCTGAGGCTGGTCAGCAGCAGCACCAGCCTGGGCTTCTGTTACCTCACGCTGAAGCAGAGCGCGCGCCTGAACGAGATGCAGGCAAAGCGGCTTATCAATATCATCCATCTCTCCAGACTTCTGCACACGCTTCCGCTCAACGAAGGGCTCATTACGCCCACCGAGGAACTGCTTCCCGGCTGGACGATCCCCGAATGGCCTGATTTAACGGACGTTGTCCTGCCTGAGGCGCTGACGCTGGTTTACCATCTCCCAGTTGAGCTACATACCATGGCCAGCCAGTTAAAGGAGTACCTGGCGCGGCAGGGTTGTGAACTGACCGTCATCTTCCACGACGCCAAGACGTGGGACAGATGCCAGCAGCTTGCCGATGCAGACATCATGATGGGGGACAGGCTGATTGGCGAAGCGCCAGCGTATACGCTTGAGCAGTGGCTGCGCTGCGATGCACTGTGGCCGCACGTGTTAAGCGCACCGGCCTACGCCCATTTGCAAGCCACGCTGGATGCAGTGCAGAATCAGGCCGAAGCTCGGGACCGTCACGCCGGTCTGCAAGCCATTTTCAACCGCCTGATGGAAAATGCGGTGCTGACGCCGCTTTTTAATTATCAATATCAAATCAGCGCCCCGCCAGGGGTCAACGGCATACGCCTCAACACCCGCGGCTGGTTTGATTTTACCGAAGCCTGGCTACCCGCCCCCAAATCGTGAAGAAGCTGGTCGCCGCCGTAGCCAGACGGTAACATAACGTTTTTACCGTAACAGTCGAGATGATTTATGAAACGTGCCGTCGTCGTGTTCAGCGGAGGACAAGACTCTACAACCTGCCTGGTTCAGGCCCTTCATCAGTATGATGAAGTTCACTGTGTGACTTTCGATTATGGCCAGCGTCACCGCGCTGAAATCGACGTCGCCCGTGAACTGGCCCTAAAACTGGGGGCACGCGCGCACAAGGTGCTGGACGTTACGCTGTTAAACGAACTGGCCGTCAGCAGCCTCACCCGGGACAGTATTCCCGTACCGGACTACGAACCCGATGCCAGCGGCATTCCGAACACCTTCGTGCCGGGCCGTAATATTCTGTTCCTGACCCTGACGGCGATATACGCCTACCAGGTAAAAGCCGAAGCGGTAATTACGGGCGTGTGCGAGACCGACTTCTCAGGATATCCGGACTGCCGCGATGAGTTTGTAAAAGCGCTCAACCACGCCGTCAATCTGGGGATGGCGAAAGAGACGCGCTTTGAAACCCCGCTCATGTGGCTGGATAAAGCCGAAACCTGGGCGCTGGCCGACTACTGGGGCAAGCTGGATTTAGTTCGCAGCGAAACCCTCACCTGCTATAACGGTCTCAAAGGCGACGGTTGCGGCCAGTGCGCAGCCTGTAATCTGCGCGCTAACGGACTGAACCACTACCAGGCTGATAAAGTCGGCGTGATGGCGGCAATGAAGCAAAAGACCGGGCTTAAATAAGGCTACCGGACCGTGCTGTCGAACAGTTTTACCCCGGCAGCACGGGTCACCTTCATTAGCGTAGTCAGCGTTGGGTTGCCGTTGTCTGATAAGGTTCGGTATAGCTGCTGGCGGGAAAGCCCGGCTTTGGCAGAGATTTCACCTATGCCGCCGCGGGCTTCGATGACCTGACGGAGTGCAATGAGATAGGCAGGGATCCCCTGATCTTCATAGATCTCATCCAACGCAACATTCAAATAAATTTGAGCAGAGGAAGGATCCTCGCGGAGCATTTTTACTACTGCTTCATTGTGATTGACGCTACTCGAAAATTTTCGTTCTAGCATATTCATCGTTATTCATCCTGAAACTGATAAATTTCACCAATGCGTTACGAGCCATTTCGGCGAATTTCACTTCGATGTTGGTTAACGCCAGGATCCATGCATTTTCTAACCCTGGCTCTTTGCTATGCTATCTCTGTGATAACATCATTTCTTGTACTGAAGTCAAATCTCTACACGATCATCAACTCCAGCTTTTCCCGCAGCTCACCTTCCAGCGGCAGCGCTTTCTGGGTTTTCAGATCGATACAGACAAAGGTGATCAGCGCATCAGCCACTACCTGCCCTTCTGGATCGAGCGTCACCACCTGGCTTAACACGCCGCTCTTGCCGTTTAGCTGTTGTACCTGACTGGTCACGGTGAGCACATCGCCCAGCACGGCCGGGCGGCGGTAGTTGATATTGATATTGACGACCACGAACGCGATGTTGTGCGCGGTCAGCCACTGAAAGCTTTCGCTGTTTTCCAGTCCGTCCCAGCGCGCTTCTTCAAGAAATTCGAGATAGCGGGCGTTGTTAACGTGCTGGTAAACATCAAGATGGAAACCGCGTACTTTGATTTTTGTCTGCATAGCGCAATAGCCTTTCGTTGTTATAGGATCAGAGGTCATAACTGGTATGACCTCTTTATCCTGGCAAACTTTTGCCGCAGTGCAAGAAATTGCGTTATTACAGTGTCAGGTGTGAGAGGTTGCGCTCAACCAGCGCGCTGCCCATGCCCGGAACCTGCTTGAGATCGTCGACAGTTTTGAAAGGGCCGTATTCTTCACGATAGCTGACGATGGCCTGCGCTTTTTTCAGGCCGACACCGTTCATTGCGCGAGCGAGATCCTCTGCCGAGGCCGAGTTAATGCTGACCCGCGTACCGTCATCATCTGCGTTTTTACCGGCGACAGCCGCTTTGGTTTGCCCCTGCACCGGTGCTGCCGCGTCAGACTTGCTCTGCGTAGTCTGTGTTTTAGCGGCGGGCGTCGCCGCCAGCGCGCCAGTGCTCATCCCGGTGGTGGCAACAGCCAGCGTAATTAACAGTGCTTTGATTCCACATTTCATGCTGTTATCTCCTTGTTTGTTGACAGCCACGCAACGATAGCCGCCGGAGAAAACAGGCACAAACAGCAGATTGCAGAAATGGAAAAGGCCGCGAAGGCGGCCTTTGGTTTTTGCAGAGCATTACGAAAATCTGCGAGCAGACACGTAATTACTGCTGCTGAGTCATCACATCACCCAGCTTGATTTTGGCTTCTTTACGCAGGTTGCTCATCATGGCTTCGAAGGCAATCTGAGCATTGTTCTGAGTAATGCCCTGAACCATCGCCTTCTTCTGCGCTTCTGGCAGGGTGCCGGCTTTCACTTCGTCCAGCGCCAGCAGAACAACGTTACCCTGCATATCGGTGGTGGTGCCGAAGCTTGGCTTATCTTTTGCCGGCAGCGTCAGGCCAAACGCGGCCTGGCTGATTGGATCCTGACCGGTGCGGCTCAGCGTTTTCGCCTCACCGAAGCTCAGGCCAGCCGCTTTCAGCGCGTCCTGTTTACCCGCTTTCAGATCGGCCAGAATCTTCTCAGCATCCAGTTTAGCCTGCTGTTCTGCTTTGTTGTGCTTAACCTGAGAGACGACCTGATCCTTCACTTCCGCCAGCGGTTTGACCGCTTCTGGCTTGTGCTCGCTGACGCGCAGAACAAAGGCGCGATCGCCGTCAACGGTAATGATGTCAGAGTTGCTGCCCGGCGTGCCGTTCTCGCCCACCAGACCACCGTTAAAGATGGCATCGGAAACCGGTTTGAAGTTCAGCTCTTCCGGCAGGTTGTCGCGACCAAACCAGCCGGTCTCAACCGCTTTCACACCCGCCGCCTGCTCTGCACCTGCCAGAGATTCGTTGTCGTTGCTGGCAGCATCGCTCACTTTCTGCTGCAGCGCGTAGTAGGCATCCAGCGCTTTTTCCTGTTTCACTTTCGCGGCGATATCATCACGAACCTCAGCCAGCGGCTTGGTTTTCGCCGCGGTGATGTCGTCCAGACGCACGACCAGGAAACCAACGGATGATTTAATCACACCAGACAGCTGGCCTTTCTCTTTCAGACCGGCATTTTTCAGCTCGTCCGGCGTGGTTGCGTCTTCCAGCCAGCCCATATCACCGCCGTTTTTCGCAGAGATAATGTCGGTGGATTTCGCTTTCGCGACGGTGGCGAAATCAGCGCCCTTGTTCAGCTCATCCAGTACCGCCTTAGCATCTGCTTCAGTTTTGGTCTGAATCACGCTGTAGCGGTTACGCTGCGGCTGAGTGAACTGATCCTGATGCTGATCGTAGTAAGACTGGATCTCCGCATCAGACGCGCTTTCCTGCAGCGCAGCTGCATCCAGCTTGATGTAGCTCACGCGGAACTGTTCTGGAGAAACAAAGGCGTTTTTATTCTGCTCGTAGTAAGCATTAACGTCTGCGTCGCTAACCTGCTGTTTCGCCGCCAGGGCGTTTACATCAATGGTTGCTTCACGGACCACGCGCTGCTGTGCCACCAGCGCGGCCAGTTCGTCGGTTTCACCTTTAAGCATGAAATCGGTACCCACGACAGCGTTGATGAGCTGCTGGGTTGTCAGCTGGTTACGCAGCGCCTGCGCGTATTGATCCGCCGTCATGCCCATCTGGTTAACGATGCTGTTGTAACGCGCGTTGTCGAATTTACCGTTAGACTGGAATGCCTGAGTGGCGAAGATCGCTTTTTTCACCTGCTCGTCGCTGATGCCAAGGCCCAGCTTTTTGGCATACTGATCCAGCAGCGCTTCGTCGATAAGACGGTTCAGTGTCTGTTGGCGCAGGGTTTTCATGTACCCTTCGTTCGCCGCCAGTTCAGAGAATTGGTCGCCCAGCTGTTGCTGCATACGGTTACGCTCACCGGCAAAAGCATTCTCGAACTGACCACGGCTGATTTCCTGGCCATTCACTTTTGCGGCATAGTTCGCGCCACCGCCAATAAGGTAACTGCTCACGCCGGTCAATATGAACGACACGATAATGATACCGAAAATAATCTTGAGCACGAGACTGTTAGCAGCCGTGCGTAAGCTGTCCATCATGGTGTAACAACACTCCGCTGTAGGTGACTGGTTACCTGACGCTGACGGAAAATCCTGCCCGTCGCGCGTAAAGGCGTATTGTGACAAGAAAACGGGGCGATTGTCAGCCCACAACTCGCATAAACTCGCACAAATCAGGTCTGGACAAACAAAAAAGGCACATCAAACGATGCGCCCTTGTACTATCCGGCTTCCCTGAAACGGGAAAGCAATCAGTTTACTGCGTCTTTCAGCGCTTTACCTGCACGGAAACCCGGCACTTTAGCAGCAGCAATGGTGATCTCTTTACCGGTCTGAGGGTTGCGGCCAGTACGGGCAGCACGCTCTTTAACAGCAAAAGTACCGAAGCCTACCAGTGCAACGTCGTCCCCAGCCTGCAGAGATTCAGTAACAGAAGCAATTAATGCATCTAACGCACGTCCAGCTGCAGCTTTAGAAATATCAGCACCAGCAGCAATTTTGTCAATCAGTTGAGATTTATTCACTGTTCTCTTCCTCTCTTTATAATTTATATCGCGCCTGAGTCCTTCACAACGCGACCGCGCAGCAGTTATATCAGGCCTGCCATGACCTTACAACACCCGTTGTTGATGGCTGACCTAATCAGCAATCTAAATTAGCTATACAAAAAAAGGCTGGCAAGTGCGAAATGACTTACCAGCCTTGTTTTTATTGACGCTCTTTGCGCGAGGTCACTATTTTGCGGTTACAACCTGCATTCCGGACGGTTCATTCTGCAATGCGAGAGTAAGTACTTCCTCAATTCGCTTAACAGGATGGATCTGCAGATCGGCAATCACGTTGTCCGGAATCTCTTCCAGATCGCGTTTGTTTTCGTATGGAATCAATACGGTTTTGATCCCACCGCGGTGTGCCGCCAGCAGTTTTTCTTTTAACCCGCCGATTGGCAGGACCTGACCGCGCAGGGTGATTTCACCGGTCATTGCCACATCGGCACGTACCGGGTTGCCCGTCAGACAGGAGACCAGCGCCGTACACATCGCAATACCCGCGCTTGGGCCATCTTTCGGCGTCGCCCCTTCCGGAACGTGAACGTGAATGTCGCGTTTTTCATAGAAATCCGGGTTGATACCCAGTTTTTCCGCACGCGCGCGCACCACGGTCAGCGCAGCCTGAATAGACTCCTGCATCACTTCACCCAGCGAGCCGGTGTAGGTCAGCTTGCCTTTGCCCGGTACACAGGCGGTTTCGATGGTCAGCAGATCGCCGCCCACTTCCGTCCATGCCAGACCGGTGACCTGGCCCACGCGGTTTTCGTTGTCCGCGCGACCGTAGTCGAAGCGCTGAACGCCCAGGTAGGCATGCAGATTGTCGCCGTTAATCACGATGTGCTTCAGGCTCTTATCCAGCAGCAGCTGTTTCACCGCCTTACGGCACAGTTTAGAGATTTCGCGCTCAAGGCTACGCACGCCCGCTTCACGGGTGTAGTAACGGATGATGCCGATAATCGCGCTGTCCTCGACGGTCAGCTCGTTGGCTTTCAGCGCGTTACGCTCAATCTGCTTCGGCAGCAGGTGCTGTTTAGCAATGTTCAGCTTTTCGTCTTCGGTATAACCGGAGAGGCGGATCACTTCCATACGGTCCAGCAGCGGTGCCGGAATGTTCATGGAGTTGGAGGTCGCCACGAACATTACATCGCTGAGATCATAATCCACTTCCAGGTAGTGATCGCTGAACGCCACGTTCTGTTCTGGATCAAGCACTTCCAGCAGAGCAGACGCCGGGTCGCCGCGCATGTCCGACGACATTTTGTCGATTTCATCAAGCAGGAACAGCGGGTTTTTAACGCCCACTTTCGCCATTTTCTGGATCAGTTTACCCGGCATAGAACCGATGTAGGTGCGGCGGTGACCGCGGATTTCCGCTTCATCACGCACGCCGCCCAGCGCCATACGGATATATTTACGTCCGGTCGCTTTGGCGATGGACTGGCCCAGAGAGGTTTTACCCACCCCCGGCGGTCCTACCAGGCACAGAATTGGGCCTTTAATTTTGTTCACACGGCTTTGTACCGCGAGGTACTCAAGGATGCGGTCTTTGACGCGTTCCAGGCCGTAGTGGTCGGTATCGAGGATTTCCTGGGCCTGACGCAGGTCTTTCTTGACCTTGCTGCGGGCGTTCCACGGAACCTGCACCATCCACTCAATGTAGCCGCGCACGACGGTCGCTTCAGCCGACATTGGAGACATCATTTTGAGCTTCTGCAGTTCTGCTTCGGCTTTCTCTTTCGCCTCTTTCGGCATCTTCGCCGCGTCGATCTTACGCTTCAGCGCTTCGTTTTCGTCCGGCGCGTCGTCCATCTCGCCCAGCTCTTTCTGAATGGCCTTCATCTGCTCGTTCAGATAGTACTCACGCTGAGATTTCTCCATCTGCTTTTTCACGCGGTTACGAATGCGCTTCTCAACCTGCAGCAGATCGATTTCAGACTCCATCATCGCCATCAGGTATTCCAGACGTTCGTTAACGTCGGACATTTCCAGCACGGACTGTTTGTCAGCCAGCTTCAGCGGCATGTGTGCAGCGATGGTGTCCGCCAGACGCGCAGGATCGTCGATGCTGTTCAGCGACGTCAGCACTTCTGGTGGAATTTTCTTGTTCAGCTTGATATAGCCTTCAAACTGGCTAATTGCGGTGCGCACGAGCACTTCCTGCTCGCGTTCATCAAGCTGAGGCGAATCAAGGTACTCTGCCTTGGCAGAGAAGTGTTCGCCATTGTCAGACAGGGTGGTAATACGCGCACGCTGCAGCCCTTCCACCAGCACCTTCACGGTGCCGTCAGGCAGCTTCAGCATCTGCAAAATAGAGGCCACGGTCCCGACGGTGAAAAGATCGTTTACACCCGGCTCATCCGTTGATGCTTCTTTCTGGGCCACCAGCATGATTTTTTTATCATGATCCATGGCGGCTTCGAGGCAACGGATAGATTTTTCCCGCCCTACAAATAAGGGTATGACCATGTGCGGATAAACCACCACATCGCGCAACGGCAATACGGGGATTTCAATGCGTTCAGAACGCTCAGGATTCATAGAGCTCTCTCTTAGTTTAGTGTCCGCCAGGTAAGCTGGTCATGTCACAGTGCTTCACATAACCATTAACATGTATCCAGTATATGGGGATGTTTCCCACACATTCAACGCTATGAATACGGAAAAAGTAAAGGGGAGATAAAATCCCCCCTTTTTGATTAACTGCTTGTATGATTTGGTGAATTATTCGCCAGATGCCTGCTGGGCTTCCGGTTTACCGTAAATCAGCAGCGGCTTGGATTGGCCGCCGATCACGGACTCGTCGATAACCACTTTTTCGACATCTTCCATCGACGGCAGATCGTACATGGTGTCGAGCAAAGCCGCTTCAACGATAGAGCGCAGGCCACGCGCGCCGGTTTTACGGATCATCGCTTTCTTGGCAATCGCATCCAGCGCTTCGTCACGGAATTCCAGATCGACGCCTTCAAGATTGAACAGCGCCTGATACTGCTTGGTAAGCGCGTTTTTCGGCTCTTTCAGGATCTGGATCAGCGCCTCTTCACTCAGCTCATTCAGCGTTGCCACAACCGGCAGACGGCCAATGAATTCAGGGATCAGACCAAATTTGATCAGATCTTCAGGCTCAACCTGCGACAGCAGTTCGCCTTCGTTGGCTTTCTCGGACTTCGCCTTCACCGTTGCGCCAAAACCAATGCCGGAGCCAGTTTCAACACGGTGGGAAATGACTTTATCCAGACCAGCAAACGCACCGCCGCAGATGAACAGAATCTTGGAGGTATCAACCTGCAGGAACTCCTGCTGCGGATGTTTGCGTCCGCCCTGCGGCGGAACGGCCGCAACCGTACCTTCAATCAGCTTCAGCAGAGCCTGCTGCACGCCTTCACCCGAGACGTCACGAGTGATGGACGGGTTGTCTGATTTACGGGAGATCTTGTCGATCTCATCAATATAAACAATCCCGCGCTGTGCTTTCTGAACGTCGTAATCGCACTTCTGCAGCAGCTTCTGAATGATGTTTTCAACGTCTTCACCCACATAACCGGCTTCGGTCAGGGTGGTGGCATCCGCCATGGTAAATGGAACATCCAGCAGGCGCGCCAGGGTTTCAGCCAGCAGCGTTTTACCGGAGCCGGTTGGCCCGATCAGCAGAATGTTACTTTTGCCCAGTTCTACGCCATTGCTGGTGTCGCCGTTACGCAGACGTTTGTAGTGGTTATACACCGCTACAGCCAACACTTTCTTGGCCTGCTCCTGGCCGATGACATAGTCGTCAAGGTGATGACGAATCTCATGCGGCGTTGGCAATGCGCTACGCTCACGGTGCGGCGCAACTTCTTTAATCTCTTCGCGAATGATGTCGTTACATAAATCGACGCATTCGTCGCAGATATACACGGACGGCCCGGCAATCAGTTTACGCACTTCATGCTGGCTTTTGCCGCAAAAAGAGCAGTACAGCAGTTTGCCCGAACCATCTTTGCGTTTATCTGTCATGAGTCCAAACCTCTTTTTAAGTTCTTTGTGCCGCACATGACGACGCAAATGCCATTCTAAGACGCGTGTGCTTTAAGCAGCGTGCCGCCCTACCTTAGTATAGCGGCACACTCGCGTCGCGGGCATCAATTACGATGGGTCAATACGGAGTCGACTAAGCCGTACTCAACTGCCTCTGGAGCAGAGAGGAAGCGATCGCGCTCGGTATCGCGCTCGATCTGCTCAAGAGATTGACCTGTATGCTGCGCCATAAGTTCATTCATGCGCGCTTTTACTTTCAGAATTTCGCGGGCGTGGATTTCGATATCCGTCGCCTGCCCCTGGTAACCACCCAGCGGCTGGTGAATCATCACGCGGGAGTTAGGCAGGCAGAAACGCTTACCTTTCGCCCCTGCGGTTAACAGGAAGGCCCCCATGGATGCAGCCTGACCCATACAAATAGTGCTGACATCTGGCTTGATGAACTGCATGGTGTCATAAATGGACATGCCCGCCGTAATCACACCGCCAGGCGAGTTGATGTACAGGTAAATGTCTTTTTCCGGGTTTTCCGCTTCCAGGAACAGCATCTGCGCCACGATCAGGTTAGCCATATGGTCTTCTACCTGGCCGGTCAGAAAGATAACGCGTTCCTTGAGCAGACGGGAATAGATATCGAAAGAACGCTCACCACGTGAGGTCTGTTCAATAACCATTGGCACCAGCGCCATATGGGGTGCAAAGTTATCTCGTTCGCCACTGTATGACATTTCCGTCTCCTGGTTCAAAATTGAAAACACCTGCTGTACTGATTGTAACCTTATGGACGGATTATCAGCCAGTCTCAATCATCGTGATTACATACTTATGGGGTTCGCCACGCCCTATTTCAAGCATAACAACCTTTTGTTGTAACGCTAACACTGAAAGGGCGTTTTAGCACCCTTCCAGAACCCATGCCGCGATAAAAAAAACCCGTCGCCGGAGGGCAACGGGTTTTTTGTTCAAACTTTAAACCGTTAGGGCGAAATTACGCCTGCTGGTTCATCAGTTCGTTGAAAGAGGTCGCTTTTTCGGTCACTTTCGCTTTCGCCAGTACCGCTTCAACAGCCTGCTCTTCCAGTGCGACGTTGCGCATGTTGTCCATCAGCTCTTTGTTCTTACCGTAGAACTCGATCACTTCTGATGGATCTTCATATGCAGACGCCATCTCTTCGATCAGACCCTTCACACGCTCTTCGTCAGCTTTCAGCTCGTGGGTACGAATCACTTCGCCCAGCAGCAGGCCAACAACAACGCGGCGTTTCGCTTGCTCTTCAAACAGCTCGCGCGGCAGTTCCATCGCTTGCTGCTGGTTGCCACCGAAACGCTGTGCAGCCTGACGGCGCAGCACGTCGATTTCGCTGTCGATCAGGGCAGCAGGAACGTCGATTTCGTTCGCTTTCACCAGACCTTCAATCGCCTGAGATTTCACACGGTTACGCACAGCACCGTTCAGCTCGCGCTCCATGTTTTTACGCACTTCGGTACGCAGGCCAGCAACAGAACCATCTTCAACGCCGAAACGCTTGATGAACTCTTCAGTCAGTTCTGGCAGTTCGCGCTCTTCAACTTTCTTCAGGTTGATGACGAACTTCGCTGCTTTACCTTTCAGGTTTTCAGCGTGGTATTCTTCCGGGAAGGTCACGTCGATGGTGAACTCTTCGCCAGCCTTGTGGCCTTTGATGCCGTCTTCGAAGCCTGGGATCATACGGCCCTGGCCCATTGCCAGTACGAAGTCAGACGCTTTACCGCCTTCAAACTCTTCGCCGTCTACAGAACCGGTGAAGTCGATGGTTACGCGGTCTTCCGCGTCAACAGCGCCTTCTTTCTCTTTCCAGTTCGCCTGCTGCTTACGCAGGGTGTCCAGCATGCCGTCAACGTCTTCGTCAGTCACGGAAACAATCGGTTTTTCAACTTCGATAGATTCCAGACCTTTCAGCTCAACTTCCGGGTACACTTCGAACTCTACGGAGTAGGTGAAGTCTTCGCCCAGTTTGTATTCGCCTGGCACGTAGTTTGGTGCGCCAGCTGGATTGATTTTTTCTTTGATGATCGCGTCGATAAAGTTGCGGCTCATCAGTTCACCCAGCACATCCTGACGCACGGAAGCGCCATAACGCTGAGCAACAACATTCATTGGTACTTTGCCCTTACGGAAGCCGTCAATACGTACTTTTTTTGCTACGTTGACCAGCTCGCTTTTCACAGCAGTTTCGATGCTGTCAGCAGCGATAGTAATCGTTACACGGCGGCCAAGGCCTTGAGTGGTTTCAACTGAAACTTGCATCTTGTTACCTCAAAAAAATCACAGTGCTCGGTCAACTCTGAATCTGTCTGTTATACCGGGATGCTCTCTTAGTGCAGATTCACATTCCCTGTCGCCAGAATCATCCCGAAGACATTCAATAAGACGCGGCATTATAGCGGCATCACTTAGGTGAGTCGAGAACGGTTGGAGCATGTTGCTGCGGCTTTTTTCACACTTTAAGGCTATTTTTAGCCTTAAAATCGCACCATCCGCTCAAAACTCAGACAAAACAAAACGGCCCGGAGGCCGTTTTGAGGAAATCTGTAAGCAACATACTGGAAAAGCTCCAGCCGTTGCAAATCCGATTTATCAGGCGATGGTGCCTGCACCGCGACAAGGCGGCGACGCGAAAACCGTATCCTGCAGGCCTTCCCATTCCTTAATGGTGTAGGTATGCAGTGCCAGCGCATGCACGGTTGTGGAGAGTTCTTCCGTCAAGGTGCTGTAGATCAGGCGATGTCGGTTCAGGAAACGTTCTCCCGTGAAGCGATCGCTAACCAGAACCACTTTAAAGTGGCTTTCAGAACCTGCCGGCACGTTATGACGATAGCTTTCGTCGACGACTTCGAGGAACACAGGGTTAAACGCTGCCCTTAATTTTTCTTCTATCTGTTCACGTATCATCATGAAATTACTCCTCCGACAACGCTAAGATGTCACCCATCCCTTTAAATGTTAGCCGCTTTTACCGTTTCCATTACACCTTGACAACAAATATTTAGCTTTCGTCTTATTTTCTCATTCAAATGCATGAAGTTCACTGTGAGACTCATACCTTTCGTCACTCGCGGGAGGAGAAAAAGGGTGAGCTGGTCAGTTTTCAGACAAGACGATGAATTTACATGCGTTGACCACTTCCCCTGACCGTTGTCGATGTTATGATGGCGGCAATTTCTCTCTCTTTATGCTTACGATTCGTTGAGAACCTGAAAATGTTAAAAAAACTCTTCTTTCCGTTGGTAGCCCTTTTTATGCTGGCAGGCTGCGCTACTCCGCCTACCACTATTGATGTCTCACCAAAAATCACTCTGCCTCAGCAGGACCCTAGCCTGATGGGCGTCACCGTGAGCATTAACGGTGCCGATCAGCGTCAGGACCAGGCACTGGCAAAAGTGACCCGCGATAACCAGCAGGTGACGCTGACCGCGTCCCGCGACCTGCGCTTCCTGCTGCAGGAAGTGCTTGAGAAGCAAATGACCGCTCGCGGCTACATGATTGGCCCAAGCGGCGCGGTTGATCTGCAGATCATCGTCAACAACCTTTACGCAGACGTCTCTCAGGGCAACGTGCGCTACAACATCGCGACCAAAGCGGATATCGCCATCATTGCCACCGCGAAGAACGGCAACAAGATGACCAAAAACTACCGCGCCAGCTACTCCGTCGAAGGCGCGTTCCAGGCATCTAACCAGAACATTGCTAACGCCGTTAACAGCGTGCTGACTGACACCATCGCCGATATGGCGCAGGACACCAGCATTCACGACTTTATCAAGCAGAACGCACGTTAATCCTGCTCGCTGGCCCGGTGCTTCACCGGGCCAGTTCATAAGACCATGTCCAGTCACTACTTACGCATTTTCCAGCAACCGAAATCAGCGATTCTGCTGATCCTCGGCTTTGCCTCCGGTTTACCCCTCGCGCTCACCTCCGGCACCCTTCAGGCGTGGATGACGGTTGAGAACATCGATCTCAAAACCATTGGTTTCTTCTCGCTGGTCGGTCAGGCGTATGTCTTTAAGTTCCTGTGGTCGCCGGTGATGGATCGCTATACGCCGCCGTTCCTGGGACGTCGTCGCGGCTGGTTAGTGATGACGCAGGTCCTGCTGCTGCTGGCGATTGCGGCGATGGGCTTTCTTGAGCCGACCACACAGCTCCGCTGGATGGCCGCGCTTGCGGTGGTGATAGCCTTCTGTTCCGCCTCCCAGGATATTGTGTTCGACGCCTGGAAGACTGACGTCTTACCTGCCGAGGAGCGCGGGGCCGGTGCAGCCATCAGCGTGCTGGGCTATCGCCTCGGGATGCTGGTCTCCGGCGGGCTGGCGCTGTGGCTGGCCGACCGTTACCTCGGCTGGCAGGGCATGTACTGGCTGATGGCCGCCCTGCTTATCCCCTGCATTATCGCAACCCTGTTTGCTCCCGAACCGAGCGACGTCATTCCGGTTCCCCGCTCGCTGGAGCAGGCCGTGGCCGAACCGCTGCGCGACTTTTTTGGCCGCAACAATGCCTGGCTGATCCTGCTGCTCATCGTCCTTTATAAGCTGGGCGATGCCTTTGCCATGAGCCTGACCACCACCTTCCTGATTCGCGGCGTCGGTTTTGATGCCGGTGAAGTGGGTGTAGTGAATAAAACGCTGGGGCTGTTTGCGACCATCGTCGGCGCGCTTTACGGCGGCGTATTGATGCAGCGCCTGACGCTGTTCCGCGCGCTGCTGATCTTCGGCATTCTTCAGGGCGCATCAAACGCGGGATACTGGCTGCTGTCGGTGACCGACAAGCATATGTTCAGCATGGCAGCGGCGGTCTTCTTCGAAAACCTCTGTGGCGGCATGGGGACGGCGGCATTTGTCGCCCTGCTGATGACCCTGTGCAATAAATCATTTTCCGCCACGCAGTTTGCGCTGCTCTCGGCGCTCTCGGCCGTTGGCCGCGTGTACGTGGGTCCAATTGCCGGTTGGTTTGTGGAAGCCCACGGCTGGCCAACTTTTTATCTCTTCTCGGTCGCGGCTGCCGTGCCGGGGATTTTATTATTGCTGGTGTGTCGCCAGACGCTGGAATATACCCAGCGGACCGAACACTTTATGCCGCGCACTGAATATCACCGCGCTTACCGTTTTGCGTTACGTCTGCTCATGGCGGGCTGCGCCGCGCTGTCGCTCTGGCTTGTGGTACTTATCGTTAACGCCAGTACGTCTCTGGCGCTCCCTCTCGAAGCCCTTCTGCTGGACGCCGGAGCCCTGCTGGCCATCGCCGGGATCCTGACGGGCGGTATGCTCGATTTTATGGCATTGCGTAAAACGCAGATGGCCTGAAGAAAAAGTGAAAGGTTATTTCCCGTTGTAATCACCAACCGAAATTATAACGGTGAAATAGCCAACAGCCGCTAAAAAAATATTTGTTGTTTTGTGCGGGATAGGATTTGGAAATTATTGGAGCCAATTCCAAAACGCTATTTTTCATTAAACGATTCAGCATTGGAAAGTTTGATTTTTCGTTTTTTAGATGTCTTTTTATTGATAATTAATTGTTAATTTTTTGTATATTTTTAACAATGGTTATACCAATTGCCCCTTTTAGGGTATGCTTGGGGGTCCTTTCGTTATAAAGCCCATATCATGCGGCTTCGGTCATAAAAACCGACATAATCTGCAACACTTGTGACACGTGCGGCAGAACCCGGTAACACCTTCCTGACACAGGCCTAATGATGTTTACAGTAATGTAACCTTCCCGTAAAATGCCCGCACACTTTAAACGCCACCAGACTCCCGTGGAATTGAGGTCGTTAAATGAGACTCAGGAAATACAATAAAAGTTTGGGATGGTTGTCATTATTCGCAGGCACTGTATTACTCAGTGGCTGTGATTCTGCACTACTAGACCCCAAAGGACAGATTGGACTGGAACAACGTTCACTGATATTGACGGCTTTTGGCCTGATGTTGATTGTGGTTATTCCTGCCATTTTGATGGCTGTTGGTTTCGCCTGGAAGTATCGTGCGAGCAATAAAGATGCGAAGTATAGCCCGAACTGGTCACACTCCAACAAAGTTGAAGCTGTGGTCTGGACGGTACCTATCCTGATCATCCTGTTCCTTGCCGTACTGACCTGGAAAACCACTCACGCACTAGAGCCAAGCAAGCCGCTGGTTCACGATGAAAAACCTATTACCATTGAAGTGGTCTCCATGGACTGGAAATGGTTCTTCATCTATCCAGAGCAGGGCATTGCTACCGTGAATGAAATCGCCTTCCCGGCGAACACTCCGGTTCAGTTCAAAGTGACCTCCAACTCCGTAATGAACTCCTTCTTCATCCCGCGTCTGGGTAGCCAGATTTACGCGATGGCCGGTATGCAGACAAACCTGCATCTGATCGCGAATGAAGCAGGCACCTACGATGGTATCTCCGCCAGCTATAGCGGCCCGGGCTTCTCAGGTATGAAGTTCAAAGCTATTGCGACGCCGGACCGTGCCGCTTTCGACCAGTGGGTTGAAAAAGCGAAGCAGTCTCCAAACACCATGTCTGACATGGCGGCGTTCGAAAAAGTGGCTGCACCTAGCGAATACAACAAGGTGGAGTACTTCTCTAACGTGAAACCTGATTTGTTCAAAGACGTTATTGGCAAATTTATGGATCACGGTAAGAGCATGGACATGACCCAGCCAGAAGGCGAGCACAGCGCGCACGAAGGTATGGAAGGCATGGACATGAGCCACGCGGAAACCGCTCACTAAGGGGCCGAGGAAGAAAATGTTCGGAAAATTGACACTGGATGCAGTGCCCTACCATGAACCGATTATCATGGTTACGGTGGCTGCAATTATCATTGGTGGCGCGGCCTTAGTTGGCCTGATCACTTACTTCGGTAAGTGGAGCTACCTGTGGAATGAGTGGCTGACTTCGGTTGACCACAAAAAACTCGGTATCATGTACTGCATCGTCGGTATCGTCATGTTAATTCGTGGCTTTGCGGATGCAATCATGATGCGTAGCCAGCAGGCACTTGCGTCTGCAGGCGAAGCCGGCTTCCTGCCACCGCACCACTACGACCAGATCTTTACCGCCCACGGCGTTATCATGATCTTCTTCGTGGCGATGCCGCTGGTAATCGGTCTGATGAACGTTGTCGTTCCGCTGCAAATCGGCGCGCGCGACGTCGCGTTCCCGTTCCTGAACAACCTGAGCTTCTGGTTCACGGTTGTCGGCGTAATCCTGGTTAACCTGTCACTGGGCGTGGGCGAATTCGCGCAGACCGGCTGGCTGGCGTACCCGCCGCTGTCGGGAATTGAGTACAGTCCGGGTGTTGGTGTTGACTACTGGATTTGGGCGCTTCAGCTCTCCGGTGTCGGTACAACCCTGACCGGTATCAACTTCTTCGTGACCATCCTGAAGATGCGTGCACCTGGTATGACGATGTTCAAGATGCCGGTATTTACCTGGGCATCTCTGTGCGCCAACGTACTGATTATCGCATCGTTCCCAATTCTGACCGTCACCATCGCGCTGCTAACCCTGGATCGCTACCTGGGCACCCATTTCTTCACGAATGATATGGGTGGCAACATGATGATGTACATCAACCTGATTTGGGCCTGGGGTCACCCGGAAGTGTACATTCTGGTTCTGCCAGTCTTCGGTGTGTTCTCCGAAATCGCGGCAACCTTCTCGCGTAAACGTCTGTTTGGTTACACCTCGCTGGTGTGGGCAACCGTGTGTATTACCGTTCTGTCGTTCATCGTTTGGCTGCACCACTTCTTCACTATGGGTGCGGGCGCGAACGTAAACGCCTTCTTCGGTATCACCACCATGATTATCGCCATCCCTACCGGGGTGAAGATCTTCAACTGGCTGTTCACCATGTACCAGGGCCGTATCGTGTTCCACTCAGCAATGCTGTGGACCATCGGCTTCATCGTGACCTTCTCCGTGGGTGGGATGACCGGCGTACTGCTGGCGGTACCAGGTGCTGACTTCGTTCTGCACAACAGCCTGTTCCTGATTGCGCACTTCCATAACGTTATCATCGGCGGCGTGGTCTTCGGCTGCTTCGCAGGTGTGACTTACTGGTGGCCTAAGGCGTTTGGCTTCACGCTGAACGAAACCTGGGGTAAACGCGCGTTCTGGTTCTGGATCATTGGCTTCTTCGTGGCGTTTATGCCGCTGTACGTGCTGGGCTTCATGGGTATGACCCGTCGTCTGAGCCAGCAGATCGATCCGCAGTTCCACCCAATGCTGATGGTTGCAGCGGGCGGTGCAGCGCTGATTGCCTGCGGTATTCTGTGCCAGCTGATTCAGTACTACGTGTCCATCCGCGACCGTAACCTGAACCGCGACCTGACCGGTGACCCATGGGGTGGCCGTACGCTGGAGTGGGCAACCTCTTCTCCACCGCCGTTCTATAACTTTGCCGTAGTGCCGCACATTCACGAGCGTGATGCATTCTGGGAAATGAAAGAAAAAGGTGAAGCGTACAAGCAACCTGAGCATTACGAAGAGATCCATATGCCGAAAAACAGCGCTGCGGGCATCGTGATTGCCGCTTTCGCAACGGTATTTGGTTTCGCAATGATCTGGCACATCTGGTGGATGGCGATTGTTGGCTTCGCTGGCATCGTAATCAGCTGGATTGTGAAGAGCTTTGACGAGGACGTGGACTACTACGTACCAGTCCGTGAAGTTGAAAAGCTGGAAAATCAGCATTTCGACGAGATTTCTAAAGCGGGGCTGAAAAATGGCAACTGATACTCTGGCGCACTCAACTGCCCACGCGCATGAACATGCGCACCATGATACAGGACCGACCAAAGTCTTCGGTTTCTGGATCTACCTGATGAGCGACTGCATTCTGTTCTGCTGTCTGTTCGCGACCTATGCCGTTCTGGTGAACGGCACAGCGGGCGGCCCGACCGGCAAGGACATCTTTGAACTGCCGTTCGTTCTGGTTGAAACCGCACTGCTGTTATTCAGCTCCATCACCTACGGCATGGCGGCTATCGCCATGTACAAAAACAACAAGAGCCAGGTTGTCTCCTGGCTGGCGTTGACCTGGCTGTTTGGTGCTGGCTTTATCGGGATGGAAATCTATGAATTCCATCACCTGATTATGGAAGGCTTCGGCCCGGATCGCAGTGGCTTCCTGTCCGCGTTCTTCGCGCTGGTGGGCACCCACGGTCTGCACGTGACCTCGGGTCTGATCTGGATGGCAGTTCTGATGTTCCAGATCTCCCGCCGCGGCCTGACCAGCACTAACCGTACCCGTATTATGTGCCTGAGCCTGTTCTGGCACTTCCTGGACGTGGTATGGATCTGTGTGTTCTCTGTTGTCTATCTGATGGGGGCGATGTAATGAGTCATTCTAACGATCATGGCGCTTCCCACGGCAGCGTAAAAACCTACATGACAGGTTTCATCCTGTCGATCATCCTGACGGTGATCCCGTTCTGGATGGTGATGAGCGGTTCTGCGTCCAAGCCGGTTATCCTGGGAGCAATCCTGGTGACCGCGGTGATTCAGATTCTGGTGCATCTGGTTTGCTTCCTGCACATGAACACCAAGTCCGATGAAGGCTGGAATATGACGGCCTTTATCTTTACCGTGATTATCATCGCTATCCTGGTAGTCGGTTCCATCTGGATTATGTGGAACCTCAACTACAACATGATGGTTCACTAAGAGCGGCGAGTATGTTTAAGCAATACCTGCAAGTAACGAAACCAGGCATCATCTTTGGCAACCTGATCTCCGTGATCGGAGGGTTCCTGCTGGCCTCTAAAGGCAGCATTGATTACGCCCTCTTTATCTCTACGCTGGTCGGTGTGTCACTGGTTGTTGCGTCCGGTTGTGTATTTAACAACTACATCGACATGGATATCGACAAGAAGATGGAAAGGACCAAAAATCGGGTGCTGGTTAAAGGCCTGATCGCCCCTTCCGTCTCGCTGGTGTACGCCACCTTGCTGGGTATTGCTGGCTTTATGCTGCTGTGGTTTGGTGCTAACCCGCTGGCCTGCTGGCTGGGGGTGATGGGGTTCGTGGTGTATGTAGGCGTCTACAGCCTGTATATGAAACGTCACTCCGTCTACGGCACGCTGATTGGTTCTCTCTCCGGCGCTGCGCCGCCGGTGATTGGCTACTGCGCGGTCACGAACGAGTTCGACAGCGGTGCGCTGATCCTGCTGGCTATCTTTAGCCTGTGGCAGATGCCGCACTCCTATGCCATCGCGATTTTCCGTTTTAAGGATTATCAGGCAGCGAACATCCCGGTTCTGCCGGTCGTGAAGGGCATTTCGGTTGCCAAGAACCACATCACGCTCTACATCATCGCTTTTGCCGTGGCAACGCTGATGCTCTCTCTGGGTGGTTACGCCGGATATAAATATCTGGCGGTAGCGGCTGCGGTGAGCGTCTGGTGGCTCGGTATGGCCCTGCGCGGTTATAAAGTGGAAGATGACAAAGTCTGGGCGCGCAAGCTGTTTGTGTTCTCTATCGTTGCCATCACCTCGCTGTCCGTGATGATGTCCGTAGACTTCATGGTGCCGGATTCACATAACCTGCTGACTTACGTCTGGTAAGATTCGCAGGTGAATAAAAGGGTGCTTCGGCACCCTTTTTTATTCACCAAATCCATTAATAACGCATGTAATATTTGTTAAATAAGCCTTTATTTACCCCGCCCCTTCCCCGCACTACACTATGGCCTGCTTTTGAACTGAGGTGGTAATGAACGATTATAAAATGACGCCAGGCGAGCTACGCGCGACCTGGGGCTTAGGGACTGTCTTCTCGCTACGGATGCTTGGCATGTTTATGGTCCTGCCTGTTCTGACCACGTACGGCATGGCGCTTCAAGGAGCCAGCGAGGCGCTGATTGGCCTGGCAATTGGTATCTACGGCCTTGCCCAGGCGATATTTCAGATCCCGTTTGGTCTGCTCTCCGATAGGGTGGGCCGAAAGCCGCTGATTGTCGGCGGTCTGCTTATTTTTGTTCTCGGTAGCGTCATTGCCGCCCTCTCCCACTCCATCTGGGGCATTATTCTTGGCCGCGCCCTGCAGGGCTCCGGCGCGATTGCCGCCGCCGTGATGGCGCTGCTGTCAGACCTTACCCGCGAACAGAACCGCACGAAGGCGATGGCGTTTATCGGCGTGAGCTTTGGCGTGACCTTCGCGATTGCGATGGTGCTGGGCCCGATTATCACCCATACGCTCGGCCTGCACGCCCTGTTCTGGATGATTGCCGTGCTGGCGACCATCGGGATCGCGCTGACTTTGTGGGTTGTGCCGGACAGCAAAAACCACGTTCTGAACCGTGAGTCAGGCATGGTAAAAGGCTGCTTCAGCAAAGTGCTCGTCGAACCGCGCCTGCTGAAGCTGAACTTCGGCATCATGTGCCTGCACATTCTGCTGATGTCGACCTTTGTCGCCCTGCCCGGCCAGCTTGCCGCGGCGGGTTTCCCGGCGGCTGAGCACTGGAAAATCTATCTGGTGACGATGCTGATTTCGTTTGTCTCCGTCGTGCCGTTCATTATCTATGCCGAAGTGAAGCGCAAAATGAAGCGCGTCTTCGTGGGCTGCGTGGCGCTGCTGCTGATCGCCGAGATCGTGCTCTGGGGCTCCGGCCCGCACTTCTGGGAGCTGGTTGCCGGCGTACAGCTGTTCTTCCTGGCGTTTAACCTGATGGAAGCGCTGCTGCCGTCGCTTATCAGCAAAGAGTCTCCGGCCGGTTACAAAGGCACGGCGATGGGCATTTACTCCACCAGCCAGTTTCTCGGCGTGGCGATTGGCGGCTCGCTCGGCGGCTGGGTGGACGGCCTGTTTGATTCCCAAACCGTATTTCTCGCGGGCGCGCTGCTGGCGACAGCCTGGCTGCTGGTCGCCAGCACTATGAAAGAGCCGCGCTACGTAAGCAGCCTGCGCGTGGAGATACCGGATGAGGTGGAAATCAGCGATGCGCTGAAGCAGCGTCTGGAAGCAAAAGAGGGCGTGACAGAGGTGCTCATTGTCCCGGAAGAGCGCAGCGCTTACGTCAAAATAGACAGCAAAGTGACGAACCGCTTTGAGGTCGAGCAGGCGCTCAAAGCCTGAAAAAAAGCCCGGTTGAACCGGGCTTTTCTGTCTTAATCGCGGAAGTTTTTAAACTGGAACGGCTGTCCCAAATCTCCGCCGCGCACCAGCGCCATCACGGACTGGAGGTCATCGCGAGATTTACCGGTCACGCGAATTTCTTCGCCCTGGATCTGCGCCTGCACCTTCAGCTTGCTGTCTTTGATAAGCTTAACGATCTTCTTCTGCACCGCGCTCTCGATGCCCTGCTTCAGTTTGGCTTCTACAAACCAGTTCTTACCGCTGTGGACAAACTCGTCCGGCACGTCCAGAGACGTCCCTTCAATGCCGCGTTTTAACAGCTTAGCGCGCAGAATGTCGAGCAGCTGATTCACCTGGAAATCAGACTCGCTCAGCACCTTAATGGTCTTATTTGCGTCGTTCAGCTCAAACGACGCCTCAACGCCGCGAAAATCGAAACGTGACTCAACTTCGCGGGTTGCGTTCTCAACGCCGTTGCGAACTTCCTGGATATCAACTTCGGAAACAATATCGAAAGATGGCATCTTTTCTTCTCCCTTCACTTTTGTTGCGTTGCATAATACCCGCTACGAGGCATAACTCAACAGAAGCTTAGCTGTATAATTAAGCTGTAACACCTGGCGCAGTTGCAGGTGAGGAGGAACAATGAAAATTACGGTGCTCGGATGCGGAGCGCTAGGTCAGCTGTGGCTAACCGCGCTGTGCAAGCACGGACATGAGGTTCAGGGCTGGCTGCGCGTGCCCCAGCCCTATTGCAGCGTCAACCTGATTGGTGAAGACGGAAGCATTTTTAACGAATCCCTCACCGCGAACGATCCTGATTTCCTGGCGCAAAGCGACCTGTTGCTGGTGACGCTCAAGGCGTGGCAGGTCTCGGATGCGGTCAAGACATTGGCCGCGCAGCTCCCCCCCACGTCCCCCATTCTGCTGCTGCATAACGGTATGGGAACCCTTGATGAGCTGAAAAGCGTCCCGCAGCCTCTGCTGATGGCGACCACCACCCACGCCGCCCGTCGCGACGGGACTATTATCGTGCATGTCGCCAGCGGCGTGACGCACATCGGCCCGGCCAGAACACAGGATGGGGACTACAGCTATCTGGCAGACGTGCTGCAAAAGGTATTGCCGGACGTCGCCTGGCACAACAACATCCGCCCTCAGCTGTGGCGCAAGCTGGCCGTAAACTGCGTGATCAATCCGCTGACGGCGCTGTGGAACTGCCCGAACGGGGAGCTGAAAAACCATCCGCAGGAGGTGGCGTCCCTCTGTGCAGAAGTCGCTTCAGTCATTGAGCGCGAAGGCCTGCACACCTCAGCAGAGGATTTACGCTGTTATGTCGAGCAGGTTATTGAGAGTACGGCTGAGAACATCTCCTCGATGCTGCAGGACGTTCGGGCATTACGCCATACGGAGATAGACTACATTACCGGCTATCTGCTAAAGCGCGCCCGCGCGCACGGCATCGCCGTGCCGGAAAACGCCCGTCTGTATGACCTGGTTAAACGTAAGGAGAGTGAATATGAGCGCGTCGGCACTGATCTGCCTCGCCCCTGGTAGCGAAGAGATGGAAGCGGTCACCACCATTGATTTAATGGTACGTGGCGGCATTAAGGTAACAACCGCCAGCGTTGCCAGTGACGGCAATCTGGCAATCACCTGTTCCCGGGGGGTGAAAATCCTGGCAGACGCACCGCTTGTTCAGGTGGCTGACGGCGATTACGACATCATCGTCCTGCCCGGCGGCTTAAAAGGCGCGGAATGTTTTCGCGACAGTCCCTTGCTGGTCGAGACCGTGCGTCAGTTTCATTTATCTGGCCGTATCGTCGCGGCAATCTGTGCCGCCGCCGGAACGGTTCTGGTTCCGCACGATATCTTCCCCATCGGCAATATGACCGGTTTCCCGGGGCTGAAGGATACGATCCCGGAAGACCAGTGGGTGGACAAACGCGTCGTCTGGGATCCGCGCGTTAATCTGCTGACCAGCCAGGGACCGGGCACCGCGATTGATTTTGGCCTGAAGATTATTGACCTGCTGGTTGGGCGGGAGAAGGCGTACGAAGTGGCGTCATCGCTGGTGATGCCGGCGGGAATTTATAATTATTACGAATAGGTGTTCTCCCTCTCCCCTTTGGAGAGGGCCGGGGTGAGGGCAACAGGCCGCACTCCCCGGCAATACACTACGGGCGATACACCTTCACATTCGCAAAGCCCTGCTCGCGCAGATACAGCGCCTGCAGGCGGCTCATCACCCCACGCTCACACCACAGCAGATACGTTTTGCTCTGATCGAGGTCGCCAAACTTAGTGCTCAGCTTATAGAACGGCAGAGAAACCACCTCCACGCCGTCCACCACCAGCGGCTTGTCATCCTGCTCGTCAATAGAGCGAATATCCAGAATCGCATCGTTAGCGCCGAAGCCGCTCACGGTTTCAACTTCAACGACTTCCTGCTCGGTCTGCTGGGCAATTTCGCGGATATCGATGTTGGACGCTTCCGCCACCACCTTTTCCAGAATGCTGAAGTCGAAGTTCTCTTCTTCCGCTTCGATCTTCGCCTTCACCGCTTTCACCGTTGGGCTTTTTGAGATCACGCCGCAGTATTCCGGCATGGTGCGGGCAAAATCTTCGGTGCCGATTTCGCGCGCCAGGTCGATGATGTGCTCTTTGTCGTGGGAGATCAGCGGACGCAGGATCAGCGTATCAGAGACGTTGTCGATCAGACGCAGGTTGGTCAGCGTCTGGCTGGAGACCTGACCCAGCGCTTCGCCGGTGACCAGCGCCTGCACGCCGTAGCGTTCAGCCACTTTGGACGCCGCGCGCACCATCATACGTTTCAGGATCACGCCCATCTGGCCATCGTCCACTTTTTCGAGGATTTCGCCGACCACTGGCTCAAAGTTAATCGCCACAAAACGCACGCGATGGGAGCTGCCGAAGCGGTTCCAAAGGTAATGCGCCACCTGACGAACGCCGATTTCATGCGCCGCGCCGCCCAGGTTGAAGAAACAGTAATGCACGCGACAGCCGCGACGCATCAGCATATAGCTGGAGACGCCGGAGTCGAAGCCGCCTGAGATCAGGGACAACACATCTTCCTGGGTGCCAATCGGGAAGCCGCCGATGCCTTCATAGCGCCCTTTTACCAGCAGCAGGCGATCGTTTTCGATCTCCAGGTTAACGGTCACGTCCGGGTTGGTCAGACGTACGCGCGCCGTTTCGACGTGCTGGTTCAGACCGCCGCCGACGTAACGTTCAACTTCAATGGAGCTGAATTCGTGCTTGCCGCGACGCTTCACGCGCACGCAGAAGGTTTTGCCTTCGATCTGATCGCGGTACTGGACCAGCGCTTTCTCGAAGATGTCGTGCATATCGCTGAACGGAACATCTTCCACTTCCAGAATATGGTGGATCCCAGGAATACGGGTCAGGGCGTCGCGAATATCCTGACGTTTATTTTCGTCTTTGGCGCGCACTTCCACGTGGTCCCAGTGGCGCACCACGGCGAGGGTTTCGTCGTAGTGCTTTAATACGTTACGAATGTTCCCGGTGAGAATTTTAATAAAGCGCAAACGCACAGATTGGCTTTTGATGGTGATTTCAGGGAACAATTTAATGATAAACTTCATGGCGGCAATGTTTCTTAGGCAAGCGTATTAAGGCTTGTAATGGAAAAGAGTACAGCAGCCCACACCCGTGGCTGCATCCAGGCGCGCAAGTATACCACCATCGCGCCGCTCCTGTGCACATTGCGCGTTATTTGCTTATCCGCCCGAGTCCGTTACCATATCAGGGCTGAGAATATAAGAGTCAATTCACTATGCCGAAGAAGAACGACGCACCGGCCAGTTTTGAAACTGCGCTGAGTGAACTGGAGCAAATCGTTACCCGTCTTGAAAGCGGCGATCTCCCGCTGGAAGAGGCGCTTAACGAATTCGAACGTGGCGTGCAGCTGGCGCGCCAGGGGCAGGTCAAACTGCAGCAGGCCGAGCAGCGCGTGCAGATCCTGCTCTCCGACAGCGAAGACGCGAAAACCACGCCTTTCACACCGGACGCCGAGTAAATGGATTTTGCCAACGAGCTTCAGGCGCGCGTCGTGCGCGCCAACGACGCCCTGCGCCGATTTATTGCGCCACAGCCTTTTCAGAACACTCCACTGGTTGAAGCCATGCACTATGGCGCACTCTTGGGTGGAAAGCGCCTGCGCCCGTTTCTGGTATACGCCACCGGCAATATGTTTGGTATCAGCGATAACACGCTGGACGCCCCGGCAGCCGCCGTTGAGTGCATCCACGCTTATTCACTGATTCACGACGATCTCCCGGCGATGGACGACGACGATCTGCGCCGGGGTCAGCCAACCTGCCACATTAAGTTTGGCGAGGCGAATGCCATTCTGGCGGGTGATGCTCTGCAAACGCTGGCGTTCTCGATTCTGAGCGACGCGCCGATGGCGGAAGTGGCCGACCGCGACCGCCTGGCGATGATTTCTGAACTGGCGATGGCCAGCGGCGTGGCCGGCATGTGCGGCGGTCAGGCGCTGGATCTTGAAGCGGAAGGACGTCAGGTTAATCTGGAACAGCTGGAGCGTATTCATCGCCATAAGACGGGCGCGCTTATTCGTTCCGCCGTTCGCCTGGGCGCGCTGAGTGCGGGTGAGCAAGGGCGTAAAGCCCTGCCGATTCTGGACAGATACGCAGAAAGTATCGGTCTGGCATTCCAGGTTCAGGATGACATTCTGGATGTGGTGGGCGATACTGCAACATTGGGTAAACGTCAGGGTGCCGACCAGCAGCTTGGCAAAAGTACCTACCCCGCCCTGCTGGGTCTTGAGCAAGCCCAACGTAAAGCCCGGGATCTGATTGACGATGCCCGCCAGTCGCTGAATGAACTGGCCGCGCAATCGCTGGATACCTCGGCACTGGAAGCGCTAGCGGACTATATAATCCAGCGTGATAAATAAACTATATATCTCGATGAGCCTTTGATGAGTTTTGATATTGCCAAATACCCGACACTGGCGTTAGTTGACTCCACCCAGGAGTTACGTCTGCTGCCGAAAGAGAGCCTGCCGAAGCTGTGCGACGAGCTGCGTCGCTACCTGCTCGATAGCGTAAGCCGCTCCAGCGGCCATTTCGCCTCCGGGCTTGGCACGGTAGAGCTGACCGTGGCGCTGCACTACGTCTATAACACGCCGTTCGATCAGCTTATCTGGGACGTCGGCCACCAGGCCTATCCGCACAAAATTCTGACCGGACGTCGCGATAAAATTGGCACTATTCGTCAGAAAGGTGGCCTGCACCCGTTCCCGTGGCGCGGTGAGAGCGAGTATGACGTGCTGAGCGTCGGCCACTCATCGACCTCCATTTCTGCGGGCATCGGTATTGCCGTTGCCGCCGAGAAAGAGAACAAGCAGCGCCGCACCGTCTGCGTGATTGGCGACGGAGCCATCACCGCCGGCATGGCCTTCGAGGCCATGAACCACGCGGGCGATATCAAGCCGGACATGCTGGTTATCCTCAACGATAACGAAATGTCGATCTCCGAGAACGTCGGCGCGCTGAATAACCATCTGGCACAGCTGCTTTCCGGCAAGCTCTACTCGTCGCTGCGCGAAGGCGGCAAAAAAGTCTTCTCCGGCGTACCGCCGATTAAAGAGCTGCTCAAGCGCACCGAAGAACATATCAAAGGCATGGTCGTGCCGGGGACGCTGTTTGAAGAGCTGGGCTTTAACTATATTGGCCCGGTTGACGGTCACGATGTCCTGGGGCTGGTGACCACGCTCAAGAACATGCGCGACCTCAAAGGCCCGCAGTTCCTGCACATCATGACCAAAAAAGGGCGTGGCTACGAGCCGGCGGAGAAAGATCCGATCACCTTCCACGCGGTGCCGAAATTCGACCCGTCCAGCGGCTGTCTGCCGAAAAGCAGCGGCGGCATGCCGAGCTATTCTAAAATCTTCGGCGACTGGCTGTGCGAAACCGCTGCGAAAGACAATAAGCTGATGGCGATTACCCCGGCTATGCGCGAAGGCTCCGGCATGGTGGAGTTCTCCAGAAAGTACCCTGACCAGTATTTCGACGTGGCGATTGCCGAGCAGCACGCGGTGACGTTTGCCGCGGGCCTGGCGATTGGCGGCTACAAGCCGGTTGTTGCAATCTATTCCACCTTCCTGCAGCGCGCCTACGATCAGGTGATCCACGACGTGGCCATCCAGAAGCTGCCGGTGCTCTTTGCTATCGACCGCGCGGGCATCGTCGGTGCCGACGGCCAGACGCACCAGGGCGCGTTCGATCTCTCCTTCCTGCGCTGTATCCCGGATATGGTTGTCATGACGCCAAGCGACGAGAACGAATGTCGTCAGATGCTGTTTACCGGCTACCACTATCAGGATGGCCCAAGCGCGGTTCGCTACCCGCGCGGCAATGCGGTGGGCGTTGAGCTCCAGCCGCTGGAAAAACTGCCGATCGGTAAAGGTCTGGTGAAGCGTCGCGGCGAGAAGGTGGCGATCCTGAACTTCGGCACGCTGATGCCGGAGGCGGCAAAAGCGGCTGAAACGCTGAACGCTACCCTGGTGGATATGCGCTTTGTGAAGCCGCTGGATGAGTCCCTGATCCTGAATATGGCTGAGACGCATGACGTGCTGGTCACGCTGGAAGAAAACGCCATCATGGGCGGTGCGGGCAGCGGCGTGAACGAAGTGCTGATGGCAAACCGTAAGGCCGTGCCGGTGCTGAACCTCGGCCTGCCGGATTATTTCATCCCGCAAGGTACCCAGGACGAAGCGCGTGCGGCGATTGGCCTGGACGCTGCCGGTATCGAAGCCAAAATCCGCAGCTGGCTGGACTGACCCTCCCCCTTTCCGCTCCTGCTATGCTTAAACGTAATGTTTAAACAGCAGGAGCGGACCGTGCAATACACAACATTAGGAAAAACCGACCTTAACGTTTCCCGACTTTGCCTGGGCTGTATGACCTTTGGCGAGCCCGACAGGGGAAACCACGCCTGGACACTGCCGGAAGAGAGCAGCCGCCCGATTATCAAACGCGCCATTGAAGGCGGCATTAACTTCTTTGACACCGCCAACAGCTACTCCGACGGCAGCAGCGAGGAGATTGTCGGCCGCGCCCTGCGCGATTTTGCCCGTCGTGATGAGATTGTCGTCGCCACCAAGGTCTACTACCCGGTGGGCGACCTGGCTCAGGGCCTTTCCCGCGCGCAGATCCTCCGCTCTATTGATGACAGCCTCAGACGCCTGAACATGGATTACGTCGACCTGCTGCAAATTCACCGCTGGGATTACAACACGCCGATCGAGGAGACGCTTGAGGCGCTCAACGACGTGGTGAGAGCCGGTAAAGCGCGCTATATCGGCGCGTCGTCTATGCACGCGTCGCAGTTTGCCCAGGCGCTGGATCTCCAGGCGCAGCACGGCTGGGCGCGCTTTGTCACCATGCAGGATCACTACAACCTGATCTACCGCGAAGAAGAGCGCGAGATGCTGCCGCTCTGCTATCAGGAAGGCGTGGCGGTGATCCCATGGAGCCCGCTCGCGCGCGGACGTTTAACCCGCCCATGGGGAGAAACTACGGCTCGTCTGGTATCAGATGAAGTGGGAAAAAATCTTTATTCCGGTACCGAAGCCAGCGATGCGCTAATTGCCGAACGGTTAGCCGGGATCGCCGACGATACCGGTGCAACCCGTGCGCAGGTGGCGCTGGCGTGGCTGCTGAGCAAGCGCGGGGTTGCGGCACCGATTATCGGCACGTCGCGGGAAGAGCAGCTGGATGAACTGCTGAGTGCGGTGGATTTATCCCTGACGCCGGAGCAGATTGCCGAGCTGGAGACGCCGTATCAGCCGCATCCAGTCGTGGGGTTTAAGTAATCTAATCCGTAGGCCGGGTAAGGCGTAGCCGCCACCCGGCAATACAGAGGCACAAACTTACCCGAAGTGATCGTACCCTTTCCAGTCCAGCGTAACGGGCGCACCGTCTTTCACAAACTTCAGCCCCTCACTTTCCGGCATGATCTGACCGATACAGGTAAATTTCGCGCCGAGATGCGCTAACGCCACGTCGAGCGTTCCGCGGTTCAGCTCAGGCACGGTGAAGCACAGCTCGTAGTCTTCCCCCCCGGACAGCGCCCAGCGCAGCGCCTGCTCAGGTTCCACATGGCGAAGCAGTTGCTCTGACAGCGGGAACAGATCCAGGTCAACGCGCGCGCCCACCCCGCTGGCCTTCAGGATATGGCCGAGATCGGAAATCAGCCCGTCAGAGAGATCGATAGCCGAGCTGGCCCGCTCGCGCAGCGCCTGACCGTGCAGAATACGCGGCGTCGGGCGCAGGTGGCGCTTCACCAGATATGCCGCATCGTCAGCGTCCTTCACGGTTAAGCGATCCTGAAGGATCGCCAGCCCTGCCGCGCTGTCTCCCGGCGTACCGGTCACGTAGATCCAGTCGCCCGGCTTAGCGCCCGAGCGCTTCAGCGCGCGACCGAGCGGCACATAGCCGTGGATCGCCAGCGTCATCGACAGCGGCCCGGCAGTCGTATCGCCGCCAATCAGCTGCATATCGTAATAATTCAGCTGTTCAAACAGCGCGTCGCTAAAGGCTTCCAGCCAGGCTTCATCCACCTCTGGCAGGGTCAGGGCCAGCGTCAGCCAGGCAGGATCGGCCCCCATCGCGGCCAGATCGCTGACGTTGACCGCCAGCGCTTTATACGCCAGATCGGCAGGATCGATATCCGGTAAAAAATGACGTCCGCACACTAAGGTGTCGGTGCTGATTGCCAGCGTCTGCTTTTCAGGAATATTGAGAAGTGCACAGTCATCGCCAATGCCGGTTTCAACATCAAGACGAGAGGTTCTGACACGGTCGAAATAACGGGCAATCAGGGAGAATTCGCCGCATGCCATACGTTATGCCTCAGCAAATAAAAGAAAAAACCGGAGCCGCACTGCCCGTCAGGCAATGCAGAACTCCGGTTTGCGGATCACTTTTTGTGGGGGCGGATCGCAGGTGCTGCTTTATCAAGTACGCCGTTAACGAACTTGTGGCTGTCTTCAGCGCCGAAGGTTTTCGCCAGTTCGATCGCTTCGTTGATGGCCACTTTGTACGGCACATCATCACGTTTAGACAGCTCAAACAGCGCGATACGCAACACTGCTTTTTCCACCTGGCCCAGCTCTTCGAGCAGACGGGACAGGTATGGCTTCATCAGGCCATCGAGATACGCGCTATTAGTCGCCACTCCCGACAGCAGTTCACGGAAGTACAGAACGTCAACGTCTTTCACGTCCTGTTCTGACAGGAACTGGTATTCAACATCAGCGATGTCGTTCTGGGACAACTGCCAGGAGTAAAGTGCCTGAACGGCACATTCACGGGCGCGGCGACGAGCAGCAGGTTTCACGGAATTCCCCTTACAAAAAAATCAGGCCTTGATGGCTTTCAATACATTGATCATTTCAAGCGCGGTCAGTGCAGCTTCTGCACCTTTGTTACCGGCTTTGGTGCCAGCACGTTCGATGGCTTGTTCAATACTTTCGGTGGTCAGCACGCCGAACGCGACAGGAATTTCAGCATCCTGCGCAACGTGTGCCAGACCGTTGCTTGCACCGCCCGCAACGTATTCGAAGTGCGCAGTGCCGCCACGAATAACGGTACCCAGCGCAATCACCGCGTCGTATTTACCGGTTTTCGCCAGCGCGCCCGCCGCCAGTGGCAGTTCGTAAGCGCCTGGAACCCAAACAACGGTAATGTTGTCATCTTTAACCTGGCCGATACGTTTCAGGGCGTCAATCGCACCTTCCAGCAGGCTGTCGTTGATGAAGTTGTTGAAACGCGCAATGGTGATGGCGACGCGAGCGTCCGGGGTAGCTACAGCAGCTTCAATAATGTTCATACTCTTCCTTTACGGGTTCATTTGGCCCCGCAGGGGGGCGGATTTTATCATAATACTTTGCGCACTGCTTCCCTATTTCGGGAGCAATTACGCTGTCGTTAAATGGAGGCAGACATCCGGACCCACCGGACGAATCTCGCTGAATGTGAGTTGCGGTGCGTCGGCCAGTTTTTCAAGGCCGGGCAGCACAAACAGGCCGCGTGCGTCGTGACCTAACAGTTTAGGCGCAACGTAGACCAGCAGTTCATCCACCAGCCCCGCCTGAAGCAGCGCGCCGGCGAGCGTCGGACCGGCTTCGACCCAAATGCTGTTCACCTGCTGCTTGCCGAGCAGCAGCATCAGCACAACGAGATCCAGATGTCCGTTATGCTCCGGCACCATAACGCTGCGCACGCCTTCCGGCCACTCGCGCGTATCTTCTTTGGTGCGCGCAATCCAGGTTTCACCCGGCTGCTGGACGATGCGGTGCTCCGGCGTCACGCGGTTCTGGCTATCAATGATAATACGCAGCGGCTGGCGCAGGTTTTCCTGCGGATAAAGCGCCTGGGTATCGGCATTCAGTTCGTTCCAGCGCACGGTCATGGCCGGATCGTCAGCGAGAACCGTTTCACTGCTGGTGAGGATAGCATGGCTTTGCGCGCGCAGGCGTTGCACATCGCGCCTTGCCTGCGGCGAGGTGATCCACTGGCTTTCACCGTTTGCCATCGCCGTACGGCCGTCCAGCGAGGCGCCCAGCTTGAGCTGAATGTACGGAAAACCGGTGCGCATGCGCTTCAGGAAGCCTTTATTCAGGGCTTCCGCATCCTGCATCATCAGCCCATGGCTGACGTCGATCCCTTCCTGCTGCAGGCGGTACAGACCGCGCCCGGCCACCTGCGGATTCGGATCCTGCATCGCTGCCACCACGCGTGAAACGCCCGCCGCGATCAGCGCTTCGCAGCACGGCGGCGTCCGCCCGTGGTGGCTGCAGGGCTCAAGCGTCACATAGGCGGTGGCACCGCGCGCCTTCTCACCGGCCATGCGCAACGCATGGACCTCGGCATGCGGCTCGCCTGCGCGATAGTGAAACCCTTCCCCCACGATCTCGCCATCTTTCACGATAACGCACCCGACGTTCGGGTTGGGATGGGTGGTAAAACGACCGCGCTGCGCCAGCTTCATGGCTCGCGCCATGTAAATCTCATCCTGCATGAGCTTAATCCTGTAAGCGGGCGATCTCTTCGCCAAACTCTTTGATATCTTCGAAACTGCGGTAGACAGAGGCGAAACGGATATAGGCGACCTTGTCGAGCTTTTTTAATTGCTCCATCACCAGGTTGCCGATCATTTTGCTCGGCACTTCACGCTCACCCAGGCCACGCAGGTAAGATTTAATGTGGTTTAACGCCATTTCAACGTCATCCGCGCTGACGGGCCGTTTTTCGAGGGCCTTCAGCATTCCGCTGCGCAGTTTCTCTTCGTTAAACGGCTCGCGCACGTCGTTACTTTTTACCACGCGCGGCATTACCAGCTCTGCAACCTCAAAGGTCGTGAAACGCTCGTTGCACACCAGACACTGCCGACGACGGCGCACTGAAGACCCTTCGCCCACAAGGCGAGAGTCGATGACTTTGGTATCCACAGCGGAGCAGAATGGGCAATGCATACGGTATCCCTGTTATCTGGTTAACTGATTTTCATTTTACCCTGATCTGGCCTGACAACAAAGGAAGAGCTTTTTTGAGACAAAGGATCTATGTCTGGCGGTACGTTGCTGGCTACCATTATGGGGATCCGTTATTTCAAGGAAATAAACGCTATGACAAGACGTTACCTGAGAATTTTACTGGTGGGGAGCCTCTTCACCCTTAGTGCCTGTGCACAGCAAACCGAAGTCCGTCAGATGAAACAAAGCGTGAATACGCTTAACACGGCGATGGACAAACTGAACAAAGAAACGGTGAAGATAACCCAGCAAAACGCGCTGAACGCTAAATCCACCAGCGGGGTATATCTGCTGCCGGGGTCGAATACGCCTGCCCTGCTTAACAGCCAGATCGGCACGCTGAAAATGTCGCTGGTGAACGTGGCGGCGAACGCGGATGGTACGCGCGCAACATTGCGTATTCACGGCGAATCTAACGATCCGCTGCCCGCCTTCAGCGGCACCGTAGAGTGGGGCCAGATCCAGGGCACCACGGAGAGCTACCAGGAGGTGAACGTGAAGAATCAGCTTTTCACCGCTCCGGCCAGCGTGTTAGCGCCCAGCGATGTAGATATTCCGCTTCAGCTAAGCGGCCTATCCCCCGAGCAGTTAGGCTTTATCCGCATTCACGATATCCAACCCGCCGCGCAATAATCCCTTCCTTTTGAGCGGAGTGAAATGTCACTCCGCTAACATTTACATTTCGTATGGATTGGCAACAGAAATGATTGCCGCTACAATCCCCGCCGTTTAAAGTACGCAAACGTGAACGCAATCGATTACGCGTGTGAGAGATATGTGAAACAACACATATTTTTGTGAGCAGGGATTCCTATAATAGGCACCGCAGAAACACGAAATATTTAGAAACGCAATTCGCGCATTTTTCACTCCCGGAAGGGAATTTCAATCAGTGGCATGATTATGAAAAAAACATTACTCGCAGCCGGTGCAGTTCTGGCACTGTCCTCCTCTTTCACTGTTAACGCAGCGGAAAACGAGAAACCACAATACCTCTCCGACTGGTGGCACCAGAGCGTTAACGTGGTAGGCAGCTACCACACCCGTTTCGGACCACAGATCCGCAACGATACCTACCTGGAATACGAAGCGTTCGCCAAGAAAGACTGGTTTGATTTCTACGGCTATATGGATGCGCCTGTATTCTTCGGTGGTAACACCGATGCGAAAGGTATCTGGAACCACGGTTCCCCACTGTTCATGGAGATCGAACCGCGCTTCTCCATCGACAAGCTGACCGGTACCAGCCTGGCGTTTGGACCGTTTAAAGAGTGGTACTTCGCGAACAACTATATCTACGACATGGGCCGCAATAAGTCTGGTCGTCAGAGCACCTGGTATATGGGTCTGGGTACCGACATCGACACCGGCCTGCCAATGAGCCTGTCCCTGAACGTGTACGCGAAATACCAGTGGCAGAACTACGGCGCTGCGAATGAAAACGAGTGGGACGGCTACCGTTTCAAAGTGAAATACTTTGTGCCAATTACCCAGCTGTGGGGCGGTAATCTGAGCTACATCGGCTTCACCAACTTTGACTGGGGTTCAGACCTGGGCGACGACGATTTCCGTGACCTGAACGGCAAGAAAGCGCGTACCAACGATTCCATCGCCTCCAGCCACATCCTGGCGCTGAACTACGATCACTGGCACTACTCTGTAGTTGCGCGTTACTGGCACAACGGTGGCCAGTGGAACGACGACGCGAGCCTGAACTTCGGTAACGGCGACTTTAGCGTCCGTTCTACCGGCTGGGGTGGTTACCTGGTCGTAGGTTATAACTTCTAATCAGTGCGGGACCGTGCGGGCTGATGCCCTCACCCTCTCCCACAGGGAGAGGGAACAAACACTAAAAACGGCAATAGACATTGCCGTTTTGCTTTTACCACGCCACCCGGCTTTTTACTGCTTAACTTTCCGCAAAAAATCCGCCAAAGACCTGTCCGCACTCTCGCTGAACCGCCTCTCCGTCATCACTATATTGAGACACCGGTCGAGCCGGAAACAGCGATAATCATCGCGCCGTTCACACCACGCCGCCAGCAGCCAGCGCTCCCCCCAGAAGAACAGCCCCAGCGGCTGCACCTCACGCTTTGAGAGCTGTCCGGCTTCATCACGATAATGCAGCGCCAGCACGCGCTGGGCGGAAATCGCCTGATGGATCATGTCAAAATCGCTGCGGGAGTGGCTTTGCATGCAGAATTCCGGGGCGTAGATCCGCGTCTGCTCCGCCTTCCGGCGGCTCTCCTCGGGCAGGATAGCCAGCACCTTCTCCTGGGCCGACTCCAGCTCGCGCGACAGCGATTCCCCACCCCAGGTTTTGAGCAGGCGAATCGCGACCATCAGCGCCTCGGACTCCTTATTTGTCAGCATCAGCGGCGGCAGGTCAAAGCCCGACATGAGGCGATATCCGCTTCCCGCCTCGCCCTCCACCGGCACGCCGGAAAGCGAGAGGTCGCGGATATCGCGGTAGACCGTGCGCTCGGACACGCCAAGCCGCTCCGCCAGATGCGCTGCCGTTGTCAGACGCCTGCCCCGCAGGATCTGCACAATCTGAAACAAACGGTCAGCGCGTCGGGTCATAACGTCATTCGCTCTCAGGCAGGTTGATGAAGGCCGACGCGGTTACCCTCGCTGTCGGTAAACAGTGCGATAGTGCCGATACCGTGCGGCAGTTCCAGCGGGCCAAACACGCACTCGCCGCCCGCAGAGGCAATGCGATCGAGCGTGGCCGCCAGGTTGTCAGTATGCAGGTAAATAATAGCGCCCTGCAAAGACGGCGTAACGCCGTCAAATTTTGCCAGCGCCCCCCCGGTATACGGATCCTCATGCGGGAAAACCGCCAGTTCAGCCACGTCCATTTTCTCGCGACGCAGCGCGAGCTGCATCACCGGCTCATAAAATTTGATGGCGCGATCCATATCCGAGACCGGAATTTCAAACCAGTTAATTACGCTTTTCATACATCCTCCTGCCTGTTGTTTGGGTTCAGAAGGAGTCTACGGCAGGGCTCCTGACAGCATACTGTCAGGAGTGTTTGTCAGGAGCAGATAAAAAAAATCCCGGCCAAAAGACCGGGATTCCGATAACGCGCTAAACGTCGCCTTACGGCAGAATGGACGGCTGATCCGCCCCTTCTTTCTCGACCTTCTGCTGGAGCAGGTGCTCGCGCTTCATGCCAAGTTTCAGTGCCAGGGCAGACGCGACGTAGATTGACGACGCTGTACCGATGGAGACACCGATCAGCATGGTCAGCGAGAAGCCTTCCAGCACCGGGCCACCGAACAGGAACAGCATCAGGATCACCATTAAGGTGGTACCGGATGTGATCAAGGTACGGTGCAGCGTCTGGGTCAACGACACGTTAAAGATTTCGTACGGCGTGCCGCGACGGATCTTACGGAAGTTTTCACGGATACGGTCAGATACCACGATACTGTCGTTCAGTGAGTAACCGATTACGGACATCAGGGATGCCACGATGGTCAGGTCAATCTCAATGTGGAACAGAGACAGTATGCCCATGGTGATCACCACGTCGTGCGCCAGGGCGATAACCACACCGGCCGCCAGTCGCCACTCAAAGCGGAAACCAACGTAAACCAGGATGGAGATCAGCGCCACCAGCAGCGCCATGGCGCCGGTTTGCGCCAGGTCCGCACCCACGCTCGGGCCGACGAACTCAATACGCTTGACCGCCGCGCTCTGGCTGGTGGTCTCGTTAATGACCTGTACGACCTTGCTGCCCAGCTCCTGGCTGCCGTTGGCATCGTGCACCGGCGGCATACGCACCATGATGTCGCGGCTGCTGCCGAAGTTCTGCAGCAGCGGCTCTTCAAAGCCCGCTTTCTGCAGAGACAGGCGCATCTGGTCCATATCGACCGGTTTTTCCAGGGAGATCTCGATGACCGTACCACCGGTGAAATCCAGACCCCAGTTAAAGCCTTTCACGCCCATAACGATGATGGACAGAATCAGCAGTAAGCCTGAAATGCCGAAGGCCCAGTAGTCCCAGCGCATAAAGTCCCAGACTTTACGGCCGTGGTTCAATTGTTCAACAGTATATTCCTGTGCCACAACGCACTCCTCAGATAGACAGCTTTTTGACGCGCTTGCCGCCGTACAGCAGGTTCACGATGGCACGGGTGCCGACAATAGCGGTAAACATTGACGTTGCGACACCGATACCGGTGGTAATCGCAAAGCCTTTGATCGCGCCAGTACCCACTGCATACAGGATAAGAACCTTAATCAGTGTTGTTACGTTCGCATCGAAGATGGAGCTGAACGCGCCTTTATAGCCTTCGTCAATCGCCTGCTGAACAGAGCGACCGTTGCTCAACTCTTCTTTGATACGTTCGTTAATCAGTACGTTGGCGTCGACCGCCACCGCAAGGGTCAGAACGATACCCGCAATCCCCGGCATGGTCAGCGTCGCCCCCGGCAGCAGGGACATAATGCCGATGATCAGTACCAGGTTCGCGATCAGCGCGGAGGTCGCAATCAGACCAAACTTCTTATAGAAGAAGATCATGAAGAGGATAGAGACCGCCAGACCGGCCAGACACGCTTCCAGACCCTGCTGGATGTTTTGCATACCCAGAGTTGGACCAATGGTACGTTCTTCAACAATCTGAATTGGCGCAATCAGCGCACCAGCACGCAGCAGCAGCGAGAGCTGACGCGCTTCGTTCGGGTTGTTGATACCGGTAATACGGAAGCTGTTACCCAGACGAGACTGGATGTTGGCGATGTTAATCACCTCTTCCTCTTTCACCAGCACCGCACGGCCGTTTGCATCTTTCTTACCGCTGTCTTTGTACTCCACGAACAGGGTCGCCATCGGTTTGCCGATATTGTCCTTGGTGAAGTTAGACATGATGTTACCACCCGCGCTATCCAGCGAGATGTTAACCTGCGGCTGGTTGTACTCATCCTGGCTTGAAGTGGAGTCGGTGATGTGGTCACCGGTCAGGATCACGCGTTTGTACAGCACAACCGGCTGACCTTCGCGAGTCTGTTTCACTTCGGAGTCACCCGGAATACGGCCAGACGCCGCGGCGGACTGGTCAACGTTGGAGTTTACCAGACGGAATTCCAGCGTCGCGGTCGCACCGAGGATCTCTTTCGCCCGCGCGGTATCCTGGATACCCGGCAGTTCAACCACGATACGGTCAGCACCCTGACGCTGTACCAGCGGCTCAGCTACGCCCAGCTGGTTCACACGGTTACGCAGAATGTTGATGTTCTGCTGAACGGCATATTCACGCGCTTCTTTCAGACGCGCATCGGTCATCACCGCACGCAGCTGGTTGCTGCCCTGAGAGGTGATCACCAGGTCACGGTGACGTTGGGTCAGGTAATCTACAGCCTGATCGCGCGCCGCGCTGTCGCGGAACGTGATGCTCATGCCGTAGTTATCTTCTTTACGCACAGTAGTGTATGGGATGCCTTTGTCGCGCAGATCGCTGCGCAGGCTGTCGATATTCTGTTCCTGCAGCTTGCCGAGCGCGGTATCCATATCCACTTCCATCAGGAAGTGAACGCCGCCACGCAGGTCAAGACCCAGCTTCATTGGCTCTGCGTTCAGCGCAGCCAGCCAGCGAGGGGTTGCAGGAGCAAGGTTAAGCGCCACGACATATTTGTCACCCAGCACGCCCATCAGCGCTTCGCGAGCGCGGAGCTGCGTGTCGGTGGTGTCGAAGCGAGCAAGAATTGCACCCTCTTCCAGAGCCACAGACTTAGCGGTAATTTTTTCTTCTTGTAACGTTTTCTGGACCTGGATCAGCGTTTGCTCACTGGCGGCGACACCGCGCGCGCCAGTGATTTGAACAGCCGGATCCTCACCATACAGGTTGGGAAGCGCGTACAGCAGGCCGACGATAATCACGACGACCAGCATGATGTACTTCCACAAAGGATAACGGTTTAACACGGCAGTTCCCTTTGGGAAAAGTTGGGATTACAGCGCCTTCATGGTGCCTTTCGGCAGAACGGCAGCTACGAAGTCACGTTTGATAACCACTTCAGTGGTGTCGTTCAGGGCGATAGCAATGTAGCCGCTTTCAGCCACTTTGGTCACGCGACCGACCAGGCCACCGTTGGTCAGCACTTCATCGCCTTTCGCGATGGAGTCCATCAGCTTTTTGTGCTCTTTGGTACGCTTCTGCTGTGGGCGCAGGATCATGAAGTAGAAGATCAGACCGAACACAACCAGCATCAGGATCAGAGACATCGGGCTGCCCTGCGCCGGAGCACCTGTTGCCGCTACCGCATCAGAAATAAAAAAGCTCATTCAAATTCCCTCATTATTAATATTAATCAACGTTCAACGGTGGAACATCCCGCCCCTGACGTTGGTAAAAATCGGTCACGAAGCTCTCTAATTTACCCTCTTCGATAGCCTTGCGTAAACCAGACATTAAGCGCTGATAGTAGCGAAGATTATGAATCGTATTGAGACGCGCGCCCAAAATCTCGTTACAGCGATCGAGATGATGCAGATACGCGCGAGAATAATTGCGACAGGTATAGCAATCGCACTCGGAATCGAGCGGGCTGGTGTCACTCTTATGCTTCGCGTTACGGATTTTCACCACGCCATCGGTAACGAACAGATGGCCGTTACGCGCGTTGCGGGTTGGCATCACGCAGTCGAACATATCAATGCCGCGACGTACGCCTTCCACCAGATCTTCGGGTTTACCCACACCCATCAGGTATCGTGGTTTATCCGCCGGGATTTGCGGGCAGACGTGCTCCAGAATGCGGTGCATGTCTTCCTTCGGCTCACCCACAGCCAAACCGCCGACAGCGTAGCCATCAAAGCCTATCTCTACCAGACCTTTAACAGAGATATCGCGTAAATCTTCGTAAACGCTGCCCTGAATGATGCCAAACAGCGCATTTTTGTTCTGCAGGGAGTCAAAACGGTCGCGGCTGCGCTTCGCCCAGCGCAGAGACATCTCCATAGAGCGTTTCGCGTAGTCCCAGTCTGCCGGGTATGGCGTACATTCGTCGAAGATCATCACGATGTCAGAGCCGAGATCGTACTGAATCTCCATCGACTTTTCTGGATCGAGGAAAATCGGATCGCCGTTGATCGGGTTACGGAAGTGTACGCCCTGCTCGGTGATCTTGCGGATATCGCCCAGGCTGAAGACCTGGAAGCCGCCGGAGTCGGTCAGGATCGGGCCTTTCCACTGCATAAAATCGTGCAGATCGCCGTGGAGCTTCATGATCTCCTGACCCGGGCGCAGCCACAGGTGGAAGGTATTGCCGAGGATAATCTGTGCGCCAGTGGCTTCAACTTCTTCCGGCGTCATCCCTTTTACGGTGCCGTACGTGCCCACAGGCATAAACGCGGGGGTTTCCACCACGCCGCGATCAAACACCAGGCGACCGCGACGCGCGCGGCCATCGGTGGTATCGAGTTCAAATTTCATTTTTTCTCCGACGTCAGAAAAACAGTCCAACGTTGTAAAACGGTGCCGCGGACTTATTCCCCGACACGCTCATTCAAAGCCAGCGGATTGTACGTGATAAACATCGCGTCCCCGTAGCTAAAAAAGCGATATTTTTGTTCTACCGCAGACTTGTAGGCATTCATCGTATGCTGATAACCCGCAAACGCGGAAACCAGCATAATCAGCGTCGATTCAGGCAGATGGAAGTTGGTCACCAGCGCGTCAATCACTTTGTACTGATAGCCCGGGTAGATAAAGATCTGCGTATCGCCAAAGAACGGCTCGATAAGATCGTTCTTTGCAGCCTGCGCGGCGCTCTCCAGTGAGCGCACGGACGTCGTACCGACGGCCACGACGCGGCTACCGCGCGCTTTCGCCGCCAGCACCGCGTCCACCACATCCTGAGGCACTTCGGCATACTCGGAGTGCATGATGTGGTCTTCAATGCTGTCCACGCGCACCGGCTGGAAGGTGCCCGCGCCGACGTGCAGCGTCACAAACGCCATCTCCACGCCCTTCGCGCGCAGTTTTTCCAGCAGCGGTTCATCAAAGTGCAGGCCTGCGGTTGGCGCCGCGACCGCGCCAGGCTTTTGGCTGTAGACGGTCTGGTACAGCTCGCGGTCGGCCTCTTCGTCCGGGCGCTCAATGTACGGCGGCAGCGGCATGTGGCCGATGGCGTTCAGGATGTCGAGCACCGTGCGCTCGTCGTCGAACGCCACCTCAAACAGCGCGTCGTGGCGCGCGGTCATAGTCGCCTTGATGCTTTCGTCATCGCCCAGCAGCAGCTCCGCACCCGGCTTCGGTGCCTTAGAGGCGCGAATATGTGCCAGAATACGTTTATCATCGAGCATACGTTCAACCAGCACTTCAATCTTGCCGCCGCTGGCCTTACGGCCAAACAGGCGCGCCGGGATCACGCGGGTATTGTTAAAGACCAGCAGATCGCCAGGGTTGAGCTTGTCGAGCAAATCGGTGAAAGTACCGTGCGTCAGCTCGCCCGTTGGCCCATCCAGTGACAGTAAGCGACAGCTGCTGCGCTCAGGCATGGGATAGTGAGCAATCAGGGATTCAGGTAGTTCAAAGGAGAAATCGGCGACGCGCATGACGTATACTCGTGACTTAAAAACAGGCGGCATAGTCTAGTGCTCACACCCTTTTGCTGCAACAACTAGCCGCCACTGGACAAATAAAACGCATGAATTTTCTCGCTCACCTGCATCTCGCACACCTCGCTGACAGCTCCCTTTCCGGCAATTTGCTGGCCGATTTCGTGCGCGGCAACCCCGCTGAAGCGTATTCCCCCGAGGTTGTCGACGGGATTTTTATGCACCGCCGCATTGATGTCATTACCGATAACCTGCCGGAGGTGACGGAAGCAAAAGCGTGGTTTCGCCCTGAAACGCGCCGCGTTGCGCCGATCACGCTCGACGTGATGTGGGACCACTTCCTGTCTCGCCACTGGGAACAGCTCTCGCCGGAGATGCCGTTGCCGGCGTTTGTGCGCTACGCCCGCCAGCAGGTGTCAATAATTCTGCCCGACTCGCCGCCGCGCTTTGTGAATCTGAATAACTACCTGTGGTCGGAGCGCTGGCTGGAGCGCTATCGCGAGATGGACTTTATCCAGAATGTCTTAAATGGCATGGCGAGCCGCCGCCCGCGGCTGGACGCGCTGCGCGACTCCTGGTATGACCTGGATGAACATTACGATGCGCTGGAGAGCCAATTCTGGCAGTTTTATCCGCGCATGATGGTGCAGGCGAAAAACAAACAGCTGTAACAGAATTCACATTGATAGGTAAAAGCTGGCGGAACGATTGTCGCCACCTCTTTGTCTTATCCATGAACACTCTCTATACTGGCTCGCGTTGCGTTCCAAATAACCTTAGTATCTACAGGAGAATCATATGGTTCTGGTAACTCGTCCGGCTCCGGATTTTACAGCTGCAGCAGTTCTGGGCAACGGTGAAATCGTTGAAAACTTCAACTTCAAACAGCACACCAACGGTAAAGCGACCGTTCTGTTCTTCTGGCCAATGGACTTCACTTTCGTTTGCCCGTCTGAGCTGATCGCGTTCGACAAACGTTATGAAGAATTCCAGAAGCGTGGCGTGGAAGTGGTTGGCGTCTCCTTCGACTCTGAATTTGTACACAACGCATGGCGTAACACCCCTGTCGAAAACGGCGGCATCGGTGCGGTGAAATACGCAATGGTTGCGGACATCAAACGCGAAATCCAGCAGGCTTACGGTATCGAACATCCGGACGCTGGCGTTGCGCTGCGCGGTTCCTTCCTGATCGACGCAAACGGCATCGTTCGTCACCAGGTTGTGAACGATCTGCCGCTGGGTCGTAACATCGACGAAATGCTGCGCATGGTTGACGCGCTGCAGTTCCACGAAGAGCACGGCGAAGTGTGCCCGGCTCAGTGGGAAAAAGGTAAAGAAGGTATGGCTGCTTCCCCAGACGGCGTAGCTAAATACCTGTCCGAGAACGTATCCAGCCTGTAATCGGCACTGTTTACGAAAGAGGCCCGCTGATGCGTGCCTTTTTTTATGGCTTACGCTGCGTCTCTCGCCAGATGCGCCAGGCCATGCCCGCCAGCAGAATTACGCCCGCAATCAGCACGCCCCACACCAGCAGCGCGTTCATCCGGCTCTCCCGCTCGGACGCAGAGGTCGCGGTCAGACGCCCCTCGCCGCCTAACGCGACATCATCCAGAATGTCGGCCTGCGGCAGGTTCGCCATCTCATAGGTTTTGCGCAGATCGGCTGGGATCAGCATGTCAGGCTCCACGCTGGCAGGCTTTGCAGCGCCATTGCCCCAGGCAAGCACGTACGGCGCTTTCCCCTGCGCGTTGAACACCAGGTCATAGCGGTCGAGATGCCCGGTGACGCTCGGCAGGTATTCCGGCAGACGCGCATTCAGCGTCGCGATCTTCACCGCCTGCACCAGGCCCCCGTTAAGCGAAACCGGTGGAGACGTTTTCCCCTCCAGACGGTAAAGAACCTCTTTTTTCAGGGGGTGCCATGTGTCTTTATCCGAACTCCGCCACGCTATCTCCACGGGAAGGACGCCGTCGCCGTTCAGTGAGATGCTGACAGCGCTCAGCGGCTGCGGACGCGCCCATCGCCACTGCGCTTCGCTTGTCGATAGCTGCTCCCCTACCCCTTCAAGATCGATCGCGTCCGGCGCCGCCCGCGCAGGGGCGCTGATCGCGTTAACGCCGGTTAAGGTCACCCCCTGGCTCTGGGCATTCAGCACGACCAGGAGATAGCGATTCGTATCGGGAGACAAAACGATATCGGTATCGATCCTGTCGAGCTTAAGACGATCCTGTCCGCTCGCCACGTCCAGCAGCGGCATATCCTCACGCAGGCCATACCAGCGCTTAAGATCGTCGCTGTAATAGACCGACGCCGTTCCCTGCCACGGCGTCTGAGGGGTATTCCAGAGCAGCTGCAGCTGGGACAAAGCCACCTCACCCGTAGCCTGCTCCGGCAGGGTCAGCAGGTAATGCTGCCCGGCTGCGGCGGCTTTTTGCCCCTCCAGCACAATCTCGACGCCGTTTCCGGAACGGAGCAGGATCTTATCGCTCTCCCCATCCCCTCGCGCAGGCGCAAGCGGTGAGGCGTCCAGAGGAAAGAGGCGCAGTGCCGTGGATTGCGCTGTCGCCTGCGGGCGCGTCGCGGTGACCAGGCTGAAGGGAACCGGCTCGCCCGACTGATTAAAGACGCGAACGTCATGCAGATCCGGCGACGTGCTCTGGGCATAGACGGCGAGCGGCAACGTCACCCGATACCACTGGGAGGGAGCAGACGTATTCAGCGAGCGGCCAAAGGCATAGTCCCGGGGCGATTCCGTTTGTACCTCGTCGCAGAACGCCGGGCCTGCAAGCGCCAGCAGCGCGGTACATAATACCGCTTTCATCCATTTCATTTTTCATCTCCTGTTTTGGGCGGTAGCGGCGAGAAATACCCCACGATCAGCACCAGTATTGCCACGCCGATAAACGCCACCGCACGTGACAGACCGCCTCCGCCCGCGCTGTCCACCAGCATCAGTTTAACCATCACCACACCCAGCAGCGCGGCGCCGCCAAGCCACTCCTGACGGGAGGCCCGGCGGGTGGCGTGGACCATGATCACCAGCGCGCTCAGCATCCAGAACAGGGCAAACGCGGTCTGGATCAGCCGCGAATCCCACAGCGACGCCGTATTCCAGGCCACGTCGCCGTACCAGGCCAGGGCGCGCATCAGCGCGCCATTAAGCCACCAGAAGCCAAACGCCATAATCGCGACGGCAGGCCACGGACGGGCCTGCGCAAGCCATGCCGGATAGTAGCGATCCACCGCCCGGTAGAAGACCACCAGCCCCAGCAGCGCGAACGCCGCGCCTTCCTCAAGCGGGTTCACCAGCGGCAGCCAGGTCTGACGATAAACTACGCCGTCCTGGAAATTGGTCACCACCAGCAATACCAGCAGCGCCGCGATCGCGGGGATCGGTGCCACACACGCGTAGAGCGCAGGCCACTCCCGGAACGGCCACCCGCGACGGCGCACCGCCGCGGAGAGCGCCACGATCATCCCGCCGCCTGCGGCCATCGCCAGCCCGCTGCCCCAGGCCGCCATGCCCCACGGCAGCGACCGGGCAAACCAGTAAAGCTCCGCCGCCAGCGCCAGTAAAATCATCCAGAACAGCGACAGATGCAGCCCCCCGGAGACGCGCGGCGCTAAACGGGCGCCGTCGCGCCGCAGCAGCATCAGCGCAGCAGGAAGCGCAATACCCCAGGCCAGATTTGACCAGCCGGCGGCAAACATCTGCTGGTGCGAGAGCTGATAGCCCACCATCACCAGCATCAGCGGCCACAGCAGCCATTTGCTGGCATCCAGCTCCCGCCACGCCAGACGAGCGGCAGCCTGCCGCCAGCCCCAGACCGACGCCGCCGTCAGCGCCAGCACGCAAGCCAGAACTGGCAATTCCTGCTTCAACACCAGCCGCGACGCGCCAAATAGCGCCACGAGCCAGAACAGCAGCCCGCCTGCCAGCAGCGCCCAGCTAACCGGCAGAAAGATGTTCCGCCACAGCCAGGCCGCAGCCAGCCAGCAAAGGCTGAGGATGGCGAAGATAAGCAGCAGGCTCAGCGAGGTCACGCCGTTCATCTGCGCCCACAGCGCGCTGCCGAGCGCCAGCACCATCAGCGCCGTCCCGCTATAGCTCATGCGCCGCTGGTGCTGCTGCACGCCCAGCCAGAGAATGCCCAGCCCCTCCAGCGCCCAGGCCATCGCCGTCCAGCGCGCGGAGAGCGCCAGCGGAATCGCAAGCGTGGCAAACCCTCCGCCGATCGCCAGCGCCGCCATCACCAGCGGTCTCCCAATGGACGGATAGCGGCGCAGCGCAAGGAAAGCGAGGGCAAGATAAAATGCCCCATATCCCAGCGCGCTCAGGGCCGGGCCATATTCCCAGTGCCGGGTCATGCCGTACTGCATCCCGAAGCCTATCAGCGGCGGGGCAAACAGCAGCACGCCGTCAATAATCTGCTTCCCTTTCTCCTGCGCCCGCAGCGACAGCGCCACGCTCAGCACGCCGAATATCAGCGTATTGGCAATCAGGAACAGCTGGCAGATCCAATAGTCTTCAGGCTGGTAATCACTCAGCCCCCACAGGCCGCCCACGCCAAAGGTAAAGAGCAGCCCGAGCAGGTTAAGCTCGCGCCAGTGCTGCCAGATGCTGATGGCGAGAATGCCGATGGAAAGCAGGAGATAGAAGGAGAACAGCGCCACAAAGCTGCCGCCCCCGGTAGATAGCAGCAGCGGCGCAAGATACCCGCCGAGGCTCGCCAGCATGGCAAGGCTCAACGCCTTTTGCAGGACGGCCAGCCCGACGCTCGCGGCGCAAATCACCACCAGCAGCGCAAAGGCCAGCGTTATCGGCAGCATCTGCCAGAGCCGGAAGGCGCCGAAGACCGTCAGGTAGAGAATGCCCGTCGCCCCGCCCTGTAAGATAAGCGCGTAGATCGGCTGCTTGTGCCGCAGCCGCCACCCAACCGCCAGCAGCACGATGGCAAACAGCGCCGTCGCCACCAGGCGCAGCTCTAGCGGGAACAGGGAGTGTTCAACGGTATAGCGCAGCAGGAAAGAGAGGCCGAGGAAAAGCAGCAAGATGCCAAGCTTCGCGAGCGGATTGCCCTGCATAAACCAGCGCGCCAGCGACGTCACTATGCCGCCAAAGGCAGAAGGCTGTTTAGCCGCAGGCGCTGGGGCCGGAGCGGGTTTTGCCTCGGCTGTGGGAATGTCGGGACGCCAGGGATCGACAGGCGCGGGCGCGTCCTCAGCCACCGGCGCGGCCTCAACCGCCGGAGTGGCCGCTTGCATCTGTTCTGGCTCCGGCGCTATCTCAGCCGCACCGCGCTGCTCAAGCGCCTCAATGCGCTGGCGTAGCCGGGCGATCTCCTGCTGCGCCGCCGTGCTTCGATTAAACCCGATAACCGCAAGCACGGGCGCAACCAGCAGCGCAAAAACCAGGAATAAACAGCCAAGGATGTAAAGCTCGTCCATGTTTCCACCTTCACCGTAAACGATCCGTTAAGATTGACACAAATCGTTGCATTTGCGCCATCTTAAAAGGTGGAAACATTAGCGCATTAGCTGCCGAGCCAGACCGTCGCGGATACCGCAGGCAGCGCCAGCACGCCATCCTGAATCGTCGCTTTGCCCTCTTTGTTCGTCCACTTCGCCACCTTAAGCAGCGGCGAATCATCCAGCACCACTTCGCAGGCCTCGCCCCGGTTAATCGCCACCAGCACGCGCTGCTGGTTATAGACGCGGACAAAAACCACCACGTTATCGTGGGCGTACGCCACCTGGCAGCCGCCGTAGCGCAGGGCGAGACTCTGTTTGCGCAGTTTCGCCAGCCGCTGGTACAGGCTAAACAGCACCTTGTCCTGTTTCTCTGCCTCCCACGGGAAGGTTTTGCGGCAGAACGGATCGTTGTTGCCGTCCAGCCCCACTTCGTCTCCGTAGTAAATGCACGGCACGCCCGGCCATGTGAAGAGCCAGGTGACCGCCAGCGGCAGACGCGCCACATCCTTGCCGAGCAGGGATTTAAAGCGCGCGGTGTCGTGGCTATCGAGCTGGTTAAACATCCGCAGCTGCTGCTGATGCGACAGGCCAGCGCGATAGTTATCCATCCACGCTGCGCAGGTTTCGGCGTCAATATGGTTCGGATCGTAGGAGATATCGGTGTTAGCCAGGAATCCCCACAGCGGGAAGGTAAAGCCGCGATAGTTCATCGCCGCATCTTCGGCATCGTTTTGCAGCCACTGGCGCGCGTCGCCAAAGTGTTCGCCAAAGACAAACGCCTCCGGCTGGGCCGCTTTCGCCGAACGCGCGATCCCGGCCACGTGCTGAAGGTTATTTCGCGCCCCGCCCGCTTCACCGAGCATATGCACCACGTCCAGACGCCAGCCGTCCATATTCCACGGTGCCTTCAGCCAGTGGCGGACGATGCTGTCTTCGCCTCCGTAGATTTCATTCACGAGCGTTGGCGACTGGAAATCCAGTTTAGGCAGGCTCGGGTAGCCCAGCCAGTCCAGCGCGCGCCCCTCCTCGTTAAAGCTGTACCAGTCGCGCTGCGGCGAGTCCGGATTATGGCACGCCCCGCCCATCGACTGGTTATGACGGTCAAACCACGCGTGCGAATCGCCGCTGTGGTTGAACACGCCGTCCAGGATCAGGCGCATCCCCTCTTTTTGCGTGTTCTCACGCAGGCGCAGCAGCGCCTCGTCGCCGCCAAACTGCTCATCAACGTGACGATAATCCTGGGTATCGTATTTATGTACGCTCGGGGCTTTAAACACCGGGTTCAGGTACAGCGCCGTCACGCCGAGTTTTTTCAGGTACGGCAGCTTTTCGCTGATGCCGTCGAGATCCCCGCCGTAGAACGTCGAGCCGCCCGCCTGCGCCGTCACCGGTTCATCCCATTTTTTCAGGATGATGTCGTGACCGGCAGCATGATGGTAATAGACCTTGTCCTGGTCGGCGGTGCGTTTTTCGCTGCGCGCAAAGCGGTCCGGGAAAATCTGGTAAAAGACCCGATCGTTAACCCACTGCGGGCCGTTATCCGGATAATCCACGGCAAACTGCTCCAGCCGCGCGGGAGGGAAACGGCTAAATCCCTGCGGGGTAAACCACAGCTGGCGATTGTTCCACAAAAGCTTAAAGCTGTAACGGCGGCGCGGCTGCCCGCTGCGCAAATCGATATTCGCCCGCCACGCCGTAATCCCCGGCTGAGGCTGGCTGCGCAGCTTGTGCATTTTCAGCCCGGTCTCTTCGTTATCAATTTCGGCGCGGAGCGTCACGCGTTCCGGCTGATTTTCCCCCGCCAGCCAGAGCGTAATCACAAGGTTGTCTTTGTTTTGCTTAACAAATGGGGCAACCGGAAGGTGCCAGGCGTTTAACATCACGAATCCCCTCTGATGAAATTGACGTCACCTTGCCACAGGGTGGTTAAGGTTAGCTCACCATGACGAGATTTATTGGGGGAGGAGGACGGGGGAGGAGGCATCAGTGCAGCCTGATGCCCTCACCCTAGCCCTCTCCCACGGGGAGAGGGAAAATGGATATTACTGTGCTTCCGCCAGCTGGCGGTCACGGCGGCACTTAAACACCCAGCCGATCAGCAGCAGAACGATCCACGCGCAGCCCACGTACAGGGAAATGCGGGTATCCGGGTGGTAGCCAATCAGGCCAATGATAAACACCAGGAAGATCAGCCCGACCACGGTCGTCGCCACCCCGCCCGGCACTTTAAACTTCAGCGCTTTCGCCTCATCCGGCGATAGACGGCGGCGGAAGGCAATCTGCGACAGCAGGATCATGATCCACACCCACACGGTCGCGAAGGTCGCCAGGGACGCAATCACCAGGAATACGTTCTCCGGCATGATGTAGTTCAGGTAAACCGAGAACAGCAGCGCCACCGTCATCACCACTACCGTCACCCACGGCGTGCCGCGACGTGAAGTTTTGGCGAACACCTTCGGCGCGCTGCCCTGCTCCGCCATGCCGTGCAGCATGCGCCCCACGCCAAAGACGTCACTGTTGATCGCGGAAAGCGACGCGGTCAGCACCACAAAGTTCAGAATGCTGGCAGCAAAGGCAATGCCCATATGCTGGAAGGTCAGAACAAACGGGCTACCGTTGGTACCCACCTGGTTCCACGGGTAGATGGACATAATCACGAACAGCGTCCCCACGTAGAACACCAGAATACGCATCGGCACAGAGTTGATGGCGCGCGGAATGGATTTCTCCGGATCTTTCGCTTCCCCGGCGGTGATACCGATAATTTCGATACCGCCGTAGGCGAACATCACCATCTGCAGCGACATCACCATCCCGAGCCAGCCGTTGCTGAAGAAGCCGCCGTTGCTCCAGAGGTTATGGATGCCGGTCGGCTGGCCGCCGTTGCCAATCCCCCAGATGATGATCCCGAAACCGGCCACAATCATGATGATGATGGTCGCGACCTTGAAGAAGGAGAACCAGAACTCCAGCTCGCCGAACACCTTCACGCTCATCAGGTTGACGGCGCAAATGAGCAACACCACGCTCAGCACCCAGATCCAGTGCGGCACCGCCGGGAACCAGACGCCCATGTAGATGCCGAATGCGGTTACGTCGGCAATCGCCACAATCAAAATTTCAAAGCAGTAGGTCCAGCCGGTGATAAACCCAGCCAGCGGGCCGAGGTTTTCCTGCGCGTAGCGGGAGAAGGAGCTGGCAGACGGGTTGTGAACCGACATTTCGCCGAGGGCGCGCATGATGATATACGCCGCCACGCCGCCGATGATGTAGGCCAGCAGAACGCTTGGACCGGCCATTTTAATGGCATCTGCCGAGCCATAAAAAAGACCGGTGCCGATAGCAGAGCCCAGCGCCATAAAGCGGATGTGGCGCGTGCTCAATCCACGTTTAAGTTTGTTAGTGCTTTCCATTTAAATCTTGCCATTCAACACGAAAAAAACAAAAAACCACGGGGCCTTAAGCCCCGTGGTTAAACAGTTTGTTGCCGTTGATTAATGAGCGTTCGATGCGACCTGACGCCCTGCAGCACGGTCCCAGATAACCGCCAGAACCAGTGCAACAACGGTAGGCATCAGCCAGGCCAGGCCCTGCTCGGACAGCGGCAGACGCTGTGTCCAGGCTGGCAGAATTTCAGCGAACGCTGATGCTTTAATCCCGTCAAGGATACCAAAAATCAGGCTGATAAACATGGCTGGGGCAATAATTCGTGAGGAGTTATGCCACCACGGACGGGTGAAGCTCAGCACCACCAGCACGATGCATGGCGGATAGATCGCCGTCAGCACCGGAATAGAGACCTGAATCAGGTGGCTCAGACCGAGGTTAGACACCGCCATGGAGAAGATACCGAGGATAAACACCAGGGTACGGTAAGAGAGCGGCAGATACTGCGCAAAGAACTCTGCGCAGGCGCAGGTCAGGCCAACCGCGGTGACCAGACACGCCAGGAAGATCAGCGCCGCCAGCAGCATGCTGCCCGCCCCACCGAAGGTGTGCTGAACGTAAGCGTGCAGGATAGCCGCACCGTTCGCGTTCTGATCGACCAGCATCGCGCTATCGGAGCCCAGGCGGAACAGCGCCAGATACAGCAGCGTCAGGCCCACACCGGCCATCAGGCCAGCCCAGATGGTATAACGGGTCAGCAGGCGCGCTTCAGTCACGCCGCGGGAACGCGCGGCGTTAACGATAACGATACCAAACACCATCGCGCCCAGCGTATCCATCGTCAGGTAGCCGTTCACAAAGCCGTTAGAGACGCGGCGTTTTTATAGGCATCCATCGCGTCGCTAATCGGGCCGGCTGGCCAGATGATAGCTGCCACGGCCAGCACGATCAGCGCCACAATTTTCAGCGGCGCCAGGAAGTTACCGACCGTGTCCAGCAGCTTGCCCGGATAGAGGGAAACCAGAATCACGATGGCGAAATAAATCAGGCTGTAGATGAACAGCGGCATAGCGCCGTCGCCGGTCAGCGGGGCGATGCCCACTTCGAAGGAAACGGTCGCGGTACGCGGGGTGGCAAACAGCGGACCAACGGCCAAATAGCAGACGGTTGCCAGCAGAACGCCAGCCACTTTGCCAATCGGGGTGCTGAGGCTATCCACGCCGCCACCGACTTTCGCCAGCGCGATAACTGTCAGTACCGGCAGACCCACGGCAGTAATCAGGAAACCAAACGCGGCGGTCCAGACGTGTTCACCCGCCTGTAAGCCAACCATTGGAGGGAAAATGATGTTGCCTGCGCCAACGAACAGCGCAAATGTCATAAAGCCCAGCGCGATAATGTCACGCGATTTTAAGTGATGGGTCATAAAACCTTACTGCCTGTGGATGTGGTGTTGAAAACGTTGAGATTTTCGATTTCCCTGACGGGACGATACAGCCGAAAATTTGCTCAATTTCAGCGGGAAATGCTCCCGTCCTGGCGTGGAGAAGAATAGTTTTTCGATTTACCACGCAAATACAGTCGGTCTGACAGTATCTGGGGGGCAATTTAAACGCTTATAACGTTTAAAGGCAAGGAGGGATCGCAAAACCAGAACAATATGCCAGTATGAAAACGCACACCAGAACAATGCGCTAATTATAGGAAAAACCCATGGCTAATCATGCGAACAAAAAACAGCCAACCGTATAAAATTCACACGCGTTTCGCTTGACTGCAAAGCAAACGGGCCAGCGATTGCTGACCCGTGGAAAGGTAAAATGACACGCCTGCCGTCAGGCGCTCTTTTTGGCAATTAATCGTTCCGGGATAACGAAACTGAAGCGGGTTCCCTTACCCAGGGTACTCTGGATATCAAGACGGCTTTCATGGTGATTCACCGCGTGTTTCACAATCGCCAGCCCCAGGCCGCTCCCCCCCGTCTGCCGCGATCGCGCTTTATCCACCCGGTAGAAGCGCTCGGTCAGGCGCGGAATATGCTCCGGGGCGATCCCCGGCCCGTTATCCTCCACGCTAAACTCGGCGCCTGCCGGCGTATGCTGCCAGCGCACCACGATATCCGTCCCTTCCGGCGTATGGTTTACCGCGTTGTACACCAGGTTGGAGATGGCGCTACGCAGTTCATCCTCGCTGCCCAGCACCTTCAGCGTATTGTCGACGTCAAAGGTCAGCTGATGTTTTTTATGGCTTAACGTCTGCGCTTCACGCTCGACGACGCGCAGCATCATGGGCACATCAATGGTGTCATTCAGCGCAAGCGACGGCGCCGCTTCAATCTTCGACAGCGTCAGCAGCTGCTTCACCAGCCCTTCCATACGGTGCGTTTGCTCGCGCATCGTATGCAGCGCTTTTTCACGCGGCGCTCCTTCCAGGGTTTGCTCCTGCATCATCTCCAGGTAGCCCTGCAGCACGGTCAACGGGGTGCGTAGCTCGTGGCTGACGTTGGCGAAGAAGTTACGACGCGCCCCTTCCAGCTGGTGCATCTGGGTCACGTCGCGCGCCACCATCAGCCACTGGCGATCGCTGTAGGGCATCACGCGGATTTCCAGATGGCGACCGTTATTCAGCTTCAGATTGTGGGGACGGGTGAAATCACGCTTTTTCAGATACAGCGTGAACTCGGGATAGCGCAGAAGGTTGAGGATATTCTGACCATTATCGTCCGGCCAGCGCAGGCCCAGCAGCTGTTGCGCAAGCCCGTTACACCAGAAAATAGTTCCTTCTTCTGTCGTCAGAATCACCGCATCCGGCAGCGACTCTGCGCCGCTGCGAAAGCGTTTGATCAGGCTTCCCAGCTCGCGGCGGCGCTTTTTATTGCGCATCTGCATCTGATGCAGGCCGTACAGCAGCGGCTCCCAGCTGCCGCTTCCCGGCGGCGGCGTCATACTGCGGTCAACCCACAGCCACCAGGAGAGACGCAGCAGGTTCCAGAAATGCCAGACTAACAGCCCGGTGACCGCCGCCAGCAGAAACCACGGCAGGTGCCCAATAATGGCCCCCAGAAGGAGGGCCGGAATACAGCATAAGATCAGTTCAAAGACGAGCCTTTTCCATGACAGACGTTCCAGCACGCGTCACACTCCTGTCATTGTTCAGAAACGGGTCGAGAAACGATAACCCGTGCCGCGGACCGTCTGTACCATGCGATCGTGGCCGCTCAGTTCCAGCGCTTTTCGCAGGCGGCGGATATGTACGTCAACCGTCCGGTCTTCGACATACACGTTAGTTCCCCAGACGTTATTCAGCAACTGCTCGCGGCTGTAAACGCGTTCCGGATGGGTCATAAAGAAGTGCAGGAGTTTAAATTCGGTAGGCCCCATGTCGAGGGGATTTTCGCCGGTCATCACGCGGTGTGATGTTGGATCAAGGCTCAGGCCCTGCATCTCGATCACCTCTTCCACCGCCATCGGCGAAATACGGCGCATGACGGCCTTAATGCGGGCAACCAGCTCTTTCGGAGAGAAAGGCTTGGTTATGTAATCGTCCGCGCCGGTCTCCAGACCGCGCACGCGATCCTCTTCCTCTCCGCGCGCCGTGAGCATCACAACCGGAATGTCGCGGGTTAGCGCTTCACGCTTCAGGTGTTTGATAAACTGCAGTCCGGAGCCGCCGGGCAACATCCAGTCAAGCAGAATCAGATCGGGCCAGGGTTCATTCAGCTGGTTCACCGCGCTGTCATAATCTTCCGCTTCAACCGGCTGGAAGCCATTTTGTTCGAGCACGAAGCACACCATTTCACGAATTGGAGCTTCATCTTCTACGACCAGAATACGTCTCGCCATACTTTGCCCTGTCTTATCTTATTTAAGTTACAAGTTTGTAATGCGGCGCCATTATGCGTCAGATTTATGACAGATTTATGAAAAACAGTACCACTATAAATGGCAAACTGTTGTTTTATTACAGCGGTTATTTTCCTCTCCCTGACAGTTTATAATCGCCCGCATCGTTTTTCGCCACGGATCTCCTATGCGCATACTTCACACCTCGGACTGGCATCTGGGTCAAAATTTTTACAGCAAAAGCCGTGCGGCTGAACATGAAGCGTTCCTGAACTGGCTTCTGGAAACGGCCCAGGCGCACGAGGTGGATGCCATTATTGTGGCGGGTGACATCTTTGATACCGGTTCGCCGCCGAGCTATGCGCGCGAACTGTATAACCGCTTCGTGGTGAACCTGCAGCAGACCGGCTGTCATCTGGTGATTGTCGCCGGTAACCATGACTCCGTTGCCACGCTCAATGAATCCCGCGACATCCTGGCGTTTCTCAATACCACCGTGGTCGCCAGCGCCGGGCACGCGCCGCAGATCCTGAAAAAACGCGACGGATCGCCGGGCGCGGTACTGTGTCCGATTCCCTTTTTACGCCCGCGGGACATCGTGCAAAGCCAGGCGGGACTGTCGGGCGCGGAAAAGCAGCAGCATTTATTACAGGCCATCACCGACTATTATCACCAGCAGCACGCGGAAGCCTGCGCCCTGCGCGGTGAACAGGCCATTCCGGTCATTGCCACCGGGCACCTCACCACCGTCGGGGCCAGCAAAAGTGACGCGGTCCGCGAGATCTATATCGGTACGCTTGATGCCTTTCCCGCGCAAAACTTCCCGCCCGCGGACTACATCGCGCTCGGGCACATTCACCGCGCCCAGGTCATCGGCGGCTGCGAGCATATCCGCTACTGCGGTTCCCCTATTTCGCTCAGCTTCGATGAAACCGGCAAAGCCAAATCCGTACATCTGGTGAGCTTTGATGAGGGCAAACTCAGCGCCGTCGAGACGCTGGAAGTGCCGGTCACCCAGCCGCTGGCGGTGCTGAAGGGCGATCTTGCCGCGATTACGGAACAGCTTGAGCAGTGGCGCGGCGCTGAGCTTAACCCGCCCGTCTGGCTGGATATTGAAATCACCACCGATGATTACCTGCACGATATGCAGCGGAAAATTCAGGCGCTGACCGAAGAGTTGCCGGTAGAGGTGCTGCTGGTGCGCCGCAGCCGCGAGCAGCGCGAGAAAATTCTGCTCGGCGCCCAGCGCGAAACGCTCAGCGAACTGCGGGTAGAGGAGGTATTTGAACGCCGCCTGTCGCAGGAAGAGATCGATGATGCGAAGCGCGTCAGGCTCAACGAGCTGTTCAGCCGTACCCTGCACGCCCTCAATGACGAGGAAGAAAACGCATGAAAATTCTGAGCCTGCGCCTGAAAAATCTCAACTCCCTCAAGGGCGAGTGGAAAATTGACTTCACCGCGGAGCCTTTTGCCAGCAACGGCCTGTTTGCCATCACCGGCGCAACCGGCGCGGGTAAAACCACCCTGCTCGACGCCATCTGTCTGGCGCTCTACCACGAAACGCCGCGCCTGAATAAGGTCTCTCAGGCGCAAAACGACCTGATGACGCGCGATACCGCCGAGTGCCTGGCGGAAGTGGAGTTTGAGGTGAAAGGCGTCGCCTATCGCGCCTTCTGGAGCCAGAACCGGGCGCGCAACCAGCCGGACGGGAACTTGCAGGCACCGCGCGTGGAGCTGGCCCGCTGCGAGGACGGCAAGATTCTGGCCGACAAGGTCTCGGATAAGCTGGAGCAAACCGCGGCGCTCACCGGGCTGGACTACGGCCGTTTTACCCGCTCAATGCTGCTCTCGCAGGGGCAATTTGCCGCCTTCCTGAATGCCAAACCGGCCGACCGCGCAGAACTGCTGGAAGAGCTGACCGGCACCGAAATCTACGGCCAGATTTCCGCGATGGTGTTTGAGAAACACAAAGCCGCCCGCAGCGTGCTGGAAAAATGCGAGGCGCAGGCGGCGGGCGTCGTGCTGCTCAGCGAAGAACAACAGCAGCAGTTGCAGCAAAGTTTGCAGGCGCTTACTGACGAAGAGAAAACCCTGCTGGCCCAGCAGCAAAGCCAACAGAAAGATTTTCAGTGGCTTACGCGCCATGACGAGCTCTTGCGGGAGCAGCAGCGCGTTGCCGCCCTGCAGCAGCAGGCGCAACAGGCGCAGGCGAACGCGGCGCCGGAACTGGCAAAACTCCAGCTTGCCCAGCCCGCCGCCCAGCTTCGTCCGCTCTGGGAGCATCAGCAGGAGCAAACCGCACGTCTGACGCAAACCCAGCAGCGAATTAAAGAAGTAAATACTCGCTTACAGGCCAAAGCCGCACTGCGCGCGCGGATCCGCAATACCGCCCTGCGTACCCATGAGCGGCTACAGGCCGAACTGACGGCGCTGGCGCAGTGGCTGGCGGAAAAAGAGCGTTATCGCCTGCTGGGCCAGGAAATTGCCGGCTGGCGCGCCCAGTTCTCACAGCTCAACCGCGACAAAAGTCAGCTCGCCGCGCTTGCTGCGCGGATGACTGAGCTTCGTCAGAAGCTGGCTGAGATGCCGGAAAATACGCTGACGCTGACGGCGGATGAGGTCAGCGCGGCCATGGAGCAGCAGTCCCGGTCCCGCACGCTGCGCCAGCAGCTGACGTCGCTGCATGCCCGCTATCAGCCGCTGCAAAAGCGCCTGAGCCAGAACGGTGAAAGCGTGCAGAAAGCCCAGGCGGAGCAGAGCAAGCTCAATGAAACCCTGGCGCTGCGCCGCCAGCAGTACAAAGAGAAACACCAGCACTATCTGGATCTGAAAGCCCTGTGCGAACGTGAAGCGACGATTAAAGATCTGGAAAGCTATCGCTCACAGCTTGAGGCAGGCAAACCCTGCCCGCTGTGCGGCTCCCACGAGCATCCTGCCGTGGAGACCTACCGGTCGCTTGAGCTAACGGACAACCAGCGTCGCCGTGATGCGCTGGAAAAAGAGGTCGCCGCGCTTAAAGATGAAGGCCTGCTGGTGCTGGGACAGGTTAATGCCCTGGCTCAGCAGATCCAGCGTGAGACAGACGAAGCGCAGGCCTTGTCTCAGGAGGAGCAAGCGCTCACTAAAGCGTGGCTGGAGGCCTGCGAGTCCTTGAATATTACATTGAATATTCAGGAGGATATCGCGCCGTGGATGAACGAGCAGGAACACTACGAGCGTCAGCTTTATCAGCACAGCCAGCGTCTGACCCTGCAACACCAGCTGAGCGAGCAGGAAGCGCAGGAACGCCAGTATCAGCAGCAGCGCACGGCAACGCGCCAGGCGCTGGAACATACCCTGCTCGCGCTCTCGCTTAGCGTTCCCGAAGAGGGCAATGAAGCCGACTGGCTGCACGCCCGCGAAGCGGAATTTGCCCAGTGGCAGGAGAAGCAAACGCAGCACGGCATGCTTCAGGAACGCGTGAGCGCGCTGAAGCCGCTGCTCGACACGCTTCCGGAAACACACGGCGAAGAGGCTGAACCGGCCATTCCTGATGACTGGCGCGACGTCCATAATGAATGCGTGTCGCTGCAAAGCCAGCTCGCCGCCCAGCAGCAGCAGGAAGCGCTGGAGCGCGAGCGACTGCAGCAGTCGCAGACGCAGTTCACCGCGGCGCTCTCCGCAAGCTGTTTTGCCGATCGGGACGCGTTCCTTGCCGCGCTGCTGGATGACGACGCTATTCGCCGCCTCGAACAGCTGAAACAGTCGCTGGAAAACCAGATACAGCAGGCCGCGGCCCTTTCCGGCCAGGCTAATCAGCAGCTGCAGGCGCACCTTGCGCTGCGCCCGGAAGAACTTGACGCGGATGCGTCTACCCTGCAAAGCCAGCTGCAGCAGCTGGCGCAACGGCTTCGTGAGAACACCACGCATCAGGGCGAGATCCGCCAGCAGCTTAAGCAGGACAGCGATAACCGCCAGCATCAGCAGGCGTTAATGCTGCAAATTGAAGAGGCCGCGCGCCAGGCCGACGACTGGGGCTATCTTAACGCGCTGATCGGCTCCAGCACCGGCGACAAGTTCCGCAAGTTCGCGCAGGGGCTGACGCTGGATAACCTGGTCTGGCTGGCTAACCAGCAGCTTAACCGCCTGCACGGGCGTTATCTGCTGCAGCGCAAAGCCAGCGAGGCGCTGGAGCTGGAAGTGGTCGACACCTGGCAGGCCGATGCGGTGCGCGATACGCGCACGCTCTCCGGCGGCGAGAGCTTCCTGGTCAGCCTGGCGCTGGCGTTAGCGCTTTCTGACCTGGTAAGCCACAAAACGCGGATTGATTCCCTGTTCCTCGATGAGGGCTTCGGCACGCTCGACAGTGAAACGCTGGATACCGCGCTGGATGCGCTCGACGCGCTGAACGCCACCGGGAAAACCATCGGGGTGATTAGCCACGTCGAGGCGATGAAAGAGCGCATTCCGGTGCAGATCAAGGTGAAGAAGATCAACGGGCTGGGGTACAGCAGGCTGGACAGGGAGTTTGCGGTGGGGTGAATGGTGGAATGGTGCGGTCTGGAGCCCTCTCCCACGGGCCTGAGGGTTCCCCACAAAATAATGCCGGCACGGACGACCCCCTCTCCCTTGAGGGAGAGGGCTGGGGTGAGGGGGAACATACGGCTCTGGTGGTCATTCCGTTCACTTCACGTTCCTTGCTACTCTGTGAGGACATGACCGGTGAACGTGCCAGGGCGGCTCAATCGCCACCGCCCTGGCGACCCGGGCTCCCGGCGGTAAATCGCCGCTCCGCGGTGCCCTTAGCTTATTCCTTCAGGCTATCGGGTCGGGCATGAGCCTGCATCCCTGCAGGCCACGCCCTCTCGGCGCATCCCTGCACCTCGCCCCGGCCTTACGGAAACGCTTCGGCGATTTACAGCCGGACCAGGGCATCGCTGAAAGCCTTAACTCGTTCTGAAACAACGTTATTGCTTCTGCTTATAAATTACTGGGGATTCCTCAGCCCACGGGGAGAGGGTAAAAACATCAAAAACAGCAACTTGCGTTGCTTTTTTGCGTCTATTCCGGCCACAGCCACGCCGCGCCGCGCACGCCGCTGGAGTCGCCGTGGACGGCTTTGCGGATCGGGGTTTCGCACTCGCCGCCGAAGACCCACTGCTTAACCAGGTTCGGTACCGTGGCGTACAGCCGGTCAACGTTGCTCATGCCGCCGCCGAGCACAATCACGTCCGGATCGAGAATATTCACCACGTGCGCCAGCGATTTCGCCAGACGCATTTCGTAGCGGCTGAGCGCCAGTTCGGCCACCGGATCCTGTTCTTCCACCAAACGCATAATCTCGTTCCCCTTGAGCGGCTGGCCGCTCAGGCGGTGGTAGTCGGTCGCAAAACCTGTGCCGGAGATAAACGTCTCAATACAGCCCTGCTTGCCGCAGTAGCACGGCACTTCAGCGCGGTATTTGAGTTCATCTTCATCCATCCACGGCAGCGGATTGTGTCCCCACTCGCCCGCCGTGCCGTTGCCGCCGATATGTGAACGTCCGCCAAAGGCCACGCCTGCGCCGCAGCCGGTACCGATAATCACCGCAAACACGGTCTGCGCCCCGGCTGCCGCGCCGTCGATGGCCTCAGAGACCGCCAGGCAGTTGGCGTCGTTAGCCAGACGCACTTCCCGTTTCAGGCGCGCGCTTAAATCTTTATCAAACGGCTGACCGTTGAGCCAGGTGGAGTTGGCGTTTTTTACCACCCCGGTATACGGTGAGATCGACCCCGGGATCCCCATTCCGACGCTGCCGGTTTGCCCTGTCGCCTGCTCGGCCATCTCAACCAGTTGGGCAATCGTCTCGATCGTCTGGTGATAGTCATCGCGCGGCGTCGGCAGACGGTGGCGGAACAGCTGTTCCCCCTGCTCGCTCAGTGCGATGACTTCTGTTTTGGTGCCGCCCAAATCAATCCCAATGCGCACAAGACTCTCCTCATTATTTTGATTATCAACAGAGTAGAAGCACGCTTCCCGATTAGCAATGCAAGCGATGCGACAATTCGTTATCATGCCCGCTGATTTAACGACAAGGCCGTGGAAATTATCATGCTGTGGTTCAAAAATTTGATGGTTTACCGTCTCAGCCGCGACGTTTCGCTGCGCGCAGAAGAGATGGAAAAACAGTTAGCCGCTTATAGCTTTTCCCCTTGCGGTAGCCAGGATATGGCGAAAACCGGTTGGGTTCCGCCAATGGGTTCACAAAGCGATGCACTGACCCACGCCAGCAGCACGGGTCAAATCATCGTCTGCGCCCGCAAAGAAGAGAAAATTCTGCCCACGCCGGTGGTTAAGCAGGCGCTTGAAGCAAAAATTTTCAAGCTGGAAGCCGAGCAGGGCCGCAAGCTGAAAAAAACCGAAAAAGACTCGCTGAAAGATGAAGTTCTGCACTCTCTGCTGCCGCGCGCCTTCAGCCGCTTCAGCCAAACGATGATGTGGATCGATACCGTTAACGGGCTGATCATGGTGGACTGCGCCAGCGCCAAAAAAGCGGAAGACACGCTGGCCCTGTTGCGTAAAAGCATCGGCTCTTTACCGGTCGTACCTCTGGCGCTGGAAACGCCGATTGAGCTGACCCTGACCGAGTGGGTCCGCAGCGGTACCGCGGCGCAAGGTTTCCAGATCCTGGACGAAGCCGAGCTGAAAGCCCTGCTGGAAGATGGCGGCGTGATCCGCGCGAAAAAGCAGGATCTGGTGAGCGACGAGATCGCCGTACACATTGAAGCGGGCAAAGTGGTCACCAAACTGGCGCTCGACTGGCAGCAGCGTATTCAGTTCGTGATGTGCGACGACGGCTCCGTGAAGCGTCTGAAGTTCTGCGACGAGCTGCGCGATCAAAACGAAGATATCGACCGGGAAGATTACGCCCAGCGCTTTGACGCGGACTTTATCCTGATGACCGGCGAGCTGGCCGCGTTAATTCAGAATCTGGTGGAAGGTCTCGGCGGCGAAGCGCAGAGATAATTTCCCCTCACACTGCTCCTCTCCCCAAAGGGGAGAGGAAAGAAGATTATTTCAGGTAGCGGCAGAGATAAGAGGTCGGTTCAGCGACCTGTAAATGAAATTCGCTGTGGCCAGGGACGTTGAAAACTTGCCCGGCAGCGTAAACTTTCCATTCCGTTTCACCCGGCAGTAAGACGTTCAGCGCGCCGCTGACCACCGTCATCTCTTCCGCTTCCGCCGTGCCAAAGGTGTATTCCCCTTCGGCCATAACGCCCACACTGGCGCGGCCAGTGCTGCTGCTGGTAAAACCGATGGATTTTACTTTACCGGAAAAGTATTCGTTACTTTGAAGCATGAACTGGCCCTTATATTCAGAGATAAAAATTCACTATAGGGGCCATGCTCATCACCTGTCACGCAAAATCATTACGTCAGAAGCTCTGAGGCCAGGCGAGCCATCAGAACGTTGGACAACAGCACCGGCACGTCCAGCGCCTTTTGCAGTAAATCCCGGTGATGCTGGTGGAAACCAAGACAGTCCAGAATCAATACATCTGCCCCTCTCTCCAACAGCTCCTTCCCGGCGGCAATGAGTTTAGCCTCGCTGTCCCAGAAGGGGTTTGCCAGGGCATACAGGGGCGTTTTTTCGAGCACGTGCCATTTTGCTTCCTGGTTGTCCATGAGCTCCTCAATGGGGACAATTACCCCCACCTGATGCCCGTCAACAATGGAGGCCACCAGAGGAGGAATAATGCGCATCGGCTCAAGCAAAATTGCATTGCGCGCAATGAGTCCCTTAATGGGGGCGGTGCTCATCAGCAAAATAACGTCATATTGTTGATTATCGAGTACTTCTATTACTGCCTGCAGCGAGCGCTCTATTTTCTGTCGAGAAACATGCGCCAGTTTACCGTCGCTTAATAACGTCGCCAGGGGATCCTCCCCCGCCTCTACAGCGTAGTCTTCCATGACCTCTTCCCGACTCATCTTACCCAGCAGGCTGAGATGCGTGATCTGTTGTTCAGATACATGCTCGGTTAAGAGCGGTAACACTTCGCTTACAGGGACCACACCAATGGTGAGGATCGCCAACGTTGCCTTCATTTTCTTCGCCTTCCATCACTACAAAAACGTGTACACAGGTACAGGCTCACTACGCTGTACAGTTCGTTTTTTCAACAAAACAGCACCAAGCGTAGCAGGCGATCTCTGCCCCGAAATGTAAAGATCGCCTGCCGGTAACGGAGCTACCTGTAATAACTAAATATTAACTCCTGCTTAACATTTGCGATGAGTAAAAAGTGTGATTCAGGCACGGTATTGGAGCGTTTAGGAAAACATTCACGACTTTTCGGGATCTTCGTAGCGCCGTTTGGCATCCAGCGCTTCCTGTTCAGTCTCATGTTCACTGATCAGCGAGTCCGGTTTGGGGTGATCGGCACGCAGCTGGTACCAGGTCACGGTCTGGTCGCCATTGCCTTTTTCAACGGTAACGATACGTGCTTCGCGCGGATAGGGAGGTCTGGTTGGCATAGCTCATCCTTTTTTTATGTCTGAGCTATCAGTATAGACGGCGCTTAGCTGGCACACGCCAGACGCAGGGCGGTAATAATCTGAATTACCACATCTTCCGGGGCCGCAGAGGCATCCACGACATGGTGCGCCGCTTCACGATAGAGGGCATCACGCTCGGCCAGCACTTCGCTCACCTCTTCGCTGAGCGGTCGTGACGTCAGCGCCGGGCGTTGTCCCTCTTCAGGAAATGCCTCAAGGCGCCCTACCAGCGCCGCCACCGGCGCGCAGAGATAGATCACAATGCCTTTTTCGCGCATAAAGTGACGATTACATTCGGCCAGAACAATGCCGCCTCCCGTCGCAATGACGGCTGACGGCGTGGTGACCGCTTTCAGCGCGGCCGTTTCGCGGGCGCGAAAGCTTTCCCATCCCTCTTGCTCCACGATGTCGGCGATGGTTTTGCCGGCTTCGGTCTGCAGCCAGTGGTCGGTATCAACAAACTGACGATGACACGCGCGTGCCAGTTCCACGCCAACGGTGGTTTTCCCACAGCCGCGGGGGCCAACTAAAAAGATGGGTTGGGTCATAGCCAGGTGTTCCCCTTGATGCCGAATGGCTGAAGAGTGTAAAGAAATAATTGCAGAAGATGTGTCGATTACTTTACTGCAAAGCGGTACGGGATGACAACCCTGTGGAGGCCACACTGTACCACATATTGACAATAATTATCATTACGCCGTACGGCGCTTCACTTCCAGCAGCCATTTATCCAGTTCGGCAGCAAACTGCTGGCGATCGCGCTGGGACAGGCTGTCCGGTCCACCGGTCTGCACGCCGCTGGCCCGCATCGTATCCATAAAATCACGCATGGTGAGTTTTTCCCGGATGGTCGAAGGCGAATAACGCTCGCCGCGCGGATTGAGCGCCGCCGCCCCTTTCTCAAGCACTTCCGCCGCCAGCGGTATATCGGCGGTGATGACCAGATCCTCCGCGCAGCACAGACGAACAATTTCATTATCCGCCACGTCGAACCCGGCTGGCACGCGTAAAGAACGGATGAACCGCGAAGGCGGGACGCGAATATTCTGGTTCGCAACCAGCGTCAGCGGCATCTGAACGCGCTCGGCGGCGCGGAATAAAATCTCTTTAATCACATTCGGACACGCGTCCGCATCAACCCAAATCGCCATGTTGTCTCCCCATAATGACTCTGCCGACTATTGTCGCCTGCATTTCGTTGTTAAGCTATCAATCAGAGAAAACAACGCATAATGACGGAGAATCATGATGGACAAGAAAATCGGGTTTATCGGCTGCGGTAACATGGGCAAAGCCATCCTGGGCGGCCTGATCGCCAGCGGGCAGGTTCTGCCGGGTCAGATTTGGGTCTATACCCCGTCACCGGAGAACGTCGCCGCATTGCGCGATCAATACGGGATCAACGCCGCCGAAAGCGCGCAGGAGGTGGCCCAGGTTGCCGATATCGTCTTTGGTGCCGTTAAGCCGAACATCATGATCAAAGTGTTAAGCGACATTACCTCCAGCCTGAATAAAGAGACGCTGGTCGTGTCGATTGCCGCAGGCGTGACGCTCGATCAGCTGGCGCGCGCGCTGGGCCACGATCGTAAAATCGTCCGCGCGATGCCGAATACCCCTTCACTGGTCAACGCCGGTATGACCTCCGTTACCCCTAACGCGCTGGTGACCTCAGAAGAGGTGGCGGACGTGCTGAACATTTTCCGCTGCTTCGGCGAGGCGGAAGTGATTGCAGAATCCATGATCCATCCGGTGGTCGGCGTGAGCGGTTCAGCCCCCGCGTACGTTTTCATGTTTTTAGAAGCGATGGCGGACGCCGCCGTGCTTGGCGGCATGCCGCGCGCGCAGGCGTATAAATTCGCCGCGCAGGCCGTCATGGGCTCCGCCAAAATGGTGCTGGAGACCGGTAAACACCCGGGTGAACTGAAGGATATGGTCTGCTCCCCGGCCGGTACCACCATCGAAGCGGTGCGGGTGCTGGAAGAGCGCGGGTTCCGTTCGGCCGTCATCGAGGCGATGGCAAAATGCATGGAAAAGTCAGAGAAGCTGAGTAAATCCTGATATCTGGTCGGGCGTCAGGCGGCCACTTCGGTGCGGCCGCGCCCGGCATTTTTCGCCTTGTACAGCGCCACATCTGCCGCCTTCAGCCATTCCCGATAGTGCACAAACTGCGGCCCCCAGGGAGCCACGCCCACGCTGATGCGCAGAGGCTCTTTCGGCGCGCACGGTAACGACAGCGTTTCCAGCCGCGCGTGAACCCGCGACATGACGGCGATGGCGCTTTCAGCGGCAGTCTGGGACATAATCACCGCGAACTCATCCCCGCCAAACCGGCCTATCGCATCGCCCGACCGTACCGACATCTGAAGCTGGCGGGTGATGGCCACGATGGCCTTGTCGCCTGCGTCGTGCCCCCAGGTATCGTTGATGTTTTTAAAGTGGTCGATATCAATCAGCAATATCGTGGCGGTGCAGTGGCTCCGGCGACAGTGCTCAAATTCATTGCGCAGCAGCATCTCCCAATGTCGGCGGTTAAAGACCCCGGTCATACCGTCACGGGTGCTCATCATTTCCAGCCGCCGCTTATGTTCCGCCAGCCTGACGGCCGTTCGATGGCTAAGCCAGGCAAACAGCATGGGATAAAGCATAAGGATGGGAAGCGTTAAGCCCCACTCCAGCGCCCCCGGATTAAAGGGCACCGCACTGCCAACGAGGGGTAATGTGACCAGCACGGAAAGCGCGGTGAGCGCCACCCCCGAAATAAACAGACGGCAGCCCCCTGAGCCCATCATATTTATTCCCACCATCATCACCAGCGCTGCCGCAGGTAACGCATAAATTCCCATCACGCCAATCCAGAGCCCGGCGACAATGGCATCCGTCTTAAGGTTGAAGATCTCCTGCTGATGAGGTGAGGCGGCGCGGCAGGATAACTGCCAGGCAAAATGCGGCCAGATGAATGCCCACCCCACCAGCAACAACCACCAGCCGCCAGGTAAAAAACGGCTGACCAGCATCTCCGCCACGGGGAAAAACATCGCCGCCAGCCCGACAACGCGGGCCAGCCGGGCTCGCCTGGCAAACTGGATGCCGGTACGGTAAGGGTCATCCTGAGAAAGGGTTAAACTCCACTCTCCCCGAATGCGCTTTTTATTGTAATAAACGTCATCATTCATCATTTTTGGGAATATTCTGAAACATTTTCCCAAATTATAGAGAGGGGGTCTGCGGGGAAAGTATGAAATTTCGGGTGAGCCGCCGGAGCCGCTCACCCGTTAGAACTACACTTTTTTCTTCAGGCAGGCACTCATGAACTTGCTGCGATCGTCACCCTTGAGGGACTGTTCGGTCGCTTTCGCATTACACTCGCGCATTTTTTGCTGCTGCGGCGTCAGGCTTTTTTCACCGGGTTTCGCGGCGCCGTTTTTCAGGCAGTCGCTCATGTAGGTTTTACGTGCATCCCCCTTCAGACTCTGGGACGTCGCCTGTTGATTACAGGTGGTCATGCGTTGCTGTTGCGGCGTTAATGTTTTTTCTTCCGCGTTCGCCGAGGAGAACAGGAACAGGCCGGAGAACAGAGTAACCAGTAATGTCGTTTTCATTGCACCATCCTTTTGTGAACATTCCCTGTAAGTCTGGTTCGTGACGGGAAAAAAACCACCCGGCAGATGTGATTTCCGCCGGGAATTTATCATTTCAGATCCAGCGCGCAGGAATTGGCGGTATCGGCATAAATGGCCGGGGTAATTAACAGCGGTTGTAACGCGATAAAAAGCGCGCTCTGTTTCAATTTAATTACTTCATGTACAAATACAAAAATAAAACAGAGCGACTCAGGCATCCTGCATGACAATCCTATGACATGTCAGTAACGGCTTAACTGCGCGGATGCCTCAACAGCTTCTTTACGTATTGCTGCAGCAACTCGGCATCCTCTGGCGGAACCTGGGTATCGGGCCGTGCCTTATCCAGCGCCCCTTCAATGCTATCGATTAACGCCTGCTGGTCAGATGTTGCCATCTGCCGCAGCAGCGCGGTGACAACAATTTCCAGCGCTTCGACCTGGGCGACCAGCTCTTTCGACTCCTCTTCCTTTTGTGCAAGCTTAACCAGCAACTCAGCAATGAGATTTTTCATCGTGCTATTTCCTTATGGGATTTCCTCTGAAATTAACACCAGGAATGAAATATGCAAAGCGGAGAAAAGTATTATCTTATGCAAAAGTGACATTGCCGCCAAATTAGCGCAGCGATCTTTTCAGCGAAACGTTTTTCTATAAAAAAACGCCGCATTTTGTTATATAAAAATGCGGCTACCATAAGAATATATAATACATCTGGCAATGATTATTTCGCCGATTTCGCCTCCGCTAATTGCCTGCGGCGACGCAGGGCAATAGCCAGCTGGATAATATTGATTAAAACGACAATCGCCGTCGCGGCAAATACCCAGCGAAAACCCGCCATTGCAGAAACGGATGCACCAATAAGCGGACCGGCAACGTTGCCTAAATACATAAACGACTGGTTATAGCCAAAAATACGCCCCGTGACCTGGTCGCTGGAATATTTGACCAGCAGTGTCTGTACGGCGGGCAACATAGCGCCATCCGCAAAGCCGAGTAAAAACCGCAGCACGCCCAGCTGAAGCGGAGAGGTAACAAACGACATGGCGAAAAAGAGCACCACCGCAAAAATCAGCGTCGCCATCAGGATGCGCGCCGTGCCGATCCTGTCGCCCAGTTTTCCCAGACGCGGGGCAGAGATCAGCGCGGAGACGCCCGGCACGGCGGCAATCATGCCGCTGAGAAAGGCGATATTATTGCTGTCCGGCTCCATCGACTTGATAAACAGCGCCAAAATCGGGCCGACCGAACCGTTGCAGAGCTGGATCACCATGGTGGTGACAAACAGGCTAATCACGAGTCCGGGGTAAGGCAGCGAGGCGAAGACGGCCCTGCCGCTCAGGCGCTCAGATTTACTGATAACGGGGCGGCCACCCTCCTTGATAAGAAAGAGCGTAACCAGAAAGCTGATCACCAGCAGGATTGCGGTGATGATGAATACCGCGCGCAGACCGACATGGTCAGCCAGAAAGCCTCCCAGCAGCGGGCCGCCGATAACGCCGCTGATCTGGGCGGTGGAAAGCGTACTCAGCGCCCAGCCGCTGCGCTCGCGCGGCACCTGAGAGGCAACCAGCGCCATGGCGTTGGGAATATACCCGGACGTCAGCCCCATCACCGCCCGCAGGAAAAACAGCTGCCAGACGTTGGTGGCGAAGGCCTGGAGCAGAATAGCAATCGCCATCCCGAGGGAGGCGCGCAGCAGCATCAGCTTGCGCCCTTTCCGATCCGCCAGGCTGCCCCACATCGGAGAGACAATGGCGGAGACCAGAAACGTAACGCTGAACGTCAGCCCGGACCACATGGAGAGCGCTTCGTGGGAGGTGACCCCCAGCTGTGACACGTACAGCGGCAGGAACGGCAGGATCTGGCTGATGGCAAGCCCGGTGAAGAAGCAGCCGAACCAGACCGAGATAAGATTAACTTTCCAGGATTCCATACAGAAATAGTCTTCATTTTTAGGCGAATTCGCCGTCAGATTAGCAAGTTACGCGCCTTAACGTCGCACCAGAGATGCGGCCTCGCTGACTTTGGTGTTTTATCTTCCCAGTCATCATATTTGTGAAATAAGTCACAATTCATCCATTTTCTGGCGGAAGATTATGCTTCAACGGCAGAGACCAAAGCCGCGCATTCCCAGATGAAAGTGGCTGGCGTGCGCCGCGTTATATTCCGGCCCAAGACCGTTTCCGTAGTAGCCGCAGCTTGCCGCCAGCAGAGACTTAAGCCAGGGCTGCGTTTTTGCCGATTTCCAGCCGTTAAGTACCGTAACGCGCTCTCCGTTCGCCAGCCGAAAAGCGGCGATATCCAGCGCCTCTGCCGTGGCATGCTCGCTGCGCCGCGCATCGGGCCGGTGGTAGATATTGCGGCAGGCAAAGCTGCCGAGGTGCTCAATGCGCGTCAGTTCACTGCCGGTAAAGCGTTTGGTCAGGGGCCGGGCCTGCTGGCTGACGAACAGTGCTGAGCTGAGCGCCAGCGGACAGCTGGCAAGAAAACTGCCGTTCAGGCTCACCGGGCCGAAGTCACGCACGCGCACGACGTTGTTCAGCGGGCATTCCCCGCCGCTGTCAGCGACCGCCTGGGTGCGGATCAGTTTTTTTTGATTAGCCTGCGCTAACAGGCTCGCGCAGGCTTCGGGCGTTAAGCGCCGCAGCTTATACTGGGTAATACGGCCAGGCGGGTCGTCCAGGTTCAGCGGCGTGAAAGGGTTGTAGTGAGACGGCAACCAGCGATAGCCCGCGGTTGCGATTGCTCCAAGGATGAAAATGGTCAGCAGCGTTTTTCCTTTCACTCTCCCCCCTCACTGTTCCCCAAAACATTATGGCAGAAGGCCGCGAAACCCGCAGGGCATCGTGGTATGTTATTGGCTTTTCGTCAGACTGGAAGAGAGTGAGATGGCAAAGCAGCGCGTAGGTATTGTCTTTGGGGGAAAATCAGCGGAGCACGAGGTGTCCTTGCAATCGGCTAAAAATATCGTCGATGCGATCGATAAAAGCCGTTTCGACGTGGTGCTGCTGGGCATTGATAAACAGGGCCAGTGGCACGTTAACGATGCCAGCCAGTATCTGCTGAATGCCCACGATCCGGCACACATTGCCCTTAATCCTTCGGAAATTAGCGTCGCCACCGTACCCGGCGTTGTGAAGGGACAGCTTATCAACGCCGGCAACGCGCAGGCTCTCGCCCAGATCGACGTGGTCTTCCCTATCGTGCACGGCACCCTCGGCGAAGACGGTTCCCTGCAGGGGATGTTACGCATGGCTAACCTGCCGTTCGTGGGCTCGGACGTGCTGGGATCCGCCGCCTGCATGGACAAAGACGTCACCAAACGCCTGCTGCGCGATGCCGGGCTGAATATCGCGCCATTCGTGACCCTCACCCGCGCCAACCGCGACAAGCACAGCTTCGCACAGATTAGCGCTGAGTTGGGCCTGCCGCTGTTTGTGAAGCCAGCCAACCAGGGCTCCTCCGTGGGGGTCAGCAAAGTCACCACCGAAGCAGAGTTCACGCAAGCCGTCCGTCTGGCGTTTGAGTTCGACCATAAAGTGGTGGTTGAGCAGGGGATCAAAGGCCGAGAAATTGAGTGCGCGGTGCTGGGCAACGATTTTCCACAGGCCAGCACCTGCGGTGAAGTGGTCTTAAACAGCGACTTCTACTCGTACGACACCAAATACATTGATGATAAAGGCGCCCAGGTTGTTGTTCCTGCGGATATCGATCCGGCCATCAACGATAAGATCCGGACGATCGCCATTCACGCCTATCAGACGCTCGGCTGCAGCGGCATGGCGCGCGTGGACGTGTTCCTGACGCCGGAGAACGAGGTGGTGATCAATGAAATCAACACGCTGCCGGGTTTCACCAATATCAGCATGTATCCAAAACTGTGGCAGGCCAGCGGGCTTGGCTACTCTGAGCTGATCACCCGCCTGATCGAACTGGCGCTGGAGCGTCACGCCGCCGACAGCGCCCTGAAAAGTTCCGTTAACGGTTAATCGGCACCCTTAGCCGTTTCCTCCGCTGTCGTCTCTTCCGGACGGCGGCGGATAATCAACCCTGCCAGCCAGAAACTGATTACCCAGGTCACCAGACCCACGGCATAGGTTTGCCAGCCTTTTGCTTCAAATCCCAACAGCCCCACGACGCCGTTAAGAATAAAGATCAGCCCGATAGCAAAGGCGTAGTAGTGCCAGTCACGGCGAAGTTTGGACGTGAGCTTCATAACAACTCCGGCAGGGAAAAAAGACATCCTCTCACAGTTTTACCGACAGGTCTGTGGCAGATGCGGAAATTCTGAAATGCGGCGCAGTTTCATTTAAGTTAACAAATTGTGACATGCTGCAGAAATCAACACTCCAGGAGAAATCCTGAGCGAAAATTACCACGATTCTGATATTGACAAATGCGTTGACCTGTCAAACTCACCCCGTAAGACGCGTATTAAAACAGAGTGATATTTCGGGAGGTCAACATGGCTGACTTTACATTGTCGAAACCGATTTTTGGCGGCAAACCAAAAACCTCCACGGCGGGTAATATCGCGTATGCCCTGTTTGTCCTGTTCTGCTTCTGGGCTGGCTCCCAGCTGCTTAATATGCTGGTGCACGCGCCAGGCGTTTATGAACACCTGATGCAGGTGCAGGATAACGGACGCCCGCGGGTTGAAATCGGGTTTGGCGTGAGCACGCTGTTTGGCCTCGTGCCCTTCCTCGCGGGGTGTATGATTTTAGGCGTTGTCGCGCTCGTCCTGCGCTTTCGTCGCCGCCATTAAAGCCCCATACAGCGAGCCCGGCGATCGTCCACGCGTTTTGCGAACCATGCGGTGGTCAGGTTACGCGTGATCTTCGGGCTTTCCAGCTGAATCCCCGGCAGGACAGCCCTCGGTAACGTTTTCCCACTCTTCTTCTCTGCAAGGGCAAACACCTTCTTGTAGAGATCCGTTTTCTCAAATGCCAGGCTGTCGCCTTTCTCAAGCTGACGGCGAATGTCGCTGTTGCTCATATCAAGCGTTGTCGATAATTTCCGGATCGCCCGCTCGGTGCTTCCCGCCTCGCTGCTGCCGTAGGCGATAAGATCGCCGTCCAGCGCCAGCTTAACGCCGCTTGCGCGGCTGACCGCGCTCTGAAACGCCGCGTTACGGCTGGCATACCAGCCCGCGTTAAAGTCTGCGAAGCGGTACAGGGGCTCGCTGTAGTTCGCCGGATAGTTCAGCAGATGATATGTGCCGAACCACAGCCCGCCGCGCAGGGAGAAGACCTCCTGGCGCACCGTACCGTCAATTTCCCACGGGTAGCCGTCGGTATGCTTCTCGGCAAACGCAATGCTCACCTGCATCGGGCCGCCGGTGTGAACCGGGTTCAGTGAGCCAAACAGCTTCTGCCCCATCGGCACCATGTTAATGAAATCATCAAAGATGGCGCTGAGCTGTTTTTCGGTTTTCACCGTGTCCAGCCGTTCGCTGTAGCTTTTGCCGTTTGGCGAGGTGATTTTCAGCGCGGTATGCACGAGGAACACCGGGATATGCATCGACTCCGCGCGGCGGTCGATCTCTTTCCAGGCGATTTTGTTGAGACCCGGCACCACCGGGTCTGACTGGTACATTGACTCCTGCTGCGCCACCGCCAGCACCGAGCAGATATTCTCCTCGGTGGGGGCAATCTTCTGGCTTTCAAAGGTTTTTGCCAGCGCATCGGCCCACGCACTGCGATCCTTCACGCTGGCGGGCATTTTTTGCCGCACAACGCTTGCGACATCCACGGGCTTCTCGCCCTTTTTAAGCGGAGCAGCCCCTTTTTCGGCACAGCCCGCCAGAACGAGGGCAGCCAGCAAGGACAGCGGTAACGCACGCGGTACGGCAAAAGACATAGCAACTCCCTGTATTAGCTAAATGTGTTGGTGACTTCCTGCAGGTCCCGATCGTCCAGCTCATGTTCAAAGCTGCGCAGACGTTTGTAGATGGACATCAGCTCCACCAGCGTAGTCCAGGAGTTGATCAGATACTGGAACGAGTTTCTGACCTGATCGAACACGTTGGTTATCTGGGTCAGTAAGCCCAGCGTGATTGTTCCCGCAACAATAGACGGGAACAACAGGAATAGTCCAAAAACAGTATCGACCTGCAGATAGAAAATACGGGCAATATTGAAATACATGTAGTGGAAATAGAGCCTGAAATAGTTGAAACGGACGTTGCGGAACAGCTCTTTTATCGTCGGGGGCGCAGCGCGCGTTGGGTCGTCCTCTCCGTAGACCAGTTCCTTACGATAGGCTGCTTCCACACGCTGATTCTTAAACTCTAAGCCCGGCAGCTTAATCCCGACGACGGCGAGCAGGCCTGTGCCCATAAGCGACCAAATCAGCGCCGGGATGAGCAGGCCGTACGGTAAATGTCCGACAATCGGCAAGGCTGAAATATGGGGAGAAAGCGCAACCAGAATCGGTAAGAACGCAAACAGTTTCAGGATGGCATTAAGCAGGCTGACGCCCATATCCTCAAGCGTTGACGCGAAACGCATGGTGTCTTCCTGAACGCGCTGAGCAGCGCCTTCAATATGGCGCAGACGCTCCCAGTGGGTCATGTAGAATTCGTTCATCGCCGTACGCCAGCGGAAAACGTAATGGCTGACGAAGAAATTATTCAGCACCGCCACGGTGACGGCGATCATCGCAATGCCCATAAAAATTTTTAACTGATTGTAAAGCTCGCCGATTGGCACCCGGTTAGGGGCGCTCAGCGCTTTCTGGATGAGATCGTAGAACGGGGCATACCACGCGTTAATGGCCACGCTCACTTCGACCAGAAACCAGGTGACAAAAATAATCAGCGACGTTCCCAGAATGGACCACGTCTGCCAGCGATGTGGGGAATAATTAAACCAGAACAGCGCAAACAGCCCGACGCACAGCGCGTAATAGGCATAAAACAGCAGATAGCTGAACGACCAGAAGCGCGCCGCGCTAATCGGCACCTCGCCTGTCGCCCCCGCGATGCGCGTCAGCCATGCACCGCCGCCCGCCAGCCAGAACACGACGGCGATCAGTGCCCAAATAAATGCCGACAGGAAAAAAGGCCCCGGCTTTGGGAAAAAAGACTTAAACATGATACTTCCTTCTTGTTGTTATGGTTGCTGCTGTGCTCAACACATTACCACACGAATACCTTGCCCGAGCCGGTCTCCCGGCTCGGGCAAAAAGGTCAGACCCGTGGGTTGATTATTAGTTCGCTTTCCAGTTTTCGAGAATTGTTTCGGTGCGTTTCACCGCGACAGGGTTCGCCGGCGCAATGAAATTTCGCCAGACGTCGTTGTGGTGGTTAATCAGGATCTGTGCTTCGGCAGCCGGGCGGTTGGCGGTGGTATGGGCATCTTCCGCCACGGTAATGTGGTAACCGCGGCTGACGCCATTCTTGACCGTGGCGTCAACGCAGTAATCGGTGGCGCAGCCGCAGATGACAAACTCGCGAATGCCCTGCTCGCGTAACAGCGCTTCAAGCGTGGTGTCGTAAAAAGCATCACAGGCGGTCTTGGTCACGTACAGCGCGCCAGCAGGTTGATAGAGTTCAGGCAGCAATGCAAACCCGTCACTTCCCTCTTCCAGCCCCCCGGCCTCGGCATGCTGAATAAAAATCACCGTGTCGGCAGCCTGCGTAAGCTGGTTGATCAAAGAGACACACTTCTCGCGCTGATGACGCGGGGTTTCAAACACCCCGTTCTGCATATCAACCACCATTACCACACGCTTTTCAGACATACCGTTCTCCGCAAGATTGAGTAACACTGGTGCCTATCATAAGCCCGATGTCACAAAATGGGAGAGCGCTCGCAGGGAAATTCTTCATATTTACCCATGGTTACGTTTTTCTCGCTATGGTTATGCTATTAGGGGCATTGCACGGTGCCGATTAGTAGTATAAATACCCATTACTTTCCTCATTCACTTCATGGATGCTTTTCGTTGAAACGTTGTCTGCTCTCTTTTGCCGCGCTGTGTGCGGTGAGCTTCTCCACCGCCCAGGCAGCCCAGCCGCTGACGGCGCCCGTTTTGGCTTCAGATATTGCCGATCGCTACGCGAACCTTATCTATTACGGCAGCGGCGCGACCGGGATGGCAATGGTGGTCATCGACGGCAACCAGCGCGTTTTCCGCAGCTTTGGTGAAACGCGTCCAGGTAATAACGTTCGCCCGCAGCTGGATTCCGTTGTGCGCGTTGCGTCCTTAACCAAGCTGATGACCAGTGAAATGCTGGTGAAGCTGCTCGACCAGGGCGTGGTGAAGCTCGACGATCCGCTCAGCAAATACGCCCCGCCGGGGGCCCGCGTGCCGACGTATCAGGGCACGCCAATTCGCCTTGTTAACCTCGCGACGCACACCAGCGCTCTGCCCCGCGAACAGCCGGGCGGCGCGGCGCACCGCGACGTTTTTGTCTGGCCAACGCGCCAGCAGCGGTGGAACTACCTGAGCACCGCCACGCTGAAATCCGCCCCGGGCTCGCAGGCCTCTTACTCGAACCTGGCGTTCGATCTGCTGGCGGATGCGCTCTCAGCGGCAGCGGGCAAACCTTACCCGCAGCTGTTTGAAGAGCAGATCACGCGTCCGCTGGGCATGAAAGACACCACCTTTACCCCTTCCCCGGACCAGTGCAAACGCCTGATGGTGGCAGAGAAAGGCGCAAGCCCGTGTAACAACACGCTGGCGGCCGTGGGCAGCGGCGGGGTCTATTCCACCCCTGGCGACATGATGCGCTGGATGCAGCAGTTCCTTTCTTCGGATTTCTACTCCCGTAGCAGCCAGGCCGATCGCATGCAGACCCTCATCTATCAGCGTACTCAGCTGCACCGCGTCATCGGGATGGACGTGCCGGGTAAAGCCGATGCGCTCGGCCTGGGCTGGGTCTATATGGCGCCGAAAAATGGTCGTCCGGGCATTATTCAGAAAACCGGCGGCGGCGGCGGATTCATCACCTACATGGCAATGATTCCGCAGTCCAACGTGGGCGCGTTTGTGGTGGTCACCCGTTCTCCGAACACGCGCTTCGTTAATATGAGTGACGGCATTAATAACCTGGTGGCCGAACTGAGCGCCAATAAAGCCCAGGTACTTACCGCGTCTAACTAATCTTAATACTCCGTGGGCAAGCGGTTGATGCTGACCAGCTTGCCCCGGCTCATATTGATGTAATTCCCCTGCCGCAGCGCAGCCAGGACTTCTGCAACAACCGAGCGTGAAATACGGGTGCTACGCTGAATATGATTCATAACGCCAATTTTCGAGCGCAGCGAGTCATCCCACTCGGCCATATTGATCAACATCGCCCGGATCTGACTATAAGAGTTATTTCCCACCAGCTGCAGGTCACGCTTGCCCAGAATATGGTTAATCCATGACACCCAGCAAAAAGCATCCTGCCAGAGATGATCTTGCTGAATAAGTTGACGCGTGGCAGAGACCGGTAAATAAAATCCAGAACAGGGGGTGTGTGCCATCATGGAATATTCAAGATAACTATCATTTATCCATGCGTTCAAACCATAGATAAAAGGTGCCTGCGCAATGCCCATCAGAAGTTCATCAGATTTCCGGTGAACAGCGGTAAGTCCAGACTGTATTACAAAAGTAAACGGCTCATCATCATTATTGCCGGTTGTTATTAATTGCTGAGGTTCGATCTTAAAGGGGGTACCGGCGACTTCCAGAGATTTTGCGAGCCGGCTTAATTCAGAAAGTGGTTTCGCATTAACGTTCATGCATACCTCAAAACATCTGTATCTGTCGGTTCTTTATTTTTTTAAACCATATAAAAAAGCGGGGGAAAAATCCCCCGCGCTTTCTCTTTACCAGGTATATTTCACACCCAGGTTTGCTCCCCAGTTCTGGTCAACGTCGCCGCCGCCCAGATAAGTCGCATCGGTGTAAGCACTGAAGTTTTTCGTGAAGCTGAACTGGGTGCCCAGCCCCACGCGAACCGCAGAGCCTTCGACGCCGTTATCAATGCTGTCAGTGTTGATATCTGCATTATTGTCAGCATCGTCATAGACGTAAGCCAGCTTGAAGTACGGGGTCAGCGCCTGTTCGCCGCCGTAGTTGAAGGTGTAACCCGCATCCATACCAAGCTCATAACGCATGCTGTCGTAAGACTGGCCGTCGATACGCATATCGTTGCTTAACTGATAGTCATCTCCAGACTGGAACAGGCCGGAAATCGCCGCATAAGGGGTAATATAGCCTGACAGGTTTGGTTTCCAGTCATAGCCCAGCTTCATCCCGAAGCCAACAGCGTCAGACGTTGTATCACCATCAACATACTGACCGTTGCTCATCGTGGCTGAGAGTTCGTTGTTGAAGCGGGTGTAGCTCAGGGAACTGTCCAGGAAGAGGTCGTTCATGAACTTCGCCGACGCGTAGATCATCGCCGTCTGGCTGTCCTGATCGACCTGGCCCGTACGATCGCTGATATCGCCTTTCGCAAAACCTGCTGCACCACCGACGATCCACTTCGCATTATTACCGTCAATCTGCGTATCCAGACCGACCATAATGCCGCTTACGTCCTGATCGTAGCTGACGGTGCCGTTATCCGCGTCAAAGTTGCCGCCGAAATAGCTCACCCACGCGCCGCCGTTGTCTGCCAGGCCATGACGGCTATTGGTCAGACGCGTGCTAACGGTATCCTGCTGTAGATTCCAGATGTTAGTATTGGCAGAAGGAATGCTCAGCGCCATGTTGGCGTAGTCAGTCAGCTCTTCCTGCTGAAGAACAACGGAATCCCCCTCCTGCTGCGCCTGATAGGTATAAGCACCTAAATCAGCTTTGTTTGCGGCAGTAAAGCTGGCTGCGGTATCTGCGTTATTGTCGTAGACGCGAACGATCTCTTTGTTTTTGTAGTCGGCAACTGAACCAGCGCCGGTTGCATCGTCGATGCGCACCTTGTAGTTACCGGCAACGTCACCATTCACCGCCAGATGACCGTCGGAGTTCAGCGCGACAACGCCGTAGTCATACTCCGCGCTGTAGCGATCGTTGGTGACATAGCGTGCGTTGCCCAGGTCGCTGTTCAGCACATAATCGCGGCTCGCGACGTTGAGCACGCCGCCATCGGTCAGCACCATATGGTGCGTATCAACCTGACCCATACCCAGCGCCAGCTCTGCACCGTTGTCTACGGTAATGGTGTTGGCATACAGCTCTGCTGTCTCTTCAGTCAGCGCTGCACGGCTATAGCTGTCCAGATACAGGCTGTCGGTAGCCACAGCTCCGCTGTCGCCGATATTCAGGCCAGACGCATTGGTCAGGGTGATGGAATCCGCCAGCAGGCCTGAGTTTTCAACATTGACCTGCGACTGGTTATTGACCGTCAGCGCGTCGATGTTAGAGGCCTTACGGGTATCCCACTCGGAACCATTATCCAGCGCCACGTTGAACAGGCCACTCTGATAAACGTCTTCACCCGCAACGTGACCGTTGCTGTCGAAGGTAGAATCAGGCCAGATGCTGTTCGGGGACAGAGCGTGCCAGTCAACGTTGCTGTAACCCTGACCGTACATCTGCGATGTGCTGATAGCTTCAACGCTGGACTGCGCCGCACCGACCCACTTAGTGCCGTTGGTCAGCGTGACGTCCAGCTTATCGGTGCCATCCCAGCCGTTGGTGGTTGGGTTATAGACGCCATCGTCTGTGGTGTCCGTTGCCGGATCGCCATTCTCGTAGAAGTTGTTATCGAAGGTGCTCGAGAAAAGAATATCACCCGTCACGGTGGAGTGATCGAAGGTGGCGGTGGTCTGCATGGCGTTATCGGACGCGCTGGCTGCAACGATCAGCGCCGCGTCATCCATGGCCGTGGCGTTCGTTTCACCGTAGTCGCTCGGCTTCGCGGTTTGACCATAGAACCCGCTGGTGCCCAGATCGCTGTACGCGCCGGAGGTCAGCACAGAATCTTTCACCACCAGCGTATCGGTAAAGACTTTGCTGTTGTCTGCCACACCTTCAGTACCATCGTATGGCGTGTTATCCAGTTCCTGATAACCTTGCGTCAGCGTGATACCCGCTACGTGGGAATTGTTCTGAATAACGATATCAGACTCAACATCCAGGGTGATTGCGTTACCCAGACCGTAGGTGTCCAGATAATCCGTTTCAGTGGTTTCGCCGTTAACGACATCATACGCGTAATGTTCGTAGGTATCGTTAATGGTGGAATTATCCACCGTCAGGCTAAAACGATCGTACTGTGTATGATTGGTGCCGTCAGCATCCACGCCACCTGAGCACGCCGGGGTCATACATTCTGACGTAATCATGCCGTTAATAGTGCTGTTGGAAATACTCAAGGCATTTGCATGGCCATTGGCACCATCATCCAGATAGTACGTTGAAATAATCCCGTTAACGGTTGATTTATTCACGACAGGATAAATGTCGCCATCATGGGCGGCATCCGAGTAATCCCAGTCTGCGTAACCATAATACCATGGCGTAGATGCGGTATTATCATATCCAAACGTATTATATGTTGTACCGGAAATATCTTTCGCATTAGCCTGAGAAGCGATAGCCAGCGTACAAGCTAATGCAAGTTGAGATACAACCAGTTTCTTTTTCCATGTTTGCATTGGGTCATCCCTCCTCAGGGACGTAAGCATGTTTGTCCGTAAATCAATTAGCAATGTTTAATTGCGGAGGGAATTATGCAGTTTCAATCAGAAAAGGTTCAATGAATGATTCATTTAAGTCCGTATCCAGACAAACAGCAGAAGTAAAACAAGAGAAAAGGAGCGCTAAATACAAATACTATAAAGAAAAAAGTCAAAATAAACAAAACAAGCAAAGGTGATATAATTTTTATAAACAGATCATTTCTATTTATATATTGCCTTCGTAATAGAATTAACATCAATAATTCGAACCGACATTCCGCAGGATTGGTTAACTAAATATAATTCAGAGGCAATCATAGACAGGCTGCATTAGACGGTATCAAAATGCCCACTTTAGTAAAACACCTCACTTCACTTTGAGGTACACTAACCTTCTTTGTTCCACAAACATCAGGCATACCATGACCGATTTAATTGCACGTCCCCGCCGCCTGCGCAAGTCACCTGCACTGCGCGCTATGTTTGAAGAGACAACACTGACCTTAAACGATCTGGTGTTGCCGATTTTTGTTGAAGAAGAGATTGATGACTACAAAGCCATCGAAGCCATGCCGGGCGTGATGCGCATTCCTGAAAAATACCTGGCGCGCGAGATCGAACGCATCGCCAACGCGGGGATCCGCTCGGTGATGACCTTCGGCATCTCCCACCATACCGACGCCACCGGCAGCGATGCCTGGAAAGAAGACGGCCTCGTGGCCCGCATGTCCCGCATCTGCAAAGAGACCGTGCCGGAGATGGTGGTCATGTCCGACACCTGCTTCTGCGAATACACCTCCCACGGCCACTGCGGCGTGCTGTGCGATCACGGCGTAGACAACGATGCCACCCTGCTGAACCTTGGCAAGCAGGCGGTCGTGGCTGCCGCTGCGGGTGCGGACTTCATCGCGCCGTCTGCGGCGATGGACGGACAGGTACAGGCGATCCGTCAGGCGCTGGACGCGGCGGGCTTTACCGACACCGCCATCATGTCCTACTCCACCAAGTTTGCCTCCTCCTTCTACGGCCCGTTCCGTGAAGCAGCGGGTACGGCGCTGAAGGGCGATCGTAAGACCTACCAGATGAACCCGCTGAACCGCCGGGAAGCGATTCGTGAATCCCTGCTTGATGAAGCCCAGGGCGCAGACTGCCTGATGGTGAAACCGGCTGGCGCGTATCTCGATATCCTGCGCGACATCCGCGAGCGCACCGAACTGCCGCTGGGGGCTTACCAGGTGAGCGGTGAATACGCGATGATCAAATTCGCCGCGCTGGCCGGGGCAATCGACGAAGAGAAGGTGATCCTCGAAAGCCTGGGCGCGATCAAACGCTCGGGCGCGGATCTGATCTTCAGCTACTTCGCGCTGGATCTGGCCGAGAAAAAAATCCTCCGCTAATCTTCACCAAACTGCAATACAACCGACATCTGCTCCTTCTACTGTCTTCGCAAGACGGCAGGAGGAGTAATCATGTTTAGCCTCGATAGCGTTCTCGACGATCTTTGGCCTCAGGCGAGGCCTGCACCCTGGCAAAAAAGTCTGTTAAAAAGGCTGTTTTACGAAGAAGAATTCCAGCAGTTTGCCGCCGCTCACCGCCACCTGAAAGGACTGGATATGGTGGAGCAAGTTCTGGAGCACCTTGATATTCTCTGCACCGTTTCCGCCCGCGATCTTGAACAAATCCCCGAACATGGCCCGCTGGTCATTATTGCCAACCACCCGACAGGCACGCTGGACGGGCTGGCGCTGATGTACGCCGTCTCCCGCGTGCGACGCGACGTTAAAGTCGTGACCAACCGGATGCTGACCCACCTTGAGCCTCTCAGTTCGCTGTTTATTCCGGTGGACAATATGGGCGGCAGGACGGCGAAATCGTCTCTGGTTCAGATGGAGCAGCATCTGCAAAACGCGGGCGTGCTGATCTTCTTCCCGGCGGGAGAAGTTTCACGCCCCACGCGCAAAGGCATTCGCGATAAAAAATGGCACTCCGGCTTTATCAAACTCGCCAGCAAGCTGCGCGCCCCGCTGCTGCCTGTGCATATTCAGGCGCACAACAGCCTGCTCTTTTATGCCAGCACGCTGGTGTCGCCGACATTGTCGATGCTGCTGCTGATGCAGCAGATGTTCCGCCGCCGCCACAGCCAGCTGCCGATTAAAATCGGCCAGCAGATCGCCTGGCATCACTGGCATAGCGCCACCCTTTCCTCGCGTGAGATGGCCGAGCAGTGCCGTCAGCACGTGATGCGTCTTGGCAAGGGATTGCCTGGCGTCTTCAAAACCCAGTGCGCCATCGCCCGTCCGGAAGACCGGGCCACCCTGAAACGCGAGCTGGCGCAGGCCGAGTGTCTGGGTAAAACCAGCGACGGTAAAACCATCTACCTGTGGCAGCGCAACGGGCAGGAAGAGGCGCCGCTTCTGCGCGAGCTGGGCCGCCTGCGTGAGATTGCGTTTCGCGCGGTGGAGGAAGGGAGCGGGAAACGCCGGGACACCGACAGCTACGACGACGATTATCTGCACCTGATCCTCTGGGATGAAGCGGATCTGGAGATCGTCGGCGCGTATCGCTTTATGCCGACGGCCATGCAGCTGGAAAAACGCGGCGTTGACGGGCTGTACAGCTACAGCCTGTTCCACTACGACGACAAAATGCAGGACGTGCTGGAGCACGGCATTGAGCTGGGGCGCAGCTTTATTCAGCCGCGCTACTGGGGGCGTCGCGGTCTGGACTATCTGTGGTCCGGCATCGGGGCTTATCTGGCGCGCTACCCACACTATCGCTACCTGTTTGGCCCCGTCTCCATCTCCGGCGGCTTACCGCCTGCGGCGCGGGATCTGCTGGTCGCCTTTTACCGCCTGTGGTTCCCCGCGACGCATCCGCTAGCCGCGTCACGTCAGCCGTATCCGGCGTCGTTACCGGACGTGCTCGCGCAGTTTGGCGGCGTGGACTACGTGGATGACCTGACGAAGCTGAAATCCCTGCTCGGTAATCTGGGCTGCGGCATACCGCCGCTATACAAACAGTATTCCGAGCTGTGCGAGCCCGGCGGCGTGCAGTTTATTGATTTTGGCAGCGACCCGGCGTTCAACAACTGCGTCGACGGTCTGGTGCTGGTGGATTTGTGTTACCTGAAGGCGAACCGCTATCAGCGGTATATTGAGGCGCATTTAATACCCTCACCCCAGCCCTCTCCCTGAAAGGGAGAGGGTGAAAACCGCACCGTACAGTCCCCTCGCCCCTTTGGGGAGAGGGTTAGGGTGAGGGGCTCAAAGCGCACGATAATACGGCTTATCCCCCAAAATCGTCGCCCGCTGCATAATCCTTCGCTGCGGCAGATAGTCCGCATTGGCATAGTGCTGCGTCACGCGGTTATCCCAGATCGCCAGGTCGTTCTCCTGCCAGCGCCAGCGCACCTGAAACTCCGGCTTAGTGATATGCGCGAACAGGAAACCTAACAGCGCCTCGCTCTCTTTTTCCGTCACGTCCACGATGCGCGTCGTGAACCCTTCGTTCACGAACAGCGCCTGCTTGCCCGTGACCGGATGGGTGCGCACCACCGGGTGCAGCAGCGGTGGATGCTTCGCCACCGCCTCCTGCCAGCGCTGATGTTCCTCTTCGCTTTTACGGTACTTGTATTCCGGGAACGATTTTTTGAAGTCGTGCTCCGCCCGCAGGCCGCTCAGCAGCGTCCGGAACGGCGCAGAGAGCGCCTCGAATGCGGCGATCCCGCTGGCCCACAGCGTATCGCCGCCGGTTTCCGGCAGCAATTTTGCCGTCAGAATCGCGCCCGCGGGCGGCGTTTCGATAAAGGTCACGTCGGTGTGCCAGTTGTCGTTGTCCGGCGGGTTATCGTTGTGGGTATCCAGAACGATAATCTCCTCCACCCCTTCCGCATGCGGATAGACCGGGTGAATATGAAGGTCGCCAAAACGCGACGCCAGCGCGCGCTGCAGCTGCGGGGTGATCGCCTGCTCGCGCAGGAACACCACCTGATGGCGCAGCACCGCGTGGTACAGCTGCTCAAACTGGTTGTCGCTCAGCGGGCGGGTCACATCCAGGCCCGACACCTGCGCGCCAATGTACGGCCCCAGCGGGGTGATGGTCAGTCGTTCACTCATTGTATTTCTCCATGCCAGGGCGTCAGGCGGCGCTGTAGCGCGCGCAGCCCCAGTTCTAATCCGAAGGCGATCGCGGCAATCACCGCAATCCCTGCCAGCACCACGTCAGTCGCCAGGAACTCTCCCGCCGACTGCACCATAAACCCTAATCCTCGCGTGGCGGCGATCAGCTCTGCCGCCACCAGCGTGGACCAGCCCACGCCGAGGCCGATGCGCAGCCCGGTTAAAATCTCCGGCAGCGCGCCGGGTAAAATCACGAACAGCAGCACCTGCGTGCGGCTGGCGCCCAGCGACTGCGCCGCACGAATGCGCACCTGCTGGGCACTCTTCACGCCCGCCAGCGCCGACATGGCAACCGGCGCGAAAATCGCCAGATAAATCAGCAGGATCTTTGACGTTTCGCCGATACCGAACCAGATCACCATCAGCGGCAAATAGGCCAGCGGCGGCACCGGGCGATAAAGCTCAATCAGCGGGTCGAGGATGCCGCGCACCGTCGGGCTTAGGCCCATCGCGATCCCGACCGGGATACCGATAACTACCGCCGCCAGCAGCGCCACCAGAATGCGCGTCAGGCTTGCGCCGAGATGCTGCCAAAGCGTAGCGTCCATAAAACCCTGCGGCCCGGCGATGGTGATGAGTTTCGCCAGCACCTGCCCCGGCGGCGGCAGAAACAGCGGGCTGACCCACTGCTGGGCCGCAACCGCCCACCACGCTGCCAGCAGCACCAGCAGCGTGCCGACGCTCAACGCGAGCGGGCGCGAGAACGGCCAGCGCAGCGCCGGACGCGTGCGGCGCGTTTTTTCACTGAAGACGATGCTCATGAGAAGGCCTCCCGCTGTTCGAACACGCGGCTTAAGACGTATTCACGCTGCTCAATAAACCGCGGATCGGATTTGATGCTGCGCACGGGTTCTCCCGCGACGTAGCGACGGGCGAAATCCAGCGGCAAACGCTCCAGCACGCGCCCCGGCCCCGGTGAGAGCAGCACCAGCTCTGTCGCCATAAACATCGCCTCTTCGATATCGTGGGTAATTAACAGCACCTGCTTGCCCGTCTCATGCCACAGGCGCAGCAGCAGGGTTTGCATCTGCTCGCGGGTAAAGGCGTCCAGCGCCCCGAACGGCTCGTCCAGCAGCAACAGCTGCGGATTCGCCGCCAGCGCGCGGGCGATCCCGACGCGCTGGCGCTGGCCGCCGGAAAGCTGCCAGATAAAGCGTTTTTCCGCCCCGTCCAGCCCCACTTTTTTCAGCATCGCCCGCGCGGTTGCCAGCCGCTGTTCGCGATTGATGCCCGCAAGCTGGAGCCCAAACGCCACGTTTTCCTGCACGTTGCGCCAGGGAAGTAATCCTTCGTTCTGGAAGACCACGCCGCGCTCGGCGCCTGGGCCCTCCACCTTTTTGCCTTCCAGCTGAATGGTGCCGTGCTGATACGGTACAAACCCGGCGATCAGATTCAGCAGCGTGGTTTTTCCGCAGCCGGACGGGCCGAGCACCACCAGCAGTTCACCGCTGCCCAGCGTCAGGTTGATGTCCTCCAGCGCGGGTTTACCACCGTAATCGGCATACAGGTTCGTAATGTTCAGCATGGCGGACTCCTTATTTCACAAAGCGGTCGGTGACGTACTGGCTGTAATCCGCCGCCACCGCGGGCACTTTGCCCTGCTCTTTCAGGAAGGTGGCGGTATCCACAATCGCTTTGCTCACCGGCCCGTTCAGCTGCTGCACCTGCTGCGCGGGGGTCAGATAGGTATTGCCCCTCACCAGGCCCGGCACGTCCGCTTCCGGCACGCCGCTCAGGCGGGAGAGTTTTTCCAGGTTGGCGGGCTGCTTCAGCCACTCATCCGGATTGCTGATGTACGGCTGCTGGGCGTCGATCGAGCTTTTGGCGAAGGCTTTCACCACCTCAGGATGTTTCTCGGCGAAGTCTTTGCGCACTACCCACACGTCGAGGGTTGGCGCGCCCCACTGGCCCACTTTTTCGGAGTCGGTCAGCACGGTGCCGTCTTTTTCCAGCTCGTTCACTGCCGGCGCCCACACGTAGGCCCCATCAATGTCGCCGCGCTGCCAGGCGGCTATAATCGCCGGCGGCTGAAGGTTGACGATCTGCACCTGACCCGGCTTGATGCCCCAGTGTTTGAGCGCCGCCAGCAGGCTGTAGTGGGTGGTAGAGATAAACGGCACGGCGATGCGCTTGCCGATCAGGTCTTCCGGTTTGGTGATGTTTTTCTTCACCACCAGCGCTTCAGAGTTACCGAGCTGCGAGGCGAGCAGGAAAACCTCAATCGGCACCTGCTGGCTGGCCGCGACCGCCAGCGGGCTGGAGCCGATATTGCCGATCTGCACGTCGCCGGACGCTAACGCACGCACGACGGACGCGCCGCTGTCGAACTTGCGCCAGTCGACGTTCGCGCCGCTCTCTTTCGCAAAGGTGTTGTCCGCCTGCGCAACCTTCGCCGGCTCCGCCGAGGTTTGATACGCAACGGTAACGTCCACCGCCTGCGCCTGAAATGCCCACAGCGCCAGCGCGCCGAGAAGTGTGATTCGCGATGAAATTGCCATAGTGCCTGCTCCCCTTGTTGTTATGAGGGCAGTATTTCCGGCGCGGGAATTTTGATAAAGGAATAAAAAAGAATCGCTAATGACGATTCGTTTTTAGAAAAAAAGCGGGAAAGGATAGTCAGTATTGTGCGGTTGGTTTTTCCCCTCCCCCTAACTCTCTCCCCAAAGGGGAGAGGGGATTGTTCACTGCTCGCATTAAACCTCAGCGCTGCGCGTTCAGCTCCGCAATATCCTTCGGCGTGGTGCGACAGCATCCGCCGATTAACTTCGCTCCCGCCGCCAGCCACTGCGGCAGATACCCCGCCAGCGTCTCGCACGCTTCGCCGTGGTGGTGCCAGGTTTTGGTTACCGCATCATAATGCTCGCCCGAATTCGGGTAGACCACCAGCGGCAGCGGCGTCAGGCTTTGCAACTGCTTCAGCGCCGCCGTGGTGTTTTCCAGCGCGATACAGTTGATGCCCAGCGCGACAACCTGCGGATAGCCCTCCAGAGAAGAAACCACCTCCCGCAGCGGCGTGCCGTCGCTCAGGTGCTCGCTGTCGCGCAGGGTGAAGGAGAACCACGCCCGGGCACGGGGATACGCCGTCAGCAACGCGACCAGCGCCTTTATTTCCGTAAACGACGGCAGCGTTTCGCAGGCCAGCAGGTCTGCACCCGCGTCCAGCAGCGCCTCCACGCGCGGGCGGTGGAATTCTGTGAATTCTTCGGCACTGCGCACGTAGTCGCCGCGATACTCTGAGCCATCCGCCAGATACGCGCCGTAAGGCCCAACGGAGCCCGCTACCAGCAGCGTACCCGCGTGCGGGTTTTCCGCCAGGTACGCTTCGCGCGCCTTACGCGCCAGCTCCACGCTTTTGCCAATCAGCGCGCGGGACTGCGCCTCGTCCAGACCGCGTGCCGCAAAGCCCGCAGGCGTGGCCTGGTAGCTGGCGGTGATCGCCACCTGCGCGCCCGCGCGGTAGTAATCAAGATGCACTTCGCGGATAAGATCCGGGTTTTCCACCAGCACTTTGGCCGACCAGAGGCTGTCAGCAAGGTTACAGCCGCGCGCTTCCAGCTCCGTTGCCATTGCGCCATCCAGCACCACAAACGGCTGTTTTTCAAGGATGTCGGTAAGCGGATTATTCTGCGACATGTTCAGGCTCCTGCGATGTCATATTTCGGGTCAGGTAGTAGGCACCATAACACAGGGCGACGAACGGAAGCCCGCAATAAAGGGCAATGCGCTGGCTGGGGTCAAACCACAGGCCGACGCAGGCCACCACGCAGAGGATAAAACCGAGCACCGGCACCAGCGGATACCACGGCGCGCGGTACTGCAGCGCAGAGAGCGGCTGGCCGGACTGCAGATGGCGGCGACGGAAGACGAAGTGTGACGCGCAGATGCTGATCCACACCGCCACCACCGCAAAGCCAGAAATGGCCGAGAGCGCGACAAACACCGTGTCCGGGGCCACGACGCTTGAGAACAGCGCCAGCACGCCGCCGAGCATGGAAACCGAGAGCGCCGTCAGCGGCACGCCGTTTTTGTTCACGCGGGCAAAGCAGCGCGGGAGCGTTTTCTCATTCGAGAGCGACCACAGCATGCGGCCAGACGCGTACAGCCCGGAGTTCGCCGCCGAGAGGATCGCCGTCAGGATCACGAAGTTAAAGATATCAGCCGCATAAGGAATGCCGACCTTCTCAAACACCAGCACGAACGGGCTCTTTTCCACGCCCGCCTGCTGCATCGGGATCAGCGCCGCCAGCACGAACACGGTACCGATAAAGAAGATGATCAGCCGCGCGATGGTGGTGCGGATCGCAACCGGAATGACCTTGTGCGGATTTTCGGTTTCACCCGCCGCGATGCCGATAAGCTCGGTCCCGGAGAAGGCAAAGTTCACCGCCACCATGGTCATCAGGATCGGCAGGCCGCCGTGCGGGAACCAGCCCTCGGCAGTGAGGTTGCTTAAGCCCGGCGCGGGTGAACCGTCCTGCATCGGGATAAAGCCAAAGACCGCCGCCCCGCCGAGGATGATAAAGGCGATGATGGTGATGACCTTCACCAGCGAGAACCAGAATTCCCCTTCGGCAAAGAAGCGCGTGGAGATGACGTTAAGGCCAAAAATCACCACGCAGAAGACCACGCACCACGCCCAGACGGGCACCTGCGGGAACCAGTACTGCATGCAGAACCCGGCGGCAGTAAAGCTCGACCCTAGCGCCACCGTCCAGGTGAGCCAGTAGAGCCACGCCACGGTGTAGCCCGTCGCCGGGCCAAGATAGCGGGCGGCATAGACGTGGAACGCGCCGGTTTCCGGCATCGCCACGGAGAGCTCGCCCAGACACTGCATCACCAGCCAGACCACCAGCGCGCCGATCAGGTACGCCAGCAGCGTGCCTGCCGCACCGGTGGTGGAAATGATGTATCCGGTATTGAAGAATAACCCTGTCCCAATCACGCCGCCCAGCGAGAGCATAATCAGGTGGCGTGTTTTCATGGTGCGCTTAAGCTGTCCATTTTCTTGTTGTGTTTGCATATTACCTTCTATACGTATGGACATCTAAACATCCAAAGAAGGTGTTATACCGCGATTGTTAATAAAAAGCTAGATGACCAGACGCAAACGTGCGCGCCGCGCGCTGAGTCTGGGGTGGGTCGTGAGGATCACATAAAGAATGGGACGCCAGGCCATAAGCACCTCCGCAAGCAGATACTCACAGCATGGTGCGGGAACGTGCGATTTACGGTCAGTCGAAAGTGCTAAATTCATACCACGATATTGCTCCACTGGCCGCCGGGTTGGTAATTCTCGCAATCGGTTCTATAGTCGTCACAGTTTATTAGTAACCAGGACTGACTGATGCGCTTTAACGGACTGACCAAAGGTTTCTTTATTTTCATTCTCGCCCTTGTGACCTGGGCCTTCTTCGACGTGCTGTCGCCCTACTTCTCCGCGATACTGTGGGCCGCTATTCTGACCGTCATTTTCAACCCGGTAAAAAACAAACTGCGCGCCGCGCTGGGGGATCGCAACGGGCTGGCCTCGCTGCTGACGATTGGCATTATCTGCCTGATCGTCTTCATCCCGCTGATGGTGATCCTCTCCTCGCTCGCCATTGAGCTGAACGTGGTTTACACGAAGCTTCAGGAGAACAACACCCAATTCCCGGAAGTGGTGGCGAGCATCTTCAACCACCTCCCGGACTGGGCCAGCGGCTTCCTGGCGGATCACAACCTGACCAACGCGGCGCAGATCCAGAAAAAACTCTCCGACGTCGCGCTGCAGGGCGGGCAGTATCTGGCGGGCAGCGCGTTCCTGATCGGCAAAGGGACGTTTGGCTTTGCGATTAGCTTCGGCATCATGCTTTATCTGCTGTTCTTCCTGCTGAAGGATGGACCGTATCTGGTACGCCAGATCCTCGACTCCCTGCCGCTGTCTGATTTTGTTAAACAGCACCTGTTCGCCAAGTTCGTCGGCGTCTCCCGGGCGACGGTGAAAGGGACGGCGGTGGTGGCCGTCGTTCAGGGCACGCTCGGCGGGATCGCGTTTGCCATCGCGGGCATCGACGGCAGCGTGCTCTGGGGCGCGCTGATGGCGTTCCTCTCGCTGGTCCCCGCCGTCGGCTCGGCGATTGTCTGGGTGCCAGCCGCCATCTACCTGTTCGCCACGCACCAGCTCTGGCAGGGGCTGTTTATTGTTGGCTTCTTCGTGATTATCGTCGGGCTGGTGGACAATATCCTGCGCCCGCTGCTGGTGGGGAAAGACACCAAAATGCCGGACTACCTGATTTTGATCACCACCCTCGGCGGTATGGAGCTGTACGGCATTAACGGCTTTGTGATTGGGCCGCTCATTGCCGCGCTGTTTATCGCCTGCTGGAACCTCTTCTCCGGCCGCGATCACGAGGGTAATGCCGAAGAGCTGGACGCCGATTTCATCGAAGAGGGAAAAAACTCTCCAGATTTGTAATAACGGGCGTTCTGAAAGGCGGCACAGTGCCGCCTTTTTTTCGCCCTGAATCAGAGGTTTTCTATAATCTGATAAGAACGCTTTTCCATTATGTCGTAGAGGAAACCATCAGGTGCGAATCGCCACGATCACAAACTGGGCTTATGGAGTCACGGTATGCCTGACCATTGCATCCGGCATCGTCATGCTGATGGCTTCCCATGCCGACAACATAGAACGTGAGGCCGTTAAACAACGACAAACCTTTGATCAGCTTACGGAAGAGATTGAAATAGACACCTGGATGCTCTCTGATCTGGCGCGACTTTACGCCATCAAAAAAGAACCTGATGTGCTGGAAAAATATCAGGCAAAAGAAGCTGAACTGAAGAATATTGAACATACGCTGCAACAGCTCAAAAACACGGGGGCATCGGGTGAGGAGCTGGCGCTGCTGTATGACGGACTGAAGATTGTTGACGAACTGCAGGATGAGCAGCAGGCAGCCATTGACGGCATCGCCCGCGGCGAGGAACAGCAAGCCGTTGCGCTACTCTTCGGTAAAAGTTATGAACTGGAATTAGAGCGGGCGCAGAGTAACATCGACCGCTTTCGCATGCTGCTGGACAAACGCATTATTGCCGACGTGCAGGCAGCCACCAGAACGTCAAAAGCGCTTCGTACCGCTTCTGAGGTGATGGTCGGACTGACCGCCGTGCTCTTCCTGTTTGTGATGGGCTTTATCCTCAAGCGCCGCGTGCTGCGTCCGGTAGTACGCCTGAGCGACGTGGTCCATCGTCTGGCATCACAGGATTATGCCGTCGAACCTCCTAATTTCACCCAGGTTGATGAGATAGGCGATATGGCTCAGGCCATCCGCATCTTCCGCGAAAATGGCCTTGCGCGGCAGCGCCTGGAAAAAGAGCGCGATGCCGACTGGGCCATCCGCGAGCTGCTGGCGCGCATGACGCAGCGGCTGCAGGGGTGTGAAAATTTTAAAGACGTGATTAACGTGGCGGAGCAGTTTGCGCCCAATATCGCGCCGGGGATAGCGGGCCGGCTCTACGTTTTTGACCGCGATCCGTGGCAAATGCGCTGCGTCGCCCAGTGGCTTTCACCGGCAGATGATGAGACCACGTTCCACCCCGATGCGTGCTGGGCCGTGCGTCGCGGTCAGAGCCACCCGCCGGTTAACGGTGAGCCGGATGTCGCCTGCTATCATCTCCCGGCGTCACAGGCGGAAAGCGCGCTGTGCGTACCGCTTATCGCCCAGGGCGAGGCCATTGGGTTGCTCTCGTTCCAGAACATCACACCGGAAAATGCCCCTGCACGCGCGTATCTGGAACTGATGGCCGAGGCGCTCGGACTGGCGCTGGCGAATCAGCGCCTGCGCGACGCGCTGCTGGAAAAAGCCTTGTTTGACCCGCTTACCGGCCTGCGTAATCGTCATCATTTGGAAGACACCCTGCATACGCAAATGACGCAGGCCGTGCGCAACGGCGAGCCGTTAAGCTGCATGATGATCGATATCGATCACTTTAAGAGCATTAACGACCGCTTTGGCCACGAGGCCGGCGATGGGGTAATCAAAAACGTGGCGACGATTGTTCAGCGGGCCGCGCACGACGGCGGGCTGGCGTTCCGCTACGGGGGCGAGGAGTTTCTGGTTCTGCTTCCCGGTGCCGGTGAAGCAGAGGCGCACGCCTGCGCGCAGAAGATTTACAACGGCGTGCATGGTCTGTCGCTTCGCTACGGGCTGACTGAGATTGGTCCGGTGGATGTGTCGATTGGTATCGCCAGCTATCCAGAGCATGCCGAGAGTGACAACCTGCTGCGCGCCGCGGACGTGGCCCTGTACCGGGCGAAAGAGTTGGGACGCTCGCGAATTGTGAGTTTTGGGATGCTGGAGGCGGGTTAAGAATAAGACGCTTTTTTCATGACGGAGACACCCGCGTCATGGTTCCGTGGTCAGAAGATCGATCATGGCCCGGGTGGCTGCCGACTGACGTCGGTGTGGCGCATAAATCAGCGAGAAAGGCCGCGAACGTCCGCGAAGTTGCGGGAGCACCTCAACGAGTTGGCCGCGCTGTATCCGCTCACGAACGATAAATTCATAGCTCTGACAGATCCCCATCCCGCATTCAGCCAGCGATACCACGCCAAGAACATCATCTGACGTTTCGATGGTGGAAGCCGGCAGCCAGTCCACATCGCGTTCGCCCATGCGAAATACCCAGGGGGCAATGCGGCCCGTACGCGGCATGATAAAAGGCAGACACATATGCTGCTGCAGTTCATCCAGCGTTTGCGGCATTCCCATCCGCTGAAGGTAAGCGGGCGAGGCGACCAAAAGCAGTGCCGCATCCTGAAGTTTACGCGCGACGAATCCACTGTCAGGCATTTGACCCAGACGAATAGCCAGATCGAATCCTTCGGCGATCAGATCTACGTTGCGATTGGTGATGTTCAGCTCCACCTTAACGCGCGGATAGTGCCGGGAAAAGCGAGCCAGCAAGGGCGGCAGGCAATAGTGTCCGAACGTGGTCGGGACGCTGATCCGTACCCGGCCGGTCAGATCGCCCCCCTGCCCCCGGCCATCGCGTTCGGCCTCATCAAGCAGGGAAAAAGCAGAACGCGCCTGCTCAAGATAAATCCGTCCGGCTTCCGTTAGCCCCACGCGGCGTGTGGTGCGCTGTAATAGCTGTCGTCCAAGACGCACTTCAAGGCGGGATACCGCGCGGCTCAGGACTGAGGGGGTGGTTGAAAGGGCAACCGCAGCCGCGGTAAATGAGCCATGTTCAACGACAGTAATGAAGACTTCAACATCGCCGAGATAATCGAATTTTCTGCTCATTTTGCTCTTTCAGGAACAAATGTTTTTCAATTTCGCTAATTTATCTCCGATTGGGCGATGAGTAAAGTGACCGCACTCATCACCAAAAGGCAAAAATTATGGATCTTCAACTCACTGGTAAGACCGCACTTGTCACTGGAGCTACCGCAGGAATTGGGCTGGCTATCGCCAGCACGCTGGCGCGCGAAGGCGTTGCCGTTACGATTACCGGACGCGATCGGGAAAAATTACAAAATGCAGTATCGAAAATAACCCACGCGGCTCCCCAGGCGCAGGTATCCGCCGTTGTCGCCGATCTGGCGAGCGCTGAGGGTACAGAAGCGCTGTTCAAGGCCTGCCCGGATACCGATATCCTTATCAACAACCTGGGCTTTTATGAAGCCAGAGCCTTCGCCGACATAACCGACGAAGAGTGGCTGCGTATGTTCGAAATTAACGTGATGTCCGGGGTGCGTCTTTCCCGCCATTACTTCCCACGCATGCTTGCCCGCAACTGGGGCCGGGTGATTTTTATGTCCAGCGAAGTGGGGGCTTTCACGCCGCCTGACATGGTGCATTACGGCGTCAGCAAATCGGCTCAACTGGCCGTATCGCGAGGAATGGCCGAGCTGACAAAGGGCACAGGCGTGACGGTCAACAGCGTACTGCCTTCCGCAACCCGCTCTGACGGCATCATCGACTACCTGCGCCAGACCGCCCCCAAACCGGGCATGACAGACCAGGAGATCGAAGCGCATTTCTTCCAGACCTACCGCCCCAGCTCGCTGATCGCGCGAATGATCGAGGCTGACGAGATAGCCGCTATGGTCGCGCTGCTGGCAAGCCCACTCGGCGCAGCCTCTAACGGAGCTGCGGTACGCGTCGAGGGCGGCACGTTCCGCTCCATTCTTTGATACCGGATTAAGACGCCGCTTCTTACTCTCTTCACCGGAGCATGTATGTCCCAATCTACCCGTACTTTCTCCGCCATTGCGATGGCGGCATTGTTCTCTTTCGCAAGCTGCGCCAGCGCGGCAAATCAGCTGCCTCTTGAACGCTGGCGCAGTTATTCAGGCGTAAGCTGGGATTCACCAGAGAACGGGCAGCCGACGCTTTTTTCCGGGTCGGTTAATGCCCCTGTCGCCGGTATTCACTTTGATGCAAAGGGCCGAGCCTTTGTCAGCACGCCGAGACTGGTTTCGGCCAGTGCGCCCGCCACGTTAAGCATTCTGGACACCCGCACGCAGTCGGGCCCCGCGCGCCTGACGGCATTTCCGTCCCGCCAGGGTAATGCGGTAGATTCTGCTCCCGACCGGAACCTGCGCAACGTGCTCGGCTTTTATGTTGATCGTAAGAACGGCTGGTTATGGGCGCTGGATATGGGGTTCGTCGCGGGAGAAGCGGAATCCCCCGCTGGCTCGCAGAAACTGGTCGTGCTGGATCTCGACTCGGGCCGCACGGTAAAACGGATCCCCCTGGACGGCGTGGCTGACCGTAAGGCGAGCTTCCTCAATGATGTCGTTGTCGATGAGGATCGTCGTATCGCATACGTATCCGACAGCGGATCGCGAAGTGCGCCTGAAAACCGCGTTGGTCTGATCGTTGTGGATTTCACCACCGGTACAGCCCGACGCGTGCTGGATCGCCACCCTGCCCTGCAGATTGAACCCGGCGTAAAAGTCGTCTCCCACGGTGCGGAAGTGTGGCCGGGTAAACCGCTGCTGATTGGCATCAACGGGATTGCGCTTTCTCCCGATGCAGAGACATTGTACTGGACGGTAACAACGGGAACACATGCGTACGCGCTCCCGACTGCCGTTCTGAAGCAGCAGGGCTCAACCGATGCGCAGATTGCCGGGCAAATTCAGAATCTGGGTACGGTGGGAGGTAACACGGACGGTCTGGTGACCGATGCAAAGGGCAACCTCTATATTACGGACGTCACCCGCAACGGCATTGTCCGGTATGATCCGAAGACCCGGACAATGTCGCTTATTGCTGTAAATGAAGCCGTACGCTGGCCAGACACGCCGGCTATTCGTCCGGATGGTGACCTGATCTTCACCTCAAGCAGCCTTAATGACCACTTTGCTGGCGCGGTCAAGCCCGGTCATGAACGCTACGAGCTATGGCGTTTGCCGCTCAGTGCTTCACCGGGCACGAAAAAGTAACGGTGCACTACGCTGGACAACCGCTAAATATGACGACGCCGCCCATTGGGTGGCGTTTTTTTTACCTGTCCATCACAGGTACATTCTTCGAGGTGAGGAAATAACGCTCAATTAAAACGATCGTTTTTTAAACGTAAGAGAGTTTATTCAAGTAAGTGTAGCGTGCCTCAAAAAAAAGAGGCGTTGCATGTGATGCAAATCACTCTTACAGAACCACATAACTCATTGATTTAATTGCACTTAACCATCATGAGAGTACAGAAGTAATAGCGACTCAATAAAATACATAAACTACTGTGATAACTAAATTATAATTCATATACTTCTGTGCAAAAGTGGAGGCCATAATGCGATTAATCCTAATGCTGGTATGCTGTCTGGTTCAGAGTTTAGCCTGGGCGGGTGAACTGCCGAAACCCACGGGAAAACCTATTTTGACGATTTACGGAAATATAGAAAATACTAACGAAGATGGAAAAGCAGTGTTTGATCTCGCAAGCCTTGAAAAACTCGGGATGGTGAGTTTCGAGACGACGTCTCCCTGGTATACGGGCCGAACGAAGTTTGAGGGTGTTCCAATGAACAAACTCATGGATTATGTTGGCGCAAAGGGTTCTGTCGTTAATGTTATTGCCCTTAATGATTACGCTACCGCTATTCCTCTCAGCGATTTTAAAAAATATAACGCGATTCTTGCCTTAAAAATTAATGGCGAATATATGCGTATCCGCGATAAAGGTCCATCATTCATTGTATACCCTTATGACAGTCTTCCTGAGTTGAATAATCAAATTTATTACTCGCGTTCAGCATGGCAGGTTAGCAAAATGAAGATTGAATAGTAGTTCAGGAGAACATAATGAACAGGATACTGGTTGGTATCATTTTTTCTCTTTTTATCACGACGGGATATATTGCATTTCTTGTTTACGATCGTCAGCAAGAGCTGCAAAAACTGACTCACTACACTGAGTCCTGGTCCGTGGCTCAACTGGTATCTGAGTATTACCGATTTGAATCATGGCTTGGTCTTTACGCAACCGATACCGATGACGTTACGATAGACCAGGCCCGCATGCGTCTCGAAATAATGCTTAGCCAGGGCGAGTTACTGAACGGGGGAGATTTAGGCCGCTATATTGAGAGCGATAAAACGCATCAAGAGATCGCTGCACGTCTGAAAGAAATACTGGCTTATCTGGACAGCAACCTGGAAAAAATGAGCCATGCAGAGTTAAAAACGTACCTGGCATATATGCACCAGCTCGACGCGCCGCTCAGTCAACTCTCTTCGACCGCCTTAACAAAAGATATTAACACGATTAATGAATCTAACCATAAAATACAGATTCTTTATTATATCTATTCCGCACTTTCGTTACTCCTGGTGATATTAAGCTTTATTCTGGGGTTCTTAATGATCTACCAGAATAAAAATATTCTTAAAGCCCACATGCAGGTTAAAACCCTCGCTGACGAACTTCAGCGGTCAAAAGAGACGCTGCAAATCCAGAATTCGAAGCTGGAATACGATGTGTATCATGACTCCCTCACCGGAATGAAAAACCGTCTATTCTTCTGGGACGACCTTAATAAAATTACCCTTCAGGCGGATAAAGACCACATCCCTGTGACGGTGATGTTATTTGATTTAGACCGCTTCAAAGAGGTTAACGATACCTATGGCCATGACGCCGGCGATTTACTGTTGAATCAGGTATCCCGACGGCTTACCTCAATGAGCAACGCGACGGATACGTTTTACCGCCTGGGCGGTGACGAGTTTGCACTTCTCTCCAGCGGCCTGACCGAGAGCGCGGCGGTGTCGCGTGCCAAAGAGATCAGCGCTCACATCAGTCTGCCCTATACGATCAATAACCAGCTGATAAAAATTGCCACCTGTGTCGGTATCGTTTTATCTGATAATGAGCGGCGCTCTGATTATCTCTATAAATTTGCCGATCTGGCCCTCTACGAAGCCAAAAAAGAGGGCTCCCAGCAGATAAAAGTCTTTCGTCAGTGGATGCTGCAAAAGCTGCAGGAAAGCAGAACCCTTGAGCATGATATGGCTCTCGCGATCGACAACCATGAATTCGTTGTTTATTACCAGCCTATTGTCGATTCCTTCAGCAATGAAATTTACGGCTATGAAGCGCTTATTCGCTGGATACACCCGGTGAAGGGGATATTGTCTCCTGATTACTTTATCTCTGTTGCTGAAAAAACAGGGATGATCAATGAGATCGGCAAAAATGTGCTGGAACTTGCCTGCCGGGAGGCGGCTTCCTGGACGGTTCCGGCCAGAATCTCGGTAAACGTCTCACCCGTTCAGCTGGGCACTAAATCCTTTACTGCGATGGTTCAGTCCATCCTGAAAGAGACAGGCCTGCCGGCCAGCCGTCTTGAGCTGGAAGTTACGGAGTCTTCGCTCTTCAGTGACAGCAACACGCCGCTCACTATTCTTAAAAAGCTCAGATCGCTGGGGGTAAAGATCTCCATTGATGATTTCGGAACGGGTTATTCCTCGCTATCAAGGCTGAGTGAACTCAATTTTGATAAAATTAAAATTGATAAATCCTTTGTGAATCCGATATCCACCCAAGACGACGCGCTTAATATCGTTAAACTGATTACCGGCATGGCGAAGAGCCTCAATATGCGGGTCATTGCAGAAGGTGTGGAAACCGAAGCGCAGCTTGAACGGCTTCAGGCGCTGGGCTGCGATCTCGTGCAGGGCTATCTGTTCGGAAAGCCCCAGGCTGAAATCGATAAAAATATAAAAAACGGTACCGTGTGATCCTACCGGGATCACACTTTTCAGCCCTGGGTATACACATACAGTGACCCGATGTTATCATTCACCCCGTAAATACCTTTCAACTCAATCCGAGGCTTTGATGCTGGAGAATGTAATCATCCGATAATCAGCTCCCCGACCTTTTCAGGCCGGACTGATTATCAATGCGCCGAAATCGAATGCGGACACCGCTGTGTGTTTGCACGTTTTGCACATGATGATTAAACAGGTTTTCCAGTATGAATTTATCCCGTCAGGAACAGCGTACCTTACACGTTCTCGCCAAAGGTGGCCGTATTGTGCACGTCCGCGATACGTCCGGCCGCGTCACCGCCGTTGAATGCTATAGCCGCGAAGGTCTGCTGCTCAGCGACTGCACGCTCGCCGTCTTCAAAAAGCTTAAAACCAAAAAGCTGATCAAATCCGTTAACGGTCAGCCCTACCGCATCAATACTACCGGGCTGAACAACGTCCGTGCCCAGCCTGATAATCGTTAAGGAGAGGATAATGGATATCCCACGTATTTTTACCATTAGCGAAAGCGAACATCGCATTCATAACCCCTTCACGCCAGAAAAGTACGCAACGCTGGGGCGCGTGTTACGTATGAAGCCAGGCGCACGCCTTCTCGATCTCGGCAGCGGTTCGGGAGAGATGCTCTGCACCTGGGCACGCGATCACGGGATTACCGGTACCGGCATCGACATGAGCCCGCTCTTTACCGCGCAGGCAAAGCGGCGCGCAGAGGCGCTCGGCGTCAGCGAACGGGTCCATTTTATGCATAACGACGCGGCAGGCTACGTCGCGGATGAGCAATGCGACGTGGCGGCCTGCGTTGGCGCCACGTGGATTGCGGGCGGCGTTGCCGGGACGATGGACCTGCTGGCACAAAGCCTTAGGCCCGGGGGAATCATGCTCATCGGTGAACCTTACTGGCGACAGGTTCCCGCAACGGAGGAGACGGCTCGGGCTTGCGGCGTCTCCTCCACTGCAGACTTTCTCACCCTGCCCGACCTTGTCGCGTCTTACGATCGCCAGGGCTATGACCTGGTCGAAATGGTGCTGGCAGACCAGGAAGGCTGGGACAGATATGAAGCCGCGAAATGGATGACAATGCGCCGCTGGCTGGAGCAAAACCCCGACGATGATTTTGCACAGGAGGTTCGCGCGGAGCTGACGGTAGCGCCTAAGCGCCATGTGGCTTATACAAGGGAATATATTGGCTGGGGCGTGTTTGCGTTAATTGCACGATAGGAGGGAGTGGCGGTATAGCCTGAAGGGGCTATACCGCCTTAAGCAGGAAGCGCTAGCATTGTGAACGATGCGCTACGCCTAACATGAAAAAACTTCTATCATTGCTTTTTCCGTTACCACAATCACAGGCGCTTTATGGACACCCCTTCTTTTCTCTATTTATTGCTTTTCCCGGCACAAAAAATGATGAAAGTGGGTAAAGCTAACAACATCTATAACCGCATTCAGTCGCTAAAACGGGTCTGGGGCGATGTGGATTATGCCCATTCATATCGCATTGCCTTGCCGCAGTCCGAGGTCTTTAAGCTGGAAAAAATGCTGCATTTTCTTTTGGCCAAATATCAAACGGGCATTGATGCCGGCGACGGCTATACCGAGCTGTTTTCCATTGAGGCGCTGGAGCCCGCCATTAAGCATATTCATTACGTTATTGAGCATGGGGTCATTAATGCTCAGCTCCTTCAGGGAATCGAAAAGCCACAGCTTCGGCCCGGCAAAAGCGCGGCGCACCGCCACGCGAAAATGAAAAAGCGGTCAGATACTATGATTAGCAACGTTGTCACGGTGACGGAACAGTTCAGCAGGATAAATCGTTTACTGCTTATCTTGTTGTTTAAGCAGCATCGCCTTCGTTATCAATATGATATTGAAGGTAATACCATACTGTTTCGGGTAGCGGACAACCGTACTGACCAACGCGATGTTCACAAAATAATGCGTATGTTCAGCTTTTTTATTGAAGACTTTAGATACATGGGCGGGACCAACTACTGCTCGGGGGTCTTTGGTGAAGGCACGGTCACGCAATACAACGTGGAGTTGATTTCAGGCGACCCTGACGCACATCCTCTGGTGGCCTATCTCGCCTCGCAAACGGAGCGCTTGTTTAATAAATTGCCATCGCGATCGACGTTATTAATGGAAGATCTGCCGATACTGGAATCGAGCCGAATCCTGCGCAGTGTATTACAGAGTGAGGACGAGGCTTAAGTTGCTTATGCCGCGACGCTTATTGCTATTCAAGGGCAAGCCGAGGCACGGTCATCAAGAAACCCAAAAAATACGTCCACCGTTTTTCCAACGCCGGGTAAGGATTTGAGTTCCAACAACATCACATCCCGCCTCCATTAGTCCAGTCAATTTACGAGCAATACATAATGCTGTTGCACCAGTCATTTCTACCGCTCCGAGTAAAACGCCAGACTCACCCAGTAACAGGATACTTAGCGTTTCCGCTTATGTCTCACTTTTATCTGAAAACACTGCCGCTAGCTGTGAATAGAAAGCTTTATAAATTAGAGTATTTATGGGCTTATGAGGAAGAAATGGTGCGATAATAGGAGTCGAACCTACGACCTTCGCATTACGAATTATAAGAACTACCTTTTAACTCAATAACATACCCTGCCAACACTGCGCTCACACGTCCCATCTTCGAAAAACATGCAAAGCCTTGCAAACCGATGCAAAGCTTTGTGTGTCCCATTTCTGTCTCACATCACCGGGCAATCATCAAACTCACCAGAGCGCGCATCGTTGATGATGTAGGTGATCACCCCGAATATCGCATCCGGGCCATCCCCTTCATCGTGAGCTGGTATCTCTTCACGCCTTCCCGTCTGCAAATCCTCCAGGTGAGGTTTTGGTGATTTTCGGTATCGCTTTATCCTCAGATCACCTTCCATTCTGCAAACCAGCAATGAACCATCACACGGACTCAGAGATGCATCAACGACGAGTAGCGCTCCACTGAGGATGCCTTCACGGTAGTGCGTCGCGCCTGCTCGCATGAAGTACGTCGCCGCAGGTCTGGTGATGATGCGCTGGTCTAGAGATATGCGCTGCTCGACATAATCTTGTGCTGGACTCGGGAATCCCATAACCCACCTCCGATAGTTACTGTATATGCATACAGTATTATCGATCGGTGATGTCGATCAAGTCGCTTTTTGCAAACAGAATGATCAGATTCCTCTTAACTGTTAAAATGGCTGGAATTTTTATCAGGCGCAAAATTGATGACCACTTACAGATCGCGAATGCAATTTACACCGGCCACGCTTGCAGTTACGTCATTGCTGTTGGTGTACTCCACTTTCACTCAATCCGCCTTACCTGAAGCCCCTGAAGGCTACACGACTTGCCGTAACGCACTATGCAGCTATGTAATCGTTAGCAAATTTAATGTTAGACCATCTTTTTTCGGTGGTGATTATGTATTTGCTGACAGTGTTTATGCGTCAAGACAGGTTAGTGGGAGTTTATTATTTAACCCATCAGGAAACACCATCGCGTTTAACCAAAGAAATGGCGATGAATACCATAAAGGCTCAGATTACCATCTGAAAGGGACATCTGTTTACTTTAGCAAAGACTCAAAAATAAAAATGTCTCCTGATGGTTTTTCAAATCCAGAAGCAAAGAGTGACTTTAACATTAAGGTTACCCCGGAGTACATGGATTATCAGGTAGCATTTTCGTATAAGAAATCTGACAAGCTATCTTTGCGTTTAGATGGAAATGTGGATGACCTAAGAAGTTATATTAAAAAATTGAAAGACATGAGAGTGACATTTTATGGAGACAGCATAACTTACGGCTCCAATGCCAGTGATATTTATGCAGAACCTCATCAGCCGCCATTTGTTGGATTAGTCGCTGCATACATGACAATGATTAAAGTAGGTAAATATCACTCATACAATGCAGCAGTGCCTGGCTGGTCATCAGACAATGCTTACTATAACACTGACGGCAGACTTACCAAGATGGACTCTGATGTATATGTGCTGTCGTTCGGGATGAATGATTCTAACAGCCTCCCACCTAAAGATTACGCTTTCAACATTGACGCTCTCATTGCAAACATACGAAGCAAAAATCCAAAATCTCGCATTATTTTGCTTTCGTCAACCCTCCCTAACCCGGAGTGGAATACTCCTAACAAAGAATACTTCCCACTTTATAGTGAAGCACTATCAAAGCTCTCGCATAAATATCAGCACGTAACATTTATTGATATTACTGATGTATGGACGCAGATATTGAAAAGGAAAAACTTTTATTCAATCACGGGTAACGGGGCGAATCACCCTAACGATTTCGGCCATAGAGTTATTGCGGAAGCATTGCTTACTGCCTTCCTTGGCGATGACTTCACTTAAACGACAATTTTCAGGAAGTTTGACGCATCTTTATAGATGGTGCCCGCAGGGGCACCGGATATTTCAGCCAGTGTTTTAACATTTTTCAGAGTCACCATTCCATCAGCTAATAATTCAATACTCTGCGCTCCGTTGTTCATGTTGATCTTCAAGGTTCCTACAGCACTCCCTCCGTTTGAGCTATTCCATTCAATGGAGGCAATATCAAGTGCTACTCCAGTATTAGAGGTTCCTTGAAGTTTTATTTTTGCGTTCCCTATTCCGTCTATGCGAAATGCAGCATTAGTGCCGGAAGGCATCAGAACATCTAATGGTTCTTTTGGGAATAGAGTATGAACACCCACAAACGGCAGGTCATTTACCCCGCCTGCGGCAGGTGTTATGGTTATCCCTGGAATCTTTGAATTGCTAAAGAATGCTACAGATTTTGCGTTTGAATTTACTGCAGGACTGCCAGGGTTTATTCCTGATCCAATTGCGACAGCGCCTCCGTATGATTGGATATCTCGACCAACTGCGAACGCCCCATCTCCGGCCGCTCTCGTTGTATATCCCAATGCAGTGGCGCCTACACCATCACTGGCTACGCCGCCCGGGTCAGACGTGAATCCTGCCCGGGCCTGGGTAAAGTACCCTGCTGCAAATGAGGCGCGAGATTTTGCCTCTACTTCCTCACAAAACGCTGCAGACTTGGCTCCAAGTGCAATAACGTTTTTACCAAAGGCAAGGGAGCAGTAACCCTCACCATTTGGCGACGTAATATCATCGGGGTTACCTGTTGCACACCCCGCACCGCCAGCAAGAGATGCCACGCCATACGCAACGCAGTCATGCCCGAAAGTTGTGGTGTATACCGCGAATGACGCGCCGTTTCTGTTAAATGACACAGAATAATCGCCTATCATGGCGGGGTCGCCCCACGAGTTTCTCGATGGAAGCCCTCGCCAGTAGTTCTTCTCATCATCAAGAGGCTCAAGGTCGGAGCCACCAACTCGCAGATATCCTTTTATCTTGTCAAATAACCACATCACCCCCTGAGTAAGTGATGAGCCTGCGGGGATTCCGTAGTTTACCTTCTGCCCGATTAACTTCATGCCATCGTCCTGCGCCAGCTCATCACGCAGGGTGTTTGGATTGTATTTCAGTACGTCAGCAAAATAGTGCTGCTGAACACCAACGGCATCGTACACGGCCATGGAATACTCGTCGGACACAACGAACTTTGCGATTTGACCGCTGTAAACAAGATACCCCCCACTATTGATGATCAGTGGCTGGGAAACAGGGATAACTGTTCCTGATTCGGTTTCAACATAAACCTGAATTTGATTTGAAGGTACGGTAGGGTCTGTGTCCTTTGCTCCTATGTATACCGTGCCGTTAGCAATAGCCTTAAATGAACTGGCTAACGTATACGGTGTTACTGGCATACCTACTAAAATATTCTGAATATCATCAGCCATTCATGTACTCCGGACGTGTAAAAGCAGCGCAAGGGTTAACTTGCGCGACTTTGCGTTATGGGTGGTTATAATCGTTAAAATATTGGAGGATTTATGGAACGTGACTTACTGAACTTTGCTTTCTTAATCTTCGGCCTGGTAGTTGGAATGCTATTATTCGCTTAAGGCTTCTGATTTGGCGCCCTGAGCGAATGAGTTAACAACTCGCTCTACATCAGACAGCGCCTTCTCAAACGCTGTAGAGCCTCGCGGAGTATTAGCAAGGCGAAGCATTGCATTACGTGCAGGTTCGCTCTCGTACATTCTTGCAAGTAATCCATATCCACCGCCAACCCCCAACAAAGCGGGGTTTGTCACAGACCCTATTCCCATGATGAATGGAATAGCCTGCTGACCTGTAGGAGTTGTAACGCCAGCCTGACCTGCCCTCTTCGTTGACTCAAGATAGTTCTTCAGCCCTTTCAGATATGCAGCATCACGCCCCTTGAAAGCAATTCCTGTCTGGTTAGACATCAGGTTAACTTGTCGAAGGAACTGGTCAGGTGAGCCACCTGATTTCTCCATAGCCTTACCGATAATGCCGTTACGCATCTGAGCTCGACCAATCTGGCCTACAGAGTTATATAGATTCTGCACCTCAGATTTGTTCTTGCTGAAAAGCATGTTGTTGACAACTTCTGGTGTCAGGTCGCCTTTCATCAGAACGTTCTTCAGTCGCGTATTCTGTAGCTTGCTGGCCTCATCTGCGTAAACCGCATTGGCTTGCTTAAATCTGCGTAGAGTGTCATTCCCTAGGCTCTGTCCGATGGAGCTATCAATGTCACCTGTCATAGCTCGGTACACGCGCTGAATGGCAGCATCAGAGCGATTGGGCATTACAACTCGCTCACCTTTTACATCCTGCCTGAACTGGCTGCGGAGATTGCTTAACTGCTGCAGGTCTACATTCCCTCCTGCAAGCTCATCCCTGTACGCCTGAAGTTTGCTGATAGTGTCTGTATCAGCGACCTTGCCCAGTTTCTGAAGGTTGGCTATCTCATCGTCAATTTGCTGCAGTGCTCTCGTAGGCTGTATGTTTACCCCGGTCATTGCATTTTGCACCTGCTCAAGCCGATTTCCTGCCGCCTGTTTTATTCCAGCCGTTTTTGATTTGAGGCTGCCAATTACGATGGATGGGTCATACTCACCAAAGCGAGATGCATACTCATTCACCAGTTGGCTGCGAGCCTCCTGTTGGCCTGCCCGCATTGAGCTTGTGCCAGCAAAAGGAATGTTCTCAGCAGTAGTCTGCGCCATGCGGCCGACACGTGAGTTAGGCTGCAGAACGTCAGTTGTATGAAGCGGAACATCAGCAGAGTTAGCGAATCGGATCGCCTGTTGTGCCTCTGGTGAAATAGCACCTTTAACGCCACGATATGCAGCCCCTGCGACGCGACCTAGCTGATTAATTGCGCCACCCAATACAACACCAGTGCCAAGGTCTGTCGCCAGTGCAGAAGGGTCATTTTGCTCACTATTCGCAGCCATGGAACCAACGGCGTTTTCTGCCAGTAAGCGTGATGCACCCTGCACTACTCTTCCGGCAATAGTTGGTGCTTGAGTGGCGATTCTCTCAGCGCCGACAGGTGTGAGATAAGGCAACGCTTCTGCGAAAATCTTACCTTCTGTTGTCTGTGGCGTTAACGCGCCCTGTTGAAGCCCTAAATCCTGCGCCAGTCCTTCGGTGGTTACGCGTGGTGCTGGTTGGTATGTTCCGTCACCTAAACCAAGCTTATTGCCAGCCCATGCCCCAGCACCAACTACGGCATCAGCCATTGATGCAGGGATGTTTGCCAGGTTAACGCCAGCCTGAAGCAATCCACGACCTGTTTCTGCTGCCGCATTGCCAAGGTCTGACAGGAAGCCACCCTGCTCCTGTTGCTGTGATGATTCCTGCGGTTGTGATAATTGTTGGCTTTGCTCTGTAGGCTGCGATGCAATTGATTGACCTGCAAAATACTCATCAATTGCCGCACCAATATCATCAGTACTTGTTCCGTCAGGGAAGGTAAATGTTTTGCCGTTGGCTGTAACTTCCATCATTTCACCTTAAATTGAATGCCTGATTTAGAGGTATACACTCCTCCGGACGGTTGCTGTTGCGCTGGTTGTGTTTGCTGAGATTGTTGTGCTGGCCGTGAAGGCTGTGACTGCTCACTTCGATTACCAACGTCTACGCTGTACTGCTGGTTGTAGTTGTCGGTGTACTGCTGAATGTCACGTAGTGATTGCTGCATTGCTTCCGGGCTTGAGTAGTCGACCTGCGGCATGCCCTGAAAATACATCTTCGCTTCCGCTACGGTGTTGATGCCAGATGCGCCCATATCCCTTGCGGCTGCAATGCCCTGGTTCTGCATCTTGCCCTGAATGCGCTTTGTAGCATTGAATAGCTGACGCTGCTCGCCTCCGCCAAGACGACTACGGACTTCAGCATCCCATGAAGGTGATCCATTACCACCAGTCATGCCAGTCATAAACCCGAGCTTATCGTCTAATTGCTCTTTCGGCACTTCAAGGATGGCATTTATATCTTTAGCCATTGCATAGTTCTGTGCCGACGCTGCAGATGTTGCCGGTGCAGCAATAGAACTTGCCGGTACGCGAACGGTGTTCCCTGCGTTGTCTACGCCTTCATAGAATGCATTCTGCCCGGCACCGTGAAGCTTTCCAACAATCTGTACAGTTCGCCCATCTGATAACTGAACTGTTCTACCATCTGAACCTGCATTTCCAGATGCATTAGCTCGCTGGTTAGCCATATCCTGTCCGCGACGAGCAGTAGCGGCTGAGATGTCCTGGCCGCGTGCGGTGATATCCTGCCCACGGCGCTGTAATGATTCACCGGCCTGATTACTGCGGATGGTTTCGTTTAGCTTGTCGCGGTTAAGTGCCTGACCGACAATCTTGTCCTGGGCATTAAAGTAATCAACGGGCCCAAGCGCAGCCATGCCAAGATGATCAACAAACTCACCGAATTGCTGAGGGTTCTGCTGGTATGTCTGCGCGACTTCACGCGGGTCAAGCCCTACTCTCTGCAGGTCTGCTGCGTTATTCTGAAGCCACGCTCCCATAGCTTCTGGCGAGGTAGCGGCGAGACGAGCGGCTGCAGCAAGATTTCCAACCGTGTTGCGCTGGTCTTCATCGACAAACTTCATTCCATTGCGAACAGCATCAACCTGGTCAGGATATTGCGCGGCAAGTTGTCGCATGGCATTGCGATCGCCTGATGCATACGCTTGTCCATAGGCTTTCTGGAATTCCTGTTGGCGCTGTGCACTCTCCTGCTGCTTGTACATGTCCATTACAGAGCCTATTCCCTGCAAGGCCTGCAACCCTATGTTGTTGCGACCAGAGCGCTCATCTTCATTATTCTGCCGAATGTATGCCAGTGCAGTATTCGCATCGCTGGCCTGCGGAGCATTAACATTATTACCGCCGAGGCTTGCCAGGAGACTACCTGAATTACCTTGCTGCCATGTAGCCATTTATCACCTCAGAAAAGTAATGAACCAAGGCCACCCACAGCCCCGCCAATTGCAGCGCCCCACGGGCCAGCAACAGAACCTACCGCCGCACCAGAGGCGGCACCGCTAAGGAACTTCTGCCCGGTAGATGGCCGGTTGGCATTAGCCGCTGCTGCATTGGCTTGCTGTTGATAGAGTTGACCGACGTTGTTAGCGTAGTTCTGCCCTGCGGTTGCCTGTCCGGTTAGCGCACCAAGGCCGATATTTGCCAGGTTCTGATAGTTATTCATCTGCCCTGACAGCCAACTTTGGCCTAAAGTAGGGGCGATGGTTGCTAATTGGTTGCTTGTTGCTGTTGAACCAAGTCCACCTGTTGCCTCTGCTGCAGTGAGAGACTGATATCTAGCCTGGTTAGCCAGGTCTTTGTACTGCTGAGAGTTGTAGTAGTCATTTAGTGCCTGCCCCTGTCCTTGCAGTGATGACAGATTTTGCAGCTGAGATACATACTGCTGTGCAAGTGGCGTGAACGGCGCAAGATTCTGCATATTCGTTTGCCACATCTCGCGCTGTAATTCCACACCCTTCTTCGTTGCATCAGCCTGAGCGCCAGCACCTCCATCACCACCCTTCTGATATACAGCTTTGCTGAGGTGCTTATGGGCAATCTGATAAATTAGCATTTACTAGCTCCTCATATTTCTTGCGCGGTAATTGATAGAGGGTTACCCCAACAGACTTTCCATTGCTTATATAGGCATCATCGAGGTGACCGATGCGCGTAGCACCAAGCAGGACGATGAATGATCGACCGTATTTTGTGGTGTCGGGCACCATCGTGATGCTGTTAAGGAATGGGGAATTTTCGAGAAGCCATTTGCAGAATAAGCGATGACCTTGCAGTGCGTATTCACCACGGAATCCAGGAGAATAGATAACGTGGCATTCCACTACGCTATGCCAGAATTTTCTGACCTCATGCACGCCAGTAAGCATGACGCCTTCGTAGATGCCGACATAAACTGCATCAGGCTTGATGAAGTATGTGTCTCCGCTATCTACGATGTTACCTGTGTTTTCTGGGTCATTAAGGAATTCTGCAAGCTTCACTGGGTTATCGATGAGCTTTATTTGCATTAGTTTATTAATCCGTGACTTCGCATAGCATCTTCAAGTGCTTTCGCTACCTGTCTCACCTCAGTCAGGCCGGTTGCGATGTTAGATACTTCCGCCTGGCTATAGGTTGCGCTTACCGTATAGGTCTGGTCTGCAAAGAACCCTGTCTTTCTTGGGCTTCCAGTAGATGTTGTCCATCCAGTTACGCGTGCTCCAACGACCTTTGTTCCATTGACAGAATATGAAGTGGCTACGTTTAAAGTTGATGCGAGAGATTGAGGTGAAGTGGTTGTCTTCGAAACATAATCAGCCTGTAGGGATGTTATTGCAGATTCTGCGTTAGTAACCCTGGTCGTCAGGCTGGTCAGGTTCGTCTGAATTGTGGATATTTGCCCCTCAGCACTTGTCACTCTTACCGTAAGAGAAGAAATAGCTGTTGAGTTAGCTGTTATCCGTAATTCGTGATCATCAACTTCAATGGTTAACTGATTAATGTCAGATTCGTGCTGAGCAAGGGTGGTGTCCTGCTCGTTATTCTTAATTGTTGCCTCATAAGCCAGGTCATTGGCGTTATTAGAGGCGTTTGCGATGTTCTGGATGTTTGACGACTGACGCATAAGGTAGAGGTAATATGCGTTTGTCAGGCCTTCAGGTAACGCAGAGGAGTCAAGCCTGTTAGGGGTGACAGTAACTTTCTGTGGTTCTGCCATTATTCTATCCTCACCTGACAACCGCTTAGCGTCACAGGAGATGACGTAACGATGCGGATTTTAAAGCCGAGGTTTTTACGAATACGACCTATACGCTTCCAGATTGCTCGCTTGTCATACCTGAACGGCGCGTTCCACGGAATCATCTGCTCTCTTCCGTACATGATTCCGTCTGTCGTTGCGGATATAAACATACGCTCTGCTATCTGCTCTACCCCGGTACTGGATTCAAGCTCAAAGTCGAAAACTCGCGCGTTGTCAGCTTTGAAAAGAGGAGTAAAGAGAAGATGCTCCTGGTGCTCTCCGTACTGACTTGAAATGGCAGTGTTTAGCTGACCTTTAAGAGGTCTTGTTTTATCTCCACAGGTGATTCTGTTTCCTTCATACACAAGGTCAATTGCGCTATAGACTTCATCATCAAGGCCACTTTTCAGAATCGACCATTGCTGCCCTGCAGTCGTTACTGCAGCATCGTAGACAAGAACGCATCTGTTGAGGTGAACGAGCAACAATTCATGACCTTCAAACCTGATAGCCTCCATAACACCCTGTGCTAACTCATCACTGGTATGTGACTGAAGAATCTTCTCAACTGTCGAGGTTGCTATCTTCACTGCAGCGCCGGAGTTGATGATGTAGATAGAAGGTGCGCCAGTTGCCGGGTTGCTGATAAACGCATGGGTGTCTGCGAATTTTGTTTTGCAGTATGTCCCCGCGATACCTTTCTGAACCATCATTGATGGCTGCGTCTGGTAAAGAGCCACCCCTGGTGCAGACGCGTTTCCTGTCAGGTCGAAATACTCAATGGTCGATGTGCCGAAGCAAACTACATAATCGCGCCAGTTATCGATGCCAATAATTCCATCAGGCTGGCTTTCTGCCCTGTACTCTGCGCTGTATCTGTCCGGCTTTGATTCATCCTCCAGGTCGCTGATAAAGAATGAATCGGTACCTTCTTTCGCCCAGATGTAACGCGATCTGTTTCGACACATGTCTCGCAGATAACCGAGGTCATACTGAATGTAACCAGAATCGACAGGCCAGTTGTTGAGGGTTTTAACTTCCCCATTATATTTGAACAAGGTGTAGATACCGTTTGTGCCCACAGCATGGCTGTTGTAGCTATAGGCCATGCTTACACGACCAGTGACAGCAACAAGCTCAGAAACAACCGAGTCACCACGGTATAACTTCCTTCCCATTACGCGATACACAGCGCCCTGATTTGCGTTGTAAATCGCCCCCATTGATGCTCCATCAACATCAGCGGTCTTTACTATTCCCGGGAATGAGCGGAGATAGCCATTGGAATTCAGGACTTCTTTTGGCACTGCCAGCATGTTAACTGGCAGATAATCGATGTAGTCGGCGTTCCTGAAGTCTTTGCCGACTCCTTTCATTAATGGAAGCTGCTGTACTGGCATCATTCGCTCCCGTTATCACATGGGTCCTTGCGCCGGTAGAAGTTCCAGCCGTTATAGGTAGCAAGTCTGTTCCCGCTGCCTACCGGCATGCGGTTTGGATAACCGGACTTACATTTGGCACTGCTTGCGCGTGACATGGCAGAGAGTTTTATAAGGCGCTCTTTCCCATATCTCGCTGTAGTGATGATTTTTGCAGTTGGTTCTACCGCATAGTCAGGTGCAATTCGGATCGCGAGATTATGGAAAACAGCGCTTAGCTTTCCTGTTGCTAGTCCGTGGGCGTCACCTGGGTTTGGAGGTGTATTATCAGCTGAGAAGATATAGCCAGCGTCTATACCTGGCGTATCTTCGCCACCTTCTAACCACTCCGACATCATCATTTCGAGGTCATTGAGGCCGTCTTCCATGGACTGAGGCTCGACATCAGTTAGCGTGGCATTTGAGGCGACGCCCAACTTACGTAACGCAGCGAGAACTAGATCGCCTTTAGTCGTGAGATTCATCTGTTGCCGCCTTAGGTTTACGACCTGGCTTTTTGCGTTCTTTCTTCTCTGGCTCTGCGTCTTCTTTCAGAAGGTCGTCAGGATGTGAAAACCAGCCAGCATCGAGATATTCCTTAAGGTCATCATCACTCACGATTTCATAGTCGTAACCAACGCCTCTCCATTTCTTGCTGTCACCGTGGCGATAAACCATGTTAGACATTGCTTTTCTCCAAGGAAGAAAGGGGCCGAAGCCCCTTTTAATTACGCCTGGTCAGCCAGACCCACACCGATTGACTCTGGGCGGGTGGCGTTAACGCCATACCACACCGCGATACGGCACAGGCCAGACAGGGTGCTGATATCACCCTGAGTAGCAAAGATGCCATTCAGGCCAACTTCCGGGATGGTGAATGACTTGGTTTTCATGCCAGCAAACAGTTCGTGGTTAGCCGGGATCGGCTGGCTCACGATACGGATTGAGTCATCTGCCCAGAACACGTTAGTACGCGTAGTGGCGGTGTTAAGAACGTTCACCGCCATGCTATTTGCCAGCGAGGTGTTTACGTTGGCGTATGCACGCTGCTCTGGTGAAAGCGCTGTGTCGTCCAGTGCAATAGGCTTAGGAGTGATTTCGATGTGAGTACCATCGATAACGCGAACCACAGAGAAGGTGGCGTCGTGGGTCAGAACGTTTTTAGCCATCTGCGACAGGAACTTCACGCCGGTGAAGCTAATTTTGTCGCCACGCTTCAGGCCGGTAGTGGCGGACAGGGTTACTGTTGCCAAGCGGTTATCCACGTTGCGTTTGTTACCGTCAGCATCCAGTTCCCACGCTACAGGCTGGAATTTCTGTGCGCCGCTAACAGTCAGGCCTGTCGCAGTTGAGGCATTCAGCACTGGAAGTTTAGGAGAGCGCAGTACGTCATCAAAGCCAGCGACCTGACGCTGGATAGTGCCGTTTTTGTACGCCTCTTCAGGGATGCGGCCAAACATGTCGCGGTTAATCAGGTCGTGACCTGCTGCCTTATAGTCTTTTGGGTTGAAGAAGTAAGACAGGCCTGAGTCGCGATTCAGTTCGCGAGAGAACATGATTTCTTCGGCATCAGCTACGAAATCCCAGCCGCTGCCTGCAGTAGTGCCAATTGGATCATCACTGGTGACAACCAGAGAGCCCATTTCTGCGGCCAGGTTAGCGACTTTAACTTCACAGTTGCTTGCCAGTTTCTTGGCGGAAGCGTTGATACGACGACGATATGATGTTTCATCTCGCAAATCGTCAGCACGTAACTGGAAGAAGTCGTTATCAGGCTCACCGAGGCTTACCGGAACGTTAAGCTCCAGAATTCCAGTGGATTGGCCTGTCAGGTCCCAGCCTTCCTGAGTTGGGGATTCCTGCTCAACAGGCATCCAGATGGTGTTGCTTGAACGCTGCATCTCTGCAGCAGGTGGAGTGTACTTGCCGGCCTTTTGAGCCATAGGGGTGAGACTGGTGATGGTTTCGATTACTTCATCGATAGCCAGAGTCACCATTTGACCTTCGTTAAGAGCCATTATCGGATTCCTTGTAATTGTTTCTTAATCTTGCGGTAGGTCTCTACGTCACCCTTGCTCGATGCTTCTTCCATCTTTTTCCTGAGAGCGGCTACATTTGCAGCCACTACTTCGCCGGTGATGGGCTCATCTACAGGGGGAGCGCTAGAGACCTGCTTACCGCGAGGTTTGAGAGATAAACGTTCTGAGAGTAGGGCGAGCTCAATCAGCGCTTGCTGCTGGTTCATCTGGAGAATTTGACGTGTTTTTTCTGGGTTAGAACCCAGGTGATACATCAATACGGCGGATTTCTCCGGGAACAACACCATCAGGTCGGAAACAATTTGCGGAGGGACAAGTTGTGCAAATGCTTCTTCTTTGTCCTGATAATCAGGGATGTTGAGCTTCTCTGCTGCGTCGTAGTGTCTACGAGCCGCCTCGACATATTGCGCTGACTGCTGGGTGTACTCCTGAGTCTTACGCCCCTGCTCTGCCACTGCATTACTGCGAGCATCGAGTGACTTCTGATTCCACTCTGCAAGGTCACGGTTAAATGCAGCCGTAGCCAGTGCGCTGTCGTAGTTGTATTTAACGAGAGCGTCGTCTGACAGGTAATCATTTGGATCTGGCTGCTTCGGTAACTCAGGATTAACCCGGATGTGCTCCGGCAACTCGCCACGCTTCACCTGCTCCATCTTTTGCTCAAGCTCGCGCTGACGCTTACGCTCAAGACGTTTAGCTGCGAAGTGTGCGTTTGTTGCCGGGTCTTGTTTTGGTTTTGCCTCATCGTCTTTCAGGACGATCTCAAAGCCTTCATCATGTCCTGCGTTGTCATTGGCATTCTCGACAACTGAGCCATCAGCAGATGCCGCTGCTTGATTGCCGGACGTGTTTAAGCCTTCAGTTTCCTGAATTTCGGTGGTTTCTTGGTACATATAACTCTCTCTTATTGAGGAATCTCGGCTGCTCTGCCGGAAGGTTGATTTTGTCTCTGCGATTGCAGGATGTTGGCTAAGTCCATGCGCTGCGAGTGCTGCTGACTGTCGCCTTTCAGAAGTAGTTCTGCGTTGGCTCGTGCATCGTCACTGTTTTGCTGCTGGTAACTTTGCATGAGTTTGAGGAATTCCCGGAAAGCAGACTGCTTATCCAGGTCCATATTGTTGAATATCTCCGCGACCTTAGCCGCATAGAGCTGGTTCTGTCCTTCCGCTTTTGCTGCATCAACCTGAATCTGCATTTGCTGGTTCTGAGCTTTGAGAAGCTCCGCCTGACCCTGCAACAGAACACCCTGAGCCTGAGTTTGTTCAGGTGAAGGTTCTTTAGGCTGCTGCTGAGCCTGTGCAACCATCTGCATCTCTTCAGGTGTCTCAGGTTTCTTCAGGCCCATCATGACAAGCTGCTTATTCGCGTACTCACGCATCATCTCAACGCCTTTGCCGTCGAGTAATGTGAAATACTGGAGCAACAACATCTGCCACTCAGGAGTGCCAGGAGGAACCTTAGCGAGCAATTCCTGAATCTCCGCCCGGTTCTGCTCCTTCATGCTCTGGAATGATGGCCCAGTGTCCGTGTAACACTCGTAGCGACCGCGGATGTCGTTAAGTGTCACCACCGTGCCGGTCTGGTAGTCGACAGCCTGAGTAAGCAACTGGACCTGCTTCTCAGTACCATCCTCAAGAGTCATCATCACCTGACGAGGAACGTCATAGATGTCATTCACCATTGACTGGTAAATCTCTCCATCACGACGCATAGCGGTAGCGAGGTTGTCCTGAAACACGTATGTCTCAAGGTCTGCCCGCATGTTCAGTTGATTGACGGTATCGAAAGCCACCTGCCCATTTGCAGCTTCTGCATCAACGCCCATTGTTGCGACCTGGCTAACTGAGTTAGTCGCCGCTTCGAGCATGTATGCGTTGGCCTGAGGAACTTCTGGGTTTTCCATGTACGAAATAGGCTGTACAGGAAGGTCTCCATTGTTCTCATCGGTACGGTTGAGCAGATAGTACGGATAGTCATCATTGCCACCGTACATGTACTCGTAGCCTTCAATCTGCTCAGGCCAGAAGATAGGTTTCTTCTTCGGTGTGCGAGCAACGATATCGGCATTGAAAGACATGATCATGTTGCGCAGACGCTGACCGTCTTTCGTCAGGCGAACGACACCCTCATAAACCTCTTTGTCGCCAGCAAACGACCACTCACCGTACACAGGTACGATTGGGATATGCTCTCCGGCGATAGGCTCACGGTTTTTCAGGATGGTTGTGCAGGTGATGATTGATTTGTATACGCGACGGCGCTTAACTTTTTTCTCGGCTACCTTGACCATGCCTTTATCGGCAAGCTCATCAATAACGTCTTTAATGTCGCGCTGGAAGTAGCTTACCGGCTCACCTGTCAGAGGGTCCTGATAGATGAATACGGTCTCTTTCTTCTCTTCTACCTCGTAATATTCACCAACATAAACAACGTCGCTGGTCAGCCACGGGAACAACCAGTTCATGTCCGGATTCTGAAATGACGGAATTTCGTCTTCATCGAATCCATTCTTCTCTGCAAACGCTTTCCACCCGTCACGGCTCATAGCATTGATGACCGTGCAATGCATCGCATCGCTCTTGTCCATTTGCTTGCTATTGCTATCCCAGACTACGTGGGTGCATGCCTCATGAATCGGAACTCGGCGGATAACCTGATTATTGCTGGTAGGGTCCTGGTCTTCGTACTCGGTGATTAAACGCCACGCCCCCACGCCTGCTTCAATCTGTTCACGAACAGCAATGTTCACAGATATCTTCGCGGTGTTGTGACGCATGTCTGTCCGGTACATCCCCATCAGTACATCAGCACTGTTAGGGTCTGCACCATCCTTTGGCCTGAATAGTACGTCGATAGGGTTGCGGCGCATCTCTGCGACGAGCTTACGCACAACTGGGCGAACTACATCGAACTGGCCACGGTATTGCAGGGTTGTGTAATCTGATAACCAGTCATCCCACTGCGACACCCGGCTAAAGTACAGGTCGTTTGTCGCTTCGGTTCTGGCTTCGTCGCTCGCCATCCAGTCTGCGTCGAACTTACACAGGATGGAATTGAGTCGTTCATTGTCGGCCATTATCTTCTCCGTGCGACTGGTTTAATTGGGGCCGGTACTTTTTTCTCTTTATGCACGCCAATGTCGCCATAGCGTTTTGCAAATCGGCGCATCATGTAGGCGTATCGTGTTGCATCAAGAAGGTCGTCACGTGTCTTTACGATTCGACCGCGATCGTCTCGGTGATAGAAGTTAAACTCTTCGAACCAATCTCTCAGTCCGGCAAAGACCTTGAACCTTCCGGTGCTCATGAGGTCGTGTAGTTCGAATAGTCCGGGCTCAACTGAGCGTGAACCATCAGGCCACTGAGCAGGCTCAGGAAGCATCAGAAAGCCAGCGTCTTTGTAATATTCACGCTGCTGTAGACCGCTTCCCTTCTCTGTTTGCAGCCCGTCCTGAGGCCATGCAGTAGGAACTTTGTTTGCCCATGCTTTAGTTGCACCCCAAGCTTCTGCCGGAGATGTTTTGCTGGCCTTCCACGCCTTAGTTACGTAGAAGGTTTCGCTGTCCATATCGATTGCCAGTTGCACCCGGCTTTGCGGGTGGTCCCATCCGAAGTCCATTCCATCGATGACCATGTAATGCTTAGGTATCGGGAATGGTTCGCAGGTGATCATGTCTTCGCTGAAATCGAAGATGCGACCGTGACCAAGCATAGGTATACCTTTTGTACGCATATCTCTCTGGTGCGGAGGGAATGACTCAAGCAGGCTTTTCTTTGTTTCTTCTGTAAGATGAGGCGCATCATCCCAGCCGACATTCATGCAGAACTGAGAATCAGCAGGCGTATCAAGCAACTGGATTACCAGCTCCGTGCGTCCGTTTTCTGGAGTGAAAGTAAGAATTCCACGACCACCATTTCCTCGGTCACCTGTGGCTGTACGTGTTAATACCTGCGGGTAGATAGTCGGGTCTTCTGGCTCTTCATCGATATGGAACCAGTCGATGTCATCACCCATCAATGCATGTTGCCCCTGAGTGTATGACCAGAACTGTATTTTGCTCAGGTCACCGCTACTGTGGCGGATATATGCCGAGCGGACGGCATTTGGCGTGCCAGTCATTGGCTCAGTTGAGACAATCCTGTCCGGAGGAATTAGCCCGCCAGTAAACTCTCCGTTTACCTTCTTGCCAATGATTGCAGCCTGAAGCAGATCTCGGCACTTCTCACCCGAATAACCAAGACACCACATTAACGGCGCATGGTCGAATCGGTGCCCTGTCCAACCTTCTGGATATTCACCGAGAAGGTGGACCGCATCGATGTATGTCGCAGTGTCGGTCTTGCCAACTCGGTTAGCAGCGATGAGAGCGCACTGACGATATTCTGCTGTTGCCGCAATGAACTTGCGCTGCCATTCGTATCGGGTGTCATAGTAACCACGGTAGCGATAAACGAACTCTCTGCGCTTCTTTTCTTCCAGTAGCTTTACCAACTCAATCTTCTGCTCCCGACTGAGATTGTGCATTGGTGAGCTCCATTAACTTGCGGTCTAACTCTTCATCTGACAGGTCGGTGATAGTGATTTTCTGCTCGTGCTGAATGCGATCGCCGTATTTCTTTGGCATGATTTTCGACAGGTACCACTTACGCGTATCAATGCGCAGTTTAGAACGCTGAACATGCTCGCCGTTGAGTTGGTAACCTACTGCTTCGCCATCTTTATCGAGCTTCTCCATCCAGTCGTTACTGCCATCATCAGCAATATCGAATAGCTCTTCTGCAATTGCCTCTGCACCTTCTTCCTTCGCTCGCACGTATTGGGCACGAAATGCTTCATTGCGCGCCAGCCAGCGCAGTACAGCTTGTTTTGATGGCATGTCTTCATCACGACACACGGAGCGCAGAGACTCACCCTCCGCCAATCTGAGACAGATGATTTCTGCTAATTCTTCCGTGTAATCTGATGGTCGACCGCACTTCACTTCTTCAGTCGCCATATCTGTTTCCTCGTTAATCATTATCAAGCCCACCCGCAGATGAGCTTTGTAATGGTTACGCCGTATTACCTGCGGCTTTGATTGCAGCGTTAATTGCATTCAGTTTTGCTGCGAGAGTTGCCACGTCATTTTTCAGTGCGGTGATGGCCGCATTGGTAGACTTCAGTGATGCAGCAGAGGTGTCAGTGGTTGCTGCAGTGGCTGCAGGAACAACCGGAACGGTGTTACCGCCTGAAGTACCGCCGGATGAATCAGTGAGTGCAGTAATTGCCGCCTGCTGAAGCACGCCACCACGTTCTGTTGAGGTCGGCACTTTGTTACCTGCCATAGCAGTAGTTGCTGTTGTACCGATAGTTGGTGCGAATGTTGATGGCTTGCCTGTTACTGAGCCCCAGGCAATAGGAGTGCTGGTTGCGGTGTATTGAGCTTCGAAAGCTGTTTTACTCATGTACAGTAGTTCACCGTACTGACTCTGGAATACGTAGCCTGTAACTACCGGCTTGAAGGTGGACATGAATAGCGCAGACAAATACTGGTCTGGATATGGTCCGTCAAAGGTTGCTACTGCTGAGCCATCCACAGCCTGTGTCAGGGTTTCGATTGGTAAGCCGCGAACAAATGCGCCACTGGCATCTGAGTATGTAGGCCATGGTTGGGTGATCATCATTTAGCTCCTTTCTTAGGTTTCTTTTTGCCAGCCTTGTTCATGGCAATTGCGATAGCCTGGTCTTTGGGTTTGCCGGCTTTCATCTCGGTAGCGATGCTCTGCCCGATAACCTTCTTCGACTTACCTTTCTTCAGTGGCATGTCAGACTCCAGTGGTGAACAGGTCGAGTACTTCTTTGGCTTCACGAATCGCCTTTTCAGTTTTAGCTAGCGCAGTCGGCTCATTGGCTGTCTTGGCATATGCATCTTTGAACAGCTCAAAGTTCAGCTCGTTGCCGGCGATAAACTCAATGGCCTTTTCGGTAGCAGCTGAGTCATTCATCACCAGGCGGTAGACTTCGAGCTTCAGTTTCTGTGCATCTGTCATTTGGGTAATGTCTGCCATTGTTGGCTCCGTTATAGGTATTGATAAATCCACACGATAAATGCGAACCAGGCTGGCGGCGCTAATAATGGAAACCACCAATCGGCAATTAATTTTTCAATCTTAAGTGCAACAGGTACCGTCACCTCAACCATCTCCATAGAAATGGAATGTTCAGGCCGCATGATTGCGTAGCCTGGAAGGTTATTTATTTTGATTTCCACTGAAACACCTTTTGTTTTTATCCCGTAGTGGGGATGAACGAGATAATCAGGATGATTGATGAGGCTGCCAGTGTGATGACAGATGCGAATGCAAACGTGTAATGCACGAAGGTGATTAATCTGTCTTTGGCTGAATGCTTTGGTAGCGGATGGTTGAGAACGTCATCACGTATGAGTGACATTCCATAGAGCAGCGTTATTTCACGCTCTCGTTTTCGCATAATGAATCCCACTTGTCGTTGTGGGCGTTGATCGCCTTCACTGTCCTTGCATCCATCAATTCAGGGTCTTTGCCGTGCGTGATAATCGGTCCGAATGCTGTGCAGGCTGAATCAACGTTGATGTACTTAATCGTCGGAGTGGTACTTTGATCTGCGCATGCGGTCACGAGCAGCGTCATCAGAAAGAGACTGATTCGTTTGGTCTGCATCTTTTGCAACCTTAATGATTGAGGCCTGCTTATCAGTGGCAGCTTGCGACTGCTTCACGGTTTGGTTAGCAGCTTCAACATCAGCCTTTGCTTTCGCTTCTGTTGTGCCTTTGCTCTTTCCGCTGAACCATGCAGCCAGTACAGCAACGATAATCCCGATAATGCCTAAGATATATTGCCAGCCTGATGCGATAAGGTTGGTCATTTCCCATCTCCCTTATCCTTTGGAGGCTTCTGTAAAGTCATCCTCGACAGAACCCCAACAACCATCAGGACTATCGCACCAACTCGCATCCAGCTTGATGGGATTTCGGCTTTCCATTCCGGGGGAAGCTCAAACCAGATAGTTGGCAGAGCACCAAGAGCCAGAATCACCTTTGTTGAATTCCATCTCCACCAGTGCCGCCAGTCATCAACGAGTCGAAGTTTCATAGCAGCCCCGCATATGCAGTCATCTCACCAGTGCGCATCACCTCGGCATGACGTTTGGCGCGATTAGGAGTTTGCTTAGCCCACAGGCTTGATAGCATTCCGTTGGCTGCGCCTGCATAGTTACCTGCCGCTACCATTGCGAGCGTGTTCTTGAATCCTGCCAGGCCGTTAACACCCATCTGGTAAGCCATGCTTATCAGGATGTCTCGACGAGCCTGGTTACAGGATTTCATTGCAGCAACAATGGAAGGATTAGCGTTCATCTTGCTGATTGTGGTTTTGACGAATGACTCAAGCCAAACATCACCAACATCTCGCGGAACGGTGAAAGTGTAATTGCTTGACGAAGCGCCCTTAGGGCCAATCTTGATACCGCAAGCCACTGTCGGATAGCCTTCGGTATCAATGTAAGGTTTCTCACGATAACCCTCTTCGTAATTAAGCAGGGGGATTATTTGACTCATTGCGCCGGTCTCCGTACTGCATCCGTAGAGCGTTTTCTTCTCGGCGATCTCGTTTTCGTTGGTAATGCAGATTTATGGCGAACGTAAAGACTGCCAGAACGAAACCGCCGAGAGCCAGCCATTCATTTAATGACATACTCCCCGCCAGAAAGGTTGCCCCAGATGTGGTGTAAGCAGCGGCAGTGGTTACTTTGTCTGCCATATTTTTCATTCCAACCTCCAGAACATCAGGAGGATTTGTTCAAATTAGGATTAGGGATGATGGTGATCAGAACAAATCCAGGATACATTTTCGGTGTCGTGGTTTGTTCGTGAGTAAACGCACGGGCAAATCAGGCAAGAGGCTGTTGACGCAGTCTCTTGCCACCCATCTTCACGAAGCCCGCCATTGAGCGGGTTTTCTTTTTTGGGAGCGCATACACCACCGTAACCACAGCGGATAAGGTGAGGGTATTGTCTGTCTGGCATTTGGTGGGATGCGCTTTCAGAAAGGTCGTGCTGAATGCGTATTTCGACGCAATCGTACTCAGCATGTACGCATGGTACATCCGCATTAAAGCATGCCGGTTACGTTTATCCGGCGTCTTTCGACCGATTGCCTGAGGTAGCAGGTTAGGTGTGGTGCTAGCGTGCTTATGTCGCCGTACAACGCATTTGCTTTGTGATGCCAGCATTGGGTATCTCACCACAGGAAAGAGCACTCTGACGGCGCTAGCAGATTAGGTCATGAACCTGTTACTAACAAATGCTCTTACCTGTTGCGGGCTCCGTTTCGTGGAGCTGACGGGAAGGAGCGCCACTCTTCCACCTCATGCAAGATACCACCGCCACGATGACGATGTGTTTTGCTATCGGTATGAACGCAAAAAGCCCCGAGCTATTAACTCAGGGCTATTGAATGACTGCACTACTCCATCATTGGTTTCAGATTAAACAAATATCGCCACTTTGTAAAGTGTGATTTTCTAGATAATTCCTATTTAGTAGAAAATATTTACTAACGAGTGACTTTGCTCAACATCTGGTTTGCATATTCCTCCTGCTTAATGCACTCACCTACCAGGCTTTCGAAGAAGTCCTTATATGACCTTCTCCATGTGGTTTCTGGCACATCAATCAAGGTGGCGCAGATATACTGCCGAACGCTATCAGGCAGCAGCCGAGCATAACCTCGTCCATTGCAGCGTCCGCATGTTTTATATGCAGGAACGCCGCCATGTAGAATAGTTTTCTCTTTATCGACCACAACGCCTTTGCCGTTGCACTGGCATGCATTGGTCAGTACGCCCTTCCCTTTGCACTTATGGCACAGCACCTTCACAGTTTCCTTACGCTCAGTCAGGTACGGCTGCCCGATGCTTTTCATCGTCATTACTTCAGCATCGATAAACTTTTTGCCTTCACAACAGTCACAGGTTCTGGTGCTGGCAGCGCTGCGGGAATAGTCAGCAAATGCGAATGTTGCGAGCACTTGCATTACCTTTGGCTTAATATCATTTTCGAGCTTACGTAAGGCGGCAACCTTATCGCAGTGCTCAAGTGCATATTGGGTCAGCAGTTCAATAGCTTTCTCACGGTCATTGCTGCTGATTTCCATTTTCCCTAAAAACGCGCTGTAACCCAACGAGGCGCGACTTTGTGTCATACCCATGGCTGCCATCACGTCAGTGCCAGTTAACGTCTCTGAGGAGGTTGCACGCGGTGTATCGTTTATCTGCGTAGACTTCGCGAAGTGAAACTTGACTGCGTTTTCCAGGTTCATTTCTTTCCCCTCTTTTGTCGCAGGAATATCTTCATTTCGATTTTCACAATCTGGTAGGCGACCTTGGCGTTGGCGTACTTCCTGAGTAGGTAGTATGTATCTCTCATATCCCACATGCGCCATGATCGCCATTTCCATGAGTCAGGAATGACAGTTGAAAGAAGACTTAGCATCAGGCCGCCTCCGGGTCATGGTCTGGCTTATTCGTACCAAGCCGATTACGCACTTCCCGCAATTGCTCCCGGACAAAATCAAGACTGCGCTCAAGTTCTGATTCTTTCTCAATAAGAGCCATTTCTGTTTGCTGATCATGTTTACGCTGGAACTTTGCTTTCTCGATGCTTGTCACTGAGCACATACGGGTTCTCCTACTAAGCTGTCTAACTGGCGACGCATCATCTTCAGTGCTCCATCAGGAAAAGGCAGACGGGCTAAACCTGCGAAGATGGCGCGAATTTTTTTGTCGCGGATGCGCTTGAGTAACTCGGTTACTGTTGCGCGGATGGTTGCGTTAATCTTTCGGTCTTCGAGCTGGGCGAATCGGACGGATAACTCCACTGTCACCAGAGCGTCCAGATACTCTTCACAGACCTCTCTGCTTATGTCTGTCATGCTGCCTCCTTTCTCGCCCTGACCAGTTCGCGCAGCAAAGCCCTGTAACGCTTTCTGATGGCGTCCAGTTCTTCTCTGGTGTATCGGTGAGGGATGTTGTTGCTTTCTAGCGCCTCAACGCGTTCAGCGCCGATTTTGGCTATGAGATTTATGCGGTACTGCTGTTGGTTTCCTGACAGATGCACATTGCAGTGATGACATTGCGCATGGATATTGTCTTCGTGATACCTCAGGTGTGATGCCTTGCCTCTTGACCTAAAATGCCCCGCTTCCCACTGTACCGTTGTCCACGTTCCGCAGCTGATGCATGGCAAATACCTGTCTCTCTCGCGAATGTAGTCATTCACTACTCGCTGCGTCAGGTCTTCCCAGTGCTTTAGCGGCTTAACTTCTGCCTTACGCTCTCGCCACTTTGCACGAGCTTCCTTGTCACGCTTGCGTTGTTCACGCGCAGCAACTTCCGCATCGCGTTGCTTATTGAACGCAATGGCGCATTTGTAGTTGTGGCAGACTTTCTGGAGTGAACTTCGAGGGATGTATTCGGTAGAGCAGATTGGGCAGGTCTTAGGCTTCGGCGTTTTGCCTTTAGCCATTGGTCAACTCCTTCTGCCGCTCATCTTCGTGATAGAAGTCTTCTCCATCGATTGGCATCAACCAGTCAGATGGAACTGAGCAAGTCATGGTATTTACTATTTGCTTTCCTGGGAGGATACCTTTCAACATCTCTTCCGTTGCTGATTCAACAACCCAGGATGGCCTTTCGGCATTCTGTACAAATCCTCTAATCAACCCTAGATACTCTTTGAGGATTACTGTTCTCCCTATGTTTTCCTTAAGCAGACTATTAACAATAATCGCCATACCACCTACGCGTAAATCACTCATCATCTTCCTCCGTCATAAATCCGTTAGGGTCGCGATACGCTATTGCCAGTGATGCGCATTTTTCACAGCAATGAACCTCGCCATCTGATAGCTCCTTCGTGCAGCCTGCGCACAACGTTCGGCGTATGCTATGCTGCTCGTAGGATTGGGCTTCTGATTGGCTAATCATTTAAGCTACTCACTCTTTCAGCAAAGCAAATGTCGTCGTAACGCTTTTCCTCTTCCCACGCATCGAAATCAGACTGAGAAACTTCCTCTACGCGAAACACGACGCCAACTATTCCAGTGCATTTGTTAACGTACTCTCCCCCATCCTCCAGAGAGCTTTCGATTACCAGATCAACCGTTTCTTTCAGGCATACCAGCGCACACTTAAGGTCTTTGAAGTATCGATGGTCTGTCATGCAGGATGTAACGCGATATGTGATTACTTTCGGCTCACCCTCTCTGCGCTTTTGCTCTCTCTCAATAGCATTTCGCAAGTCTGCTAATTCATGTTTAGTTAGTTTCGAATAATCCATATCAATGCAACCTCGCTGTTTGTTCTGCTGGCTCAATGGAAATGACCAGGTCTTTGTCGCCTAACTGCCAGATAATTCCCTGCTCTTCTTCGTCCTCTGTCATAGCCTCCACATAAGCCATCAGGTAATTCATCATGATGTTTATGCCGTCGACTCCTTCGCTTTCTGCATCTTCCATGAGGTCAGAGAAACGCTCGATGTAGTCTTCTTCTGCGCTCATAGCTAACTCCAGATTCGTTGCTGATATTGACTCCTACCCTTTGGCTCGCTGGCGTACTCTGGCAATAAGGCTCCGACTATCCACAGGCGTGGGTCCGCGCTAAGGTGCTTGGTTGTTTGTACGTTTCGGGAGTGGTAGAGAGTGATTAGTTGGTTGGCTTCGTCGGTAGTCATTGGCGGGTGGTAGAAATACGTTCGCTTCAATCGTACCTCCTGTCAGTAAACTTGACGCTCTGACCTGTTGCCCATGCCATCGTATACTCAATGAGGCTCGCCATTCGTCCTACACTCATCTCTGCGCTGCTCTCGCGGATATTGACGTACTCACCCTCTAACCCGGGTACGACTTCAGCCTCCTGCTTCGTAGCGACCGCGTGACCGCTAATCAGCAATACCTTCCACTGCTCTGGCTTGAGTTGCTTTCCGCACCATGTGACCTGACGAGCGATATCTCCCAACATCGCGTGAAAACGTGCATTCTGGTCGAGGTTGCGCTTGTATTCAGAGATTCGAATGGTGATGGGTCGTTCGTTGTCGAGAGGTGATGCGAGGATGGCGTTTATAGCTGACTGCTGTTGCTGCTTACTTCGAAGGAAGATTGTTTGTTTCATCGCCACCACCACTCTATTGCGATGTGGCCTATCCAGAATGCTCTCATGGGGCCATCATGCCAGAACGAGAAATAGCCCCACTTGGCTTTCGGCTGCCACGATATCGAGATGTTCCAGCCAGGTAGCTTTAGCCTCATACTCACTCCTTCACTTTGATTCCAGCGGCGCGGACAAGTGGCGTCCATCCTTCTTGATGTGCTGTCTCGTGCATTTCATGCTCTCCGCCATCGAAGTCTCCTGCGCTAACCGCGTTACCGTATGCGTCCTGATATGCTGCAATTGGCTGTTGTTGTAGTATGTGCAAACCCACCTGGTATCCAGCCCACGCACCCTGAACAAATTCATCAACAAACTGTTCATCGCCATCATCATCAATGAACGTGTCTCGGCTCCAAAACGGTGGGAGCCATTCCAGAAAATGCTTTCTTGATTCGTCCATATTCCTCTCCATTACCTTTGTTTTCGCGGGAAGCAATTAATCCCTTCCAGAAACACGTAATACATAACCGAATGAAAGAGCGCGGAAATCGCTCCAACCATCCATAAACGCTCTGCCCTGTAGTGCCAGCTATAGTCGAATGCATACGACTCGTACTGGTAAAAAGCCAGAAGCATTCCGTACATAGCCAGTTGCCAGAGAGCATTCAGAAACCAATACTTTTTCGTACTCATCATTCCTCTCCATCAGCGTGCTGTGGTGTTAGGTTTTGGTTGGTAGTTGTTACCAACAACTCTAAAGCGGTCATATTCAACAAACATTGTTGGTAACGGCCATCGTTTTTTCGTTAGCGGCTTGGCCTTCGCATAGTTTGGTCCTGCGCTAATAACCAAGTAATGGTCTCCATACTTAATCGACTGTACTAACTGACCTGGCTTAAACACTTCGCACCTCTCTCAATCTCTGGTTGATAAATGCAGTCAGTGGGTTAGCTGCTCCGAAGTTAAACACCGGCTTCTTGCTGTATACCCATGCGTTCTTATGGCACCAGTCACGATGAAGCTCGCCGTTTTCATGAAGGTGTTTGAGCATCTTCGTTACGAGGCGCTTGTCGATTCCTGTTGCCGTGGATATCTCAACTGCCATTCCGGTTTCGTGCTCGTCCAGATAGCGCATGACAGCTTCTGTGCGCTCATGATGAAGCGATGCTAACCGGTAGTACTTAACGCTCTTACTGATGCGCTCAATCTCAATCTGACCGTCTGCGATAAGGTCACGCAGTAGCAGGTTGATGTGTGATTTCTGGCATCCCAGGAGTTTTGCGAATTGCGGTGCTGAGGTGGGAATGTTTGTTTCAAGGTGGTTGAGTATTTTGTCTCTTGTGTTCATGGATTATCTCCTAACACTCGTATTCATCCTGATAACTGCGTAATTCGTTTTGCACGAATGCGTATGGGTCAAGACCTGAGTGTTTGTTGCTGAAGTAATAGGTTTTCTCTGCGCCCGGGGCGTGGCGTGATTTAGTGCAGATGATTTCAGTGACGCCTTTAAGCTCTGTTTGCGGGTTGTATTTCTCATCGCGGTAGACCATGAAAATAACGTCTGCTTCCTGCTCAATAACGCCAGACTCACGCAGGTCAGAGTTAAGAGGCCGCTTATTCGCGCGCTCCTCGCACTTACGGCTCAGCTGAGACAATGCGATAACCGGGCAGCGCAATTCCTTTGCAAGGTTCTTCAGACCGGTAGCAATCTCACCAACTGACTGGTTCATGTTTTCCGGATTGGTCATCTTCATCTTCTGAAGATAGTCGACGACGATAACGCCAAGACCTCCGAGCTTCTTGTGCATCCTGCGAGCTTCAGCACGTAACTGGTGAATGCTTAGGGATGTTTTGTCGTTGATGTGGATAGGAGCTGTACCGAATTCTTCCATGCACTTTCCAACCTTTGCCCATTCGGCATCCTGATTCTTCCCATTCGTGCCAAGCAATCCCTCTTTGCTGACCCCGGCGCGGTGAAACGCGATGCGCTGAGAAATCTGCTCGATAGGCATTTCAAGGCTGAAGAACATCACAGGCTTCTTGCTTTTCAGTGCCACCGTCTCAGTAACCGTGGTGCTGAACATTGTTTTGCCAGTGCCAGGTCGACCGCCTACAACGATGAAATCTGTATTGTTGAATCCTCCAAACGCCTTGTCGATGTCTGTCAGTCCAAGCTCTGTCCGATGCTTCCAGATGTCTCCATTGATTATTGACTCAACCTCGTCAATTGCGATCTCAATTCCGTCGAGTATGTGTCGCGTGCCAGTATCGCTTGATGTTTCAATGCTGCTGAATGACGATTGTATCTCGCCAATGATGTCGGCCAATCCCTGTGTGGTAGGCTCTGTGAGCTTCTGTAGGCCATCGTTAAGCATCTGCATCATCACACGACCTGTAGTGAACTCCTTGAGCTTCTGGACGTATGCAGGGAGGTTACGGACCGATGGAACATCCTTCGTGCTTTCTGCCAGGTATGCAAATCCACCAACCTTATCGAGATCTCCTCTCGCCTCGATATCAGATGTCACTGTGAGTAAATCCACGGGAGAACCAATTGAGTTAAGGTTCTTAAGGGTTCTAAGCACAACCTTATGAGCAAACACCGTAAAATCATCTTCACTCAGGCACTCAATGGCATCGACAGCTGCGTCTGCAAACTCCTCCCGGGAAATCATGATTGAGCCGAGAACTGTTTTCTCAACGTATAAATCTACAAAGCGACTCATGCAGTGACTCCTTTACGCTGCTTGTGCTCGTTGATGGCCTGTTCGTACACAGAGCCCCAATTCTTCGGGTTAAGTATCCAGTCCAGAGTTAACCATGGCTGATCTCCTTTAGTCGTGAACAGCGATGATTTGCCTATCAGGTCGAATGCCATTCCCATGTGCTTAAGCTCACGCCAGTTTCCTTGTGAAGTTTTGCCGTTCCATACTGCTTCCAGATCGCGATGAGCAGGACGGCGACGATTCCATTCGTGAGGTGATACTGCTTTAACCGGGAATTTCTCGTTCCACAGAGCAATGATTTCTGCGTGAGGGCAAGCTGCAGGATTGCTTCCCTGTCCATCAGCCCAACCAAGAGCGTCTGAAAGGTATCCATCGAATCGAGTCATTCGGCAGATGTTATTCGGCTTCGGCGGGGTCTTTCTCGCATCCCAACAGGTAACAGCCCATTTGATTACCAGCTTAAGCTCATCAACGGAGTAACAAACACCTTTGGCTTTCACAGTGCTAAGGGCTTTCACAAACGCCTCAGGTGATGAGCATCTTGCCCCTGCAAGACCGTTGTAATAATCAAGACAATCCAGAGCGAGCGCTTCAATCCCCTCAGGGGGATTAAGGGGGGTTTTATTGTCTTTGGTAAGACTGTCTTTGGTGTCGGGTGATTTCGCCCAACTTGAAACCTTTTTTCGCCCAACTTTTTGGGTGATTTCGCCCAACTTTTTGGGTGGTTTTTTCGGGGTCTTTTTGAGAACCCATTTATCAATGCTGACATTCACACTGACCAGCTTGAATCCACCCACTTTCCTGAGGTTTATAATCTTGCGTTCTGCCAGAACATTCAGGGCTGCCGCTACATCTGAATCATCCAGATCTGTCACTTCAGCCAGGTATGTATTCGTTACCTTGTCCTCCGACTTATTCCAGCCAAAGGTGCAGTAGATAACGGCGTCCAGAACCTGATGTTCACGACCTGCAAGTTTCAGTTTTGGCTTAAGCTTCCCGATGTTGGTAGCTACACGCATGTAACCATCATCAAGACTCGCCACTTTGCGCTCCACTACCTCGCGTTGAGGTTGGTAGTCTGAAAACTTAACGACGCCCATTCTTCACTCCTGCTTTGGCTAGTCTGTAAACGCCAATAAGACGCTCTGCGAACGCCCGGTTATTGGCTGCTGTATTCACTAATCCTTCAGGTGAATCAGGGTGTCGAATCTCTTCTTTTTCCTGGTACTTTTTACGATTTCGCATTAAAATATCTCCTGTAGTTAGTGTTGTTGACGTAACACAGTGACTCAAAAATCCAATGTGATTTGCTCTAAACGCTCAGTTACCGCTGGGCGTTTTTTGCTTTCTGGCATCACAGCTGCAATAGCCTGTCTTGCCACTTCACGAATCAGGCTTGTCTCCCAGACTTTCTCCAGAAGAACGAACGTCACAGCCATATCGTGGATGTTTAATCGACTTACCTTTGAATCAGCCCATCCCGCCATCTTTGCGAAATTTGTCTGACCCATTGAAACGAGTCGGGCACGAAGCTCTGTCTCCACTTCGCGTACCTTTTTGCTGTGATTTGCTAGTTCCATTGATTAAGATTTCCTTAGTTAGATAATTGATATTTAGTACTTTTTATCGTGCACCATTGACAGTCATCCTTGACCACGCCGGGCACCCGACCATATACCGGGCCGTTCGGAACTAAAAGTACATTTTAAAAACGTGCTTATGCTGCTTTTCCGACTCGCTTAATCAGTGCGGTTGAGAATTTGCCGCCAGATGCACGAGAGATTTTTTTCGCGTAGTCAGTTTCATCAGTGAATTCTGTACGCGGCAATCCCCCTTTCTCCAGCCACTTGTAAACGGCTTTTGGAGTCAGGCCACAAACCTCAGCCACAACTGAAACACGAACGGTTTTGATAACGTCACCAAACGTAATGTCGCTCATGTTGTCTCCTGTGGTGAACTTGTAGTTCATATTATGACGGAACTGAAAGTACAGTCAATAAATAATATAGTTGAACTTATGGTTCAACAAAAAGAGCGTGATACTTTCTCGCAGAGGCTTGCGCTGGCCTGTGACAAAGCGGGATTGCCAGTACATGGGCGGCAGGCTGATTTAGCTGTCAGACTTAAAGTGACTCCAAAAGCAATCAGCAAATGGTTTAATGGTGAGTCAGTTCCCAGAAAGGAGAAAATGGAAGCCCTCGCAAGCGTGCTGGGGACCACAGCTGCATACCTACATGGTTATACTTCGGATGATGGAATCACGATTAACCATATGTCCAGGCTGTCAGATACCTACAGGGTGGATGTGCTGGACGTACAAGCCAGCGCGGGGCCTGGAACAATGGTGTCTAATGAATTCGTAGAGAAAATCAGAGCCATAGAGTACACGTCAGAGCAAGCCAGAAATCTTTTCAATGGACGACCTCAGGATTCCGTAAAGGTGATCACCGTTAGAGGTGACAGCATGGAGGGGACAATAAATCCTGGCGATGAAATTTTTGTTGATGTCTCCATTACGTTCTTCGATGGCGATGGTGTGTATGTGTTCGTGTTTGGAAAAACAATGCATGTTAAGCGCCTACAGATGCAGAAAAACAGGCTTGCCGTAATCTCCGATAATCCCGCATACGATCGTTGGCACATTGATGAAGGCGAAGAAGACCAGCTTCACATAATGGCTAAGGTCCTGATACGCCAGTCAATTGATTACAGACGCTTCGGATAAAAATAAATTCCTTTAAAGTTCATAAACTTGTGCGTTTGTGAACTTTTTTTACATTCAAATTGTACTTTTGGTACTTTACATGAGTGAACTTTGGGTACATTATTAGGCCATGTCGAACGGCGCGACATTAAACCATGCGTCGGGAGCGCGGCGGGTTCAGGAAGAACGGCAATGCTGCTCAACACAAACATTCTAAATATCCCTTACTTGAGAGGTATTCAGAATGTACTACAGCGATAAGTATCACAAAGATAAGCTTCACAACCTGATCACTTACAACCAAGAAACTGGTGAGTTTTTCACTCCTAGCGGAAAGCTGAAATCCATATATTTTGACTCGAAGGGATACGCATTCGTAAGCGTTCAAGGAAAAAAGCTACTTGCTCACAGATTGGCTTGGGCTCTGACACATGGAGAGTGCCCAAAGATGCATATCGATCATATTGATGGAAATAAAGCAAATAATCGCATCTCCAATCTTCGTATCTGCACGCATAACCAAAATCAACACAACCAAGGGATAAGGAAAACAAATAAAAGCGGATTCAAAGGAGTTTCATGGATGAAATCTGTCAATAAATGGCAGGCTCAAATCTGCTCTAACAGCAAAGTAAAACATCTTGGATTCTATAGCTCACCTGAAGATGCAGCCAAAGCTTACGATCTAGCTGCCATTGAGATACACGGTGAGTTTGCATGGACGAACTTTCCTAAAGAAAGCTATCAGGATGCAGCGTAATGAAAGCCTACTGTAAAAAGATTGACCGTGCATTTTCACGGCTGTCGGAAGGCTGTAGTGAGCGCGTCACCAAAGCCATTTCGCTTGCCGGAACGCGTCAGAAGGAAGTTGAAGGTGGCGCGGTGTGTCTGCCAGAAGTTGCGCTTTTCGCAGCTGGTCATCGTAAGTCTAATAACGTTACAGCGAGGTGATGTATGGCTTTGGACCACGGAGTGTTGAATTTACCTCTATCAAAGAGAGGTAATTTTCACAAGGAGTTAGATGAGCGCCTCGCTTCACAGAAGAAAGAAAGGAAATCTGCTTTTGATGCTGCTAAAGCCTCTAACGAAGAGGCCAGAAAAGAGGCGTTGAGACAATATAAGCTAATAGATGAAGTTCTGTTGTCGGCAGAGGCTCTGCGAAGAGGGATGAAAGTGCGTGAATTACGTGAAGTAGTCCGTTCCCTTTGCAATGACAGGCCTCGGGCAGCGCTAAAGGTTTTGGAGCTATTTTTACCGGCCGCATAATCGGCCTTATTTTGGCAGCAAGCCACAGAGGTGAATATGAAAGAGTTTAAGGGTACGCCGGGTGAGTGGTTCGTAAACAAGGTGAGTGACAAATTTATAGACGCAAGGCTGGAAAACGGGAAGCTGCAATCTGTCGCATGGTGCGGAGATGTGGACGTTGGGGACAGGATGGCAAACGTAAACCTGATAGCGGCAGCCCCTAATTTGCTGAAGGAACTGCAAAAGCTTCGGGAATACGTCATTAACATCTGCGACGTTGATGAGGAAGATTGCCATATCGAGCATCCGTTGATGTCGTCACGGGCAGCTATCAGCAAGGCTCTGGGGGAGGAGTGATGAAGGTAAAAATAACGAAGTCGAATACAAGTTTTGTCCGTCCGGGAGAGATAACAGATATCGAGACTCGCCCACATGGAAGTCAGTTTATGTGGTCTGAATTTTTTCAGCGGTACGAAAAGCTTTCCTGGGTAACAAACATGTGGGGTGTTGAGTACGAAGAGATACCTGAACCACCAAGCGAATAGCAGCTGATAGCTAATTCTCTGAGTTAGCTATTGGGTGTAATACCGCACCGTACTATCGGAGACGATTCGGTAGTGCTCTGTTAGATGGAATAATCCCTTGTTGTCTGATTTGCCGCCAGCAGTCAGGGCGGCATTCTTTTGCCTGGAGGAAAGTATGGGTGATATGGGTGAGTTCTGGCGTGACTGGAAACCAGAACTTAAAGAGCGCCGCAGGGTTGCGCGGAACTCAGCGCATGAAGGAATGAAGGCATTCTTTCAGCGTAATGGTGTTGAGTTTGAGGAAGGCGAAAACACTCTCATATTTCGCACACCGCAAGGGACAGTTGCTTATTACCCGCCAAGCAAGCGTATGCAGCATAAAAACACATGGCGAACGTGCAGCCCTACAGCATGCATGAATTACGTCAACAAACTAAGGGCCGCGTAACCAGCGGCTTTTTCATATCTGCATATCAACAGAGATTCACGAGTCTCTATCGCTATGCAATCACACACAACATAAGGAATCCCACGATGACATTTGCTATCGCGGGCGGTGCCGTCGTGTCCGCCTATTACCCAACCGAATCCGAATTATCCAAACGTGTTCGCCGTCTTATTCGTGCTGCAAGAAAGCACCTGGAGGGTTTATGTCACCAGTTATAAATCACAGCCTGCTCAAAGCAGCGCAGAGCAAAGCGGTTATCGCTCGATATCTAGGTGATGGTCGCATGTGGCAAGAGGCTCATGAAGCCATGAAGACTGCAATCAATCACCCGTGGTACCGCAAATCATGAGTGCACTGGCTTTCAGAGACATGACAGATGAGCAGTTCGCAAATCTATTTAGAGACATTGTGAACGCACCAGTTAACGACGAGCAGGAGACGCCAAATGCGCCTGACGATGACAGACAAAACAGAGATTAAGCAAATCATCGCGAGCTTTAGCGATGTTGACCACGCGAAGATTGATAAGCAGGTTGAGATGCTGTGCGCGAACATGCGACCGGTGCTCAACATGCTCGAATCACACAGACCTGATGACTACACGAAAGCAGCTGTGGAATGGCTTGGCGAAGACGACTGCAACTATCAGGAATTCGCTGGTGAGGTTATGTGGGACATATTCAGACCGCGCGTAGAAGTTGAGTATGCGATTGGCATATTCCTTCGTCGGCATATGTTTGAGGATGCAGCATGAGTAATATCGTTGAGTTTGTTAAGCAGCAGGAGCCGCTATTCTGCGGCGCGTTAACTGAGCAGACAGTAACATGGGCTAAGGAAAGCCAGTTCGCAATTCAGTACTTCCAGAAGAATGACTTCCTCGCCAAAGTCGCCCTTTCCAACCCTACCAGTGCGCAGAACGCGATTATCAACGTAGCAGCCATTGGTATCACGCTGAACCCGGCGAGCAAGCTGGCTTATCTGGTGCCCCGCGACGGAATGGTGTGCCTTGATATCAGCTATATGGGATTGCTGCACCTTGCGCAGTCTACAGGCTCCATTAAGTGGGGTCAGTGCAAACTGGTGTACTCAGCTGACACCTATGAGTCAAACGGCCTTGATAGCGCTCCTACGCACAAATACAACGCGTTTGGTGAGCGTGGCGAGGTTGTCGGTGGTTACTGCACTGTTAAGACCGCTGACGGTGACTACCTGACGGAGGAAATGAGCCTGGCAGAAATCAAGACGGTGGAAGGTACCAGCAAGGCAAAGATTGGGCCATGGAAGACGTTCTGGGAAGAAATGGCGCGTAAGACCATCGTCAAGCGAGCTTCGAAATACTGGCCTAAAGCACAGCGTCTCGATAACGCCATTCATCTGCTCAATGAAGATGAAGGGATGCATCAGGAGCCTGTAATGCCGCATAAGACAGAGGAAGATATTCGCGAAGATGAGCGCAAGCGCCAGCAGGAAATCATCGAGCACGTACAGGTGCTTTGTGACGATATGGCGAAGGCTGAAACTATGGATGACCTTAAGCGCATCTTCGCAGATGCATACAAGCGCACAGCCGGCATGAAGCTACAGCAGAATGTTCAGGCGATTTACTCAGAGTGCAAGTCAAAGCTGGAGGCGGCCAGTGAGCAAACTGTATGAGATTGCCAACGGTTACGCCAGGCTGATGGATTCAGACTTTGACGCAGACGAGATAGCCGACACGCTGGAAGGAATGGAGGGTGAGCTTACAGATAAGATAGAGCAGTTATTGGCTATCTGTAAGAACGAAACCGGATATGCAGAGCGCCTCAAGGAAGAGGCTAAGGCACTCAATGAACGCGCCGCAGTTATCAATAATAAAGTCGATAACATCATGGCCTACATCGCCAATTCTCTTGAGATGATAGGAAAGAAAAAGATTCGTGCTGGCATTCATCAGGTAACGGTCCGCGCTCCTGTAGAGTCTGTTGAAATCACAGATGAAGGCTCATTACCTCCTGAGTATGTTGAATACGTAACAACAGTTAAGGCCGACAAGCTAGCTATCAAGCATCAACTCAAAGCCGGAAATTCTATCCCGGGTGCGACACTCAAAATCGGTAAGCCATCCCTTCTCATCAAGTAACACAATGCAAAAACTAAACATCACTCCTGAAGAAATGAAGGCGGTGTGCGGCCATATGGTAGCTCCCCGCGCAGCTGACCATCTCGGACTTACGCTAGCCCAATTCTATTACCTAGCTCAGAAGTATTCGTTATCTACAGCCTGCACTCAAAGCCCGTGGAGCCCGCAAGACGAAGAGACGCTAGCTCGACTCTACCGTGATGGCTACCTGCAAAAGGACATCGCCGAAATGATGGGCAGAGGTTACACAGCTGTCAGGTCAAGAGTTACAAGGCTTCGCAAGCGAGACATGAACATGAGGAAAGCAGCATGAAACTTAATATCGAAGTTGGCAGTAAATACGTAATTACCGGAACTAAGTTTGACCTTGTTCTAAGCGAGAAGAAAACAGTAACAGACGAGAAGAGCAAGAACTTTGGCAACGAAATAGTCTCCCGCCTCGGATACTTCAGCACATTCGACAAACTGGTTAAAGAACTTTGCCACAAAGAGATTCTGGAATCAGAAGCGCAGTCACTGGAAGAACTGAAAACTCATATCGATGACCTGTCTATCGAGCTGGCAGAAGGCGTTAACGACTTTCTGGAGCGTGCACAATGATCGGAAATTACTACGACCCATTCATCACGCCCAATGAATTAATAGCCGGACACCGCTTCAAGCCCATCAACGATATCCCACGCGAAGAAATGCTGAAGCGGAATAGTTTTCCGCCAGTGAACGAGAACAAATTCCTGACAGCGTGGTTAAACCAGAGGGCGAAGAAATGAGCGTTACACGTTACGAATTGAAAACTAAATATCGCGGCAACGAATCATGGGATGATTTGGAAGAAAGTCCTGATGGAATGTACGTAAGCTATCAGGACTACGAGAAGCTGGCTGCGGAGAATGCGGGGATGAAGTCAGCTATCTCAAATACACAAGGAGCAATTGAATTAGCATGTGCAGGGATTAACGATGATCGTCGAGGGTGCGTATTCAAAGACATCCTAAACGCTGTCTACATGAAGACGCACAGCGAAACCCAGAATACAGACGCTTTCCTGGCTGAAGTGCGGGCGCAGGGCGTGGAGATGTTTGCACAGTGGTGTAGAGGTGAGCGCGATTTTACTCTCATTGATGAGGATATGTCTGATGCAGCGGCTTATGAAGAATGCGTAAAAAGAGCCGAATATTTTGCCGCCCAAATTCGCAAAGGAGTGCAGTCATGAGCGCTAAAAAAGCAGGATGGGCCAGACCTATCAACGCCAATAAGCATCACTACTTCTCTGAAGATGAAGTCACAAGCATCTGTGGTCGCTGGATGTACTTCGGCCATGACAGAGAGCCCGATACGTTCGAAAGCCCTGATGATTGTGCAGCATGCCGCCGCAAGCTTAAGAAGGAGGCCGCCCAATGAGCAACATCGACAAACGCGCATACGAAAAGCTGAAGGCGGCAGCAGCGAAAGCGGTCGATAACTTCGACCCGAATATGTTCGTGGAAACTCGCGACGTGCTGGCGCTGCTGGATGAGCTGGAAGCCAAAGACAAGCGCATCACCAAATTATCCACTGAGCGTGCAAAAGGCGTCGAAACATTACAGAGCGAACTGATACAGGCAAGAATCCGCGCTGAAGCCGCAGAGAAGCGGATTGCTGAGCTGTCAGCCAGCCACGGAAAACTACGTGAGGCAATGGCTGGCATTCACAACACAATCACGGCCGGAGGTGCTTACACGCCGCTGGCGGCAATTCTGAATGCATCCAAGCGCGCCTACGAAGAATCGGCCGCCGCAGCCGGTAAAGGAGAGTGAACGTGAAAAATTATCTCAGTAATTTAGCGAGCATGCTTCAGGGCATTGCAGGTGTCATTTCTGACGGCGAGAAGGTGCAGAGAGAGTGCCCTGCGCACTTAAAGTCAGCGTTGCTTGAAGCTTCTCACGCGCTGGATGGTCAATCAGTCAGGGTTAATTATCCGCCGAATGGAAAGCCTGAAATTGTTAATGCGCGCGGACACCATCGACCGCTTACCTTCCGGGAACGAGTGGCAATCCGCTTACTTGGTGGCAGGACGGAGATTCGCCCATGAGCACTATTACCAAAGAACGAGTAGCTGGCATCGCAAGCGGAGAAAAATGCTATACGCACGATGATGTAGTTGAGCTGGCGCGTCTCGCGCTGGCATCGCTCGAAGCGGAGCCGGTGGCGTGGAAAATCACCAGTGCTCAGGGCAAATTTATCGGAATTAGCAGCGAACCGCTTGATTACGATGCAGTTAAATACTACGAGCAGAAAGTAGAACCGTTGTACTCCGCCCCGCCAGTGCCGGTTTCGGTGCCTGATGAAGTTAGTTGGGAAGATGTGCCAGAGGAAATCACCGAAGACGATATGGCTCTTGCATCAGCATGGGCACATGGATTCAATCAGTGCCGTGCCGCCATGCTTCAGGGTGCCGAAAACGCCGAGACGCCCACCACCATGCAGACCGCGCCAGCTCTGGATTCTTCGCCAAAAATTGCCGGGTCGCCCAGCGGTAACTATCCGGTGATTCCGGATGGTTACGTTCTGATGCCAGTTGAGCCTACAGATGAGATGTGGCGCGCGGCTCTTGATGCTACTGGCATAATTGATTCGTATAAGGCAATGATCGCAGCAGCACCGCAGCAGGAGGCTGAATGAACGAACTCCAGAAGATGTGGGCTGTTGCATATCAGCAGTTCATCGATGGGTGTAAGGACCCTGAAAACCCAGGACAAAATCCCCCTCCATTGGTTCTTAGGCAAGCTAGAGAGCATGCAGATAAAGTTTTGGAATCATTGATTAAGCTTGGCAAAGAGGTGAAGTGATGGCCTTAACTCACAGCGAACTCTGCGTGCTGGCATGTAAGTTCCTTCAGAACAACGGCTTCAAAGTTGCGTTTCATGATCGATTTGTTGCCGCCGTGTCTACTGGTGAGCAGCCTGATGCGCTGGGGTTCAGAAATCTGGCCTCATGCCTGATCGAAGTGAAGTGTTCGCGCGCTGACTTCCTAGCTGACCGTAAGAAACCATTTCGCAGAATGCCAAGCGAAGGTATGGGAGACTGGCGATTTTTTATGGCCGAGCCTGGTTTTATTGAGGTGCATGAGCTTCCTCCAGGATGGGGCTTGCTTCATGTAAAAAATGGCCGTGTCTATAAAATTCACGGATGGCCAGGCAATGCCATGTGGTGCAATAAATCATCAAAGCCATTCGTCGCCAATAAGCAGGCAGAATGCGATTACATGTACAGTGCTCTTCGCCGCATGCAGGTGCGTGGCCATCTTGATCAGGTATATGACGGAATTCCAAGCTTCCCTCCTCCGGAGGTGGCCAATGCCTAACCCATTCGACGCATAACAAACCCGCACCCAGCGGGCTTTTCTTTATCCGGAGTCACCATGCACGCCAATCCAATTATCTGGCTCATAGTCGGAATCATGGCTATGAGCGCTATATCTTCACTCATTCACATGTCAGAGGGTCAACTATGGCTAAATTTGCTGTGGGCGCGTTAGTGCAGCTTAAGTCTGGAGGCGTCAGAGGGATGGTTGAGAGCCAGATTGAGCCGGATAGCGACCATCCGAAAGTGTGGGTGCGTTGGGATGACGGCAACTACTCGGTGCATCACGAACACGAACTTCGCTCGGCTACTGTTGATGAGCCTCGCGTGTATAAGAAATTAGCGTAAGGAGATGGATGATGGGTTCGAAGGAATATATCCACATAATCGCAGAAAAATTAGGCACAGCTATTTTGAAGTTCGAAGGCCCAATTTATGACGATCATTGCAGATTGGTTCATGAAGGACGCACATACAGAATTACATCCAGCTTGAGTGTTGAAAAAGCTTGTAATGGGCTTCTCTATTCAGATGAAGACTCTATGAGGCTTGAAATGAAGCTCAAGTCTAACGGATGGGATGGGAGAGGATTGCCGCCAGCCGGTGTAGAATTCGAGTACCTAAGAGGTGGCTTTGGCGCAGATGAAGGAAGATGGGTTAAGTGCACAATGAAATACGCTGGAGAGAAATTCTGCATAGTTCATCTTGATGGTGAAGGGGAAAGCTGGCTTAAGCATGAAGGAACGCAAATCCGCCCTATCCGCTCAGAAGCAGTTAAGAAGAAAGAGGCAGCCGTTTTTGCGATTGCTGAACTATGCCGACAGTCAGCCAGTAACGGACACTCAGCAGAGCTTATCTACGACGCTATCAAGTCAGGGAAAATCGTAATCGACTAGACCGCCGCAATGGCGGTTTTTTATTGGAGATAGATAATGAGCTATTGCCGATTCAGTTGCGACAACTGGCGCAGTGATGTTTATTGCTATGAATCTGAGCAGGGTTATGTCACTCACGTCGCTTGCTCTCGCGTTGTAGGCGATGTCCCGCCAATCCCCTTCTTCTTTGATGTGCCACAGAAAGAATTCTTTGATGCGGTCAGAGCACAAAATGAATTTATCAACTCAGCAGAACGAGAGCCAATTGGTCTGAAGCATGATGGCGCAATGTTCATAGACCGCACTCCAGACGAAATGATAGACCGGTTGCTGTCTTTATCCAGGGAAGGATATTTCGTACCGGTGAGCGCCATTGAGGCATTATCAGAAGAGATAAGAGAAAACGCATGATGGAATCACACAGCCTCACACTCGATGAGGCCTGTGCATTTCTCAAGATATCCAGACCTACCGCTACCAACTGGATTCGCACAGGCCGCCTTCAGGCAACACGCAAAGACCCTTCCAAACCTAAATCACCATACCTCACTACACGACAAGCCTGCATTGCGGCGCTTCAGTCTCCGCTGCATACTGTCGACGTGAGCGCGGGTGATGGCATAGCAGAGGAACTGAAATGTCACTATTCCGCAGAGGTGAAACCTGGTACGCCAGTTTCACATTGCCGGACGGCAAAAGATTTAAGCAGTCTCTTGGGACAAAGGACAAAAGGCAGGCCACGGAGCTTCATGACAAACTAAAGGCCGAAGCATGGAGGGTGAGTAAATTAGGTGAGACCCCTGACATGACCTTTGAGGAGGCTTGTGTCAGGTGGCTGGAGGAGAAGTCGCACAAGAAGTCACTGGACGACGACAAAAGCAGGATCGGATTCTGGCTACAGCATTTTGCAGGGATGCAGTTGAAGGACATTACAGAAACGAAGATTTACTCTGCCATTCAGAAGATGACAAATCGTCGGCATGAGGAAAACTGGAAGCTTATGGATGAGGCTTGCAGAAAAAAAGGGAAACCTTCTCCGGAATACAAACCAAAGCCTGCAGCGGTTGCCACAAAAGCAACTCACCTCTCATTCATTAAGGCGCTTCTCAGGGCGGCAGAGCGTGAATGGAAGATGTTGGATAAGGCCCCGATCGTCAAAGTTCCTCAGCCGAAGAACAAACGGATCAGATGGCTTGAGCCTCACGAGGCGAGAAGGTTGATTGATGAATGCCCGGAGCCGCTTAAGTCAGTCGTAGAGTTTGCGCTTTCTACTGGCTTAAGACGTTCGAACATCATCAATCTGGAGTGGCAGCAGATAGACATGCAGAGAAAGGTTGCATGGATTCACCCTGAGCAGAGCAAGTCGAATCAGGCCATTGGCGTGGCGCTGAATGATACTGCTTGCCGAGTACTGAAAAAGCAAATCGGCAATCACCACAAGTGGGTGTTCGTTTATAAGGAGAGCAGCACTAAACCTGATGGAACTAAATCACCAGTAGTCAGGAAGATGCGCTACGACGCTAACACTGCATGGAGGGCTGCATTAAAACGAGCGGGGATTGAGGAATTCCGTTTTCATGACCTGAGGCATACATGGGCGAGCTGGCTTGTTCAGGCTGGAGTTCCTATTTCTGTCTTGCAGGAAATGGGTGGATGGGAGTCAATAGAAATGGTACGTCGATATGCTCACCTTGCACCTAATCACCTGACCGAACATGCCCGGCAAATAGACTCTATTTTTGGATGTTCTGTCTCAAATCTGTCCCAAAGTGAAAATAAGGAAGGTACAAATGATGTGTAACTACTTGATATGACTGGTGCCGATAATAGGAGTCGAACCTACGACCTTCGCATTACGAATGCGCTGCTCTACCAACTGAGCTATATCGGCCCTGAGAGGCCGGTTACGAATGTAACCACGGGGCAAAAGGTTAGATCTATCCGGGTGATGCGTCAATGCCCTTTTGAATCAAACGGCTATTTTTGCATCACCCGTGATTATTTACGCACGAATCGTATCGTCACCGAAGCCGATCCACTTGTAGGTGGTCAGCGCTTCAAGGCCCATCGGACCGCGCGCGTGCAGTTTCTGCGTGCTGACCGCCACTTCTGCACCAAGTCCGAACTGGGCGCCGTCGGTGAAGCGGGTAGAGGCGTTCACATATACCGCCGAGGAATCCACTTCGTTCACGAAGCGATCGGCATTGCGCAGCGTGCGCGTCAGGATGGCGTCAGAATGCTGCGTGCCGTGTTCACGAATGTGCGCAATGGCGTCGTCAAGATCCGCAACAATCTTCACGTTCAGATCCAGCGACAGGAACTCGTCGTCATACTGCTCCGCTTTTACGGGAACCACGTTAGCCGGGCCACCCTGGAGCAGCGCGAGGGCGCTGGCATCAGCGTGCAGCGTCACCCCGCTCTCCGCCATCTGCTTGCTCAGAGCAGGCAGGAAGGCGCTCGCAATCCCCTGGTGCACCAGCAGCGTTTCTACGGTGTTACAGGTGCTTGGACGCTGGGTTTTCGCGTTAACGATAATCTTCAGCGCTGGCTCAATTTCGGCGCTGTCGTCGACCACGATATGGCATACGCCGATGCCTCCCGTGATGACCGGAATGGTCGACTGCTCGCGGCACAGCTTGTGCAGGCCCGCGCCACCGCGTGGGATCAGCATATCGATGTATCTGTCCATGCGCAGCATCTCGTTGACCAGCGCACGGTCAGGACTCTCAATCGCCTGCACGGCACCCGCCGGCAAGCCGCACTCTTCCAGCGCCTGCTGGATGACTTTCACCGTCGCGGCGTTGGTGCGCCAGGTCTCTTTCCCGCCGCGCAGAATGGCGGCGTTACCGGTTTTCAGGCACAGGGAAGCGACGTCAACCGTCACGTTTGGTCGGGCTTCGTAAATCACGCCGATGACGCCGAGCGGCACGCGGCGACGCTCCAGACGCAAACCGCTGTCGAGCAGCCCACCGTCGATCACCTGCCCTACCGGGTCGGCCAGATTACAAACCTGACGGACATCGTCGGCGATGCCCTTCAGGCGTGCCGGGGTCAGGGCCAGGCGGTCTAGCATCGCTTCGCTCAGGCCGTTTCGACGCGCCTCCAGCAGATCCTGCTCGTTGGCAAGCAAAATCTCCTGGGACTGTGCTTCCAGATAATCAGCGATTTTTTCCAGCACGCGGTTTTTCTCGCGGCTGGAAAGGAGCGCCAGTTTGTAAGAGGCGGCCTTCGCGGCTGCGCCCATTTGTTCCAGCATGTTCTGGCTCCTTAACGAATAATCATGTCATCGCGATGCACGGCAACCGGGCCGTATTCATAGCCCAGAATGGCGTCGATCTGCTGCGAGTGGTGGCCCGCAATGCGGCGCAGGGCATCGCTGTTATAGCGGCTTACGCCGTGGGCGATGTCGCGACCTTGAAGGTTACGGATGCGGATCACTTCACCACGGGAGAAGTTGCCTGTCACGCTTTTAATTCCTTTAGGAAGCAATGAACTCCCGCGTTCCAGAATCGCCGCCGTCGCGCCTTCATCAACGGTGAGTTCACCGGCAGGCGGTGCACCAAAGATCCAGCGCTTGCGGTTTTCCAGCGGGGATTCCTGGGCGTGGAAGCGGGTGCCGACGGAGACGCCTTCCATCACGTCGCCAATCACGCCAGGGCGGCTGCCCGCCGCGATAATGGTGTCGATCCCGGCACGGCAGGCCACGTCAGCGGCCTGAAGCTTAGTGCCCATGCCACCCGTCCCCAGGCCTGAAACGCTGTCACCGGCGATGGCGCGCAGGGCATCGTCGATGCCGTGAACATCGGCAATCAGTTCGGCTTCCGGGTTGGAGCGCGGGTCGGCGGTAAAGAGTCCCTGCTGATCGGTCAGCAGCAGCAATTTATCGGCACCGGCCAGAATCGCGGCCAGCGCAGAAAGGTTATCGTTATCGCCCACTTTGATTTCAGCGGTGGCAACGGCATCGTTTTCGTTAATAACGGGAACAATATTGTTGTCCAGCAGCGCGCGAAGGGTATCGCGCGCGTTCAGGAAGCGCTCCCGGTCTTCAATATCCGCACGCGTCAGCAGCATCTGCCCAACGTGAATACCGTAGATGGAGAACAGCTGTTCCCAGAGTTGAATGAGTCGGCTTTGTCCCACGGCGGCCAGCAGCTGTTTAGAGGCGATCGTCGCGGGGAGTTCGGGGTAGCCCAGGTGTTCACGCCCGGCGGCAATTGCCCCGGAGGTCACAATCACAATACGGTGCCCTGCGGCATGCAGCTGAGCGCACTGACGTACAAGCTCAACAATGTGGGCGCGATTTAGGCGGCGCGATCCGCCTGTTAACACACTGGTACCGAGTTTTACCACCAGCGTCTGGCTGTCACTCATGATTCTCTGCCGTTCAACGATAAGGGAAAGTAATGTCGAACGAACGTTTTAACAGGAGTCAGCCCGGTTGCCAACTGCCTTAGTGCATCACCAGGCACTTTGTTGCGCGGGATCAGGAAGCGTAGCGGCAGAATTTGACAAATTTATTACCGTAATAATAAATCACAGTTTTTTAAAATTATTCTTAGTTTGTCATAAAAGTTTCATTCCAGAACGATAAAACCCTTCCTGTTTTTTCACGGGACTTAAGCATCAGCTTATCGTCCAGCGAATTTTTAAAGCGCGTTTATAAGACAGGATCGAAAATGAAAAAGAGCACTCTGGCATTAGTGGTTATGGGCGTGGTGGCTTCCGCATCTGTTCACGCAGCAGAAGTTTATAATAAAAACGGTAATAAACTGGACGTGTACGGCAAAGTGAAAGCTATGCACTATATCAGTGATGATGACACCAAAGATGGTGACCAGACTTACGTTCGTTTCGGTTTTAAAGGCGAAACCCAGATTAACGATCAGCTGACGGGCTACGGCCGTTGGGAAGCAGAATTTGCGGGTAACAAAGCGGAGAGCGACTCCTCGCAGAAAACACGTCTGGCATTTGCTGGTCTGAAGCTGAAAGACTTTGGCTCTCTGGATTACGGTCGTAACCTGGGTGCGCTTTATGACGTCGCGGCATACACCGATATGTTCCCTGAGTTCGGCGGTGACGGCCTGGCACAGACCGACAACTTCATGACGAAACGTGCCTCCGGACTGGCCACCTACCGCAATACCGACTTCTTCGGCATGGTAGACGGTCTTGATATGACCCTGCAATATCAGGGCAAAAACGAAAACCGCGACGTGAAAAAGCAGAACGGTGACGGCTTTGGTACGTCTCTGGCCTATGACTTTGGCGGCAGCGATTTCTCCGTCATTGGTGCTTATGCTAGCTCCGATCGCACCAACGAGCAGAACCTACTGGCGCGCGGTGAAGGTAAAAAAGCCGAGGGCTGGGCAACCGGTCTGAAATATGACGGCAACGATATTTACCTGGCCACTATTTATTCTGAAACCCGCAATATGGCCCCTATCTCCGGTGGTTTTGCAAATAAAGCGCAAAACTTCGAAGTGGTTGCACAATATCAGTTTGACTTTGGTCTGCGCCCATCCGTGGGTTATGTACAGTCCAAAGGTAAAGATATCGAAGGCATTGGCGACGAAGATATCGTGAAATACATTGATGTGGGCGCCACGTATTACTTCAACAAAAACATGTCCGCGTTTGTTGATTATAAAATCAACCAGATTAACGACGATAATAAACTGGGCGTGAGCAGCGATGATATCGTTGCGCTGGGTGTGACGTATCAGTTCTAAGATTATCCAAATAAGAAAATCCCGGCAGATAAGCCGGGATTTTTTTTGCCCAGGATAAATGCAGTCTGCTGCCCTCACCCCGGCCCTCTCCCACAGGAGAGGGAGAAGACCATTACGCGGTCAGCTTCACCGCTTCACTGGAAAAGTCATCCGCTGGCTCGAACTTAAGGTCCAGAGTGGCCAGCAGCGCGCTCGCTTTGTCGTGGAACTCTTTCAGGGTATATTCCAGGCGATCGATCACTTCCTGATCTTTGATGGTAGTGGCCTGCCAGTTGCCGTCTTTGTTAAACAGGCCAAACTGGTAGCTATACGTAAAACGTTTCTCCTCTGCTTCCATTTCCATCCACCAGCCCCAGAATTCACGTTTTTCGGGTGCAGGCTTCACGTTGACGCAAACAGCCAGGCAGTCGAAAAAAAAGCGATTCTCTTCACACTGCTCTTCTCGAATATACGGGCCAAGAGCCATAAATTTCTTAATCAGCCTACTTTTCGGGTGTCCACTCGGTAACGTCATTGCGATCTCCTTTTGTGAAGCCACTGTTTTACCAAACCAGCGAAATTTAGCAATCTATTAACACACTCTCTGGGCGATCCAGCGCGTGATCTCTTTCAAGGCTTTGTCAAAATTCTGATACACCGGGCTGAACGGCACCTCAAGCAATTTGCCATCCGCAGATGACGAAGTGATTAAGCGCGACTCTTCCTCCGGGCTGAACGGATCGTTTTTCCAGAAACCGGACAGCATCGGCGTCGGGCAGCGGCGTCCAAGCAACCCTTGCGTTTTTAACGAGTAACGATTGAGTTCGACGCGCAGCGCTTCGTCTGAGGCATCATGCATGCCAAGGCGGCTGGCAAGGACGTCCAGATACATCTCCGGCACGCTCCCCTGACGGGCAGGATCGCTGAGCAGGGCATGAACCACCGGCCCCAGACAGGCGACAGCTTTCAGACGTGAAGATTCAAGGTAAGCCAGACGCACCGCGACGTTCGCCCCAAAACGGAAGCCAAACGCGGCGACGCGGGTGTGGTCAACCCACGGAACATTTTCCAGCGCTTTAAGCGCATGCTGGTGCAGCAGGCTCGAATCCTGCGTTAACTTCCACTTCGACGAGAACCCAATAGAAGGCATATCGAGCGTCAGCATCGCGATCCCTTTTGGTGCGAAGTAGCGCTCATAAAGGCTGTAATAGTCAATTTGCAGGGAATCCAGCCCGCCGCACATGAGCACGGTCGGGAACGGGCCGTCGCCTTCAGGCATGTGCAGGAACCCGGTGACGGGCGCACCGCCCGGAACGGCGAACTCAAGCTCGCGCATCTGACCCGGCAGGCGTTGAGCCGCCTCCTCATAGGCACGATTCGCCAGCGCCTGAGCCTGCTCGGCCAGCTCATCCCCTTTCAAATGCGGATAGGCGGCGATGGCGTAGAGGTTGGCCGCATGCAGCCAGTGCTTGCCGCTTCGCGTAGCGTCCTCCTCCTGGCTGGCTTTTTGCTGCCAGAGCATCGCCTGTTTAGACCATTCGTAGATCCAGTTCCCGCCCCGGTAGCCCACCACCGTGTCGTAGAGCTCGCTGTCGGTACGTTCCGACTCGCTCATCACGATACGCGCCTGCACGTCGAGGATCTCACGGGGGTCAATACCGCGCCAGATCCACATCAGGCGGTTAATCATGCGATACCAGTGGGGCACGTTTTTACCGTCTAACGCAGACTGGACGGCAGGCATGGTACCCGGATTAAACCGACGGACCAGCGTCGACGTTTCAGGGTGTTTGAAACGGGGTTTGAAGAGAGTCTCGGTGAGATTCGCCTGCGTCATTGCGTTGCCTCCATGGATACGTCATATAGTGCCCATTGTAACGCGTGGCGGGATAAAAAGAACAACGCCCGGCATAGCCGGGCGTGTAAAGTTACGTACTGAAATTAACGGCCTGAAATAGGCGGTACGAAGACCACGCCCATATCCCACGGCTGTTCAATCCAGGTATCCTGCGGGATATCAATGACGTAATCGTCAACCAGTGGGCGACCCGCTGGCTTAGCGAAGATCGTCACGAAGTGCGCTTTTGGATACATTTCGCGAATAGCGACCGCAGTACCGCCGGTGTCCACCAGATCGTCGATAACGATGAAGCCTTCACCGTCGCCTTCAGCGCGTTTCAGCACTTTCAGCTCACGCTGGTTGTCATGGTCATAGCTGGAGATGCAGACGGTATCGACATGACGAATACCCAGCTCACGTGCCAGCAGCGCCCCCGGTACCAGACCGCCACGGCTGACGGCAATAATGCCTTTCCACTGTTCGGAAGGCATCAGACGCGCAGCCAGTTTGCGTGCGTGAATCTGCAACATGTCCCAGGTGACGACGTATTTTTCGCTCATGTGAAGTGTCCCAGCCTGTTTTTATACGGCTTAAAAAGTGTTCGAGGGGGAAATAGGTTGCGCGAGATTATAGAGATCTGGCGCACTAAAAACCAGTGTTTAGCGCTCCCTGCCTGAGTTTTTACATGCTTTATGCTACCAGCCAGCAGAGAAAGTGGTATTCTCAGTTGCATCTCGCAAGCCTGTCTTGTGGTAACTATTAACCTGCTAACCCTGTGGCCTGCAACCCTGTTTGCAGCGCCTCGACAAGGAGACTTATCGTGTCTGAACTGTCTCAATTATCTCCGCAGCCGCTGTGGGATATTTTTGCCAAAATTTGCTCCATTCCACACCCTTCCTACCATGAAGAACAGCTTGCCGAACATATTATGGGTTGGGCGAAGGAAAAAGGTCTGCACGCTGAGCGCGACCAGGTTGGCAACATTCTGATCCGCAAACCGGCTACCGCAGGCATGGAAAACCGTAAACCGGTTGTGCTGCAGGCGCACCTGGACATGGTGCCACAGAAAAACAACGACACCGTTCATGACTTCACTAAAGACCCAATCCAGCCTTACATCGACGGCGACTGGGTAAAAGCGCGCGGCACCACCCTGGGCGCGGACAACGGCATCGGTATGGCCTCTGCGCTGGCCGTGCTGGCAGACGACAGCGTTGAGCATGGCCCGCTGGAAGTGCTGCTGACCATGACCGAAGAAGCGGGCATGGACGGCGCGTTCGGTCTGCAGGCGAACTGGCTGCAGGCAGATATCCTGATTAACACCGATTCCGAAGAAGAAGGTGAGATCTACATGGGCTGCGCGGGCGGGATTGATTTTATCTCCACCCTGCCGCTGTCCCGCGAAGCGATTCCTGCGGGCTTCCAGACCTTCAAGCTGACGCTGAAAGGGCTGAAAGGCGGTCACTCCGGCGGTGATATTCATCTGGGCCTGGGTAACGCCAACAAACTACTGGCGCGCTTCCTGGCGGGCCACGCGGCCGAGCTGGACCTGCGTCTGGTGGACTTCAACGGCGGCACCCTGCGCAACGCGATCCCACGCGAAGCCTTTGCCACCGTGGCGGTGCCAGCGGCGAAAGCGGACGAGCTGAAAAAACTCTCCAGCGTCTACCTGGATATCCTGAAAAACGAACTGTCGGCGAAAGAGAAAAACCTGACCGTGGTGCTGGAATCTGTGTCTACGGATAAAGCCGCGCTGACCGCGCAGTCTCGCGACAGCTTCGTTCAACTGCTGAACGCGACGCCAAACGGCGTTATTCGTAACTCTGACGTGGCGAAAGGCGTGGTGGAAACCTCTCTGAACGTGGGCGTGGTGACCATGAGCGACGACAGCGCGGAAATTATCTGCCTGATCCGCTCCCTGATCGACAGCGGTAAAGAGTATGTAGTAAGCATGCTGGAATCTCTGGGTGCGCTGGCGGGCGCGAAAACGTCTGCAAAAGGCAGCTACCCGGGCTGGCAGCCGGATGCAAGTTCTCCGGTAATGGCGCTGGTGCGTGAAACCTATCAGCGTCTGTTCAACAGCACCCCGAACATCCAGGTGATCCACGCGGGTCTGGAATGTGGCTTGTTCAAGAAGCCGTATCCGGACATGGACATGGTTTCCATCGGGCCAACCATTACCGGTCCACACTCGCCGGATGAGCAGGTTCATATCGAAAGCGTCGGCCATTACTGGACGCTGCTGACGGAACTGCTGAAGGCGATTCCTGCGAAGTAATACCCTCACCCCAGCCCTCTCCCTCAAGGGAGAGGGTGAACAACCTGGTGCCACCGGGCTATTACAATCCCAAAACCAACTGACGTTCTAACTGCGGGTCCAGTAATGTGACGTGCAGTCCCACAAGCCGAACTCCCCTTCCGCCCCGCCTCTCTTCCCACGCCTTTTTCGCCGTCGCGATAAGATCGTCTTTATTCAGGCGCGGCCAGACGTGCTCCTGCGTTGTCTGTTGAAAGTCGTTAAATTTCAGTTTTATGCCCTGTCGGGCAATCAGTAAATCAGGCTTTACTTTGATCAGGCGTCGTTCCAGCTCCGGATAGAGCTGTTCCGTAATAATGGTTTCACATTCCGACCAGTCATGGATGTCTTCGCTCAGCGTGCGCTCAACCCCGACCGATTTACGTAACCGTTCGCTGCTTACGCTGCGCTCATCGATGCCCTGGCTGCGCTCCCACAGCACGCGGCCAAACTTCCCAAAGCGCTTGAGCAGCATCGCCAGGTCGCTTCGCTGCACGTCTTCGCAGGTACGTAACCCCATACTTTCCAGCTTCGCGGCGGAGACTTTGCCTACGCCGGGAATTTTGCCAAGCGGCAGCGTTTTTAAAAACGCCGGGACCTCTTCAGGGGTGATGACGTACTGGCCGTTGGGTTTATTTAAATCGGAAGCGATTTTGGCGAGAAATTTTACCGGCGCGACGCCTGCCGACGCGGTGAGATTCAGCTCGTTGAAAATGGTCTGGCGGATCTCCTGCGCCATCAGGGTAGCGGAGCCATGACAGTGCAGGCTATCAGTGACGTCCAGATAGGCTTCGTCCAGCGAAAGCGGTTCAATCAGTGAGGTGTAGCGGGAGAAAATTTCCCGAATATGGTTTGAGGCTTCTTTATAGGCGTCAAAGCGCCCGGGCAAAAGAGTGAGGTGCGGACACAGTTTCAGCGCCATCGCCGTCGGCATGGCGCTACGCACGCCAAATTTGCGTGCAGGATAATTGGCGGTGCTGATCACACCGCGCTGAACGCGGCTGCCGCCAATGGCGATGGGAATATCCCGCAGCGCCGGGTTGTCACGCATCTCCACTGCGGCAAAAAAGCAGTCCATATCGACATGGATTATTTTGCGCATCGGTCATACCACACATGTATTTATATACAGTATAACAAAAGGCAAAAAATGCGTCAGCTATTTTCCTTACTCACGGCTGTCATATAAATGTGTTACAAACATTCGTAATAAAGCCTTTATATACATATATTTAGGGAATTAATGGAGGGTAATCATTCATGAAGAAAATTCTATCGGTTTCGCTACTGTTTTTGGCGAGTGCTGCATCAGCAAATCCAGAAATCATCGCTCATCGGGGTGGCACTGCGGATGCACCTGAAAACACTCTGCCAGCCATTAAGCTCGCGCTTGAAAACAAAGCAGATATCGTCTGGATAACCGTGCAGCTAAGTCGGGATGGCGTACCGGTTCTCTATCGACCAGCCGATCTGAAAGCGTTAACCAATCTGCAGGGAAAGGTGTCACAGTATACCGCTGAAGAACTGGCAAAGGCGGATGCCAGCGTGAAGTGGAAAGATAAGGGCCTGCCGGAAAACCTGCTTAATTCCCCGATACCGACGCTGAAGTCGGTACTGAGCGCCTGGCCAGACACGCGATTTTTCATTGACATCAAATCGCCGGATGCCAATCCGGCGACCATGAGCAACGCGCTGCTTAGCGTATTGAAAGAGACCAACAGCCTGAATCGGGTTCGCATCTATTCAACCGAAGATCGCTATATGGAAGCATTGCCTGCCGAAATCCCCCGCTTTGTCACACGCAGCGAGACTCGCACGCGTCTGGCCACGATTTCGCTGAGCCACGAATGTCTGCCTCCTTCACAAAAAATGGACGATTACTGGTATGGGCTTGAGTTAAATCGAAAAGTAGAGGTGGTTGAGAAATTCACCTTAGGCGAAGGTGTCTCTCCTGCAACATTAACGTGGGACAAAGAGGCCGTTGACTGCTTCCGTTCTCAGGGCAATGCCCATCTGATTTTTATCGGCGTGAACTCTGAAGGGGATTATCAGAAGGCGAAAACACTGGGTGCCGAAGGGGTTCTTGTAGACTCACCAGCCAAAGCCAAAAGCTGGAAATAAATGAAAAAGGCCGCACGAAGCGGCCTTTTTCTAGATGATCCTCTGCTGGTCCCGAGCCATCCGCTTTTTACGCGCATCGCACGGTTCCGGGCAGTCGCACACCTTTTCCATTCCGATGGAAGAGATACCTCCACAGCTGCCCTGAATGCTTTTACGCTTGATGATCCAGCCTAATGACATGCCGAAGATCACCAGCAAAAATACCGCAAAGGTTGCCAGAAAGGTCAGCACGATCAGCCTCCGAAATCATCAAGAAGGATGTTCTCATCTTCCACGCCAAGATCTTTCAGCATCTTGATCACGGCGGCGTTCATCATTGGCGGACCACACATATAGAACTCGCAGTCTTCCGGTGCCGGGTGCTGTTTGAGGTAGTTTTCATACAGCACGTTGTGAATGAACCCCGTATAGCCCGTCCAGTTATCTTCCGGTTGCGGATCGGAGAGCGCCACGTGGAAAGTGAAGTTAGGGTTCTCACGCGCCAGCTGTTCAAACTCATCGTCGTAGAACATTTCGCGCAGCGAGCGCGCACCGTACCAGAAGCTGATTTTACGCTTGCTGCCGAGCCGCTTGAGCTGGTCAAAGATGTGTGAGCGCATAGGGGCCATACCCGCACCGCCGCCGATAAAGACCATTTCCGCGTCGGTATCTTTAGCAAAGAACTCACCGAACGGACCGGAGATCGTCACCTTGTCCCCTGGCTTAAGGGACCAGATATACGACGACATCACGCCCGGCGGCGCGTCAGGCACGTTTGGCGGCGGCGTGGCGATACGCACGTTGAGCATGATAATGCCCTTCTCTTCCGGGTAGTTAGCCATGGAATAGGCGCGAAGCGCGGGCTCTTTTACCTCGGAAACAAAGCGGAAGAGATTAAATTTATCCCAGTCGGCCCGGTACTCATCGGGCACGTCGAAGTCCGCATACGCCACGGTGTGCGCCGGACAATCAATCTGGATATACCCGCCTGCACGGAACGGGACGCTCTCCCCTTCAGGGACACGCAGCTTAAGCTCTTTAATGAACGTAGCTTTGTTATCGTTCGAGATAACCTCGCACTCCCATTTTTTCACGCCGAAAATCTCTTCCGGCAGCTCAATCTTCATGTTCTGACGCACCGCGACCTGGCACGCCAGGCGGCAACCCTCTTTCGCTTCACGCTTCGTGATATGCGACAGTTCAGTTGGCAGAATATCTCCGCCCCCCTCTTTCACCGTCACACGGCACTGCCCGCATGAGCCGCCTCCACCGCAGGCTGACGAGACAAAAATCCCGTTGCCCGAGAGCGTATTAAGCAGCTTGTCCCCTGCCGGGGTGCGGATCTGGTTCTGCGGATCGTCATTGATATCAATGATCACATCCCCGGAATTAACCAGCTTTGCGCGCGCCGCCAGGATCAGCCCTGACAGCACCAGTACTATCAGCGTGAACATCACCACGCCAAGAATAATTTCCATCTGTTAGCCCTTATAGCTGCACACCGGAGAAGGACATAAAGCCCAACGCCATCAGGCCGGTGGTGATAAAGGTGATCCCTAAGCCACGCAGCCCAGCGGGCACGTTGGCATATTTCATTTTTTCACGGATCCCCGCCATGGTGACAATCGCCAGCATCCAGCCGATACCGGAACCGAAGCCGTACACCACCGATTCACTGAAGTTGTAATCACGCTGCACCATAAACGAGACGCCACCAAAGATGGCGCAGTTCACCGCAATCAGCGGCAGGAAAATCCCCAGCGCGTTGTACAGCGACGGGAAATACTTATCGAGGATCATCTCCAGGATTTGTACCAGCGCCGCAATCACCCCGATGAAGGTGATGAAGTTAAGGAAGCTGAGATCAACGCCCTCCACCAGCGCGCTGTCCCGCAGCACAAAGTTGAACACCAGGTTGTTAATCGGAACCGAAAGCCCCAGCACAACGGTAACCGCTACGCCCAGGCCAAATGCCGTCGAGACCTTTTTAGAAACGGCAAGGAACGTACACATGCCCAGGAAGAAGGCGAGCGCCATGTTTTCAACAAACACCGCGCGCACAAATAAACTCAGGTAATGAGCCATTGTCGGTTACTCCTTTTCCTGCTGTTCAGGCTTCAACGTACGAATCAGCCAGATCAGCAAACCGATAATGAAAAACGCGCTTGGGGCCAGCAGGAACAGGCCGTTCGGCAGATACCAGCCGCCGTTCTGCACCGTATCCAGCACCTGAACACCAAACAGCTTGCCGCTGCCAATCAGCTCGCGCAGGAAACCGACCGTCAGCAGGATCACGCCGTAGCCCAGGCCGTTGCCGATACCGTCCATGAAGCTCGCCAGCGGCGGCATTTTCATGGCGTAGGCTTCAGCGCGCCCCATCACGATGCAGTTGGTGATAATCAGGCCGACAAACACCGAAAGCTGCTTCGAGGTTTCGTAGGCGAAAGCGCGCAGCAGCTGATCGACCACGATCACCAGCGAGGCGATGATCGCCATCTGCACGATGATCCTCACGCTGTTAGGGATGTGGTGGCGGATCATGGAGATAAACATGCTGGAAAACGCCGTCACCAGCGTTACCGCCATCGTCATCACCACCGCCGTTTCCAGCTTGGTGGTCACCGCCAGGGCTGAACAAACGCCCAGCACCTGCAGGGTTATCGGGTTATTGGCTAAAAGTGGGCCAATCAGCACTTTTTTAACTTCTTTCAGTTCACCCGTATCAGCCATTGTTCAGCGCTCCTTCACGTACATTTTTCAGGAAGGGACCAAAGCCCAGTTCACCCATCCAGAAATCAAAACTGTGCTGTACCCCGTTAGAGGTGAGCGTGGCGCCGGAAAGGCCGTCAACGGCAAATTCATCTCCGGGACGCGCGCCTCCTTTCACCACCTTCAGCGCGGGCTGGCCGTTTTCGTCGAGCACTTTTTTACCGACAAACTGCGCACGCCAGTTAGGGTTTTCCACTTCACCACCCAGCCCCGGCGTTTCGCCCTGGTCGTAATAAGTAATGCCTTTGACCGTGCGGCCATCGGTATCCAGTGCCACAAAGGCGTACATCATTGACCACAGCCCGTTACCGTAGATCGGCAAAACCACTTCCTGCACGCGCTTTTGCTCGTCACGCACCAGGTAAATCTCCGCGATGTTGCTGCGGCGCTTAATGCCTGCCGGATCCTGCGAGGCGTCAAGCACGGTGCTCATCTGTGGATCTTTCAGCGCCAGCGCCTGGTTGTATTTCGCCGGGTCTTTATCCATCAGCTCGCCGGTTTTTAAATCCACCAGCCGCGCGGTAATGCGCTCAGCAAACACGGCCGCGACGTCGTCCTTCGTCATGCCTTCCTGCATCAGCCCGGCTACGGCCAGGATGTTGCGCTGTTTATCCAGCGCGCGTTGCTCCTGCTGGAGCGGTTTTAACCCTACGGCAGAGCCGGCAACCACGATGGAGCAGACCAGACACAGCACCAAAACCACCAGCAGCGTTTTGCTGATGCTGTCGTTATTTTTAATCTCAGCCACGCGCCTTCCTCCGCTTAATGTTGGCGCGCACGACCAGGTAGTCGAACAGCGGCGCAAACAGGTTGGCAAACAGAATGGCCAACATCATCCCTTCCGGATAGGCCGGGTTGACCACGCGAATCAGTACACACATCACGCCAATGAGCGCGCCGTAACACCATTTCCCCCTGTCGGTAAAGGAGGCCGAGACGGGATCGGTGGCCATGAACATCATGCCAAACGCAAAGCCTCCCAGCACCAGGTGCCAGTACCACGGCATGGAGAACATCGGGTTCGTGTTTGAACCAATAAGATTGAACAGCGTGGCGGTAAGCACCATGCCGAGCATAACGCCCGCAACGATGCGCCAGGACGCCACGCGGCCAAAGAGGATGATGGCCCCACCGATCAAAATCATCAGGGTAGACACTTCACCAATGGAGCCCGGGATGTTGCCAAGAAACGCGTCGAACCAGGTCACCGGCTGGCCGGTAGCATTGTTGACCAGCGTTTCGCCGCCGCCTGCCGCCCACTGAGAAAGCGGCGTCGCGCCGGAGAAACCGTCCGCTGCCGTCCACACCAGGTCGCCCGAAATCTGCGCCGGGTAAGCAAAGAACAGGAACGCACGCCCCGCCAGCGCCGGGTTGAGGAAGTTACGTCCGGTTCCGCCGAAGATCTCTTTAGCAATCACCACGCCAAAGCTGATCCCCATCGCCGCCTGCCAGAGCGGCAGCGTAGGCGGAACAATCAGCGCAAACAGAATGGAGGTGACGAAGAAGCCTTCGTTGATCTCGTGTTTGCGGATGATGGCGAACAGCACTTCCCAGAAGCCGCCCACGATAAAGACGGTCATGTAGATCGGCAGGAAGAAGACGGCCCCCAGCGTCATCATGCTGACCCAGCCTGCATCAGCCGCAAAGCTGACGCCCAGCGACTGCGCCAGACGATAGTGCCAGTCAGACTGAATCACCTGCGCCAGCTGCTGAGCGTCGTACATATGATGCAGCGCCGGAATGGTTTGCAGACCGACGTTGTACATGCCCCAGAACATGGCAGGGAAGACCGCAAACCACACCAGGATCATCATGCGTTTCAGATCGATGGCATCGCGAACGTGCGCTGCCCCTTTCGTCACCAGACCCGGAGTGTAGAAAATAGTCGTCGTCGCTTCATACAGCGGGTAGTACTTTTTGAGCTTCCCTTCGGTAAAGTGCGGCTCAATTTTTTCAAAGAGGTGTTTTAATCCCATGGTTATCCTTCCTGCTCAATGCGGGTTAACACCTCGCGCAATACGGGTCCATATTCGTATTTACCTGGACACACATAGGTACAGAGCGCCAGATCTTCTTCATCCAGCTCAAGACAACCGAGCGCCTGCGCGCCGTCGGTGTCGCCGGCCAGAAGATCGCGCAGCAGCACGGTCGGCAGAATATCCAGCGGCATTACACGTTCGTAGTTGCCAATCGGAACCATCGCGCGCTCGCCGCCGTTCGTGCTGGTGGAGAAGTTAAAGAGCTTATGACGCAGGAAATGGCCAAGCGTGGTGCGGGTGACGGAGTATTTTTCTGCGCCTGGCAGAACCCAGCCGAACAGCTCTTTCTCACGCCCTTCCAGAACGACGCTCACCTGAAGATGGAAACGTCCCAGGTACGCGTGCGCATTGACAGCGCGGCGGCCGCTGAGTACCGAACCGGAAATCAGGCGGTTTTCACCCTCTTTCGTTTCCCCTGCCAGCAGTTCATTAATGTCTGCTCCCAGAAGCGTTTTAACCAGACGCGGGTTTACGGCCTGTGGCCCGCCGATAGCAATGATCCGTTCAGCGCAGAGTTCACCCGTAGTAAAGAGCTTACCGATGGCAATGACATCCTGATAATTAAGGTGCCAGACCTGTTTTTTTAGGCTCACCGGCTCAAGGAAGTGGATATGGGTCCCGACCAGACCCGCCGGATGCGGGCCGGAAAATTCATTAAACGTGACCTGTCCCAGCGGATGGCCGCCAAGCTTGCCGCCGCCGGCCTGGCAAACGTGCACTTTTCCGGGCGTCAGGCGAGTCAGAACGGTCAGCCCGGCATCAAAGGCTTTACGCTGCGCCAGGATAATGGGCTGCGGATCTGCGCTGAGCGGGTTGGTGTCGATGGCCGTAACGAAAATGGCAGCCGGGGCGGTATCAGGAACAGGTGATTTGCTGAATGGGCGCGTACGAAGCGCCGTCCACAACCCGGATGCCAGCAGCTGAGCCTGCACATCTTCGCGGCTAAGCGTCGCGAGGTCTCCCGCATCATAACGAGCAAACTCACGCTGTTCATCGCCTTCGATGCGGATAACTACCGACTGCAGCACGCGACGCTCGCCGCGGTTGATCGCCACAACGGTACCGCTGGCGGGGGCCGTGAACAAGACGCCGGGATTTTTTTTGTCTTCAAAGAGCGCCTGCCCTTTGATCACGCGATCGCCCTCCTGCACGAGCATTGAAGGACGCATTCCCAGATAATCGTCACCCAAAATTGCGACATGACGGACGCTTGCGCCAGACGAGACGTGCTGCTCAGGCACGCCTGCAATCGGCAGATTAAGTCCTTTTTTTATTTTAAACATGTGGTTAGCAGGTTTCCATAAACAACAATCCAGTGGGCGCGAAGTGTACCATTTTCTCCTCTCTCTCGGGCAGGGAATCCGCCTTTGAGCGCGCCAAATTGCGAGCTATTACGCAAAGTTCCTGGAGCCAGCGCGTTTTTGATGGTTTATAAAGTAAAACTAATTTGTAAACTCACCGCCCGGCTCTTGCGAAAATCTATAGCGGTGCTAATGTGAGCGCACCTAACAGAATAATCTGATTTCGGGTCTCTTTTGCCGTCCTGGCAAGTTAGTCCAGGTTTTATCAAGGAATTTGTAGTATGCGTAAAATCGCATTGTTCATTGCGATGCTTCTGATTCCGTGCGTATCGTTTGCCGGGCTGCTCAGCAGCAACAGCTCCACCACGCCGATCAGCAAAGAATATAAACAGCAGTTAATGGGATCCCCGGTTTATATTCAGATCTTCAAGGAAGAGCGCACGCTCGATCTGTATGTCAAAATGGGCGAGACGTATCAGCTGCTTGATAGCTACAAAATTTGTAACTATTCCGGCGGACTGGGTCCAAAACAGCGCCAGGGCGATTTCAAGAGTCCGGAAGGATTTTACAACGTTCAGCGTAACCAGTTAAAGCCGGATAGCCGCTTCTATAAAGCAATCAACATCGGTTTCCCGAACGCCTATGACCGTGCTCACGGTTATGAAGGGAAGTACCTGATGATCCACGGTGCCTGCGTGTCTGTCGGCTGCTACGCGATGACCGACTCCGGCATTGATGAGATTTTCCAGTTCGTGACCGGCGCGCTGGTCTTTGGGCAGCCTAACGTTCAGGTCAGCATCTATCCGTTCCGCATGACGGATGCCAACATGGCGCGCCATAAGTACTCTTACTACGCCGATTTCTGGAAACAGCTGAAGCCGGGTTATGACTACTTTGAGCAGACCCACAAACCACCAGTGGTCTCTATCGTCGATGGCCGTTACGTGGTCAGCAAACCGCTGAGCCACGAAGTCGTCCACCCGCAGCTGGCGTCAAATTACACGGTCCCCGAGACAAAATAGCACCCACTCGCCTGGCATAATCTTTTGCCAGGTTTCGTTGCCCGTCAGCGGCTGCGTTGCAATGACTGTGACCACATCGTTCGGTGTGGTCTCTTTCTGAAAATCTATCTCCACATCCTGATCGAGCAGCGTAGCGACGCCAAACGGCGCGCGGCGCGTGATCCAAAAGAGATTCGTCGAGCAGAACGCCATCACGTAGCGCCCGTCAGACAACAGCATGTTAAACACGCCTTTTTCACGCAATTCCGTTGCCAGCGTCGCGATGTATTTGAATACGGCGGCCATGTTGCCGGGCGTGCGCGGATAACGTTGCGTCAGCTTATGCAGCAGCCAGCAGAAGGCCTTCTCGCTGTCCGTTTCGCCAACCGGACGGAAGTTGCCCGTTTCCAGCGATTTATAGCCCGTAAGCTGCCCGTTATGCGCGTAGGTCCAGTTACGGCCCCACAGCTCGCGGGTAAAGGGATGGGTATTTTCCAACGCCACTTCGCCGCGATTTGCCTGACGAATATGCGCGATCACTGAACAGGATTTAATGGGGTAATCCTGCACCAGTTTGGCAATTGGTGAGTTAAAGCTGGGCTGTGGATCTTTGAACGTGCGACACCCTTTGCCCTCGTAGAAGGTGATGCCCCAGCCGTCTTTATGCGGCCCGGTTCCTCCACCGCGCTGCACCAGCCCGGTGAAACTAAAGCAGATATCGGTTGGCACATTGGCGCTCATCCCGAGCAGTTCGCACATATATCACCTCCACAACAGCGGGGGACACAGGTGCCCCCCAGCGAAGTCTTACTTAACCATCTCTTTTTCGATCAGTTGAATCAGGATGTGGATCACTTTGATGTGAATTTCCTGAACCCGGTCTGCATAGCCGAAGTGCGGAACGCGAATTTCGATATCCGCCGTACCGTCCATCTTACCGCCATCTTTCCCGGTCAGGGTGATGACCTTCATCCCTTTTTCACGCGCGGCGGCGATCGCTTTGATCACGTTCGCGGAGTTACCGGAGGTAGAGATACCCAGCAGCACGTCGCCTTCACGGCCTACTGCCTCAACGTAGCGGGAAAAGATGTGGTCGTAACCGAAGTCGTTGCCTACGCAGGAGATGTGGCTCACGTCGGAAATCGCAATCGCCGGGTAGCCCGGACGGTTTTCACGATAGCGTCCGGTCAGCTCTTCAGCGAAGTGCATGGCGTCACAGTGGGAACCGCCGTTACCGCAGGAGAGCACTTTGCCACCGGCCTTAAAACTGTCGGCCAGCAGGACCGCCGCGCGCTGAATAGCGTGAATATTGGCATCATCTTTTAGAAAGTTCGCCAGCGTTTCCGCCGCTTCGTTCAGTTCGTTACGAATAAGATCCTGGTACATGAGGATAATCCTTCAGTATTGATGAAATAACACAGTGGAGTGTACCGGATAGCGGGAAAAGCGAGAAGCTAAAGCCATGCGAATCGTCCGGCGTTTTGATTTTTTGTGCCGGCGAAAACGCGAACAATGTGAACCAGGTTGTAATTATTTTGTAAACACATTGCTAAAGGAATTTACATCAACTACAACCATATCATCACAAGTGGTCAGACCTCCTACAAGCAAGGGAGCTTTTCTTTATGATGATTTTGAGCATTCTCGCAACCGTTGTACTGCTCGGTGTGTTGTTCTATCACCGCGTCAGTTTATTCCTGAGCAGCCTGATTCTTCTGGCCTGGACGGCTGCGCTTGGCGTCGCAGGTCTCTGGAATATCTGGATTTTGGTTCCTCTTGCCATCATTCTGCTGCCGTTTAACCTGGCTCCGATGCGTAAGTCGATGATCTCCGCACCGGTGTTTAAAGGCTTCCGCAAAGTGATGCCGCCGATGTCGCGCACCGAGAAAGAAGCGATTGATGCGGGCACCACCTGGTGGGAAGGCGACCTGTTCCAGGGCAACCCGGACTGGAAAAAGCTGCACAACTATCCGCAGCCGCGCCTGACCGCCGAAGAACAGGCCTTTATTGACGGCCCGGTGGAAGAAGCGTGCCGCATGGCGAACGACTTTGCTATCACCCACGAAATGGCCGACCTGCCGCCGGAGCTGTGGGCGTACCTGAAAGAGCATCGCTTCTTCGCGATGATCATTAAGAAAGAGTACGGCGGTCTTGAGTTCTCCGCTTACGCTCAGGCTCGCGTGCTGCAAAAGCTGGCGGGCGTCTCCGGGATCCTGGCGATTACCGTCGGCGTGCCGAACTCCTTAGGCCCGGGCGAACTGCTCCAACATTACGGTACGGAAGAGCAGAAAGATCACTATCTGCCGCGCCTGGCGCGCGGTCAGGAAATCCCGTGCTTCGCGCTGACCAGCCCGGAAGCGGGCTCCGATGCAGGCGCAATCCCGGATACCGGCGTGGTCTGCATGGGCGAGTGGCAGGGCCAGCAGGTGCTGGGCATGCGCCTGACCTGGAACAAACGCTATATCACCCTGGCGCCTATTGCCACCGTGCTGGGTCTGGCCTTTAAGCTCTCTGACCCGGAAAAACTGCTGGGCGGCGAAGAAGACCTCGGCATTACCTGCGCGCTGATCCCAACCTCTACCCCGGGCGTTGAAATTGGCCGTCGTCACTTCCCGCTGAACGTGCCGTTCCAGAACGGTCCGACCCGCGGTCAGGATATCTTTGTGCCGATTGACTACATCATCGGCGGCCCGAAAATGGCCGGTCAGGGCTGGCGCATGCTGGTGGAATGTCTGTCGGTAGGCCGCGGTATTACCCTGCCGTCGAACTCAACCGGCGGCCTGAAGTCCGTCGCGATGGGAATTGGCGCTTATGCCCACATTCGCCGTCAGTTCAAAATCTCCATCGGCAAGATGGAGGGTATCGAAGAGCCGCTGGCGCGCATCGCGGGCAACGCCTACGTGATGGACGCCGCTGCATCGCTGATTACCTACGGCATTATGCTGGGCGAAAAACCGGCCGTGCTGTCCGCGATTGTGAAGTACCACTGTACCCACCGCGCGCAGCAGTCGATCATTGACGCGATGGATATCGCGGGCGGTAAAGGCATTATGCTCGGCGAAGGCAACTTCCTGGCGCGCGGCTATCAGGGCGCACCGATTGCCATCACCGTGGAAGGGGCAAACATCCTGACCCGCAGCATGATGATCTTCGGCCAGGGGGCAATTCGCTGCCATCCTTACGTGTTGGAGGAGATGGCCGCCGCGCAGAATAACGACGTGGACGCCTTCGACAAGCTGCTGTTCAAGCATATCGGTCACGTGGGCAGCAACAAGGTGCGCAGCTTCTGGCTCGGCCTGACGCGCGGCCTGACCAGCGCAACGCCAACCGGCGATGCGACCAAACGTTACTACCAGCATCTGAACCGCCTGAGCGCCAACCTGGCTCTGCTGTCGGATGTTTCCATGGCGGTGCTGGGCGGTAGCCTGAAGCGTCGCGAGCGTATCTCCGCCCGTCTGGGCGACGTGCTGAGCCAGATCTTCCTGGCCTCTGCGGTGCTGAAACGCTACGACGACGAAGGCCGTCAGGAAGCGGATCTGCCGCTGGTACACTGGGGCGTGCAGGATGCGATGTATCAGGCTGAACAGGCGATTGACGACCTGCTGGCCAACTTCCCGAACCGCTTCGTGGCAGGCGCCCTGCGCGCGGTGATCTTCCCGACCGGTCGTCATCATCTGGCGCCGTCCGACAAGCTGGACCACAAGGTGGCGAAGATCCTGCAGGTTCCGAGCGCAACCCGCTCCCGCATTGGCCGCGGTCAGTATCTGGCGCCAACGCCGCATAACCCGGTGGGCCTGCTGGAAGAGGCGCTGCTGGACGTGATGGCCGCCGACCCGATTCACCAGAAGATCTGCAAACAGCTGGGCAAAAACCTGCCGTTTACCCGTCTGGACGAACTGGCGAAACAGGCGCTGGCCGGTGGCATTATCAATAACGACGAAGCTGCGCTGCTGGTGAAAGCCGAAGAGAGCCGTCTGCGCAGTATTAACGTGGATGATTTCGAACCGGAAGAGCTGGCGACGCAGCCGGTAAAGCTGCCGGAGAAGCACCGTAAACCTGAAGCGGCATAACGCGTTTCGCTTATACAAACCCCGCCCGGTGCGGGGTTTTTTATTGCCACATTTTCTCGTAATGACGTGCTACAGTGTCAAAAAGGGGTCGTTTGAGGAGTCTGTATCGTGCCTGGTTTGAAGATTTCGATTTTGCAGCAGCCTTTAGTGTGGATGGATGGCCCTGCCAACCTGCGCCACTTTGATCGTCAACTGGAAGAGATTACCGGGCGAGATGTGATTGTCCTGCCGGAGATGTTTACCACCGGCTTCGCGATGGAAGCGGCTAAACAGTCGATGCCCCAGGAAGAGGTGGTCGCCTGGATGCATGCCAAAGCGCAGCAAACCAACGCGCTGATCGCCGGCAGCGCCGCACTGCAAACGGAACGCGGCCCGGTGAACCGCTTCCTGCTGGTTGAGCCGGAAGGGAAAGTGCATTTTTACGATAAACGCCACCTGTTCCGCATGGCCGATGAACATCATCATTATGAAGCCGGCAACGAACGCGTGGTGTTCGAGTGGCGCGGCTGGCGCATCCTGCCGCTGGTCTGCTACGACCTGCGCTTCCCGGTGTGGTCGCGCAACCGCAACGATTACGACCTGGCGCTGTACGTCGCCAACTGGCCCGCGCCGCGCTCGCTGCACTGGCAGGCGCTGCTGGTGGCGCGTGCGATTGAGAACCAGGCGTACGTGGTGGGCTGTAACCGCGTGGGAACGGACGGCAACGGCCATCACTACCGCGGCGACAGCCGGGTGGTGAACCCGCAGGGCGAGATTATTGCCACCGCCGAGCCGCATCAGGCGACGCGCATTGATGCAGAGCTGTCATTGACGGCGCTGAAGGAGTATCGGGAGAAGTTTCCGGCCTGGCAGGATGCGGATCCGTTTAGCATTGGGTGAAATTTTCCCCTCACCCTAGCCCTCTCCCCAAAGGGGAGAGGGGATTGTTCGCTGCTCGCATTAGGGGGATAAAATATTAACTCACTAACGCCTGCCCGTCTTTGCGGCTCTCCGTCGCGGCCACGTAGTGTCCTTCCGGCATACGATAGATCACCTGCGCACCGCCGAAGTTGTAATCCTGGAGCGGATCTTCCACCACGATCTGATGCCCGCGCTCGCGCAGCGCGGCAATGGTATTGCGATCGAACGTCGATTCAACGATCACCTCCCTGCCCTGCACCACGCGCCAGCGCGGCGCGTCGATGGCCGCCTGCGGGTTTTGCCCGTGCAGCATAATGCGCAGCGCCATCTGCATGTGCCCCTGCGCCTGCATCGGGCCGCCCATTACGCCGAAGGACATCAGCGGCTTGCCGCTGCCGTCCATCGCAAAGCCCGGAATGATGGTGTGGAACGGACGCTTGCTGCCCGCCAGCGCGTTCGGATGATTGGGATCCAGCACAAATCCACAGCCCCGGTTTTGCAGGCTGATTCCGGTATCCGGCACCACAATGCCTGAACCGAAGCCCATAAAGTTGGACTGAATAAACGAAACCATCATTCCGCTGGCGTCCGCGGTGCTGATGTAGACCGTGCCGCTCTGCGTCGGTGAACCGTACACAAAGTCAGAGGCATTATCGCGATCGATAAGCGCCGCACGCGACTTCAGATAATGGTCGCTCAGCAGCTCTTTTGCTGCGAACTCCATGTGTTCTTCATCCGCCACGTAGCGGTCGAGATCCGCCAGCGCCAGCTTCATGGCTTCAATGGACAAGTGCAGAGACTGCACGGAGTCCGGATGATGTTTCTCAATGCCGCACTGCTCCAGAATACCGAGCGCAATCAGCGTGGCGATCCCCTGCCCGTTTGGCGGCAGCTCCTGTACCGAGCCGCCCGCGAAGTCGCGCGACAGCAGGTCAACCCAGTCCACGCGATGGTTTGCCAGATCTTCAGCCGTCAGGTGAGCGCCGTGCTCCCGGGCGAAGGCGGCAATTTTCCGCGCCAGCTCGCCGCGGTAAAAGGCTTCACCGTTGGTTTTGGCAATCAGCTCCAGCGAATGAGCCTGCGCCGGGTTACGGAAGATCTCCCCCACGCGCGGGGCGCGGCCCTCCGGCGCAAAGCAGGCGCTAAAGCCCGGCTGATCTTTCAGCTTGCTATAGCCGCGCTGCCAGAGATGGCCAATCAGCGGCGAGACCGGGAAGCCGTTACGCGCGTAGTCAATCGCGGGCTGCGCCAGCGTGGTCAGCGGCAGCGTGCCGAAGCGTTCCGCCAGGGCCACCCAGCCCGACACCGCACCCGGCACGGTCACCGCATCCCAGCCGATTTCCGGCACCGCGGTTTTACCGGCAAACAGATCCGCATGCCAGCTGGCCGGCGAGCGCCCGGACGCGTTCAGGCCGTGCAGCTTTTCACCGTCCCAGACGATGGCAAAGGCGTCGCTGCCGATCCCGTTGCCGGTCGGCTCAACCACCGTCAGCGCCATGGCGGTGGCAATGGCCGCATCGACGGCATTGCCACCCAGCTGCAGCATTTTCATTCCCGCCTGCGCCGCCAGCGGCTGCGACGTGGCAACGGCGTTATGGCCCATCATCGGCGGGCGGCGTGAATCGTAACCGGACGTAAAATCAAGCGCTTTGGTCATCATGACTCCTTAGTCGTGGCGCGGATCGAGCGCATCGCGCAGCCCATCGCCAAGTAAATTAAAGCCCTGCACGGCAAGGAAAATCGCCACGCCGGGGAAAACGGACATCCACGGCGCCTGCTCAAGAAAGCCTTTCGCGGTATTGAGCATGGACCCCCAGGACGGATTGGGCGGCTGCTGCCCCAGCCCTAAAAACGACAGGCTGGCTTCGGCAATAATCGCCGAGGCAATGGCCAGGGTGGCCTGAACCAGGATCGGCGACATCACGTTTGGCAGAACGTATTTAATGATGATCCAGCGATCCGGCAGGCCAATCGCCCGCGCGCCGTCGATGTACTCTTCGTTGCGAATGGCGATCACCTGCCCGCGCGTCAGGCGGGCGAAGATCGGCATCGCCGAAAGACCGATGGCGATCATCGCGTTGGTCAGACTCGGGCCTAAAAATGCCCCCAGCGCGATCGCCATGATCAGGAACGGACAGGCCAGCAGCGCCTCGATAAAGCGCGAGATCACGCCGTCCCACATCTTCTGGAAGTAGCCCGCCACCAGCCCCAGCGGCACGCCGATGACCACCGCGATAACCACCGACATACAGCCCGCCATCAGCGAGGTTCGCGCTCCCCAGATAATGCGGGACAAAATGTCGCGCCCCAGCTCGTCGGTGCCGAACCAGTACATCGCCGACGGCGCTTTGCGCACCGCGAGGAAGTTGGCTTTAACCGGATCAAACGGGGCAATCCACGGCGCCAGCAGCGCCACCAGTACAAAGAAGCCCACCACCACGGCGCCAATCACCGCGCTTTTATTGGCGAGGAATTTCTTCAGCACCCGGTTCTGCGCGCGCGGCAGCGCGGGGGCTACGGTTTGCGTCGTCAGTTCCGCCATGGTTAACCTCGCATTTTCGGGTTGATAAGGACGTAAAGCACGTCGGCCAGCAGGTTGAGCAGCAGGAAGCCGATCGCCACGATCAGCACCACGCCCTGCACCACCGCGTAGTCACGGTTGAACACCGAATCGACGATCATCTTGCCAAAGCCCGGAATGGTGAACACCTGCTCGGTCAGCACCGCGCCGCCCAGCAGCTCGCCGAACAGCAGCGTGGTGAGGGTGATCACCGGCACCAGCGCGTTGCGAAACGCGTGCTTTAGAATGACCGCCTTCGGCAGCAACCCCTTGGCGCGTGCGGTACGGATATAATCCGCTTTCAGTACCGCAATCATCGACGCGCGGGTATGGCGCATCAGCGTCGCCGCCAGCCCGGTTCCGAGCACGGATGCGGGCAGCAGCAGCGTGCGCAGGTTCTGAAGCGGATCTTCACTGAACGGCACGTAGCCGGACGCGGGCAGCCACTGCAGGTTCACCGAGAAGACCAGAATCAGCAGGATCCCCAGCCAGAAGTGGGGAATAGAGATCCCCGAGATCGCCACGAAGTTCGCCCCGTGATCGACCCAGCTGTTTTTGTTCACCGCCGCGACGATCCCCATGCTGATGCCAAACACCAGCGCGATAATCATCGCCAGCAGCGACAGCTCCAGCGTAACCGGCAGCTTGCTGGCGATAAGCTCGGTCACCGGTTCGTGCGTGCGCAAGGAGACGCCCAGATCGCCCTGCAGCGCCCGCGTCAGCCAGTGGAAATACTGCACCGGGATCGGCGCATCCAGGTTCAGCTCCGCGCGCAGCTGGGCGATCACCGCCGGATCGCGCTCCTCTCCGGCCATTGCAATCAGCGGGTCGCCGGGCAGCAGCTTTTGCAGCCCGAACACCATCATGCTCACCAGCAATAGCGTCGGGACAGCCAGCAGCAGACGTTTGCAAATCAGTTCCAGCATGGGTTCTCCTCAGGACGTTTATTTCGCCAGCGTCAAACCCGCCAGACGCACGATGCCGTCCGGGTAAGGCTTAAAGCCCTGCACGCGCTTGTTCAGGCCAAAAATGCGCGGCTCGAAGTAGAGGTAGGCAATCGGCATGTCGGTTTGCAGCTGCTTCACCACCTTGTCGTACAGCGGCTGGCGTGCGGCCTGGTCGGTGCTCTGGCGCGCCTGCGTCAGCCACTCGTCGACCTGCGCGTTGCTGTAGCGGCCGTCGTTCAGGGTGCCGTTGCTGTGAACGAAGCCGTAGATGCTGCCGTCCGGATCCGGGCGTCCCGACCAGCCGGAGAAGCTCAGCTGATAATCACCGCTCTGCTGGCGATCCAGCAGCGTGGCAAATTCGGTCATCTGCAGGTTCAGCGTGAAGCCGGCCTCGGCGACCATCGCCTGCAGCACCTGTCCCACCTGCTGTGAGGTTGGGTTGTTCGGCACCAGCAGGTTGACGGTCAGCGGCGCGGTGACGCCTGCCGCTTTGAGCAGCGCTTTGGCTTTATCAACGTCGCGCGGTGGAACCGGCAGATTCACGTGATACGGGCTCACCGTCGAAAACGCCTGGTTTGCCGGGGTGTAGAGGCCTTCGAAGACCACCTGGTTTAACGCCTCACGGTCGATGGCCTGAGAAAACGCCTCACGCACGCGGGCATCTTTGAACGGATCGTTCGCCGGAACCTTGCCGTTGTTAATATTGAAGGTGATCCCCTGATAGCCCAGGCCGGTGACCTTCGCCAGCGCCAGCTTGCTGTCGGCTTCGACGGTTTTGACGTCGCTAGCGGCGATGCCTTCGGTCAGGTCAAGATCGCCCGCTCGCAGGTTCGCAAGGCGCACGGAGGCATCCGGGATCGGCAGATAGATAATTTTATCGAAGTGGTAGGCGCCTTTGTTCCAGTAGTTGTCGAAGCGGGTCAGAACGATGCGGTCCTGCGACACGCGGCTGTCGAATTTATACGGGCCGGAACAGACCGGATGGGCGGCAAAGTCCGGCTTTTTCGCCGCTTCGGGTGCCATCATCGCCCCCGCGCGGTCGGTAAGCTGCATCAGCAGCGCGGCGTCCGGGGTTTTCAGGTGCAGCGCAATCTGCATCGGGCCGGTGACCTCTACCGACTCCACGGAGGAGATCTCGCTTTTCCTCAGGGAGCCTTTGAGGGTCAGGGCGCGGTCGAGGTTGTATTTCGCGGCGGCGGCATCGAATTTCTCTCCGTCATGGAAGGTCACGCCTTCGCGGAGATCCATGGTCAGGGTTTTGCCGTCGGCGCTCCAGGCCCATGATTTCGCGAGACCCGGCACGACCTTCAGATGCTCGTCGACGTCCACCAGCCTGTCGCACAGGGAGGCAAACACGAAGCGGCCATAGTAGGTGCGCGCCAGGTGCGGGTCGAGCATGTCCGGGTCTGCCCCCAGGCCGATTCGCAGCACGCTTTCAGAATGGGCGGGCAGCGCCGCGCCAAGCAACATAACACTTCCCAGTACGGTCAAAAGAGAATTACGCATAGTCATTATCATGAGTTCCTTGAAGGAAGGGAGGAGTGAGTGGCCGCGTGTTCAAACAGCGCGCGGCGGCGCAGAAAGGCTGCGGATGGCGGTGCGATCTGGATAACGCTGCGATCGCGGTTAATGTCCTGCCAGCGGTGGCAGGCAACCTGACGCCCGCCGTCGAGCACCTGATTAATCGGCTCGACCTGGCGGCATTCGTCGGTGACGTACGGGCAGCGGGTGTGGAACCGACAGCCCGACGGCGGGTTAGCCGGGTTCGGCAGATCCCCCTGCAGCAGCGGCGCGTCGCGCTCAACGCCCGGCTGCATCTGCGGCGCCGAGGCGATCAGCGCCTGCGTGTAGGGGTGCAGCGGGGCGTCAAAGATCTCATCGACGGTGGCAAGCTCGACGATTTGCCCAAGGTACATCACCGCCACGCGGTCGCTCATGTGGCGGATCACCGCCAGACCGTGGGCGACGATCACCATCGTCAGCCCGAGCTGGTGCTTCAGGCTCTCCAGCAGATTAACCACCTGCGCCTGCACCGACACATCCAGCGCGGAAACCGGCTCGTCGCCCAGCAGCAGCTCTGGCCCGGAAGCCAGCGCGCGGGCAATGCCGATACGCTGGCGCTGCCCGCCGGAAAATTCGTGCGGATAGCGCCCGGCCCAGGCGGCAGGCAGGCCAACGGTCTTGAGCAACTCGGCAACGCGGTACTGACGATCCGCTTTCTTCATGTTCTGGTGCAGCCACAGCGGCTCACCGACGATCTGCTCCACCGTCATGCGCGGGTTGAGCGAGGCAAAAGGATCCTGAAAAATAATCTGCAGCTCGCGCCGGAGCTGGTTCAGACGGGCGCCTGTGGCGTGGGTAATTTCCTCCCCCTGATAAAACACGCGCCCTTCGCTGGCGGCCAGCAGACGCAGCAGCAGACGGCCGAGGGTGGATTTCCCGGAACCGGACTCGCCGACAATCGCCAGCGTTTCGCCCGGCATCACGGAAAGCGAAACGCGATCGACCGCCGTGACAAACCGGGCCGGGGAAAAGAGTTTTTTCGGGCCGGGGAAAAGCTTGCTGAGGTCCCGGGCTTCAAGAATGGGCGTGGTCATGCGGTCTCTCCCAGAGCAATGTGGTGTTCGAGCGGCACGCGGAAGCAGGCGACCTGATGGCCCGCGCCGAGCGTGGTGAGCTGCGGTTTTTCATCGTGGCAGCGCGACTGCGCAAACGGGCAGCGCGTCGCGAAACGGCAGCCTTTCGGCATGGACTCCGGGAGCGGGACCGATCCGGGAATGGTGGAGAGCTGGCCTTTGCGTGCGCCCAGCGAAGGGATCGAGCCCATCAGGCCGATGGTGTACGGGTGCTGCGGGTCAGCGAATATCGCCTCCACGCTTCCCTGCTCCACCACCTGCCCGGCGTACATCACCGCCACCTGCTGGGCGACTTCGGCCACCACGCCCAAATCGTGGGTGATCATCAGCACCGCCGTGCCGGTCTCCTCTTTTAGGGTGTTCAGCAGGGTCAGGATTTGCGCCTGGATGGTGACGTCGAGCGCGGTGGTCGGTTCATCGGCAATCAGCAGTTTGGGGTGGTTGATCAGCGCCATGGCAATCATCACGCGCTGGCGCATGCCGCCGGAAAGCTGGTGCGGATACGCCTTGAGGCGCATCTCCGCCGCCGGGATCTGCACCTTCTCGAGGATCTGCAGCGCGACCTTCATCGCCTCCGGGCGCGTAACGTTCTGGTGGCGCATGACCGCTTCACTGAGCTGATCGCCTAACGTGAAGGCCGGATTGAGCGAGGTCATCGGCTCCTGAAAAATCATCGCCAGCTCGCTGCCGCGCAGGTCGGCATATTCCCGCGGCGAGAGCTTGCGCAGGTCGTGGCGGCGAAACTGCATATCGCCGCTGACGATCTGCGCGCTGGCGGGCAGTAACCCCATCAGCGCCAGTGAGGTGATACTTTTCCCGCAGCCGGACTCCCCCACCAGCGCCAGCGTTTCGCCCGCTTTGACCGTCAGGGAAATGCCGTCCAGGACGCTGACCGGCGAGCCGGAAAACTTAACGTTGAGATTATTCAGCCGGAGTACGGGCGTGGAGTCCTTAAACGGGATCGTCGTCATAGCGTGAAATCGTCCTCAAGGTGGATCGCCTGAATCAGGGCGTTTTGCAGGCTGAGCAGGTGTTCGCGCATGGCGGCCGCTGCTTCATTAGGCTGGCGATGGATAATCGCGAACATGATCTTGTGATGGTGGTCGTTGTAGCTGTCGACACGTTCGGGCGTGCGGGCTAATTCACGCAGATGCTGCCAGCCGGGTTCGCGCCGCACGGCATCAATGGCGTCAAACAGGCCGAGCATCAGGCGGTTGCCCGCCGCCTCGGCAATGGCGCGGTGAAAGGCGCTATCCCACAGTTCGTTGAGATCGCGGTCATCCGGGCTGACCTTGTCGATGCGTTCCAGCATGCGCTGCATGAGCGCGAGGTTTTCCCTGGTGGCACGCAGTGCCGCAAGCCGGGCTAAGCCGGGTTCGATCTGTATACGAGCTTCCATCACTTCCAGCAGATTGGTCTGCTGAACCAATCCCTGAAGGGCCAGCGGTTCAACCGGGGCAGCCGGACCAATAAAGGTGCCTTTGCCCTGTTTACGCCAGATCCGCCCTTCTTCTTCCAGCACGTCCAGCGCGCGACGCACTTCGCGTCGTCCTACGCCGAGTGTTTCCGACAGCTCACGTTCCGTGGGCAGCGGAGTGCCTGGTGTTGACTCATGCTGGTTGATTAGCCCGCGCAGCTGCTCAAGCGCGGTGCTGGAATTGGCCAGAAACCGTGACGGTTTTTCCATATTGGTTCGCTCACTATCATCATTATTTTCTTTTTATGAACGATAAGTTATTGATATGGCGTGCTACTTATCGTGCTAATGATTAAGCAATAAACGAACCAATTCTTTATTGGTTCGAAAAAGATTTGAAAAAGCGATAGTAAATGAAGGGGTTACAGCAACGTATTGTTACAGATGCAGGCGGCATCGGAGACGATAAAGGCGAGAAAAGAACATGAAATGCACAAAATCAGTGCAAATATCGCACTATAATGGTGCCAATGTTAAATTTTTGCACTGAAAATGATAACAATAAGTTAACAAAAAGTAATAAATAAGGCGTGCTCACATCTGAAAATGGCCCCCTTGCGAGGGCCGCGAAAGATTAAGGAACAGGCTGCCAAAGCGTCGCAGCCGCAGACGGTGCCCAGTCGGACTGAGACGTATGCCCCTGCACGCAGCGGTACTGCGTGCCGTTATACGTGACGATTTCTCCAGTCTTATAGCGCGTACCGACTTTCCACTCGCCTTCCGGCTCAGGCGTCACTGACCCCTCTTTCGTCGTGGCTTTAAACGGTGTACTGGCGAGAGACTGATGACCTTTGGCATTTTCGGCGATCACCTGGTAGCTGTAGGTTGTACCCGCGCGCAGGCCGCTGTCGAAGATCTGCGTTCCGCTTACGGTGAGTAACTCCGCGCCATCGCGCAGGACGTGGTATTTCACCGCTTTGTCTACCGCGTTCCATTTTACCGTCAGGCTGTTTTCCGTGGAAGAAACCAGGGCCAGGCCGGTTGGCGCGTCCGGACGTCCCTCTTCAACCTGTACGGTTTCTACCTTAACCACGTTGCTGCTTTCAGAGATATTGTTCGCTGCATCACGTGCTTTCACGCGGTAGTGGTACACCACACCGCCGGTTTCAACCGCATTATCGGTCCACTGGGTGTCCGTTGAAGACCCGACTTTTATGTCGTTACGGTAGATGTCATATCCCACTACGCCATGGTCATCGGTGGAGGGCTGCCAGGCGAGGGCGATCGTTAAGCCATTGCTCAGCACCTTCAGTTCTGTTGGCGCAGTTGGCGCGACGGTGTCCTGCGGGCGTTCAGGCGACATCAGGTCCGCGCGCTCTTTCATTTCATTGAAATAGTCAACCTGCTGCGACATGGACAGCTGCTGATCGTTTGAACCCAACGTCCAGATAAAGAACCCGCCATAGCCGTTTTCCGCCTGCCAGCCCGCACGGTTTACGTTGTTCTGTCGGCTTTCAACAAAGCGACCTTCTGGCCCCCACTGGGAGTTGATGGTCTGACCGAGAACGATTTTGCTCTTATCACCCACCGCCCGGGCGTAGTTAGCCATCGCCACGTCATACTTAAAGCGCGGACCGGCATCATAGGCCATGACGTTGAAGAAATCGAAAACGTTTTTCCCCTGCGTCAGCAGCGGCAGAACTTCGCCGTGGTGTGAAGAACGCTTCGGCTCAACGAAGGAGCAATTCTCGGTTACCGCGCTATCGTCGCAGTTCTCCGGGTCAGCGCCAACGTGATAGGTAGTCAGACTCAGCAGCTTTTTGCTGCCGGACGCATTGAGCTTATTACGAACCCGTTCAGCCAGATCCAGCAGGTTTGCATTTTCCTCTGGCGTGACGCGATCGGATTTTTCAAAGTCAAAATCGATGCCGTCAAGCTGAACGGTACCCGCCTTCTGGTAGTTAGCCATATTACATTTGCCTTGCCAGTCGGTGCTCAGGCATTCGCCGACCATCTCTTCAGGCTTCATGTTCTTTTTATACACCGGGAAGTTGGTGTTAAGCAGATTCACCAGATTCTGCGCCAGCGTTTCTCGCGTTTGCGCGTTATTCAGATAAGACCACATGGCGGAATACGTCTCACCGCCGAGCGCCAGCATCATTTTTTTCTCCGGGTGCGCCAGCTTCAGCTGACTCCACACGACATAGGCTGGCGCATTAATGTACCAGGGATCATATTGTGGTACTGCAACAATATTATCGGAACTGGACAGCTTACCGCTTGCATCCCAGCCACCAAATGAAAGCAGGAGCGTATCCGCTTTCACCTCTTTCATATCCTCAACGGACTCGACCGAAACGCCCCAAGAGGTCAGATAAGTTACCGCTCTCGGTGCCTGCGCCGCGAAAGCCGACTGCGCCATTAATGCGCTACCAATTAACAGAGATAATGTAAGTTTTTTCATCAAAGTTCCTTATTGCTTTGTGATGATAGTCCTGTGGATTACCTCGCAAATTGTCTTTTTTTTTAGCGCTGAGATCGTTGGGGATAATAGAGTGGTGAATCAGGAAACCCTCCGTATTAAATAAGAAATATCTCTCGCATTTATAATAAATACTTCAACGACAGCCCGGGAAAATTCTCGCATCCTGTAAGACGCTTCTTTATTTAATTTTCCCATCTTCACCAATTAAAAAAGATGGCATACCTGTGTGCCTGCTCTTTTATCAGGGAAAATTCAGGAATTAATCACAACTATTATTTTACAAGGGACGCTCTCAATGAAATATGCAACAAACGTGATGCGAAAACAGGGTGGTTTCACCCTGCTTGAATTGCTGGTCGTGCTGATGATTATTGCGCTGCTGGCAGGATTTGTCGGGCCAAAAGTCTTCTCAAATGTTGACTCGGCTAAGGAGAAGACCGCCATGCGCCAGATGCGCTCGCTTGCTGAGGCACTAGGGCAATATCGCCTCGACACCGGCAGTTATCCAAGTGAAACACAAGGTCTGAAAGCGCTGACTGAAAAGCCTTCCAACGCGCAAAACTGGAATGGCCCTTATCTCAGCCAGCATGTGCCGTTAGACCCGTGGGGCAATCCGTACCAGTGGCATAACCCCGCCCGGACAAAAGACGCCATTAATGAAGTCGAAATAACCTCCGGCGGTAAAGACGGTAAGCCTGTGACTTACGGGTTCTGAATATGCTGCGCCTGTCCTTATATTCGCTGTTTATCTTCAGCGTATTTTCCTGCCGGGCCGATTGCTGGCAGCTGGCGGGTGAACGTTACGGCATTGAGCCAGAGCTATTACAGGCGATAGCGATAGTGGAATCCAACGGTAATACCCGGGCCATCAATAAAAATCGTGATGGCTCAATGGATGTCGGTCTGATGCAGATCAATAGCATTCACTTCGATGCGCTGCGTAAATTTCGTATTAGTCAAAAAGATCTGCTAACCGACCCTTGCCAAAGTGTCATGACCGGCGCCTGGATCCTGGCAGGTCAAATCCAGCGCTTTGGTTATACCTGGGACGCGGTGGGGGCGTATAACGCCGGAACGGCAAATACCCCCCAGCGCCGCGCGCTTCGTCAACAATACATAAGAAAAGTGGCTCCGCATTATGCCCGCCTTAAAAGGCAGAGCCATACACTGTCGCCAAAATGAAACCATATAACGTCACCATCCTCCAGGGGGGGAAACGCGTCAATCAGACCGTGCTTGCCGCGTCGCCTGATGATGCCAGCGCCCGCATTATCGCCGGCGGCGGCATCGTTTTGCAGGTACAGGAACGCCCCGCCCGCAAGGAGAAACGCTTTCCACTGAATCTGTTCTTGCAGGAGCTTATCGCGCTGCTGGAGGCCGGGCTGGTCGTGGTCGAGGCCGTCGAAGCGCTGCGCGAAAGCAGCCGCGACGGTGGCACCTCGCTGGTTCTGGATACGCTGGTTAAAAAGCTCTACGAAGGCGCGCAACTCTCTCAGGCGATGATGGCGCTACCAGCACTGTTTCCGCCTCTGCTCATTAACACCGTTGCCTCTTCTGAGCAAACCGGACATTTACCCGAAGCGCTAAAGCGTTTTCAGTTTTACGAATCAAGAATGGAAATTCTGCGCAAGCGGATTAAATCAACCCTGCTCTATCCGACGATTGTCATTGCCGCCGGCGGGATAATTCTGTTCTTTCTGCTCGGCTTTATTATTCCGCGTTTTTCCGTGGTGTTTGACGGGATGAAGAACCCGTCCGCCAGCGCACAGCTTATCCTCTGGTGGGGACGCCTGACGCAGACCCATGGCTCGCTGCTGCTGGCCGGCTGTGCGGCAGCGGTCGCAGGCGTGGTGATGGCGGTGCGTAGCCCGCGCCTGCGCCAGCGCGCGCTCGGTTTGTTGCTGCGCATTCCCGCCTTACGCCAGCAGCATCAGCTTTCTGTGCTGGTGCGTTTTTACCGCACGCTGGGCCTGCTGCTTCAGGGCGGCCTCCCCGCGCCTGATGCGTTAATGCTGAGCCGGGAGATCCTGCCCGCCACGCATCGTCAGCAGGTTGAACAGGTTATCCGCGACGTCGCCGCCGGCGAATCGCTCTCCCGCATGCTGGAAGCGCAACGGATGACGACCCCTGTCGCCAGCCGCCTGCTGCAGGTCGGCGAGCGCAGCGGTGAACTGCCTGCCATGTGCGAGCGGATCGCCGCTTTTTATGATGAATCGCTGGAACGCGCGATTGAAACCTGTAGCAAAATTTTTGAACCGATTCTGATGATGGTCGTTGGCGGCATCGTTGGGCTCGTCGTGTTTTTACTGTACATGCCCATTTTTGAACTGGCAGGAGGATTGCAATAATGTCTCACTCACCGTCTGTAGAACCCCTTTTCGACCTGCCAGACGAGCAGCGCTGTCGGGCGCTGGCGGAACTGCTGGACAGTTTCCCCGGCGCGTTAGAAGAAGCCGCTGGTTCCCTGGGACTCACGCCGCTCTCACCTACACAGCTCGCCGACAGCGAGGAGGATTTCGAAGCCGTGCCGCTGACCGAATCGCTCAGCCAGCGAGCATTGCCGCTGCGCGTTAACGGTCGGCTCCACGTTGCGCTGGGCGATCCGTTTTCACTGGCGCTGCGCCAGTGGGCCTATAACGTAAATGCGCTCCCCGCGCTCGCCCCGCTCTCTCAGCTCAATGCCCGCCTTGATGAACTGGCAAAACAGCAGCGCACGCTCGATCAGCTGGAGCAGCAGCAGAGTGAAGAGAATAAAGAGGCCCGGTGGCTGGAGATCACCCCAGCGGCCATCGCCAGTGAACCCCACGCCGTTATTAAGCTGGTTAACGCCACGCTGTTTGATGCCCTGCAAAGCCGGGCCAGCGATATTCATCTTTGCGCCGTCGCGGATGGTCTGATGGTGAAGTACCGCATCGATGGCGTTCTGCACAGCATTCGCCACTGCGCCGGGCTTCAGCAGGCGGAACAGGTGATCTCCCGTCTCAAGGTATTAAGCTGCATGGACATATCCGAACGCCGCACGCCACAGGACGGGCGCTTCAAGGCGTTGATTCTCCAGCGTCCCGTCGATTTTCGCGTCTCCATCATGCCGGGCGTCTATGGCGAGGACGCCGTACTGCGCGTGCTGGATAAATCTCACGATCAAAACCTGCGCCTGGAGACGCTCGGCTTTGATGAGCACACGCTGGGCGCTATTCGCCAGTTAACCCATCTGCCCCACGGTATGGTGCTCGTCACCGGGCCAACGGGGAGCGGGAAATCCACCACCCTCTATTCAGCACTCAGCGAACTCAACAGCGGTGAATGCAAAATTATCACCATTGAAGATCCCGTGGAGTACCAGCTCAACAGCGTGCTGCAAATTCCGGTCAACGATAAAAAAGGGCTCACCTTCGCCCGAGGCCTGCGCGCCATTCTGCGTCACGACCCGGACATCATTCTGGTGGGTGAGATCCGCGACGGTGAAACCGCCGGCATTGCCGTGCAGGCGGCGCTCACCGGCCACGTGGTGCTCTCCTCGGTTCACGCCAATGACGTCTTTAGCGTACTGGAACGTTTTTTATATATGCAGGTAGAGCCCGCCAGCCTGATCACCGCCCTTAACGGCGTCGTGGCGCAGCGGCTGGTGCGCCAGATTTGCCCGGACTGTATTGATGACACCACGCCCACGGATGACCTTCTTGCGGCGTGGCAATCCGGTCCGCTGCAGCAGCTCACGCCCCGCTGGCGTCGAGGGCGAGGCTGCGATACCTGCCGCGACAGCGGCTTTCGCGGCAGGCTGGCGCTGGCGGAAGTGCTGCATTTCAGCGATGCGATGAAAGAGGCAATGCTGGCGCGATCGCCCCGGCGCAGGCTAAAGGAAGTGGCGCTTAATGACGGTTTTGTTCCGCTCTCGACCATCGCGCTGCGCGCCGTGGTCGAAGGCAAAACCACCTGGGAGGAGGTGAACCGTGTTATCACTCACTAACACCTGGCAGTGCGACATCTGGCCTCATGCCGTGCGGTTGCGCCGCAACAGCGTGGTTCTCGCCACCCGTGAACGCCAGCCAGATGAGCCTCTTGAAGCCGCACTCGAAACGCTGCTGCGCCTGCGCCCTTCCGTCTTACCGTGGCGTGACGCGGTGGAGTTTCACCTCGATACCGACGATCTGACGTTTTTAATTCAGCCCTGGCATGACGGCGTGACCACACCGCAGGAGCTGCTCCAGCTCGCCCGACAGCAGGCGGTTCTTCGCGCGAGTCCGCCCGTCGACTGGCAGGTGCGCTTCGAGACCCTTAGCTGGCAGCAGTCGGCGCTGGCCGCGTGCCTGAAGCAACCTTGCTGGCACCTGCTTGCCGCGCTGGCGCGTCGGGAGAGGCTGCGTTTTCGCGGCGTTGTCACGCCGTTTCAAAAGCTGTTGAGCCACTTCACCAGCGCACTGCCGGAAAACGGCCTGTTTGTGGCGATGAGTCCCCACCATAGCCGGATTGCCAGCCGTCAGCACCACAGCTGGCGCGACGTCTGGACGCTCACCCTGCCACAGCAGGAGATGGACGCTCAGCTGCGGGTTATCGCCCGGCTAAGCGGATTGCAGGACTGTCCTGGCTACGTCATTCATACCGACGGTGAGCATCACCAGGAAGTCGCGCTACAGGAGAGTCCTCATGACACCGCTGTTTACGCGTAGCTCCCCGTGGGCCGCACGCACGCTGTTGTTAACCGGACTCCTCTGTTTACCGCTCACCGGTGCCGTGGTGTATGGCCTGTTTGAGCACCAGCGCCTTGAGCTGGAGACGTCGCAGGTAGAGCAGCAGCTCGCCCAACGGCAGCAGGTGCTGCGCCAGCTGCGTGAAGCAGAGCAGCGCCGGTTGCGCCACGCTCGGCAACTGCAGGCCGTCCCGCCGGCCATAAAGCTGCTGGACAACATCGGCAGCGTACTGACGCCTGATATTGCGCTCCTGAGCATTGACGTCATTGCCAGTAAAGGCGACGCGCGGCTTACTGTAAATGCAGGCAGCCTTGACGCCCTGCTCGCCTTTAGCGAGCGGCTACAGCAGTTGCCCGCACATGTGGTGCTGGAGAACCACCGCCAGTCGGCCCAGGGCGATCCCGCCTGGCCGATTAACGCGGTACTCGACGTTAAGGTGACGACGGAGGAGCACCATGCGGCTTCAGAATAAACCCGCCGTGCTGCGCTGGCAGGCGGCGTTATTTGCCGGACGCATCGGAACGGTTCCGCTCGTGCTCGCCGGGCTGCCCGCAGGGCTGCTGCTGTTATGGCTTGGCGGCGTGCGGCCGCATACCGTTCATTTGCAGGAGAACCTTGCGCGGATCCAGACGCAGCTACAAACCGCGCTGCCGCTGGATAAACAGCAGCCGGAGCTGCAAAACCGCATCAGCCTCGGAGAATATCAGCAGGTCAGGCTCATTTTTGAGCAGCTCAGGAGCCGGGGGATGAAGGTCGACGCCAGCCGCTATCAGCTGGAAAACGACGACGGTAAAACCGCGCTACGGCTGGATATTCCGCTGCGCGGGGAATATTTGCCGCTGATGGATGCTCTGGAAACGCTAAGCCGCACGCTGCCGTTACGCATTGAACAGCTAAGCCTGCGGCGCGCCGGGCCATCGGAAAGCCAACTCAGCGCCACCGTGCAGCTTCGTCTTTTGAAGGAGTCGCCATGAAACTGCCGCGCTATTTACAGCTGGCGCTGGTGCTGACCGCCGGTGCTGTGTTCTGGAGCCAGTTTGCCGATGACGAGATATCGCAAGCGCCGCCTGAGGCGCAGCCGGTCTCACGCTCGCGCCCCGCGCCAGCAAAGCTGGAGACGGCTCACGCAACGCGCGTCGATCTCTTTTCAACCCCACACAGCAGGGGGCAGGACGCAGCAGAAAAGCCGCCGGAGAACGATCGGCCTGAAGAGGCGGCACCAGCCGCACCGCCGCTACCGCTACAGCTCCTCGGCGCCTGGTGGGACAACAGTCAGAGGATCGTCGTGCTGACGGATGGCAAAGAGACCTGGCCGGTCTGCGAGCGCTGCAGGGCGGACGGCAGGATCTGGATCGGCAGCTCGCCGGTCAACAACTGGATTTTAAAAGCGGTGGCGAACGACCACCTCCTGTTTGAATGGCAGCCCACCCATAGCCAGCAGCGGCTGGAACTGGATGAGCTGCAATCGGAACCGACACATTAATCATGAAAAAAACAATTGCTCTCACTTTTTTGTTGTCATGCGCGCTACTGAGCGGCTGTGCACAACGTGCGGCGCCTCCGGTCCGGGAATCAGTGACCGCCTCGCCGCAGGTGCTGGTTAAGCGGCTGAAGGAGATAGACCAGCAGCGCATCGCCAGCCCGCAGGATATTGCGCTTCGCGCCGAGCAGGCTGACATCAGCAAAAAGCTGGTAAATGACTATCTAAAAAACGCCGATCTCGCGGTGCGTCAGAACAACTACACCCTGGCGACGCAAATGTGGCGCGATGCGCTTACCTATGAGCCCGGTAACCTGCGCGCCCTGCAGGGGTTACGCAAACTTGATGCCCGTCGGGCGCTGGACGCGTTGTATAAGGATGCGGTGGCTAACAGCACCCGCGACCCGGCGCGCGCGCTGCACAAAATCCAGCAGGTGCTGGAAGAAGATCCCAACTGGCCCCAGGCGCGCGCGCTGCGCGATCACCTGATGCGTGAGGTGTCGCGGCTCAACCAGCCGGAGCAGCGTCTGAACCGGGAGCTGCAAAAAACGATAGCGCTTAATTTTCGCGAGCACAGCCTGATGGCCATCTTTAACACCATCAGCCAGATGACCGGGGTCAATATCATCTTCGACAAAGATATTTCCTCCAGCACCACCGGGAGCCTGATAGCCAAACGCACCACTGCGGAAGATGCCATCAACGTGCTGCTGTTGTCGAATAACCTGCGGAAGAAGGTGCTGAACAGCAATACGTTGCTGATCTACCCCGCCACCGCGCAAAAAGAGAAGATCTATCGCGACGTGGTCGTCAAAACCATCTTCCTGGGCTACGCGAAAGCGAAAGAGGTCAACGTCGCCCTGCGCAACATGGTCAAGCTGAAGGATGTGCACGTTGATGAGCGGACCAACTCCGTTACCCTGCGCGGGCCAAAAGAGAGCGTGGAAAAAGCGGAGCGCCTGTTAGTGACGCTCGACCGGCCTGAAGCGGAAGTCACGCTGGCCGTCGAGGTGCTGGAAGTGAATACCAACGATCTTGAAGCGCTTGGCATGAAGCTGCCGCAAACCATCAGCGCGGGTTTTGCAAAGCCTAAAGAAGGGGAATTAGAGGGAAGTGGAATTCCGGTGGGTGATATCTCATCCAAAAATCTCATGGTCAATATCGACAATATGACCGTTGATCTGAAAAAAGTGCTGAGCAACGCCAGAGTACTGGCCAACCCACGAATTCGTGTGAAAAACAATAAAAAAGCGCTGGTTGATATCGGTGAAACCATCCCGGTGTTGACCACCACCACCAATGAAGGCGTCACGCAACAAAAAGTGGATTATCAGGACGTCGGCCTGAAACTGGAAGTCACGCCGGAAGTCAGTATGGACGATAACATCTCGATGGAGGTGAAGTTCACGCTCAGCAGCCTGGGCACTGCGGAACCGGGTGAAAAAGGGACGAAATATTACCGTACCAATAAACGCGAAGCCAATACCACGCTCAGCAGTATGAATGGCGAAACCCAAATGCTGGCAGGGCTGATTAAACAGGAAGAGAGCGATGAAAAAAGTGGCACGCCACTTTTAAGCGAGATCCCTGGGTTGGGTCGTCTGTTTAGCCGTAAGGAAGATAAGAAAGCGCGCACGGAGGTGGTGCTGTTAATTACGCCGACCATTGAGCGCAACCTCGATTTACCGGGAAGCCACGTCAGTACCATTGAGATGGGCAGCGACGACTTAACGGGCGACAGCATTCAGCTGCGCGACCTGCAGCGCGAGGAACCTGGCAGCGGGTTTACCGCACCGGCGCTTGCGCCGCCGGCCCATTTCCCTGACCGGGCGGCCACGCTGCCGCCACCGATCCTCGATGAGTCAGAGACGGAAAACGGAGCATCGTAATGCAGCGCCAGCGCGGTTTTACCTTGATTGAGATGATCGTCACGCTGGCGCTACTTGCCACGCTTGCCGCTGCCGCTGCGCCGCTGATGCGTAACTACCATCAGCGGCAGCAGGAGACGCAGCTACGCGAATCGCTGCGCACGCTGCGCGATGCCATTGACCGTTATCACCAGGCAAGCGTGGACGGCATCATTGAGAAAAAAACCAGCGAATCGGGATATCCGCCGTCACTGAAAAGCCTGGTGGAAGGCGTCCGGGATAAGACATCGCCCACTGGCGCGATGATCTACTTCCTGCGCCATATTCCGCGCGATCCGATGTGCGATTGCGAGGGAAAAAATGATGAAGAGACCTGGCGGTTACGCGCATCCACGCAGCCACCCGGCGATTTCAGCGGCGGAGGGAAAGACGTGTTTGATGTTAGTAGTACCTGTACGGCCAGCGGTCTGAATGGAGTGCCCTATGCGCAATGGTGAAAAAGGTTTTACGCTCATCGAGCTGCTGGTGGTGATGGCAATCATCGCGACATTGATGACCCTTGTCGCTCCACGTTTTTTCCAGCACGCGGACAGAGCCAAAGAGGTGGTGCGCGAGCATAACCTGCATGCGCTGCGCAGCGCGATCGATCACTACCGCCGCGATCGCCTGGCGGGGCCATACAGCCTGGAGGATCTGATCGAGGCCGGTTATCTTCGCCAGATGCCGCTGGATCCGATCACCAACCGCCGCGATATCTGGGAGGCGAAGACCGATGACGAAGGGCAAATTATTGACGTCGAGACGCCACCTAAACCCGGGCAGGATCATCGCGATGCGTTCGATTAAAGGACAGGGGGGTTTTACCTATCTGCTGCTGCTGATTGCGCTCTCCACGCTGGCGTTGTCGCTGCTGAAAAGCCGCGACGAGGTGCAGATGCGTTATCAGGCGCAGCAGGAAGCTGAGCTTTTATTTCGCGGCGATCAAATCCGCGCGGCGATACTAGCCTACCGCGGCAACGGTGATGGCTGTTTTCCCGTGCGTTTTGAACAGCTCCTTATTGATAAACGCGGGCGAAAACCGCTTTATCACCTGCGCCAGCACTACGCCGACCCGCTAACCGGGAGTAAAAACTGGGGCATGATCCTCGATCCTCAGGGGCGCTGGATTGGCGTGCGCAGCCTCGGAAAAGGGACGCCACGGAAAAAAATCGGCTTTCGCCACGATCCAAAACATTTTGCCAAAGCGAAAACGTATTACGACTGGAAATTTCAGGTAGAGAGCGATCCGCAGGCCCCGCTGCCTGCGGCCTGTGGCCGCTGATGGAATAATAAGGTATTAGCCGCATTATCATAAAAATATGTCTTTTTCTTACCAGCGAGACCATGGCGGACATGTTATTGATCGCCACTCTGGAAGTGCGGAAATACACAAACTGGAGAGTGCGTATATGCAAAAAAAAAGACTGGCTTATTTTTTCATCTCGCTGGCCGCTGTGTCTCAAAGCATGAGTCCTGTATTTGCTGGTGAGCAGGCAATTACGGCAAAAAATCACGTAACGGCTATTCCACTGGAGGAAGTTGATCATTATCTGAATCAAAATAAAACGCAGGAGACGATTGTTATAGAAGATGCGGCGCTGCTTGATGTTCATATCTCGTATGCTAACCTGCCCGCCGATGCGACAGTGGAAATTGCAGGTAAAAATAACAACGAGGTCTACCGCTATGCGGCTGAGAAAATCCTGAGCGGCTCGGATGAGCACCATGTCAGTTTCGATGCATTATCCGTCTTTGGCGATAGCGTAACGGTACGGTTGTTGGCTGCAGATGGTTCTGCGCTTCCCTCTTCCCGGCAGGCCGAAATTGCCTTCCAGGTCAGGGGCGAGGCAAAGCTTCAGGATTTGTCATTGTTTAATATCATTCCGGGTGACAAAAACCCGCCCCCGCACTCCTGCTTTAAAGACTCACCTTTTATCTATAACTATACAAAACCCGTCGCGGTGATCCGCGATACCTATGACCGAGAAAAACCGCATTACAATACCGGATGGCGCATCGGCGAAAAAGGGGTTGATGGTGACCTGCTGGTATTAAGCAGTTTCCCGTTAAAAGAAGATAAAAAGGTAAGAACCACAGAGGTCTGGTTTGTTCAGGAGGTTGAGGTCAATCCAAATGATTGCACCAGTTATCAGATAAAGAAAACGGCCAAAGTGAAAGCATTTGGCAAATCATCCAGCAGAGACGGTAAATATCGCTTATTGTCGTTAGATTTTGCGGGTGATAAAGCGCAGGAAGATTTCGTCAAATCACTGGGTTATTTAGGGATTGACCCAAGAGATGAGACGAAGGCTAACGACATTGCCACTCAAAAAACGGAATTTTATCTGCCGCAGGCGCAGTTTAAAAAAGATAATGCACGTTTGTATGACGCAGTGAATAAGTCAGATGGCACCCACTGTGCTATTGAGCTATACGACCGCGAAGCGGGTCAATTCCGGCATCGTTGTAGCACGTACAACAACGATATGGGCAATAAGAACAACCCTATGAAGCCGGGCGTAGGTGCGCCGCTGATCGATAACTACACGCAGCGCGTTCTGGCTCTCAGTACCAGCGGTGAGCTGGTGAATGGTTATAACCAGGCGATGCCGATTGCCCGGATCTGGCCGCAGATTAAAGAATTCTTTCCTGATGGCGCGATTCCCGATACGTCTTTTATCATTAAAGACCAGATGGCTGCCGCCCAGAAATCATTGAAAGGCTATGCGAGCGTCAATGTGGCGCAGGTCATTCCGGATCCGGGCTCCATACCCGATGTTTCCCAGTTTGCCTGCAAATGGTGGCTACCCGCAGGGGTTAAAGCATCCGAACCCAACCCGGAGAGCAGTACAATGTTACTCTATGAAAAAACTGGCGCTGTTACCGACCCGCTAATGGCCTGGTGTGATATCAAAGGCGGGGAACAAAAATATCGACCACAATGGGTGATGACCGCCATTCCATAAAAATCTTGCACGTCAGGCAACATGATTTTTGAGATGTTGCCTGACGGCTTGTTAGCTTTTCGCTAACCTATTTCCGTTTTTATTGCGCGATGGGAATGGTCCCTTTGATAACCACTAAGGTAATCGTCGCTTTTGCGTCCCCTGCTTTCAGCGGGATTTTATATTCACCCGGCTGGGTATAAAGGGCCATGTATTTATCATCCGGCATATCAATGATGACGTCATCGTCTGCGGCGGTGGCTTCGATCCGTTGCAGAAGTTCTGCTTTGGTCAGGGGTTTGTACCATCCGGCAACAATACGATCGTTTTTAATATGAATATCGTTGCTCTCAAGGACGCAGAGCGCATTTTGCTCTCCGCCCTGAAGGCGATAAAGCCGGTTTTCAGTTAAGGAGTCCAGTGACGGACAGACGACCTCTTTTTGCGCCCCCGACTCAGCCAGCGTGTAGCTGAACTTCACTTTCAGGTTGTCACCGTGGCGAACGCCCTGTTTTTTCCATGTGCCACTGTCCCCGGTGAACATGCGAATCCCGTTCGGATTAATACTATAGTTATCTGCAAAAAAATCATTTCCGTTTATTGAGAAATTGGGTCTGAGATATAAAGAGGAATCATTGATAATGGTAACTACCGGAGAGTTAATGGAACGGTAACTCTTTTTCTTATAACTACAGTTTTTCCCGTTTGCCTGTAAGTAAACACCGTTATCTTTACTGACAATCATGGCATAGTTACAGTTACGACCATTTTCAATGGATTCGTTCAGCACTATACCATTATCAACAACAATGTTCATTACGCCATTGTCTTCACTTCCGACGTATAAATGAGGAATGAAATCATTGCTGTACCCTTCCTCGTAGGTAGCATTGTTAATCGTGAGTTTCAAACGGTCGGGGTTTTCAATATTCATCATGCGTGAGTAATCACTGGCATATACTGACGCTGTTGAAAAAACGCTAAGCATTGCTAATGCTACGACTGTCTTTGTCATGAAAAAATCCTCTTTGAGAAAAAGAAAAACAACAAGATTACGCAACAGTGACCATACCTTAATGCGTCAGGCCTTAGAATATACCTCCAGATAAAATCATCGTTTATTTATTTTTAACTCATAGATACAGAGAAGATTCTTACTAATCAGAGGACCAGTACCGTCTTATTTTATTCTGAGGAATGAATATAATGCCTTGCCACTATTCAGACTGGAATAGTAGGCTTAAAAGCCATCTCATATATTTTACCCTGATGAGCGAGACATAAGATGGAAACGTCAATTAAACAGACTCATGAAAAAATTCGGGTTTGCGTACGAACAAACTCTTTTTTATTCGAAAAAGGGCTTGAAGAAATAGCGCGATTTTATTTTATCGCCAGAGATAAAATGCTTTGCATTATCGATGCTGACACGTTTGGCACGACGTTGCGCCTGGTGAAGTATCTGGAGTTCATCAGAAGAATTAAACCCGACATGCTTGTGTTGATCACGGGTCATCATCCCCGAAGCGAGCAGCATAGATGGTATGTGAAAGCAAATGAATCCCTGTCAGGCTGGCGTGAAACCATCGATGCCATGAACTTTATGCTCCCCAATCTCGACAGCGTTATTGATTTTTATAAAAGGAAGCATGGTTGAACCACTTTTGCAAAAGGAGGACTAAACGTGAAGTTAAGTTTTTGTATCAGGACGAATATTTTGGCGAAGATGGCCGATGTCACTGAAGCTGAATTAGTTTATGCGCTTATGACGACGGGTGAGCTGTTCGGCGTGAAAATACCGGCACCGTTACCGGGCAGGCATAATGCCAGGACGCGTAGCTTTGATTACAAAGAAGCACTGGATTTTGCTGAAGAAGTGAAAATCGCCCGAGACAGTAAAAGGCAGGTCTGAAAACGTAATAAGACCATCCCTTAATCAAGAGATACCTCAAGCCATTCTTTATATTTACAGCAGCATTGCCCGGATGACTTAGCGTTTTCCTTCAACATTGATAGTGCAATACAAATAACTTCAGCGTATAAGCAATCATCAATACTCCGGGCATACTCGAGTTTTTTACCCAGATAGTGGCTAAGCGAAACATGATCAATGTTAATCCCCTGCAAGGATAAATGCGTGGCGGCGTCGCCAATGAGTATTGATGCTTGCTTTTCAGGATAAACGTTATTCATAAATTTTAGCCCTGCGCTCCGTAAAGAAATATTCGACAGGTAGGATTCAGGGGGGCTTATGCCCCCCTGTTTACAAAAACACCTCAGAATGAATTAACGTGTTTACCAATCACAGCTACTTGAGCCCGTATTTTTAAACGTTTTTGATTCCGTCTTTCCTCTGATACCGTCTTTATTAACTGGCGTCACATAAAGTGTGACTTCCCCCCAGTAGCCTAACGTAACGCCTTGTACGTTGGAAACCACGGTGCTCCCCCACTTCCACTGAAATATCGTGTTGCCTTCAGACGCACCGCCATTCGCATTGTAAGTGTACGTTGCCGTTATTCTGTTACAGGCTCCGGTTCTGCCGCTGTAGCCCAGGTTTGTAACGAAAGGCGCAGGCTTAGATTTTATGGTAACAGCGCCACTAAAGGCCTCGGTGCCAGATAAGGACTGCCCTGAACCTTTAGGCGTCACCACCACCCGCACGTCATAGCCCGCATAGCTGTCCGGCAGCGTGAACGTTTTTGCCGTGCCGCCTGCGACATCCCTCCACGTCTGGCCATCCTTCCACTGCCACTGGAAGCTGGAGATGTCCGTACCGGTCCCGTTTGCCGTGAAGGTGTATTCCGCCCTCAATGTCTGCCCCACCTCCGGCGTGCCGGAGATCCTCAGCCCCGTCACAGACGGCATACCATACACCGCTACCGCCGGGCTGTTCTGTACCGCACCGGTCAGCGACGGCTGGCTGCTGCCCTTCGGCGTTACCATTAGCCGCACGTTGTAACCTGCATAGCTGTCCGGCAACGTGAACGTGCTTGCCGTGCCGCCTGCAGCATTCTTCCATGTTGCACCATCCTGCCACTGCCACTGGAAGCTGGAGATGTCCGTACCGGCCCCGTTTGCCGTGAAGGTGTATTCCGCACTCAGGGTCTGCCCCACCTTCGGCGTGCCGGAGATCCTCAGGCCCGCCACAGACGGCGCGTCATAGGCTGCCATCGTCGGACTATCCTGTACCGCACCGGTCAGCGACGGCTGGCTGCTGCCTTTCGGCGTTACCACCACCCGCACGCTGTAGCCCGCATAGCTGTCCGGCAGCGTAAACGTTCTTGCCGTGCCGCCTGCGGCATTCTTCCATGTTGCACCATCCTGCCATTGCCACTGGAAGCTGGAGGCGTCCGTACCGGCCCCGTTTGCCGTGAAAGTATATTCCGCACTCAGGGTCTGCCCCACCTTCGGCGTGCCCGAGATATGCAGATTGGTTATTGACGGCGCACCATAGGCATCCACCGCCTGGCTGTGCTGTGTCTCGCCCTGCAGCTGAGGCTGGCTGCTGCCCTCCGGAATTACCGTCACTTTAATACTGTAACCCGCATCCTCGGTCCGGAGGGTGTATTCCCGCCCCGTGGCTCCCTCGATCGGCATCCAGCTGGTTCTCTCATACCTTCCCCAGATAAAGGTGGATTTATCCGTACCGCTTCCGTTTGACGTGAAGGTGTATTCCGCCCTCAGGGTCTGCCCTACCTTCGGCGTGCCGGAAATCTTCAGGCCCGACACCGACGGCGCGCCATATACCGCGACCGCTGAACTTTCCTGCGCCACTCCGACCACAGCCGGGTGACTGCTGCCCTTCGGCGTCACCACCACCCGCACGCTGAAGCCCGCATAGCTGTCCGGCAGCGTAAACGTTCGTGCCGTATTGCCAGCGGCTGCCGCATTCCTCCATGCCTCTCCGTCCTTCCACTGCCACTGGAAGGTGGACGCATCCGGCCCGGTGCCGTTTGCCGTGAAGGAGTATTCCGCCCTCAGGGTCTGCCCCACCCTCGGCGTGCCGGAGATGTGCAGATTGGTTACCGACGGCGCGCCATAAACGTCTACCGACGGGCTGCTCTGTACCGCTCCGGCCAGTGCCGGATGGCTGCTGCCCGTCGGCGTCACCACCGCCTTAATGCTGTAACCCGCATCTCCGGCCTGGAGGGTATATTCCCGGCTGTTGGCCCCATCGATCGGCATCCAGCTGGTTCCCTCGTATCTCGCCCAGATATAGGTTGAGGCATCGGCACCGCTTCCGTTCGCCGTGAAGGTATATTCCGCCCTCAATGTCTGCCCCACCTCCGGCGTGCCGGAAACGTGCAGATCTGTCACCGATGGCGCACCGTAAACATCTACCGCCGGGCTGTGCTGCACCGGCCCGACCAGCGACGGCTGACTGCTGCCCTCCGGTATTATCGTTACTTTAATGCTGTAACCCGCGTCCCCCGCCTGGAGGGTGTATTCCCGGCCGTTGCCCCCTTCGATCGGCATCCAGCTGGTTCTCTCATACCTCGCCCAGATATAGGTTGAAGCATCCGCACCGGTTCCGTTCGCCTTGAATGTGTATTCTGCCCTCAGGGTCTGCCCCACCTCCGGCGTGCCGGATGTGCGCACGTCCTCCACCGCTGGCGTGCCGTAAGCCGTCACCGCCTGGCTCTCCTGGATCGTTCCGGTCAGCGACGGGTGACTGCTGCCCTTCGGCGTCACCACCACCCGCACGCTGTAGCCCGCATAGCTGTCCGGCAGCGTGAACGTTCGTGCCGCATTGCCAGCGGCTGCCGCATTCTTCCAGGTCTCACCGTCCTTCCACTGCCACTGGAAGGTGGACGCATCCGCCCCGCTCCCGTTTGCCGAGAAAGTGTATTCCGCACTCAGGGTCTGCCCCACCTTCGGCGTGCCGGAGATATGCAGGTCTGTCACCAACGGCGCGCCGTAAATCTCCACGCCGGATTCGCCTTTTTTGCCGTTGACCGTGGCGCTCACCGTGATGGTTCCACCGGTATTTTTCGTGGTGACGGTCATCATCCCTACGCCTCCGGTTCCGGTGATGGCGCTGGTCTCCCCCCGGGCCACCAGCTCAGGTTTGTCGATATCCCAGACAATCGCCTCGCCTACTACCGCACGGCCAAAGCGGTCCTTCGCCGTGGCGGTGTAGGTAATGGTGTTCAGTCCGTTAGCCTCCACGCTGGCCGCGCTGGCAGTGACCGTCACGGCTGACGCCTTCCCGATGACCGGCTCCGTTTTCGACGACGCCTTATAGCCCTCTTTTTTGGCCACGTTGGTGGCGGTTACCGCGACAAACAGCGTTGCCCCCGTGTCCTGCTCTGTCAGGGTATAGCTGGCCTCTTTCGCACCGCTGATGCCCCCGGACACGTTGTTTATTTCACGTCCCCACTGGTAGCTCAGCGTCACCTCGCCGCCGCCGTTCTGCTCCACGTCCACCTTCTCAACGCTTACCGTGTCACCCACCTTCAGCCCGGCGGTTTTGCTCAGCGTGATGCTTTTGATCGTCGGAATTCCCTGCAACGCCACGCCGGACTCGCCTTTTTTGCCGTTGACCGTGGCGCTCACCGTAACGGTTCCGCCGGTATTTTTCGTGGTGACGGTCATCGTACCCGAGCCTTCTGTACCGGTGACGGCGCTGGCCTCTCCCCGGCTCACCAGCTCCGGCTTGTCGATGTCCCAGACGATCGCCTCGCCCACTACCGCACGGCCGAAGCGGTCCTTCGCCGTGGCGGTATAGGTAATGGTGTTCAGTCCGTTCGCATCCACGCTGTCCGCGCTGGCGGTTACCGTCACATCTGACGCCTTCCCGGTAACCGGCTCCGTTTTCGACGACGCCTTATCGCCTTCATTTTTGGCCGCGTTGGTCGCGGTCACCACCACAAAGAGAGTCGCCCCCGTATCCTGTTCCGTCAGGTGATAACTGTCCGACGTGGCGGCATCGATCGCTCCCTCGTCACGGTGCCACTGGTAGCTCAGCGTCACCTCACCGCCGCCGTTCTGCTCCACGTCCACCTTTTCCACGCTTACCGTGTCGCCCACCTTCAGCCCGGCGGTTTGGTTCAGCGTGATGCTGCGGATAATCGGGTAACCGTTGAGCGTCAGCTGCGTCGCTTGTTTTTGCCCGCCAATGTCGACCTCTATTTGCGCATTGCCCCCCGCTGATGCGGTCGTAAACGTGGCCGTCGCTTTGCCTTCTGCATCGGTTTTTTCAACCGCGTTGCTCAGCGCGCCAAACTGCTGCGTGATGAGCGTCCACGTTACGGGAGCGTCCGGTACGCTATTGTTGTGCTCATCCAGCGCGATGGCGGTCAGCGTCGAAGTGCTGCTCCCATTGGCATTCAGCGTATCTGGGGTACCTTTAAGCTCGACATGATTCACCTTCCCGACATTCACACTGATGATCTTCTGCTCATCACCGGCGGACACTTTCACCTGCGATGGCGCTTTTTCAGGTACGACAACGGCTGCACTGGCAATACCGTGCTCATCGCTGTCTCCGGTGGGCGCTTCCCGGAACTGACTCCCTTCTATCCGCCAGGTGATAGCCTGTTTACGGCTGATAACCGCGTTATCAAACCGGTCATACAGCTGCGCGCTGACGGTTTTATCCTCACCGCCTGCAACCGCGTTTTCCGGGACGTCCAGCACCACTTTTGCCACCGGACCCGGCTCAAGGCTTACGGGCGCTGACGGGCTACTCACGGTATCTACCGTGGCGTTCACCACCCACTTTTCTGCTGCTTTTTGCGGCGCGATAAGTGCGATGGATGCTCTTCCCTCGCTATTCGTTTTGCCGCTCAGGGTTTCACCGTTACTGCTCCACGTGACGTTTTTCTCAACCGTCAGAGGCTTACCATCCTGATCGGTAACTTCAATCGTGAACGTCTTTTCTGTGGCAACTTCTGCACGCTCGGGAGACGCCACGAAGCGGATGGCAAGCGGGTGGGCAAAATCGACAACCAGCGCCATCTTCTCCTGCTGAGCATTGTTATCACTGGCGGTGCTCAGGGTCTGGCTCCCGCCAGGCGGGATCAGCGAGGCCGTGATTTCATCTTCACCATCCGCCATGATGTTTTCTATTTTTACCAACGCCTGACCGTGCTCATCGGTGCGTACGCTGTTTTGCGACAACGAGCCAAGCGAGTTCCTGCTCTGCCAGTACACCATCTGTTCGGTCAGAGGGGAGCCCTGACCGTCTTTCACCTCGGCTAACACCAGCAACGCCCCGTGACTCTCTTCGAAGAACTTCACGCTGCCGTCACGGCGGATTTCACCGGGTGAAAGCAGATGATCGATACGCAGGGTAGTTATCGTTGCGCTACCGGTAATTTTCGCCGTTCCGCTCTCCCCGGGTATCCCTTTTTTGTTGACCGGCGTGACTTCGAAGATCACCGCGCGGGCCATATCACGCGTTTGCACCTCATACGTAGCACTCCCTTCCTTCAGCGTCTCGCCTGATACTGCGTCATACCACCGCAGCCGGGTTTGCTCAGGATCTTCATCTTCCCCTTCATTGCTTTTATAGAGGTAACTTCCCTCCAGGATCTTGCCGGGTGACATGACCCCCTTAATGGCAACGTTTTCGACGGAAGGGGCAAAATCGCCCGGCGTAACGGTCAGGTGATAGCTGGCGGAACTTAATACGTGCTCCGGATCGACAGGTGACGTTTCCGTCGCGGTGATGGTGACATCGCCCCGATGCGTTGGGTTCACCAGACCGCTGCCCGGCTCCACGGTGGCGATCGCCGTACTGGAGGAGGTGTAGCGAATGACGCCCCCCTGCCCACCTTTCACCGCGTGAAGAAGCGGCACGCCAGCCTGCGTAGTTTTTTCCGTAGGGCTGAAATAGAGGCGTCTGTCTTTTTCTTCCTGCTTATAGGCAAGAACGATGTTGTTATTACGGGTGACAAACTCCGTGCGGGACTGCATCAGCGATGGCAACGCCGCCGCATTTTCACTTGCCAGCATCTCGGAAAGTTTTCGGCCAAACTCCCAGTGGAAATTCAGCCCCACAGAGAAGTTATCCCGCTGGCCGCTAATCATGCTCTGCTCCGCGCTGATCCCCACCAGCGGCACAGGTTGCCACTTAAGCCCGAGGTTAAGCCCGTGAGGATTGTGGCTGGCTTCGCTGCGGCTGCCGTTAACGTCCACTTTGTCGCCATACCACTGGAACCAGCCCAATTTGAGCGCAACGTGCTGTGAAAGGGCCGTCTCCAGATTGAGATCCCAGCCGCGGGCGGCACGTTCATACAGTTCATAGCGGTCGGGATCGTCATTAAACATGCTGTCGTCAGAATGACGCCAGCCGCTCAGGGGCAGGTAGTAGTTCGCGGACGCACGAATCCCATCGCTCCACAGCTCGGCGCCTGCCCCCATTCGGTTATGGTGGCGCGTGACATCCTGATCGAAAAAGAGGTTTCCACCCGCCATCAGATGCGGATTAAAAGTATGTCGCCAGCCCAGGCCAACGTTAAGGATATCGCGCTCGTTCCAGCGGTGTGCGCTCATCTGAGTGAACAGAATGTCATGTTGCCAGATTTTAACCGGCCACAGATAGTCCAGCCCAAAATCGCGGCTATCGCTCCCGCCAATACCGACGTCTGCCGTAACGCGGGCTTTCCCGCCGATATTGTTTAACCACGCTTCCACTTCCTGGGTTAACGCGGCATTCACCTCGCTGTTTGCCGCACCGCGCAGGGCATCGCCCGCGCCGTTTTGTTGGGCGCTTCCCCACATGCTGGCCATTTTATCCCGCAGGGGTTGATTGCTTTCGCTTTCAACGGTTGCGTGAGTTTCAGTTTGCGCCCGCGCGACGGGGGGAACCGTGAGTAAAAAGATGGAAAATAAATAATGTAAGAGGATTATCCACACGGATAATTTTTGACGTAAAGAACAGTACGAAACACCGGGCATTGTGACGCATCCCTTATTAATTAAACTCCCTGGTTAGTGATATTAAGTTCCAGATAATTCCTAAACTCCATACAGCACTCAGGAGATGTTCATGAGATTTTCCGTCTCTCATTAAATTCAATAGTTACGCGTTGATGTTTAACAACTCTTTCAGCCTGCTTCATAAATCCCTCAGCCTAATTTCAGCCTTATATTTTCCGGAGCAGGTAATTCTCAACACCGACCAGACACCTCGCAATTTTATTGCTGACCGTCTCCTTATGCAGGTTTTCCCCTAATGGCAGGATGCTCCCGGCAATACTCTGGATGTCATTTTTATAAGGAAGATCGTTGACATGAATAAAACTGGACTGGCCCTGCTTATTTGTGCACTACTGAGTGCTCCCGCTTTTGCGCAAAATGCCGTCACGCACGAGCAAGCCTGGGAAGGCACTTCGTATCTCTCCGTTATCGTCAAATTAAAACCCGGCACGACTCTTAATAAGTCTTTACCCTTCTCATTACGCGACAGTACCCTCACCGTGAGTCCGTTATTTACGGCAAATCATTTGCGCAGCAGTGAATTAAGCGAGATGGATGCGCTTAATGAACGCTATGGCTTTAATCGTTATTTACGTATAGCCCTGCCAGCCGATAAGCAACATGACGCGGCGTATATCAATAACGTAATTAATGAACTGGCGACGCGACAAGATATTGAGCTGGCTTACCCGGAATCCATGCCGGTGTCGCTGGAAAAGGGTGTCAATGCTCCCGACGTGCCGCCCTATTCCGGGCTGAGCTATGCCCTGAACAGTACCAGCCAGGCCACCGTCCCAGATTTTCGTGGATTGCAGGATTACAGCAAATCGCCAGAGGAAAAACGGCCCGGCTACTATATGGGTGGCGTTAATCGCGACAGCGTGAGTCAGTATTCAGGGCACGATGGTAGCGGCATTTCGCTGGTCTCAATGGAAAACAACGCGTGGAATACCAGCCATGTGAATTTGCCGCCGATCGATTTCCATGAAGGTGATAATCGCTATACGCCAGGTGAAGATCACGACACCAGCTCCGTCGGGATTATGGCGGCGAAAGATATCAATGCGGGCATCAAAGGCCTGACGTGGAACGCCCGTATGGGATACGTCAAATGGCAGGCCAATAATCTCTACAATATGATCCCCAGACTCCAGGCAGGCGATGTGGTGCAAATTGGTATGCAGACCGGCGGAGGGGATGTGACAGGCTGCACCTCCTCTTGCTATGTCCCGCAGGAAAACGCTCCAGCCTATTACGACGTGATAAAAGCGCTGACGGATAAAGGTGTGCACGTTATTCAGGCGGCAGGCAATGGCAATATCAACCTCGATCACGCCGGATTTAATGGCAAATTTGACGTTAAGAAGCGGGATTCCGGCGCGATCATTGCGGGCGCGTTTTGTGCAAACAATGGCAAAAAAGCCTCTTTCAGCACCTATGGCTCACGCGTGACCAGCGCCAGCTGGGGCTGCTGGGATGTGGTTACGACGGGTTACGGCGGTTTGCATAGCATAAAAAATGCGGAATACACCTCAAGTTTCTCCGGCACGTCCTCCGCGAACCCGATTATCGCAGGCGTGGTTGCCAGCCTGTCGGCCATTGCAAAAGCTCACAATATCACCGTCACGCCTCAACAGATGCGCTCCATCCTGCAGGAAACCGGTACACCTTTAGCGGCAGGGGATTCAGCGAAAGTAGGTACTCACCCAAATATGGCGAAAGCGGTAGCCAGGATTCTGGAACTCAAAGAAGAAGAGCAGGAGGAAGTAAAGGCAGTGCCTGGAGAAAGCTTTACCGTTACCGGCACGACCGATTCCTCCCGGGCGTATCAGTTAGACGGGAGCGCCAGCAAGAATGCCGTCTCCTGGAAATGGACCATCGACAAAAACAGTGCAGACAAATTCTGGCTACAGGAAAAACATGCCGGAGGCTGGATACGTGAATTTTCAGGCCCTACCGTCCGGGCACTCATTCCCGCTAATACTGACGGAGAAGCAACCTACTGGTTAACCGTGACGGGCAAAGACGGAAGCGTGAATTCTGAGAAGATCACCGTAACGGTGAAAAAACCGCAGTTACCTGATATTCCTGATGACGGCGCAGAAGCGTATAACCCACGGATCGCCTACCCGGTGAAATGTACCCGCGTATCGCATAACGGCAAAATCTGGCTGAATCAGTGGTATGTCAACGCAGGACAAGAGGAGCCAGGAAGCGGCGGTGAGTGGGGGGCATGGCGAGCGTCGGATGCAGCCAATAATAGCTGCCCTTAAATACCCTTTTGGTTAACATAATAGTAAAGCCTGGATATAAGCCAGGCTTTATTTTATTAACTCAACGCTCAGGAAAACCGTAAAAAAGACATTTCTTAACAACCGTACTCGTTCAGATTTTATTAACAAGCGTAAAGGACTGAAATTGGCAGTACTATTTCATACCCTGTCGCGCTCCGCCCTCTTTACAGCACGAACGGTCGCTCTTCTCTGCCGAAACTCCCCGACTCTTAATGGCTCAGAGAAGTCTCTTATTCAAGCCGGTTGTCTCCTCCCGTTACTATTTGTCCCTGTTATCACACGGTAATAACGCCTTTTTTACCTGCGCTGCAGGTGAGATTTACCTCTCGTTATTGTTCAGTAATTAATAAGGGAACTTATGAAATTAACAGGATCTGCTTTTGTCCTTGCCACTTTACTGGCAGGGGCGGGCGTCAGCGTTTCAGCTAACGCCGCCACGACCTCGCCATCGGCAAACTGCGAACAGGGTCATCAGAACTGCATGAAAGAACTTGGTTCACTGGAACGCGCCGTCAACGGTGTGAAAGTGAAGGTCGTTGAAGGGCAAACGATTCGTGCGCGCTTCTTTAACGACGGAACCGAACTGCCAAACCTGGAAACGCGCGTCACCATTCTTGCTGGCGAAGAGGCCCACTGGTCCTACGCCCTCGCCCAGGCTATCAACCAGCAGCACCCCGAACTGCGTGCCGGTTTCAGGCACAGCAACGGCGAGATTACGCCCGATGAGTCGCAGCCAAATAAGGTGTATGCCAAAGAGAACAACCCCCTCAGTCACGTAGAAGTGTCCTTCAATTAATTCAGGGAAGATTATTTTGAAACTACTCAAGATGAATAATATTACGTCGGCGTTAGCCGTGGCATTGATTGGCATGTATTCCACGGGCGCACTGGCGCATGGCTATGTTTTTGAACCAAAATCCCGTTCGGTGGTTCATTTCCCGCCGATGAATGATAAAGGTGAACATAGTAACGTATGGCCTGCTGACGCCGTGGAAGCGCCGAAGCTCCCGGCTGGCAACGATATGAGCCCAACCCCGATCGCTAACGAACAGCTGTTCCAGTTCCCGCCGGATGGAAAACTGGCAAGCGGTGGTTCAACGGCAAGTCCGGACTTCAGCAAGCTGGATGACGAAAAGCAGAATACCTACAACAACCCGATGTCTGCGGGCCCGCACCAGTTTAAATGGCATTTACCGGCTAAGCACCGCACCACCTATTTTACCTACTACATCACTAAGCCGGACTGGCAGTCAGTTCCGGGTGCGGATTCGCGCCTGACCAGAGCGATGTTTGAAGATAAACCTTTCTGCCACAAGGTTTATACCTATGCGCCAGGCAACCCGTCGGCCGATATTTCGCTCCCGACAGGTTTCGAAACCCACACCTGCGACGTACCGGAGCGTGAAGGTAAGCAGAAAATTTATGCCGTCTGGCGCGTGCGCGATACCGATAACGCATTTTATCAGATGATTGACGTCGATTTCGGCGGTGAAGTCATTACCAAACCGGTGGCCAGCGTCACGACATCCAGCCATAACCTGTCAACCAGCGCGCTGTCGCTGGACGGTAGCGCCTCAACGGGGAAAGAGCTGAAGTACAGCTGGGCCGTCACCAGCAATGCCGATAAGGTCATTCTGGAAAACAGCACCAGTGCTAAAGCCAGCATTCGCCTGAAGGCTAAACCTGAGAGCGATTTTAGCGTCAACGTGAAGCTGACCGTCACCAACGATAAAAACGTGAGTGACTCAAAAACCGTTACCCTGAATGCCAAAGCTGAAGCGGATAGCACGGCACCGGTAGCGAAGGCAGGCAGTGACTTCACCGTTAACAGCAACAGTGAATCCCGAGGTTATGATCTTAACGGTTCCGCAAGCGTCAATGCTGAAAAATATCAATGGACTATCGTTTCCGGTCAGGACTTTGGTGCTTTGCAGGTCGCTAACGGTGGCGAATGGGTTTCAACCGTCCACGCGGCAAAAGCCCGCGCGCTGATTAAACCTGGCAAAATCGGTAAAGTGACCTATCGCCTGACGGTAACGGCCAAAAATGGCAAAACCAGCACCGACGATATCACCGTGACCGTGAAGGATGCACAGCAGGCTTCCGATGTGCAGATCAATACGGGCAACAACCAGGACACCATCGTTGGCAGTGACATTATTGCTGCCGCCGTCGTGTCAAAAAACAATGATTCCTTAAAGGGGTCAAAAGTTGAATGGTCCGCATTGACACACGCCGATAAGATTCAGATCTCGTCACCAAATGAGTTCAGCACCAACCTTATGGGCAAACATCCGTATACCGACAATGTGGACGTGACGCTGCAGGTGAAAGTGACGGCGCCTGATACCGGTAAAGTCTCCACGGCAACGAAGGTGATCAAGCTGCGCCCGGCGCAAACCGATGTAAAAGCCTGGGATCACAGCAAGACTTACAAGACACCTTGTGAAAAAGTGAGCTATGAGGGCAACATCTGGCTGAACAGCTGGGAAACCCGAGGCGTTAAGCCAGGTTCCGATGGCGAGTGGGGCGTCTGGAAGAAAGAAGGCGCTGCCAACATGCCTAAAGAATGCAAATAATACAGTAAGTTAACCCTGGCCGGGTCTTCACCGACCCGCGCCTGACATTGTCATTCCCCCATGACGCACTCGTTAACTATTTTGCGCCGGAAATCGCCCCTTCGTTCCGGCGCTTTTTTTATCGGTACAAGATCACCCATCCTATCGCGGCGATAATCGGATACGGGCCGAAGGGAAACGGTTGACCGGGCTTAATCCGCAGCAGAATCAGCGCCGTGACCAGCGCCAGCAGGGTCGAGGCAACAAAAACATCCAGCAGCGCCAGCGGGCCAAGCCACGCCCCGATCGCCGCCAGCAGTTTCATATCCCCCATCCCCATCCCTTCATGGCCGCGCAACAAACGGAACAGCAAAGAGAGCGTCCAGGGCACGCCAAAACCCAGCAGAGCGGCGATGACTGCCTGCACTGGCTCCACCCGGCTATAGCCGCTGACGGCAAACGCCAGCGACATCGCCAGCAGCGGGAGCGTCAGACGGTCGGGCAGGAGCATGGTGCGCAGGTCAATAAACAGCAGCGGCAGCAAAAACGTCACCGCCAGCACGTCGAACAGGCTCTGCGGCGTGACGCCCTGCTGCCAGATAATCACCCCGTACAGCAGCGCCATGAGCCCTTCAACCAGCGGATAGCGCCACGATATCGCCTGACCACAGTTGGCGCAGCGCCCGCGCAGCAGCAGCCAGCCAATCAGAGGAACATTGTGGCGAAATTTAATGGGGTGTTTACAGCGTGGGCAATGGGAAGCAGGCCACGATAAAGAGAGTGCTTCACCGTGGAGAATCAAGGGGAGCCGGTAGATGATGACATTGCAAAAGCTGCCGATAATGGCGCCCAAAAAAACGCTAAAAACGAGTATTACACTCTCAACCATGGTTCCACACTCTGAGGGACATGCAATCTCCGATAATAGCAGAGACTATTCGTTATATTTAGGCAGCCTGTTTGCACGTAAAGTACAAAAGTCTCCGCGCAAGTTCGCCCATTCAATATTCAGATGCGCTTTTGCATATTGTGCCGCTTCTTTCCACAATAATGCCGCAATATGCCACTCCTTTCCCTGCTCATGTTCTGCCGCTCGTGAAGAAAGTGAAAACCACAGGGTAGCAGGATCGCGTTTGTCGCTTTGCCAGTCCATCGTTAAGCCCTTTAGAAAAAATCCCAGCGTATCAATAGCGACGATAAAATAATTGAGCTTAAAATGATAAATACCTGAATAACGCTGAATGCCTCAGTGGGAGAACAACGCTGATTACCAATATTATCCGCTGGCTGGCCTTTTCGGGTCTCTACATCCTGCTGGCATTGCTGAGCTTTCATACGCGGGATAGCTGGAGCCTCTCCACCACGCTCTGGCTTCCGGCGCCGCTGCTTTTCGCCGCGTTATGGCTGACGGCCCCGCGAGAGTGGCCGCTGTGGCTGGCTACCGCGGGCCTGCTGCATGTGTTCGTTGGCGTCTGGATAGGCCGCCCGCTCACGCTGGCGTGCCTGTTCGCCCTCTTCGACGTCGCAATATTCCCGCTGTGCGTCGCCGTCTTTCGTCTGAATGCGCAACTGCCTGCGCTGCGTTTTGCGCGCAGGCCGATTATTGGTGAACTGATCTACCCCCTGCAGTTAATCTTCAGCATTTTTTGCGGCAGCCTGCTGCTTAATCTGGCGCTGTTACTGTCAGGGTATCCGATTGCGCCACTGCATTTTTTTTCCTGGGTGCTGGCGGCGTTAACCGGCATTCTCGCCATTCTGCCGCTGCTGCGTGAGAGCAAAATGCCGTCGCACCAGCGGTTTAACGGGCGGGAAGCTCTGCTTCTTGCCGCGAATACCCTTGTGCTGGTGACGGGCTACTTTTTCCTGCCACCGCTCTGGCAGGGGCTCAACCTGCTGCTGGTGCAAACGACGGTGGTTTTACTGAGCGTGTTTGCGCTCTCCGGACGCGGTGTTGGCTCTCTGCTGCTTATTCAATACCTGATTGTGGTGCTGGCGACCCAGCAGCGGGAAGGGATTTTTTACACGCTAACGCCCGATCTTATCCCCGCAATCTGGCAGGCGCAGTGGTATCTGGTATTTTCGGCGATTTTTGCCAACTGTTTATATCAGTACCGCCGCTGGATCCAACAGCAACAGGCACTCGCGGCCAGCACCAGTGCCATCATTATTCGCCTGTCGCAGACGGGGTCATGCGTCGTGTTTCGCCTCTCGATGCCGGAGGAGGAGATTCGCTGGCAAGGCAGCACGGAAGCGCTGTTCCCTGGTGAGGAAAAGACGCTGAGCACCCTGACGCTACTGGACGCACACTGCGATACGCCGTTCCTGCCCGATTTTCGCGCCTGGTACTCGCAGCAACGTGAAAGCAGCTTTGCCCAGGAAGTTGTTCTGCAAACGCTGCACGGAAGGCAGATGCGCGGGATGGTGATGTTTCACAGGATCGGCAGTACCGCGCATCTGATGGGGGGAGTGAGCCTCTTTCTCACAGCATCCGCTGCAGAATCTCCCGCTGCCCGCTAAAGGTGTATTTCAACACCGCCGCCACATGCCCAAGCAGAATTACGCCCAGCAGGATGCAGCTATAGCGATGCACCTGGAAGAAAAACGCATTCACTTCGGCGATGGTAATCGGGCGGGAAACCGGCACCAGGCCAAACAGGTTGTAATCTTTTTGCAGCATCAAAAAACCGCTAACCAGCACCACCATAATGGTCAGATAAAACAGCTCATGAATAAACACCACCAGCTGTTTTTTACGTCCGGCCACCGTGGCCGGATAGGGTACCGACGGGCGGAAGAAACGCCAGACGAAACGCACTATCATGATGGGCGTGGCGATGGTGCCAAGCGACATATTCAGCACGGAAAAGAAGGTAAACCAGCGGGTTCCTTCCAGCGCGTGCAGAATATAGCCCATGCACATCGCGTAGATAATGACGGCGGCGACCACCCAGTGCAGAAGGCGAGAAAACCGATCGTAACGTTTGGCAATAACCAGAGAAGTTTGCATAGTCGTTGTCCTTTAAAACAAACAGCACGGCTCCCTGCGAAGCCATGCTGTTCTAAAAAAAGAGGTTATTCAGCTACCCACAAGTTTTGGGCCCGATCCGGCGACCAATGGCTGGCACCTGTATGGCCAATCTGGCAGCGGTAAACTTTGCCCTCATATAAAACTTTATCCCCTACGGCATAGAGTTTGCCCGGCGTGAATGCGGTTACGTCGCCGTCTTGGCCGCCCACTTCGCCTCCGCCATCGTCATTATCGGGCACGGTAACGTTGACCGGCTGGCTCGGCGTGGCGAAGTTGTCGGCTGCATCATAGGCGATGACCGTATAGCGATAGCTCATGCCCGGCTGGGTTTGGGTGTCGGTAAAGTTGAGTTCACGAGTGTCGCCGATCTTTTCCAGACCGCGCCAGACGGCATACCCCGCCACGCCGGTATTATCCTTAGCTGGCAGCCAGCTGAGCGAAACATCCTGCCCGTTCAGAGTGGCCTGGACGCCCTGCACCTGTGTTGGCGCCTGAGTATCCGTTTCGTCGCCCCCACCCGGCAGGCTGCCATCAAGGATGCTCTGGTAACGGTTCAGGAATTCATAGCCGTAATGTTGGCCATTTTTAGTGTTGCCATTATCCCAGTTGACTGACCAGGTCATGAGCCCTTTTACCGCCTCATTTTTCGCTTCGAGGCGCGAAAGCGCGTTAAAGACACTCTGCGCGTCTCTCACATAGCCGGTTCCTGCCGCATCCGCATTGGCCGGGAGACCAATCACCAGCTTGTTCGCCGGGATCTTCACATAACCGCGCGTCCCGTTTGCCAGGCTGTCGGTGAGGTAGTAAAGGAAAAGCTCTTTTTGACGGTCGCTGTAGCCCGTACCCCATTCCTGCGGCAGCCACCATTCACCGACTTCGTCCTTCTCCTCCTGCGTCATCATATTCACGCCGTCGCCCGCCTGGTTGTAATACTGTGGAGCGATAAAGTCATACACGCCCTCAAGATTTTGCAGGTAGGCTTTGTAGTTCACCCCGCGATCGGCCTGAAGATAAGGGAACTCTGGCGCCATGCTGATGATGAAGTGTTTGCCCTGCTGCTGATAATGGGCGCGCACCATTTTCAGCGCCGCCGGGATCACCGTACTGTTGTCAGCAGCGGCAATGGCCGTCTGCTCCAGGTCGATATCAAGACCATCAAAACCATAGCGATCGGTCAGGCGAATAATCTCCGCTGCGAACGCCTCCGTCTGGTCTTTTTTCAGTTCGATGTGCGCGTCAGCGCCGCCCAGTGAAATCAACACCGCGCGCCCCTGCTCGTTCAGCTCTGCAACCTGAGCGCGGAACGCTTCATCACTCGCGTTGTAGGGTTTGAAGGTGGGGATCTCACCCTGCCCTTCCATGACTTTCATGAATGCGACGCTGATGACGTTGTAGCCTTTCGGCACTTCACGCAGCGACATATCAGAAGGTAAGCCTCCCTGATAGCCGCGCGCTTTGTCTATCTCTTCCGGGTTGATCCCCCAGTTGTGCCAATAACCTACGAGAATTTTTTTCTGACTGATATCCGGCATCTGTGAGGCGGCGTCGGTTGCGGCCGCATGGCTAAACGTGCTGACCAGCATTCCGCTTAACGCCAGCCCCGCGGCGATAGCGCTCAGAGATATTTTATTTTTCTTTAACATGGGAGATATCCTGCTCCAGGTTTAATAATGAAATCCTGTCCCGCAAGATAGGATATTCATCCCCCTGAAAACAGGAGAACAGCTCACTGCAGCAGCAGATTTAAAACTCGCCAGCCTGGATATGTCTTATAATAAAATTATCGTGAGATTATTTATACTCACACATTGCTACCCAGTTATCATTAATTTTCATCAGCCAGCTATCTTTATTAATCGGCTTGAATAACAGATTAATATACTGATCGTCTTCACTTATCAGAAAGGTCTTCTCCGGAAGCTGATCGCCAACGGCAATTTTTAATTCTGCCACCCGGCCATTGATGACGTTTCCCTTCTGTGTCACCGATTTTAACTGCAGGGTTCGGTTGAATACCCGATTTCCGGCCTCATCGGTTTTTACACCAAATAACGTTAGCCTGTGCAGTTTGGGCCACCAGGTGATCACACCATTAAACTGATAATGCTGCAGGCTTTCATCAATAAATTTGCCATTACGTATGACGCTGCTGCAGGGCTCGGCGGGCACTTTTCTGCTCTCCAGGTAGTTGCTGGTCAGGTAAGCCAGCGCGCCACCCAGCGAAACGCTGATGCAAACCATCAATATGACGAATAGTATTCGTAACCGCATTTTCCCTCCTGAGATAGTTCGCCTTCACATTGCGCAACGAACACTTTTGGACCGTTCGACGCGATGTAAACGTTATTGATGCCCGCCGGCAGGGCATGCCGCTTTCTCGCCAGCGCCTGCCGATCGACGCTGCGCAGCGAAGAGAGATGAAACATGACGCCATCTACGTAGATATTTTCCTGAAAGGCCTGCGGCGTGTCCGCCGTGCAGACCACCACCAGCGTTGGAAGGATAATCAACAAGCTGCACAGCGCCGCCAGCAGAGCCCCGTATTGACGTGAGGGCGTTTTCAATGGCTCCGCCGTGATAGCAGGTAACGATGGGCAATCGACGTGAGTGGGACAAGACGCGTTATCTGGCTCTTCTGGCGGGCAAGCTACCTCACTGTCCTGCGTTTCGCAGGGGGCCAGTACTACACCATAACGGGGAATGGTTTTGATGATCGAGCCAGGCAGGCCGGCGTTTTGCAGCTTGCGGCGCAGCATTTTTATAAGCTGGTGATAACTGGATTCGCTAACAATCATGCCCTGGTTGAGCCAGATCTCTTCAAATATGGTCTCTTTTTTACATTTGCCGCTGAGGATCAACTCCAGCAAACGACGCTCGTTGGGCGTCAGATGTATATCGCCATGATCCACGGTTGCCAGAGATGATTTTTCCGGTACGAACGTTACTGACGCTGAAAGAGAGATTTCTTCGTTATTCACGGGTAGGTCCTGGATAATAAAATTACAGCGTTTACATTGTTATGACGAAAAAGTGCAGATATTAACAGTTACATCTCTGTTATCTAATTCAGGCACAAATTAACAACATATCCCTATAAATGATAGTACCTTCGCCTTTTGCACTATTTACCGTCCTGATTTTTCCACAACCAATTCATGATTTCAGAAAGTTTATTCTGAGTAACGCCTGAGTAATACCTGATATTCAACCTGAACAATAAGGAATTCCTTTCCGTACCTGAGAAATATCGCCCTCCATGCCGCTATTTCGTGATAAATAACAAACCATTCAGCTGCTCCGAAAAAAATCTATTTCGTAGAATGTGAAAACGTCGTTACTTTACCTTTCGGTTTTCCATCAGGATCGGCTGATGCTCCCCCAGCAACTATACAGCCCACCACTTTTTAGCTACTCTTTTTCACCTCACTCTGCTCTACACTGTAAGAGTGATGCTAAAGCGCCATTCGCTAAGATGTGCGGTGAACACCTGTCTTTTCCTTGCCGGATCGGATGTCATGCTAAAAACAGTTCTGATTGCCGACGACCACCCCGTCTATTTATTAGGCTTGCGCACATTGCTGCAGACGCGCCCGGACCTTTATCGGGTCGTTCACGAAGCGCTCAGTGCTGATGAACTCATGAATAAACTGGCGAGCGAGCCTGTCGATATCATCATCACCGATCTGAGTATGCCCGGCACGCGCAGCCCGGACGGATTAACCATGATCCGCTCGCTGATTCGGCATTATCCACAGAGCATGATTGTGGTGGTCACCATGATCACCAATCCTGAGCTTCTGGACTCGCTGCGTCGCAGCGGGGTGCATGCCGTTCTCAACAAAGCCAGTTTGTCCAATAATCTGCTGCAGACGCTGCGCAGCACCCTGCGGGGGCAAATCGAGCCGGTGAAGCCTCAGGCACAGTTGACCGAACGGGAAACAGAGGTGCTGCGCCTGCTGGTGCGCGGGTTTACCGTGAACGAGATCAGCGCCCAGCTTAACCGGACGAAGCAGACCATCAGTACGCAAAAAAAGAGTGCCATGAGCAAACTCAACGCCAGGAATGATTTCGAGCTTCTCCAGTGCGCGCAAAGTCTGGGACTGGTTAGCTGAGCATGCGCAGAGGCTGGCTGGCGATATTATTTATCCTCACGCTGATAAGCGGGCACGCGGCGGCCAGCGTGCTGCGCGTGGGCCTGCTGAGCGCCGCGCCGCCTTTTCTCGCTATCGATCGGCCGCCGGGGATTCTGGATGATGAGCTCAGCATATTGTTTAGCAATACGACGCTGCCGGACGTCCAGCGTTTTAGCGACCCGGCAACGGCGCTGGATGCGTTAAAGCGAAAGCGCATCGATGTATTAATTGCCGCCCGGCGTCCTGCTGCCGATCTGGTGGCCAGCGAGCCAATGCTCGCTTTCCCGCTGGCGTCCCTGAGCATAAAAGAGGGACGCGGCGGTACGCTGTGCTTTCCTGAATTACCGTCAGAGGTCGCGACCCGCTGCTCTGCGACAGGTTCAGCCTCGCCGGGGGAAAACGTCAGGCAGCTGGCAGCAGGGAAAGCGCGGGAATTCATCGCTCCGGAGTTTGTTTTGCGTAACTGGCTGACCCACTCCCCCGCCACCACGCTGGCCCTGACGCCGCTGGACGATGCTCCCCCGCTACATTTTCGCGCCTGGGCTCTGCCCGAGCAGGCAAACACGCTGGAAATATTCAACGAGCGTATTCACACCCTTAACCCGGAAGACGCTGAATGGCTGGAACAAAAGTGGCTTTTGCCGGACGGCAGCGTCTTTGACGCCCGCCATTCCCCCGTGAAGGAAAATGCGCCCAAAATCACGCTGCACGTTTTGCTTCCCGCCATTTCGCCGCCAATGGTCACGCTCACGGCTGACGGGCAGATTCAGGGCGTATGGCGCGATCTGCTGCTCGATCTGTTTCCGTCCAACCTGTATAGCCTGACCTTCAATCTTGATGCGCCTCCGCTGCAGTATGCGGAGAACACGTTGCGCATAGTCGCCAGCGCGACGCCACCGTCAAAGAGTGCCATCGCGTTTGACTCGCTGAGCTGGGCCCTGCTCACTGAGGACAGCAACCCGCTTTCCGGCTCCTTGTCCGCATTACAGCATAAGCGGATTGCCGTCATGCGCATCTCACCGCTCGTCACGTTACTGCGCCAGGTATTACCTGCGGATAACCTGGTGCTGGTTAACTCGCTCGAACAAGGCTTTGAGTTGCTTAAAGCCGGAGGCGCGGACGGGCTTGCGGGCGATGCGTTTATACTCCATCACCTGCTGCGCCAGCACAACGCCAGCAATCTGTCGCTGACGCCGCTGGCGCTGCCGGAAGTGCCGCTATGGTTTGTACCAAATATTTCTGACCCGGCGGATGCCAAAAGGGTGAATGCGGTCATGGCGTCCGTCACGCAGGCTGATATCTACGCGAGCCTTAACCTGCCGCAGCCCGCACAGACAACAACCACCGCCCCGGTGCAATCGCTATGGCTGGTCATGCTCGCCGTGGTGGCGATTTGCGCGGCATTAGTCGCCCTGCTGACCTTTAGCGCCGCGCAGAGCCAGCGGCGCCAGCGCGAGCGGGACACGGCAGAATTGCACAACGCGCTCTCCCTCTGGCAAACCCTGATGAACAATGTCCCGGTGCCGCTGTTTGTCTGCGATCCGGCCGGGCGGCTGACGCGCTATAACGACTCCTTTATTCACTCACCGTTACTCACGGCACTGCCCGAAGAGGGCACCCCCTTTTCCAGCCTGCCTCTGGGCGAGCTTGCCCAACAATTTACATTGCCGCATCGCCTCTCGCTGCTCCATGCCGCGTCGCCGTTAACGGGTGAAACCACTCAGAACACTTCCACCCTTTACTGGTGGCTTTGCCGCTATACCGATACGCGGGGGCGGCCTCAGGGCGTGGTCGGGGGATGGATCGATATCACTGAAAAAGCCGCGCTGACCGCTGCGCTCAATCAGGCGCTGGCGCAGGCGGAGCAGGCCAGCACTGAGAAATCGAACTTCCTCGCCCGCATGAGCCATGACATTCGTACCCCGCTCAACGCCATGCTGGGCCTGCTGGAGATGGAGCGCGACAAAAGCGAATCCCTCAACATCGCCTGGCAGGCAGCCGGGTCATTGCGCGACGTGATTGGCGGCGTACTGGATTTGTCGCGCATTGAAGCAGGCGAGCTAAGGCTGGAGCCACAGGCCTGGCCCCTGTGGCAGACGCTCAACGCCAGCGCGGAGATTTTTGCCAGCAGCGCCAACGCTAAAGGCCTCCACTGGCGCAGCGAGTTGAACGTGCCGCACGACGGCTGGTTCATGTTCGATAAAGCACGGCTGAATCAGGTCATCGCCAATCTGTTGGGCAACGCCATTAAATATACGCCGCAGGGAGAAATTGTTTTTCACGCCCAGCTTAACGGTGAACATTTGCAGCTGTTGATTCGCGACACTGGCATCGGTATCCCGGCCGATGCCCTTCCACACCTCGGCCAGCCGTGGTTTCAGACTGACAGCAGCACGCCGCAAAGCAGCGGGCTGGGCCTGGCGATCTGTTATCAGCTAGTCGAGCTGATGGGAGGCGTGCTGACGATAGCCAGCGAAGCGGGGAGCGGTACGCAGGTGACGGTGAGCATACCGCTTCACGTCGCCAGCGCGGCGGCAACGGCCAATGAGACACCCGTTATAACCCCGCTGCCACCGCATCGCATTATGATTGTTGACGATTTTCCGGCTAACCTGACGGTGCTGGCGCTTCAGCTGCAGGAGCTGGGTCAGGAGGTTATTCCTTGCTCCAGCGCTGGCGAAGCGCTTGCGCGCCTGGAAAACGAGCCGGTTGATATCCTGATAACCGACTGCCAGATGGCCCTCATGGACGGCTATCAACTTACATCGTTAATACTCCTGCGCGATATTGCAGGCAGTATCACCGCGCCGGCCGCTATTCTTGGTTATACCGCCAGCGCGCTGCAGAGTGAGGACGATCGGGCAAAACATGCCGGGATGGACGCGTTATTGCGAAAACCGCTCTCCCTCAATGCCCTGCACCAGGCGCTGGCGCAGCATCACAGCCTGCGCAATCAGGTGCCTGATCTCAGCGAACTCCGGCGTCTGGCCAACGGTCAACCGGAGATCATGGCCCTGATGCGCCAGCAAATGCGCGAAGCCATTACCCTTGATATACGCCAGCTACGGGAAAATACCCCGTCACCGCATACGTTAAGCCAGCTTGCGCATCGTCTGAAGGCCTCCTGGAGCCTCTTTGCCATGCGCAACGCCACCCGAACCTGTCAGGCGATTGAAGTGTTGCCGGAGATGCTGGCGGCAGGGGTAATAACGCCTGAAGCCCTGCCTGCGCTGTCATCGCGCTTCTGCGCGCGCATGGAAGCGAATCTGCAGCAACTCGATACCGCACTGAAGGAATTATCTGACAAGTACTAAAGAATGCTCTGCACAGGATCTGTATCTTTCTGGTCATCCGGCGGCGTTATCCCTACCGTCGCCCGCATTTTCGAAGGAGAAACCATGAAAGTTCGTATCGCTATTGCCGATGAGCACACCATTATCCGTCGTGGCGTCTTATCCATGATCACCAATATGCCCTCTCTTTTCAGCGACGGCTCCCCCCGCCCGGAGTTTTGCATTCAGGGCGATACCGCAACGCCATCTGAGCTGCTTTCACTGCTCTCCCAACAGCCTGTCGACATTCTGTTCCTTGGCTTTTCTCTTGCCACCAGCCAAACCGTTAACCCGCTCAACGGAATGGACGGCGTATTGCTGATTAAATGGCTCAGCCGTAAATATCCGCAGCTTAAAATCATTGTGCTTTCGCCCTACAAAAACACGCAGCTTATCCGCATGTCGCTGGAGGCAGGCGCCAAAGCCTATATTAGTCGGGACACCTGTGAGAAAACCCTGAGCAGAACGCTGACGTCAGTAATCAATGGGGAAGTCTATATTGAGCGCGAGCTGATGCATTCCCTGTTCCAGACCGGCGCGCAAACGGAGCAGGAGCTCTCGCCCCGTGAAATTGATGTATTACGTATGCTTTGCAAAGGGATGAGCCTGACAGAGATCGCCAGACAGCTGCATTTGAGTAATAAAACCGTCAGCGCCCATAAACTGCGCGCGATGGAAAAGCTGGGGGTAAACAGCGACTGCCAGCTCTATTGCCTGCTTGCGAAAACGCAAATGTTCGATATTGCTATCTGAAATAAAAAAACCGCCTGTAAACAGGCGGTAGAGGCAAACGAACGCCTCAACGGTCGCTCTCAGCAATGACACTCAGGGTCAGAAATGGTATGTCATAGCCAGCCACCAGACGCGCCCCGGTTCAGGGATTTGCTGATTTGCGGCGTATCCGAACTGGCTGGCCCCCGCCAGGTTGAGATGCTCGCTGTAGTATTTGTTGAACAGATTCTCAATACCCACGCGGGACTCAAAATGGTCGTTAAACGTGTAGCCCGCGCTCCACGAAAGCACGGCAAACCCCGCGCTCGGGCCGAGATCCTGGCCGGTGACGTTACCTTTGTTTTGCGCCACGCGATGCTGCGGCGCAACCACACGCCACAGTAATCCGGTGCGCCACTGTTGCCCGGTATAGTCCAGCGCCAGCCGCCCTTCGAGCGGCGGCATCTGCGGCAGCGGCTGTTTATCGCTACGATTCTCGCCCCGGGCGTAGCTCATGCTTCCCGTCAGTGCCCAGCCGGGAGTCAGGCTCCAGCTTGCGCCCGTCTCCGCACCCATTACGGCGGCATTGATGTTGCTGGCCTGCGACGGCGTGCGGCTATAATCAAACAAAATGTAATCGGCAGTCCGCCCGACATAGGCCGATGCCCAGGCGCTCACCTTGTCGCCGTGGAACTGCACGCCGCTATCCCATTGCAGGGTCTTTTCTGTTTTCAGCTGACGAAAGCTTTGTTCTCCGGCCTTGCCGGAAAAAAGCTCCCAGTAATCAGGAAAACGTTCGGTATAACCGATGCCGCTATAAAGCATGACGGGTGCGTCAGGTACGCGATACTCATAGCGCGTGAACACGCCGGGCAGGAGATCGTGCCGGGAGCTATTTTGCGCGCTGCGCCGATCGTCCGCGCGGAGGCTATCCAGTCTCGCCCCCACGATGACCGTGTCGTCTGCCGTGACGGACTGGCGCCATTCGCTAAACAAACCCGCCTGGGTAAAACGGGCATCGTCACGCCACGATCCGGCGCTTTTTTTACGGTGGCTTTTACGCATTACGTCCGCGCCGGCGGTAAGCGTGGTGGTTTCATCTTCCCACACGCCGGCAAGACGGCTGCCCATCACCACGCCGCCAACTTCAGACTTACGCTTCGGTCCAACGGGCTGACGCAGGCTGTAGTTATCCATGATGTGGTCAGTATCATTGGCATAGAGCTGCCAGCTAAGTTTGCTGACGTGCTCGCTCAGGTGATACTTCTCCAGTTTTAACGCCGCGCTTTTACGGGCAAAGCGGCTACCATCCATCATCCGACCCGCATAGCGGGCTTTACCGTCGCTGGCCCCCACGCTTAGCTCCGCCAGCGTGTCCTCATCAGGCGTGAGCCCTACCGTGACGCCGCTGTTCCATCTGCGCCACAGGCCCGGCACACGGTTGCCGTGACCATCCCGGTAGTCATCCGCCTCCGAATGATTACCATCCAGGCGGACGTAGCCGCGCGGGTCGCCAAACGCGAGATTAAGGTTTTGATCCGCGCGTCCGTTAGCGCCCCGCAGCAGCTCAGCGCTGCCTTTTAGCTCAGGTACGCTGAAGTAGTCCGGCTGGCGTTCAAAAAGCAATGTTCCGGCGGACCCCATAGGCCCCCAGAGCACGCTTTGTGGGCCTTTAATGACGGTTATCGTGTCGTAACTTTGCGGGGTGATATAGGCCGTTGGGGTATCCATGCGCGAGCCGCAGCCCCCTTGAGTGCTAACGCCGTCTGCAAGCAGCGTCAGCCGGGAGCCGAACATCCCGCGCAACACCGGATCGCCGTTACTCCCGCCGCTGCGCAGCACGGAAAAACCCGGGATGTTTTTTAGCGCGCCCGCACCGTCGCTGGCAGGCAATTGTTGTGTTGGAGTATGAGCCGGAGCGATAAATGACGCGGGATCGCGATAGTGCCCCTCAACGGTCATCGACTCTTCAGCGTATGCCGGCAAAGCGGTGGCACAGCTGAGAGCCAACAAGAGTGGACGGGAGGCGAGCAGGGAACGAATACCGCTCGCGGTGATACCAGACATAACACAATTCCGTTTCGGTAAAGAAAATAAGCAAGGCGCTTATTGTCTTCATCCCCTGCAGCGGAATACACGACCTGCGGGCAAGAAGGCCCTCAGGGAAATCAGGAAATATCTGGCGGATAACGGAAATCTCAGGGGCGCGGTTCAGAGCGCTTCGCCCAGGCGTGCCGTTTGCTGTCGTAAAAAATCCATCAACCGCAAACAGGCCGGAGAGAGCGGCTGCCCGGCGTTTTTGACGATGCCCACATCCATATAGGTAATACAGTCGTCAATGGTGCGCCGGATCACGCGCTGACCGCTGAGCGCCCACGGGCGATAGACCAGATCGGATAAAATCGTCACCCCCTTTCCCTCCGCGACCAGACTTCGAATCGCCTCAAAGGAGTTGGTGCGAAAATGAATGTCAGGATGACAGCCCCGGCTTTGCCAGTAGTCGGATATCACGTCGGGATAGTCGTCCGTCACCAGCAACAGGAAGGGCACCTTTTCCACCTCTTTTAACCGAAGCTCCGGCAGGCTGAGGAGAGGATGGCCGATGGCGGTCCATAACCGGCGCGGCGAACGGATCCACGTTTCGACTTCAAGCGTACTATCGTGGCTGATATTGGAGGTCAGCAAAAGACAAAAATCGAGATCTCCCTGACGCAAGGCCTGAAGCAGTTGCGATGCGGGCGCCTCATGAAACGCCGTCTCCAGCAGCGGAAAACGCTGCGCGATATCGCCCCAGAGATTCGGCAGCAGATAAGCGGAAAGGGTTTCGGCAATACCAATGCGTACGACGCCGTTAATCGCCTCAGGCTGCTGATGGAGATCCTCCACCGCCGCGCGGCTATCGTGGAGGATCTTGCGGGCATGGTTGAGAAATCGCTCGCCCACGGGCGTTAACTGGATCCCTTTTGCATGGCGGATAAAGAGAGGGGCATTCACCGCCTCCTCCAGATTACGCATAGAGACCGTCATGGAAGATTGCGATATATGACAACGGCTGGCCGCTTTGGAAATTTGTAGTGTTTCCGCTAACGCAATGTAGAACTCAAGTTGCCTGAGAGTAAACTTCATAGTTTCAGCCAATACCGTGAGATGAAAATATTATATTAGCATTTAATTCTGCACCGGCAGTACTCTAAAGGCAGACAAAACATTTATTATCAGGAGCCTCTATGCCCTATTTTTTTCTCAGTCTCGCGGCCTGTTTTTGGGGGGGTAATTATGTCGTCGGTCATTTACTGGTGGCGCATGCAGACCCGATTATATTATCCGCCGCACGCTGGATACTGACGGCTCTTCTTTTATCCATGCTTTATATCAGGCAGATCCATGCCCAGTGGCCGATGATGAAAAAGGCAAGTGGTACGATTATATTTCTTGCGCTGTGCGGACAGGTTATGTTCCCACTCACGCTCTATATCGGCCTGCAATATACTTCATCTCTTAATGCAGCTATTTATTTATCCACAACGCCAGCCCTGGTTTTATTGATAAATAAGCTGGTCTTTAAAGAGAAAATATCGGTGCAGAATATTGCAGGGGTTGTTCTCAGTTCATTGGGCGTCGTCTGGCTGGTCATGCAGGGCGATCTGCTGCATCTGGATACGCTTAAAAATCTGAATCGCGGCGATATCTGGACCATGGGTTCTGCCGCCAGCTGGGCCGTTTATTGTGCCTTCTTGCGGATGAAGCCGAACAACGTCGGTGGGAACGCCTTTGTGGCCGTGAGCGCGGTCTTCGGTGCCCTGGTGTTGTTACCGGTACTGGGGATATCGTTGATAAAGACCGGCTTACCTGACTGGACGGCCTATACCGCACCGGGCTTTTTAAGCGGCCTGCTGTACCTGGTAGTCTTTCCTTCCTGGCTCTCTTACCTGCTGTGGAATAAAGGCATTGCGGCTATTGGTGCAACCCGCGGGGAGATTTATTCCCACCTTATTCCGCTGAGCGGCGGTCTGTTCAGCGTGATGTTCCTGCACGTTACGTTGCATTCGTATCATCTGGTCAGCACGGTACTAATTCTGTTTGGCATTGCCCTCTGCTCTCGCGCCTCGCAAAGGAAAGTCGTGAAGATTGAAAGCGCAGACGAAAAAGTACAGATATGAAAAAGGCCCACGTTATAAATAACGTGGGCCTGAATAGTGGCGGAACGGACGGGACTCGAACCCGCGACCCCCTGCGTGACAGGCAGGTATTCTAACCGACTGAACTACCGCTCCACTGTTCCCGCTTGGGGAACGAGGCGCATATTACGGTGTGCCTCCGATCTCGTCAACGCTTTTTCTCACGTTTTGAATCGTTTGCTGCAAAATTCACCCAACCGATGATTTTACAGGCATTGTGGCGTTTTTTCAGGCGCGCCACATGCAGCTTCCGCCCTTCTTCTGCACCAGGTCGAGACGGGATTCATGGTTAAGTAGCTCTTCATCACTGGCTAAAACAACCCGCAAGCGGTTTGCCTGGCGGACAACGCGCTGAATGCCCGCTTCGCCCTGCGTCTGCTGTGACTCATTTTCCATGCTGAACTTCATCGACGTCTGTCCGCCGGTCATTGCCAGATAGACGTCGGCCAGGATCTGGGCATCGAGCAATGCCCCGTGCAGCGTTCGCTTGGTGTTGTCTATTTCGTAACGTGAACAGAGCGCATCGAGGCTGTTACGCTTGCCGGGAAACATCTTCCTCGCCAGCGCCAGGCTATCGGTCACTTTGCAAAAGGTGTTTGTTTTCGGAATATCGCGATGGAGCTTACTAAACTCATAGTCCATAAAGCCGATATCGAACGAGGCGTTATGAATGACGAGCTCGGCGCCTTTGATGTATTCCAGAAACTCGTCAGCCACCTCACCAAAGGTCGGTTTATCCAGCAAGAACTCATCGGCAATACCGTGAACGCCGAACGCCTCTGGATCCACCAGCCGATCGGGTTTGAGGTACACGTGGAAGTTGTTCCCCGTGAGACGACGGTTCACCACTTCAACGGCACCGATCTCAATGATCTTGTGCCCTTCGTAGTGCGCACCGATCTGGTTCATACCGGTGGTTTCGGTATCGAGGACAATCTGGCGAGTAATTGCAGTGCTCATAGCGGTCATTTATGTCAGACTTATCGTTTAACTGAACGTTTCAAATACAGGAAGTCTACCAGAGATGCGTAAACAGGTAGAAATTTTCACCGATGGATCTTGTCTCGGCAACCCGGGGCCCGGCGGCTACGGCGCGATTATGCGCTATCGCCAGCATGAAAAAACTTTTAGCGAAGGCTATTTCCTGACCACCAACAACCGTATGGAGTTGATGGCGGCCATTGTGGCGCTGGAAGCCTTAAAAGAACACTGCGACGTGGTGCTCAGTACCGACAGCCAGTACGTGCGCCAGGGCATCACCCAGTGGATCCATAACTGGAAAAAACGCGGCTGGAAAACAGCGGATAAGAAGCCGGTTAAAAATGTCGATCTCTGGAAGCGTCTGGATGCGGCATTGGGTCAACACCAGATTAAATGGGAATGGGTAAAAGGGCATGCTGGTCACCCTGAGAACGAACGCTGCGACGAACTGGCGCGCGCGGCGGCTTTAAACCCGGCCCATGAGGATGCAGGCTACCAGCCTGAATCCTGATCAGGGCTTTCGGTACTGCCGCGTTGCGCCAACGGTCTGCCGGATAGGCGTTTTCGATTTGCTCTGCTTCATCGGATTAAGCGTAAGGGGGATGGTTCGCTTACGCGCAACGATAAACTGCATGCAGCCTAAAGCGGGCAAATGCGTGCTTAACAGCACTCCCCCCTTCCGCGCCCACGGCAGTACCTGAAAACCGCCGTAGCAGAGCACTTCAAAGTTCAGCAGTGAAAGCCAGTCGAGCTGGCGCATCATGGTGAACATTCGGCTGTTATAGGGTGGCGTTCGGCGCAGCACGGGCACCAGCTTGCGCAGCCCCATCAGGCTCAGCGGATTGAATCCGCTGAGGATCAGCCAGCCGTCGTCAATCAGCACGCGATCGGCTTCACGCAGCATACGGTGAGGATCGCTGCACCAGGGCAACGCGTGTGCAAGAAGGCACGCATCAACGGATTTCTCTGCAAACGGCAGATGCAACGGGTCTGCCTTTACCTGAACCGGCGATCCGCCGAGAGAGACGTTAACCTGATGTGAGATAGCGCAGCTTTCGGTATTGATTTCCGCGCTGAGATTGCCAATCTTAAGCAGGTGAAAGCCATACATTTTCGCGAGCCAGGGCTTTAGCTGCTGCTCCAGTGCTTCGCGATAGTATTCACCCCAAGGCAATTCCGCCCAACGTTCCGGTGCTGCGACAGTCTGAGGTATCCTTGCCGGTTTCATCAAAACACCCGCCACGCTATAAGAGGTAATGTATGAATCTTATCAGTATTCCCGCTTTTGAGGACAATTACATCTGGGTTTTGGTCGATGACGCTCGTCGATGCGTCATTGTCGATCCCGGCGAATCCGCCCCTGTACTGAGCGCCATAACTGAGAACGGCTGGCAGCCAGAAGCCATTCTGTTGACGCATCATCATAACGATCACACTGGCGGCGTGCAGGAACTGCGCGCCCATTTTCCGCATCTTGTGGTGTACGGACCGGCTGAGACACAAAATAAGGGAACGACGCAAGTAGTCGAAGAAGGCGAAAATATCCTCATTCGCGAGTGGGAGTTTTCCGTATTTGCCACACCAGGTCACACTTTGGGACATCTGTGTTTCTACAGCAAGCCTTATCTTTTTTGTGGCGACACCTTGTTTTCCGGCGGCTGCGGAAGGCTGTTTGAAGGCACGCCTGAACAGATGTATCAGTCTTTACAAAAGATTAGTGCGTTACCCGATGACACCCTTATTTGTTGCGCCCATGAGTATACATTAGGGAATATGAAGTTTGCTGCAAGCCTCTTACCTGAGGATCGGGCGATTCAGGATTATTATCACAAAGTGAAGGAGTTACGTGCAAAAAACCAAAATACACTGCCCGTAATTCTGAAAAATGAGCGCCGAATTAATTTATTTTTACGAATAGATGATATTGATTTAATTAATAAAATTAACCAAGAAACAAATTTGCAACAACCAGAACAGCGATTTGCATGGTTAAGGTCAAAGAAAGATAACTTCAGATAAATGCGGGTTGCCTTTTCAAAATTTCGCCGTTATCATCGCTCGTCTTTTAAGCAACTATTGACACACACATGAAGGCAAAAGCGATATTACTCGCCTCTGTCCTGCTTGTAGGTTGCCAGTCGCAGAACGGCAGCAACGTACAACAGCACGCACAGAGCCTTTCTGCAGCTGGTCAAGGGGAAGCAGGGAAGTTTACAAGTTCGGCGCGCTGGATGGACGATGGGACATCTTTCGCGCAGGAGCAAGACTTGTGGACCTCTATTGGCGACGAGCTAAAGATGGGAATTCCGGAAAACAGCCGGATTCGCGAACAGAAACAGAAGTATTTAAGAAATAAGAGCTATCTCCACGATGTAACGTTACGGGCAGAGCCGTATATGTACTGGATAGCCGGGCAAGTTAAAAAACGTAACATGCCTATGGAGCTGGTACTCCTACCCATAGTGGAGAGCGCTTTTGACCCACACGCGACGTCTGGCGCCAATGCCGCAGGCATTTGGCAGATCATTCCGAGCACCGGGCGAAACTATGGTCTGAAACAGACCCGCAACTATGATGCGCGTCGCGATGTTGTCGCTTCAACGACAGCCGCTCTCGACATGATGCAACGTCTGAACAAGATGTTTGACGGCGACTGGCTGTTAACGGTCGCAGCGTATAATAGCGGCGAAGGTCGTGTACTGAAGGCAATGAAAGCGAATAAAGCACGGGGTAAATCCACCGATTTTTGGTCGCTCTCACTGCCACAGGAAACGAAGATTTACGTACCGAAAATGCTAGCCTTGAGCGATATTCTCAAGAACAGCAAGCGTTACGGTGTACAACTGCCAACACCAGACGAAAGTCGTGCACTGGCGCGCGTTCGCCTCAGCAATCCGGTTGATATCCAACAGGTTGCTGATATGACGGGTATGTCGGTAAGTAAATTGAAAACCTTTAATGCAGGCGTTAAAGGCTCAACGCTGGGGGCAAGCGGCCCGCAGTATGTAATGGTTCCGCAGAAACATGCTGAGCAGTTACGTGAGTCTTTAGCATCGGGTGAAATTGCCGCCGTTCAGTCAACGCTGATCGCCGATGCTTCATCCGTTAGCAGCCGCAGCTATAAGGTACGTTCAGGTGATACGCTTTCAGGCATTGCCTCACGTCTTGGCGTGACGGCGAAAGATCTGCAGCAGTGGAATAATCTACGCAGCTCTGGGCTGAAAGTGGGTCAGACGTTGACCGTGGGTGCAGGTAGCAGCGCACAGCGTCTCGCCAGCAACAGCGATAGCATTACCTATCGCGTGCGCAAAGGCGATTCACTGTCCAGTATCGCAAAACGACACGGCGTGAACATCAAAGATGTAATGCGCTGGAATAATGATACTGACAATCTGAAACCGGGCGACCAGCTGACGCTGTTTGTGAAGAACAGCGCCACGCCAGACTCCTGATAGCACGATCGAAAGATAAAAAGGCACCGATTCCCCTCGGTGCCTTTTTTGTTTATCCCGCTTTTTGCGCTTCAGCCATGATGGTGTCGCTCGTAAATGAGCCATCCGCCTGCAGTTCAAAGTACGCCTTCACCTCTGCGGACGCACTCTCCTGGTAAAGCCTGATTGCCTGGCTTAACGCTTCCGGGGTACGCATACGGGCGATCCAGGAGTTGAACTCCAGCGGTAAACGGTCTGTTATTAACGAGCGCGCAATCAGCCCGGCTTCAGTGATAAACGATAACCACTCCCCGCTGGCGTAGTTTTGCACGTGCGAGGTGTCGCGCAGCGCTTCGACCGTCTGCAGCCAGATATTACGCACCGGATGTCCGGGAGACATCACATCCATAATGATGAAGGTGCCACCCGGCTTCAGAACTCGTCTGACTTCGCGCAATGCCTGGCCAACGTCATGCCAGTGGTGTGCGGAATAACGGCTGATCGCCACATCAAACGACGCGTCATCAAACGGTAAAGACTCCGCATAGCCCTGCCGCGTATCAATATTGTTCAGCCCTTTCGCTTTCGCCGCCTCAGCAACGACGTCCAGCATCTGGCTGGATAAATCATACGCGGTAACGCGGGCCACCTTCTGCGCAGCCGTAAAGCTGGCGTGCCCTGCCCCACAGCCCAGGTCCAGCACGTGCGCCCGCGGGAATGCCGCCAGACGTTCACCGAGACGCACCAGATCGCGACCTGAGGCATGCACGGCGCTGCTCAGATAAGCACTTGCCTGAGAACCAAACTGTTTTTCTACGTTGTCATGATGGGAGTGTGTTGTTGTCATCGTACTGTCCTTTGTTGGTTAAAAATAAAAGGGCAGCACCCGCGCAGGCCTGCCCCACGGCAGACCTGACACACCATTATTTATCAGGCTTGCCGGGACTGAATTCAACTAGTAGAGGGTTGTGATCCGAAGCTCGCGTCACCAGAACGGAGGCGTCGTGCACGTTCAAACCGCGATAGAAGACAAAGTCGAGAGGACGACCAAAAGCTTTTTTACGCTGGTCATCACTGAAGCGAACTTCACGCAGGGACATTTCGCGCGCAAAGCGATACAGCGCATTCATGCGCGGACGGCTCCAGGCATTAAAATCGCCGGCCATGATGATCGGCCCGCTGTGATGCGCAATCTGATCGCCAATGGGAAGTAACTGCTTACTATATACATCCACGCCGAGGCTAAAGTTTACCGCGTGGATATTCACGACCATCAGCATTCGGGTATCCGGCAGCGGATAGACCGTCACCAGCGCGGATTTCGCCAGACGCAGGATAGGTTCGCGCTCGCGGAGCGGGCAACAGTAGACCGGATGTGCAGCAGAAAGCGTCATTACGCCAGAGGGATGCTGCGGCAGGACAAATGCCGGCACCTGGTCAGCGGCAAGGTAGTTCGTGGTGGCAAACCGAACCAGTTCAGGGGTAGTTTGTGCCTCCTGGAGCAAAACCAGGTGGGCATCTTTTCCAAAATTTTTGAGGACCGATAACCACTCCGCACGCTGCTGCTTGAAGATATTCCAGACCAGAACCCGGATTTTATCATCGCTGCTTAACGGTGTGCCGGCGGGTAATGCCTGGCTTATGCTCGCAAACGACCCCGGAGGTAAGATCCTCTCCGCGGGCATTCCGGCAACATAACGCATGGCATAGGTATTTTTTCGCACTTTTGGAAACAGCCCCTGTAACATGAACCAGCCCTGAAAACGGACTGGTTCTAATGTTATAGGGACTTTAGGTCACACTTTCAACGCAATTTCTGAGAAACCGCTTTCCAGTTTTGTAAGCAAGCACTTACTGATGTTATCCCAGCGCTACGCGGGCTGGCTTATCGAGGCGTCCACTCAGGCCAATCAGCAGGAAGGCGACCAGGACAATCACCGCACCAATCCATGGGGTCTGGGTTAATCCGAAGTGTTCGACGGTTTGTCCGCCAATAATGGAGCCCAGCGCAATACCAATATTAAAAGCGGCAATATTCAAACCGGATGCCACATCCACCGCATTTGGCGTATAGAGCTCGGCTTTCTGGACAACGTAAACCTGTAGCCCGGGCACATTACCGAAGGCGAAGATCCCCATCACCAGTACCGTGATCAGCGCGGCGTATTGCATTGAAGCCGTGAACTGGAAAATCATCAGCAGAACGACCAGGGCGGCGAAGATAAATTTCAGCGCCGGTACCGCACCATGCTTATCCGCGAGCTTGCCGCCCCAGATATTGCCGATGGCCACAGAAATACCGTATCCCAGCAAAATCCAGCTCACAGCATTCGGGGAGAAGCCCGCCAGGTCCTGCATCATCGGCGCCAGGAAGGTGAAAGCGGTGAATACGCCGCCATAGCCCAAAGCCGTAACCGCATAGATGATAAGCAAACGCGGATGGGTAAGCACTTTCAGCTGATCGTGCAGGCTGGCACTTGCCCGTCCCGGGATATTCGACGGTACCAGCAGCAGGCTGGTCACGAGAGCGATAACGCCCAGTAAGGAGACGGCCAGGAACGTTTCACGCCAGCCGAAATGCTGTCCGATAAACGTTCCCAACGGTACGCCCGTGACCAGCGCGACGGTCAACCCACCGAACATGATCGCGATCGCTGAAGCCGCTTTCTCTTTGGGAACCAGACTGGTTGCAATGGTGGAACCAATCGAGAAGAACACGCCGTGTGCCAGGCCGGTCAGCAGGCGGGCAATCACCAGCGTGGTGTAGTCCGGCGCCTGCCAGGCCAGAACGTTGCCAGCGGTAAACAGCACCATCAGCGCGACTAACAGCTGCTTGCGCGGAAAACGTCCGGTCAGGGCCGTCAGCACCGGCGCGCCGACGGCAACCCCCAGGGCGTAGATGGACACCAGCAACCCGGCTGAGGGCAGCGAGATGGCAAGCTGGTTAGCGATGGTGGGAACCAGTCCCACGATAACAAATTCGGTCGTGCCAATTGCAAAGGCACTGATCGTCAGGGCAAGTAGCGCCAGTGGCATAAAATACTCCGTATCATCAGGATTAAGATGACAGGCAGTATGCGCCAGTGCTTAAATAACAAAAATGGTCAAAATATCAATAGAATTTTGCAGGTGGTGCAACAATGAAAGCAACGTCGGAAGAGCTGACAATCTTTGTCGCCGTCGTCGAAAGCGGCAGCTTTAGCCGCGCAGCCGAGCAGCTGGGACAGGCTAACTCGGCCATAAGCCGTTCGGTGAAAAAGCTGGAGATGAAGCTTGGGGTGAGTCTGCTCAACCGAACGACGCGGCAGCTCAGCCTGACGGAAGAAGGGGAACGTTATTTCCGCCGCGTGCAGTCGGTGCTGCAGGAGATGGCAGCTGCGGAGACGGAGATTATGGAAACCCGCAGCACGCCGCGCGGGTTGCTGCGTATTGATGCAGCCACGCCGGTTGTGCTTCATTTTCTGATGCCGCTAATCAAACCTTTCCGTGAACGCTATCCGGAGATGACGCTCTCTCTGGTCTCCTCCGAGACGTTTATTAACCTCATCGAGCGAAAAGTGGATGTGGCTATCCGGGCGGGAACCCTGACGGATTCCAGCCTGCGGGCCCGCCCGCTGTTTGCCAGCTACCGCAAAATTATCGCGTCGCCACAGTATATTGCTGAATATGGTAAACCGGAGACGGTTGAAGAACTGAAGCAGCATCTGTGCCTGGGCTTTACGGAGCCGGTGTCGCTGAACACCTGGCCTGTTGCCTGTCATGATGGCCAGCTTCATGAAATTACCTGCGGGATATCTTCTAACAGTGGAGAAACGCTGAAGCAGCTTTGCCTGGAAGGGAATGGGATCGCCTGCTTGTCAGACTATATGATTGATAAGGAGATAGCGCGGGGTGAACTGGTGGAGCTAATGGCCGATAAACGTCTGCCGGTAGAGATGCCTTTCAGCGCGGTATATTACAGCGACAGAGCGGTGAGTACGCGCATACGCGCCTTTATCGACTTCCTGAGCGAGCATATAAAAACAGCTCCCGGAGGAGCTGTGTGAGGGTTCAGGTTACAGAGGGTGGGACAGACTTAATCCCAGCCAGGGGCTAAACCTTCCGGGCTGACCAGGCGATCGTTGCACTCCAGTGCTGCGATCGCTTTTTTGTCATCGTCATCCAGATGAAGATCGAGCGCTAACAGGTTGCTGGCCAGGTTTTCACGTTTAGTTGATGATGGGATCACGGCATAGCCTTCACCCATTGCCCATGCCAGAATAACCTGCGCGGCAGTCGCGTTATGTTTCTCTGCGATACGGATAATTACCTCATCTTTCAGAGCCTTACCGTAGGCCAGCGTCATGTAAGAGGTAATGTGGATACCGTGCTGCTTTGCCCAATCCACGACTTTGCGGTTTTGCAGGTATGGAGACAGCTCAATCTGGTTGGTCGCAATATTCTCAGCGCCAACAGCGGCAATCGCCTTTTCCATCAGCGGGATGGTGAAGTTGGAAATACCAATTTCACGGGTCAGGCCCTGCTTTTTCGCTTCCAGCAGCGCCTGCATGAACTCTTCCACAGAAACGGCATCATTCGGTGACGGCCAGTGGATCAGCGTCAGATCGACATAGTCGGTACGCAGTTTCTTCAGGCTCTCTTTCAGGCTTGGGATCAGCTTGTCTTTGCTGAGGTTTTCGATCCAGATTTTGGTGGTGATGAACAGTTCATTACGCGGTACACCGCTCTCTTCAAGAGCCTGACCGACGGCAGCTTCGTTTTCATAGATCTGTGCCGTATCAATTGCGCGATAGCCAAGTTCAAGAGCGGTTTTAACTGATGCGATAACTACGTCGTCTTTCAGGCGGAAAGTGCCCAGACCAAATGCAGGGAGAGTCATAATATTCCTCAATCGTTATGTTCGTAAACTGAGGAGGATTATTGCCTGTGCTGTTATAGAGAAAAAGATCGCAAAACGCAGAGGATTTTTGCTAATTTCGCAATAATTACACGGTAGATAAGAAAAAAGCCCTGAGCGTTAACTCAGGGCTTTTAATAAGTGGCGGAACGGACGGGACTCGAACCCGCGACCCCCTGCGTGACAGGCAGGTATTCTAACCGACTGAACTACCGCTCCACCGAAGACTGCTTGTAACCACCGGATTAATGCACCGGTTTACTACTTAATTTGATGCCTGGCAGTTCCCTACTCTCACATGGGGAGACCCCACACTACCATCGGCGCTACGGCGTTTCACTTCTGAGTTCGGCATGGGGTCAGGTGGGACCACCGCGCTAAAGCCGCCAGGCAAATTCTGTTAATCTGTATCAGGCTGAAAATATCGTGTCTGTCTCTCACCGCCAAAACATCTTCGGCGTTGTAAGGTTAAGCCTCACGGTTCATTAGTATCGGTTAGCTCAACGCATCGCTGCGCTTACACACCCGACCTATCAACGTCGTCGTCTTCAACGTTCCTTCAG
>NZ_JAWNEB010000004.1:0-378549 GCF_034107265.1 Enterobacter sp. 168J2 | reverse complement strand
GTTTAGATATTCCTGAATATGAGGATAATTTTTAATAGAATCCCATGCGTAGTAAATGAATTGAGCATTCTTAAATTTATTTTTGAACTTTAGTAGGTTTTTTCTATCAAGAGACTCACCTTTAAGCACTATGACATAATCATAATCATCTCTTGTTTGAAGCAAAATCCTCTCAAAATACGCGTCTGAAATGCGTTTAAGAAAATTATTATCTTTCCAAAGCCTAAGCAATATTTTAAAAAAAACGTTATTAAATGGCTTTTCATCGAAATAATCAACGGTAGCACCGGCTCGCCTTAATCCATCAGATATTTCGGTTTCATAATTAAAAAAGCGAGGACATAAAAACAACACGTTCATTTCAAATACTCTTCTTCACAATGGCCGGAATGCCTACAAGTAGCACATTGTCATCACAGGAATGCATTACAACAGCATTAGCAGCGACAATAACGTTGTCACCAATTCGAATACCACCAAGAACTTTAGCCCCAGATGCAATTACTACATTATCACCTAAAACGGGGCGATTAGCATGATTAAATGGAATATCGATATTTTTCGCACCCAGCGTGACCTGCTGGTAGATTGTTGCGTTAACACCAATTTTAGATGCACCAATAACAACACCCTGCGAGTGAGGAATAAAAAAACCACCACCTATTTCGCAATTTGAAGCAATTTCAACCCCAAAAATAATGAAATTGATTAGCGATAAAAACTTCCCTAAAACGGGAATTCTTTTCTTATAGCAAAAATGACTCATGCGGTATAAAATAACTGGAGTCATTTTCATTCCAATAAAAGCTGATATGATACCTAAAAAAGATACTTTTGATTTATTACGCCCGCTCAGTTTGTAATATCTCAGTACATCTTCCTTAACTAACTCAAACATTAGGATGACTCCCTGTAAATATTTTAATTCTCACAAGAATAAGAGTTACAATGAAAAGTAAGAAATATGTCTGAATAAAAAACAAATTATAAAAGCCACTAAATATTGCACATTGCATTGCAATCGCATAAGGAAATAAACTAAAACGATATGACTTCAGCAAGTTCTTGTAGGCAACACTGAAAAGCAGAAGTAAACATGTAACCACTATTAGGGAGCCCGCGATGCCAAGATCGGGCATTAGCTTTTCAAACATTGTTGAAACGTTGGCATTATCATCTACTAACGCCATGGTATCATGGAATCCTAAATCACTATAAATGAGATTTCGGATAACACTGGGGAAAAGGTCCTGGAAGCTTGTAAAATCGTATACTGGTACTATATCCGCAAAGTTATAGGCGAGATTTGCAAGACCCGCAGTAACATAGACATAAAACCATGTAAATCCTGAAGGCAGACTCGACAAGAATTGGCCTTGGGGTGACAACAAATATTGATAAGGATTTTCAGCACCCCTGATATCTCCTACTGCTCCAAAAAGTAGAACTATTGTAACCACTGAAAATACAGTATAAACAAACATCTTTTTCGTTAATTTTTTATAAATAAAGAATAAAAAGAATATTTCCACGAGGCCAGACATTAGAATACCACGTCTGAAGACCAGCATTTCCCAGATGCTCATTAATAGAATTATCAGCAGAATACTTTTACGTTTTGATAAAAGAAAATGATAATATAGTGACGGAAAAACAAAAAGGAATAGCATATTAACTATCCCATGATATGTTGGTATGCCGAACTCGGTATAGTTATAGCCGCCCCTAAATTGCATAATCATTGGGATCCCACCAGCAACAACCACATCAGGTATTATCGCAAAGCACCAAATTATGAGCCATATTTTAGTCGCTCGCCAAGATGGCATAATATCTTTAAGACGGACATGATTAATACTGCCAGGAGTGATAAATGGAAGTGAAAAAATCAAACCCAGAACAATATTGATTGACAAAAACACCATCATCTCACTTGAGAGAGGGCTAATATTAGTCGTCAACCCAAGCGAATATAAGAAAATTGTGAACAGCCAAACTGAAGCATATACAAACCCTGGGGACATTAAAAAAATACTCATCCTACATCCTCAGCTGTCGAAGTCTTCCACCTTCAATATATGAAAGTGCCAATACGACCTTATACACAAAATCGGGTATTTTAATCGTTTTTGAATCTAATTTATCACACAACCAGAGCAGTATTTTTCGTGTCGTTGTTAGTGGGAGAATATGTATAGTCTTTATGAGTAGTTTACTAAGTAGTTTTGTATCTTCCAACATCACTTCGTAAGATGAAAAGAGACTGTCCTTCACGCATTCCGGATGTTTTTCTTTCAAAACAGGGAAAGATTTTGATGCATACACAACCATTCTTTCCGAAGCTCTGCGCAAAGTTGGGGTATCACTATCTTCTGCTCTTGCATCGGGTAAAAAATAAAAGTCATACTTTGCTTTTGAAACTCGGATGCCAAGTTCCTCATCTTCGCAGCCATAATGATAGAAGGTCTCATCAAAACCGCCAATTGTATCAATTATATCTCGCGTCAGGATAATGCCGTCACTTGCGAAGAAACGAGTGCTTATAATTCCTTCAGGCATGTTACGCGCCCCCAGATAACGACTGTCAAAATAGCGGAGATAATTGCTAGTGTTGAGTCTGGCGGGATCGATTCTTATGTTAATTCTGGCTGCTGTATAGCTCTTGCCATGGAAAAAGGAAACGATCATTTTTAATGCGTTAGGTTCAAGCAGGTTGTCAATATCAATAAACATTATCAACGAATTTGTCGCGAGAGAAATACCCACGTTACGGGAAATTGCCCTGCCAGAATTTTTTTGGTTCCTGTGGAATAAAAAATTTATCTTATCTTTAAACGCTTCCGCATACGAGCCTGCGATTTCTGCAAGTGAAATCGGACTACAATCGTCAATAAGAATTAATTCGACAAGGTTGTTTGGATAATCAATATTCAGTATAGCATCCATGAAGCGCTTAACTTTCGATGGTTCACAGTAAGCAGGGACCACTATTGAAATCTTATCATTGTACTGCACTAATGCACCTCGTAGAATAAATTATATTAAAGGCGTAGACTACTGCTAAACCGATGACGATGTTACCCACCCCCATATAATGGAAAATGGCAGGAACAATAGCCACTACCAGGCAGAAGGCTATCAACCACTTAATAGCTAATTTTTTTAACTGCTTCATTCTAATTAGAACCATACTGAGCAACTGATCTATAGCTAAAATTGGTGTTAACCAGACAAATGTTTTTAAAAAACTATATGCGTAAACGAGTTTTGCACCATAAAGGACGTGAATAATCATGTCTGCAAGAACTGTTGTAAAAAGTGCGCCAGCACAGGTTACTGCAAGCGTAGCGAAAATACAGAACGGCAATTTTCTTTTTATTGTTGTAATATCAATAAATTTAAATATAAAAATTGGTGCGATTGCCTGAACAAACAGAATACATATTGCATACCAGTTATCGACTAACTGAAGTGCTGCTGCATAGTTCGAATACGTTTCTCCAGAAATTTTCCCTTCGAGATATACTCGATCAAATTTCATGGTAACCTGCTGCATAATCAAACAAAACCATACGGCGACACCAATCTTAAAATACGAGAAAATCTCAGAATCAACCTTCACGAATTTAAATCCTGTAGCTTTTCTGAAAGTATAAAAGATAAAGCCACAAGGTAAAAGGGATTCAATAACCCATGCCACCCAAAGATAATTTATTGGTAATTGATTCCTTACACCAATATAAATGACAATGAGTTTAATTATTGCAGCGAACATCAACACGAGGCAAGGTAATTTTAGACGAGCCTGGCTTTGGTACCATGTTAAACCTACAATAAAAGTTTCTCGTAATGCAACAGATATGGCCAAACCAATAATGAACTGTCTGGACAGTCCACTGGCTGCAAAGATTCCCCATGCCACCATGCACAATGCAACGAAAACTCCTGCCGCTAGACGCAATAAAATCACGTTGCTCATAGTGGAGTTTATTTTTGATGGTGCATCCAGCAATTTAGGAATAACCACCTCAGCCCCACAGATCCATGTACCTGTCATGAATATAGCCAGAATAACGAGAGAATATTGCCAGCTACTGAAATCACCAAAATTATAATGATTTATCAATAATCTGTTAATAATAATAATGATAACGAGTTGAGTGATTCTCTCGAGGCTAAGATAAAAAAAGTTCACAAAGACTTTTCTTTTATCTTCATCCGCCACAATTTTTCTAATCGCTGACAAGAAAAAATTAGACATCTGTCATATTCTTTTTAAAGTTATCAATCATTATTTCTATATCAGACAATACATTTTTATAGACATAGCCGAACTCATTTATAGTTCTGGTATTATCCGTAGGAGGGAAATACTCACCTTTGAAACCGTCATGCCATTCAATCGTACAGCCAGTTTTATTCGCAATTAAATCTGCAATATCAGATGCTGTGGTATTTACACCAGAAGCAATGTTGTAGATGTCATGTTCATTCTTACGGCTGATGAGGTAAATCATTTCTGCAACATCCGTAACTGAGACATAATCTTTTGCATATGCAGGCGCAACATACATATCAATATGTTTGTTTGATATTGCATTTCTAATTATGCTTGGCAGAAATAGCTTACTTTTTAATGCCAAACCGTAAACGTTACTAGGTCTGACAATAATCGTATCTCGGTTGCTTTTAAGGCATAACTCTTCACTTACCAGTTTAGTAAGATTAAAAAGTCTTCGGTTATCGCTACTGCATACCGTAAGATTATCATTTTCCGACGCGCTATCTTGTTCCATATATACGCGCGTTGATGAAATATAGATTAATTTCGAGAATTGAGCGCGTTCCAAAATTGTTGCCAGCAACTCGGTGTTTGATTTATATACATCAAACGGTGTGTTTGCACAATCACCATTGCCAGCAGCATAGATGACAATGCCCAGATCTCTATCAAAAAGAGTCTTATCATCGCGCGGCGGGACTTCAACTTTTTCGCCCATAGCCAGAAGGTTTTCCACGATTTCACTACCAATGAAACCACGTCCACCGATCACTGTATAATGTGCTTTCATAACGTTTTCTTGTACTCAGCGAGTGTAATTAATTTGATGTCTTTTTCAGAGAGGAGTGGTGATGTTATCGGCCAGTCAATCGCAATATCCGGATCATTCCAGATAATCCCACCTTCATCCTTTGGATCGTAAAAATCAGTACACTTATAGTGGAAATCAGCATAATCGCTTAATACGCAAAATCCATGGGCAAACCCAGGGGGAACATATAATTGGTTATTCTTCTCGCCTGAAAGAAGTACACCAACATATTGGCCAAACGTATCAGAATCTTGGCGAAGATCCACTGCAACATCATAAACCTCACCGCTGATTACGCTAACTAATTTACCCTGAGGCTTCGTTTTCTGGAAATGCAGTCCACGTAGAACATTTTGACTCGAACGTGAGCGATTATCCTGTACAAAAATACCTTTAATTCCTGCATCTTCATATTTTTCTTTATGCCAGGCTTCAAGAAAAAAACCTCGAGAATCACCAAAAACCTTAGGCTCAATGATTACACAATCTTTTAAAGGGGTTTGAATTACGTTCATTATAAATCCTTCGGTGGGAAAGAATCTCTTTCCCATCTACTTTGTGAGTTAATTTCAGATTTTGGTACTGACTTGATTGTTTTCTTTCCAGAGTAAGTCACAGATGTCATCAGTAGGATTAAATGCAGTAGGTGCATTTAGCAATATTTTGCGCACCTGCTCATAATCAAAGGTGCGACACGAGATATCCAACTCTGCAAGAATATTTTTCATTTCACTCCAGGGAAGCATAACTTCATTAGCCGTTTTAATTCGTGGATGCTGTGTTATAGAGACGTTATCGCCTATTAATAGCTCTTCATAAAGCTTCTCACCAGGCCGCAGCCCCGTCGTTTTGATAGCAATATCACCATAAGGATTTTTATCATCGCGGACGGAAAGTCCCTGCAAGGCAATCATGCGGTGAGCGAGATCAATAATTTTAACCGGGTCGCCCATATCCAGCACAAAAACATCTCCCCCACTACCCATTGCTCCAGCCTGGATCACAAGCTGAGCTGCTTCAGGAATGGTCATGAAATAACGGGTGATATCAGGGTGCGTTAATGTCACCGGACCACCAGCAGCGATTTGTTTTTCAAATAGGGGTACAACCGAACCAGACGAACCTAACACATTCCCGAACCGGACCATGCTGAAGCAGGTTTTACTCGATTCTGATGCCAGGGCCTGCAGAATCAGCTCCGCCATACGCTTTGTCGCACCCATGGTGTTTGTTGGCCGCACAGCTTTATCTGTAGAGATAAGAACAAAACTTTCGACGCCACAATTTTCGGCAGCTTGAGCACAGCACAAAGTTCCAAAGATATTGTTACGGACACCGTCAATAACATTGAATTCAACTAGCGGAACATGCTTATAGGCTGCCGCATGGTATATAGTCTCAACGTTAAATGCCTTGATTAGCCTTTCGAGATGTTCCATATCCTGAACGTTACCTAAAATTGGGTAAATCTTAGTATTCAGGGATTGCGTCAGAATTAAATTTCTAAGTTCAGAATCAATAGAATAAAGCGAGTATTCTGATAACTCGAAAAGAATTAGTTGTGAAGGTTTATTTTTGATAATTTGTCGGCATAGTTCAGAGCCAATAGAGCCTCCTGCGCCAGTGACCATGACCGTTTTATCAAGAATATTTTTTGAGACTAATTCAGGGATCGGTGAAACAGGGTCGCGACCTAGCAGATCTGTAATCACTACTTTACGTAAAGCATCGATTCTCGCTTTTCCTTCAACCAGGTCAACCATTCCCGGAATCGAAAGCACCTCGCAAGGGAGTCCCTCGAGGGTAGAAATCACCTCATTTTTTCTCGCACGGCTTGCACTTGGCATCGCCAGCAGAATTTTCTTGGCCTCATATTTCTCGATTAGCCATGCCAATTTCTCTGGCGAAAACACACTTACACCATGGATAACCTGCCCCTGTAATGAGCGATTGTCGTCAACAAACGCAACGGGATAGTATTCATCCATCTGACTCAACGCGGGAAGTAATTGTCGTCCCGAAGCTCCGGCTCCATATATGATGACGCGGGTTCCCAATTTTAAGCCACGATTAACTAGCATTCTCATTCCAAGGCGCGAGCCCGCCACAAGCAATACCCCGAACGAGAAATAGATAAAGGGGATGGTTCTTGGAAGATAGAGGTTTGTGTAAAAAGCTGCGATAATCAGGAGCAACGACGAAATTAGCATTCCAAGAGAAACAACAAGCAGTATTTTCGCAGTAATATAACGTATTACAGCTCTATAAAGCCCTAGTTTTACAAAGATGGCAAGAGTGATTACTATTATCGATGTGAGCAGTAACCAGTGGGATACACTAGTTAACGGTGTCATAGAATCAATACGAACCCAAAATGCAAACCAAAATGCACACGTTAACAAAACAACATCAATGGAGAGTGTAATAATCCGTTTTATTGGTCTTGGCAAAGAAATTAAATAAGTTAGCATACTAAAAACTAGTCGCCTCGTTAAAGCTTGCTATTAATTTATAAAATAGTACCGGGAAGGCATATGGCATGCTCATCCACTGTTGCACTATATCCACCCACTGTTCCCGCTTGCAGAAAAGCCGATTTCCCAATATTCGCACCACCAGCAAGATGCACGCCAACACCTAAGTGGGCAAAATCACCAAGCGTCGAATCATGATCCACCGTCGAATGACTATTAACTATCGTACCTACTCCTAAGGTTGAGTTTGCGCCAATAACTGCACCGGCTAAAACTACGCTCCCGCTCCCCAAGGTAGCGGACGGACTCACAAATGCAAAGGGGTGTACCAGCGTTGTAGGAGTGATATTTAAACTTTGAAGCTGATGGTGGAATACTTCTCTTAGCTTATTATTGCCAATGCCTATAACAATATGTTTGGCAGTGTTCGCAAAGAGATTAAGATCTGATGTTTTCCCAATAACATGCATCTCTGAAGTATTTAAGCGCGATTCATTATCATCGAGGAATACAATATTTTCATACCCTAAAAGGGTAGCAGTTTCGTACAGCGTGCGTCCATGCCCTCCAGCTCCTATAATGACCAGATCATTCATTTATGCGTTCTCTTTGTCTTTGACTCCAGCACCACATTTGAAAGCGATAAATATCAATGGTAGCCACGCGATAATAATGCCAACAATTCCATCTACTTTTGCAGAAATAATTAAGTATGCAATTGGGAACAACCACACAATATTTATTGCAATCGCCACCAATGTTACCGGAACATGGCTCATATATTTACGGGCAAGAATTTGATAGCAATGGCTTGCATGTGCTTCATAAACCTTTTTACCTGCAAGTAATCTTCGAAGCAAGGTTGTGGTAGCATCAACAATAAAAATACCAAGCAGGCAAAGTTCTGCGAACAAGACATGTGAGTCTAGCTTTGCAAAATAAAGAATCATCAGGCCAATGGTAATACCTAAAAAACCACTTCCAGCATCACCCATGAAAATTTTTGCCACAGGGAAGTTCCACACAATGAATCCGGAGGCGGCCCCAGCGAGAGCCAGAGCAATCATCGTCATCGCATCAGTGGAGCCACTATTTTGGCTAAGCGTTATTATCGCGACACTGCTAAGAGTAAAGGTAATGGCTTGAGAACTTGCAAGACCATTTATGCCATCCATAAAGTTATATAGATTCAACATCCACACTAGATAGACGCTTCCTATGATTATTCCAAACCATGACAAAGATACGACATAGCCAAATATATCAATATCCGGAAACGTTCCTAAGAAATAGAGACCTATTGCTGCTGCTAAGAAATGCATCAGCAAACGCCAGCGCGCAGCAATGTGTCCATGATCATCGAGAAAACCGATAACCGCAATCAATAAGCCGGGCACGAAGAAGCCTAAAAATGTCTCATGAGAGATATGTTTTGTCAGTACCAACCATAGTAATGCAGCTAATAATGTTAATACTATAGCCACCCCTCCACCACGCGGCGTCGGCACACTGTGTGAGCTTCTTTGGTTTGGCTGATCGATCACATTGTTCTTGATGGCGTACAACCTTAAACCCCAGGTCATCACGCATGAGATAAAGAATGCAAAAATGACAATCCCCAGATACAACATTATTTTTTACCTTCAATAAAATTCTTCGCTGTTTTTACCATCGTTTCCTGCAATGTAACGGGTGGAGTCCATTCAAGCTGTTCTCTTGATTTCGTTGAGTCGACTTCCAAATCGCCATACAGTTGGTCATATATACTTTTCTTCCTCATTGCTGAAAGAAAAATTTTAAGTAATGCCTGAGGGAAATAAACGATACGCGCTGTCATGCCCATCCCGGCAGAAAATGCCGTAATCATTTCTTCAGTTGATGGATGCTCCTGGTCAGCCAAAAGATAAAGTTCATTTTTTGACTTTTCATTTGTTGTGCATTCGCTTATAAAGCTCACAACATTGTCCAGTGAAACAAGGGCGCGCTTATTTTTTACTGACTTAAAAGGCAGAGGCAGGTTTTTAGACACTAACTTTAATAAGCGTTGAATATTACCCGGAGCATTTGGACCACAGATTAAAGCCGGACGAACGATTGTTATTGCCATATTACTACCAGAAAATGCCTTGAGAAGGCTTTCCTCGGCTTCCAGCTTGGAAATTGCATAATCTGACGTTGGTCTGGCAGGTGTCGATTCACTGAACGGTATTCCCGATGTGGAATTACCATTTACTCCAATTGAACTTACGAAGATGAAATGTTTTACGCCACAGTTCGCAGCGTCATTAGCTAATTTCATTGTCGCATCATGGTTAACACGACGAAATTCTGTCAGCGCATCTTCGGCATCATCTTTAAGGATATGTGCTCTTCCTGCGGTATGAATGACAGTATCACAACCTTGTAAAAGCGTAGTCCAATTCGTTTGAGCCGAAATATCGCCAAGATTATACATTCCCTGTTCGATATTTTCCTCTCGACGCGTAGTGAAAATTACCTGATGACCTGCCGTTCTTAACGATTTGACTAAAGCAGTACCGAGAAAACCAGTCCCCCCTGTCACTAAAACTTTCATTGTCATCCCCTATCAGCTAATTAACTATAAACAAATATCATAAGCGGATAGCACTTAACGATTTTGATAATTTTGTGCAATCCAGGATTTATAATTACCGCTTTTAACGTTTTCTACCCATGTCGTGTTTGCCAAATACCATTCAACGGTTTTACGTATCCCGCTTTCAAAGGTCTCCTGCGGCGTCCATCCCAACTCAGCACCAATTTTATGCGCATCAATCGCATAGCGGCGGTCATGGCCTGGACGGTCAGCTACATACGTAATCTGATCGCGATACGAACCCTCTTTAGGCACAATCTCATCAAGTAGATCGCAAATCGTATGCACCACATCCAGGTTCTGCTTTTCGTTGTGTCCACCAATATTGTATGTCTCCCCCGGTTTCCCTTGGGTGACCACGGTATAGAGTGCACGCGCATGATCTTCTACATACAGCCAGTCACGAATCTGGTCGCCCTTCCCGTAAATAGGCAGTGCTTTACCGTCCAGCGCATTCAGGATAACCAGCGGGATCAGTTTTTCCGGGAAATGGTACGGACCATAGTTATTTGAACAGTTGGTGACGATGGTCGGGAAACCGTAGGTGCGCATCCAGGCACGAACGAGATGATCGCTGGAGGCTTTTGAGGCTGAATACGGACTGCTGGGGGCATACGCGGTCGTTTCAGTGAAGAGCGGCAGCTCAGTTGATGCAGGATGCTCATCTGGATGCGGCAAATCTCCATACACTTCGTCGGTAGAGATGTGATGGAAACGAAACGCTTTCTTCGCCTGCTCATCCAGCGTGGACCAGTACGCACGGGCGGCTTCCAGAAGGACATAAGTGCCGACGATATTGGTTTCGATAAACGCTGCCGGGCCGGTAATGGAACGATCGACGTGACTTTCAGCGGCAAGGTGCATTACCGCATCAGGCTTATGCTTTGCGAAGATGCGATCCATGGCGTCTTTGTCGCAAATATCCGCACGTTCAAAAACATATCTGTCGCTGTCGCTGACTTCATTAAGCGACTCAAGGTTGCCGGCATAGGTCAGCTTGTCCACATTGACGACGTCGTCCTGGGTATTTTTAATAATATGTCGTACAACCGCTGAGCCGATAAAACCAGCCCCGCCCGTTACAAGAATTTTCACGTTATCTGTTCCGTCTAGTGTATATGTCTGGATACTGGCGTTCTGAAACATGAGCATTTATTAACGGTTTCAGAAATTGAGCACGCTACCGCCCCTGGCTTAACAGCTACCAGTGCACTGAGCGATGTTTGATTAAATGATTTTACTTGTCTGGTTACAGACAAAAACTGGCGTTAATTGTCGTCCTAAATGACCTCAGAAACAAGCACAAATCGCTACAAAGCTGCTGAGATTTGAATCAGATAACTCTATGTAATCATTAAAATTAATAACAAAAAACGGCAGTCATCATTTTGGTTATGTTTCAATACACCAAAATGACGACTGCCGTTTGTTCAGGGCGTGGCAGGAATATCAGTCTTCAGCCAACAGCTTCTCAATCCTGTTTCTGAACTTCGCCCCTTCCTTCAGGTTGCGCAGCCCATAGTTCACAAACGCCTGCATGTATCCCAGCTTCTTACCGCAGTCGTAGCTGTCACCGGTCATCAGCATCGCGTCAACAGACTGTTTTTTCGCCAGCGCGGCTATTGCATCGGTCAACTGGATACGGTCCCAGGCGCCCGGCTCAGTTTTTTCCAGCTCGGCCCAGATATCGGCGTTAAGAACATAACGGCCAACCGCCATCAGATCCGAATCCAGCGTCTGCGGCTGATCCGGTTTTTCGATAAATTCAACGATGCGGCTCACCTGCCCTTCCGTCTCCAGCGGTTCTTTCGTCTGGATAACGGAGTATTCGGAGAGGTCTCCCTTCATGCGTTTCGCCAGCACCTGGCTACGGCCCGTTTCATTGAAACGTGCCACCATTGCCGCCAGATTGTAACGCAGCGGATCGGCTGAAGCGTTATCGATGATGATGTCCGGGAGAACAACGATGAATGGGTTATCACCCACAACCGGACGGGCACACAAAATCGAGTGCCCAAGACCCAGCGGCTGCGCCTGACGCACGTTCATAATGGTCACGCCCGGCGGACAGATAGACTGCACTTCTGCCAGCAGCTGGCGTTTGACGCGCTGCTCAAGCAGCGCTTCGAGTTCGTAAGAGGTGTCGAAGTGGTTCTCAACCGCATTCTTGGACGAATGGGTAACCAGGACGATTTCTTTGATCCCTGCAGCAACAATCTCGTCGACGATGTATTGAATCATCGGTTTGTCGACGATCGGCAGCATTTCTTTAGGAATGGCTTTTGTGGCGGGCAGCATATGCATGCCCAGGCCTGCTACCGGAATGACTGCTTTCAAATTAATCATTATTTCTTCCACCTTAAAATGGTTGACGAATTATAGCTCTTAAACCTGTTTTCGCCAGCATGATTTGCCGTAATCCTCAGGTAATGTTACGCCTTAGCCCCACAAATTTCTGTAGTTGTAATCTGAATAGATCACACTTCTTTGCCAGGAATAGTCTCAAAAAAGAAAATTGTCGATTATCTGTGCGGAAGCGCAAAATTCAGCCTTTCCACATTCACTACCTGCTGATCCACCCGGTCAATATCCACCGAACTCTGCCCCTTCTCATTCACAGCTTTGATGTTCGCCAGCGACAGCAAGGTTTCATCTTTGGCCATAAATTTACCCCGCACATCTTTACGCAGGTCGAAGTTGATCTTCAGCGCGGGGCCAATGGCAGCCTCCTGCATCACGTTGATATTACGTAAGAAAAGATGCTGCGGCTTGTTGTGCAGCTCAAGCGTCGCCCGCTTCATCTCCATGTTGGTGATCGCTACAAAGGAGGTCGCGTTACCGGATGAAATTTGTATTCCGCGCAGCTTATACGCAAGCTGACGATTATCCAGATGAATATTGTTAAGCTTGAAGTTCTGCGGGATGGACAAATAATCGCCTTTTATCACCCCATAGCCGATTAACATTCCGGCACTGTTTACCATGTCGACATTATCAATAATGAAATTATCACAGCCATAAATAGCCACCGTGGCGTTATCTATACCCGCCTTTTTACTGAAATCGGGGGTAATATTTTTTGCTTTAATATTGCGGATAACAAAATGTTTTCCGTTCTCAACGTGCACCAGTTGGCGACAGTTGCTGCCGGTGATATTTGCCACCACGAAGTTCTTAACGGTTTGTTTTTCCGGGTAGTCGTTATCGTAGGTGCTGCCGGCGAGGCCGATGCCGATGCCCCAGTTGATCTTGCCGTTGGTGCAGTTGATGTTATCGATCACATGATCGGAGATAAGGATATTGCTGTCATTGATGGCCACATTCCACTCGATCGCATCGCCCTGCAGATGGCTGAATTTACTGTTGGTGATGCGGGCACCGTCAACCTGATTGTGAAAGCCCTGGCGCAGGATGGCGTAGTTTGCCTGGGTCACGCTGATGTTATCAATCACCAGATTGCGCATCACGCGAGGTTTTTTGCCGCCAATGTAGATCTGCGTTACCGGACCAAACCCGCTCATTGCCAGCCCTTTGATCGCACAGTCAGAGCCGCGAACGTCGAGCGTAATGTTCTCCGTGCGCCCGCCGCCTTCACCGATCACTTTGCAGCCTTCCTGCAGCACAAAGCGACCGCGTCCGTTGCCGGTTAACGCCCCGCGGATCAGCAGCGTTTTCCCGTCAGGAATGAAAATGCCCTTATTGATGTTTTCACAGGTAAGCCCGGCCGGGACAACGACGGTGTCACCGTCCTTAAACGCCTGCTTAAAGGCGGCGATCCAGTCGTTGTTATTGTATTGATTAATGGAGACCGTCTTTCCGCTTGCCGCCCGCGCGATGCGGGACGACAGGAGCGGCGTAGCCGCCAGAACGGACAGAGAAGAGACAAAGGTGCGTCGGGTAATCTTTTTCAGCATACAACCTCGGCGTTACAGCGTTTGCAGCAGGCTCGCTAACTGGCGATTGATCACCTGCTGGTTAAAATCGGTTTCAACTTTTTGTCGGGCATTGTGGAGCACGGGCTCCAGCGCCTGCTGGTCGATGTCGCTGAAGGCAGCTAATCGATCCGCAAGCGCCATCGCGTTATTCTCCGGCACCAGCCAGCCGGAATGGTCAGATTTGATCAGCTCCGGGATCCCGCTGTGCAGGGTGGATACCACCGGGATCCCCACGGCCATCGCCTCCATCAGCGCCACCGGAATGCCTTCCATATCGCCATCGGCGCCCGTTACCGAAGGCAGCAGGAACACGTCTGCTTCATCGAGCATGGCCTTGACCTCATGGCTCGGCTTGAAGCCCGGCATCTCCACGACATCGTCCAGCTGATACTGTTCGATCAGCGTGCGCAGACGACGCTCCCACGGCCCAATGCCGAGAATGCGATAGTGGAACGCCACCCCGCGCGCCTTCAGCTGTCGGCAGGCTTCAATCGCCACGTGCAGACCTTTCTTCTCGGTCAGACGGGCCACGGAGATGATCTGCAGCGGTTTTCCCGGCACCTTAACCGGGCGGCGGGTAAAGCGCGTTAAATCCACGCCCATCCGCGACACGGCAATTTTTTCTCCCGGGCAGCCCATGCTTTTCAGGCGTCCGGCCCACAGGTCGCTGATGGGCAGCATCATGTCGCCGCGGCGGAAAAGCTGCTGATACTCCGGCGTGTAGTGGTTCAGCACCTCGCGGCTGGAAATGTCGATACCGTGGAAGATGGTCGCAATTTTGCCGTCAATTACGCCCAGCTCACGCAGTTTCGCGGCGGTGACGCCCGCCGGGCCAAAGTGGGCGATAAACACGTCGGCGCGATACGGCTGCGCCGTTTGCCCGCAGATGGCCGACAGAATTAAATTGCGAGATTCCGATCCATAGCGGGAAACGTTCAGCGCGCGCCACGTGGACGCGCGGTGGATCCCGCGTAACGTCTGGCTGGCCCGATAGCGCAGCTTGCTCAACTTCCCGGCCGGTTCGTCCTGCAGCCAGCGGGTCTTCGCCTCCAGCCCATACTGGGTATACGCCGCATGGGTATTTTTGGTGTCGCCCTTCTGCAGGGCGACGATCTCCACGTCATATCCCATATCGATAAACGCGGTGATTTGGTTCAGTACAAAGGTCTCAGACGACAGCGGAAATTTCAGTAAGAAGAAACCAACCTTCATTTCCCCTCCCGCACGCGGTCAAGTACCGATTTCACCATACCAATGCCCTTCTCGCGCTCGGCTTTCACCGCCACCGCCAGACGTTCATTGATCGCAGGGAGTTGACCCAGGGTGTCCCCCACCATTGCACCGAGCGATCCGTCCAGCAGATGACGAATATCCACGGCCATCTCCGGCATGCCCAGCTGCTGCATAATCCCGGCGGACTTGTGCTCATAGTTAATGGCGATGGCTGGCGTACCGAAGTTCATGGAGATAATCGCCGAATGCAGACGGGTGCCGACGGTCAGGTCGCAGGCTGCTAGCAGCTTGCCCATCTCCAGGTCGTTCAGCTCGTCCATCACCACGTGGTAGCGGGACGGATCGTTCACCAGGTTGCGCAGGTTCAGCGCCACCATGCGGTCATCTTTGTTGTAGCTGTCGATGCCGGTACAGGTTGAGAGCGCCAGCACCTGGTAACCGCTGTCCAGCACGCGGTTCACCACGTCGGCGAACGCTTTCTCATAGGCTGCCTGGGTGGTGCCAAGACGCTTATCGAACGGGGCGAGTTCACGCAGGGTAATCGCGACGGTTTTCTGTTTCGCCGTCACGTCGAGCCAGTGCTGCACCGCGTAGCTCGGCTGGAAGTTATCGTCCTGGTGATCCACCAGCCAGGCGGTATCCACGCCGTGTTCAACTTTAGAGGTGTCAATTTCGCTGCGCTTCATCATGTCGAGGCTGACCGATTCGCGCAGGATCAGCGCGTCGCAGTGGCCAAACACGTAATTTGCCAGCTGGTTAAACTGCGGATCCTGGAAGGGCCCGACGCTGTGGCCGATCATAAACAGCGGCTTTTTCGCCATGAACGTGCACAGCGCATGCTCAAACTGCGGCACGCCGTAGAGATCGACGAAGAACGAGCCGCCAACCTGAATAATGGCGTCATAGCCGGACAGCAGACGTACGAAATCGGTAAAGCCCTGCGCGATCGCGATGTTGCGCAGCTTACCGGTATCGGTCACGCGGGAAAGCAGCACCTGATGCTGGTAGCGACGGCGCAGCACTTTCTTCACGCGCCCCATCACGCCCGCGGCGTTGTTGTGCTGTTTCATCTGGCTGTAGAGCGGGTCCCCCATCACCGGGCGGTTCAGTAACCAGGATGAGCTGACCGGATAACGGCTCATCACGTCCACTTCAGTCTCAGGCTTAAGGGTGTTAATTGCATCCAGTAAACCGCGCAGGATGGCGCTGTCGCCACGGTTGCCGCAGGTATGGTTGCCAAGAATTAATAATTTCATAATGGCCTCTTAAAGAACTAGCCTGCGCGAAGCAGCATTTTCATTTTTTCGTTACGGCAAAACTGGCGCTTCATCTCTACCACCAGCGCGTTGCGCGACAGCACAATCATCACGCCAAACGCCAGCGCCCCCGCGGCAACCTGCACCGCCAGCAGCGCGGCCAGCGGCAGATGCCCGCGGAGGATAATGCCCAGGCCGTAGCTCACCGCCAGGGTTGGCAATGAGAGATAGAACGGCAGCCACAGGCTCAGGATGTACTGACGGTAGCTGGAGCCCAGCACCGGCTTGATCATGATGAAGTAGCTCAGAACGGTATTGACTACCTGCACCAGCAGGAAGCCCAGCGTGACGCCAATGGCGCCCGCCATATGCCCGCCGACGATAATCGCCGGAATAAACAGGAAGGTTTTGAACACGTTGAACTTAAAGCTGATATCCACGCGCGCCTTCGCCATCAGCAGAGAACCAATCGGATTCCCCACGGAGCGCAGCAGCCCCACCACGCACAGCAGCTGCAGGATCGGGATGATGCCGTTCCACTTCTCGCCAAACACCAGAGGCACGAAGTTGCTGGACACCACCATCAGCCCCAGCAGCACCGGGAAGTTAATAATCCCCACCACGGAAAGCAGCTTGTAGAAATTGACGCGCAGCTTCTCGGTGTCGTCCTGAATCTTGGCGAACGCCGGGAACAGCACGCGGGTGATAATTGGGTTGAGCTTCATAGGAGGAACAACCGCAACGTTATAGGCCAGGTTGTAGCCGCCCGCCACGCTCGCGCCCAGGATGCGCGCCAGCACCAGCGTCGAGAGGTTGGTGTTCACGTAGTTAATGATGCTGTCCGCCGTCAGCCACGCGCCAAAGCGCAGGTTGGACGAAACAGACGCGAGAGAGAAATGCAGCCCCGGACGGTAAATCTTGCGGCCAAAGTAGCCGAACAGCAGCGTACGCACGGCAGAGTTAACCAGGTAGCCGAGGATGGCGGTCATCGCCAGCGGCCAGAAATGGGCGCTCACCACGGTGAAGGTAAAGCCCGCCAGCACCGCGCTGGTCTCGATCATGCCGATCTTGTTGAACTCCAGCTCTTTCTGCATCAGCGCGCGGAACTGCTGGCCGTGAGGGATCACCACAAAGGCAAACGACAGCGTGCTCATCAGCGGGGCGAGATCCGGGTTGTGCAGCACGCTGGCGATGATGTCGCTCAGCAGGAAGACCAGCACAAACACGAAAATGCCCAGCCCGACGTTCAGCCAGTAGAGCGTGGTCAGCTCGAGATGGCTAATCTCTTTGCGCTGGATAATGGAGTTGGCGATACCAAAGTCAGACAGCGTATCGGCCAGCGCGATAATCACCAGCGAGACGGTCAGCAGGCCGAACTGGTGATTATCAATAATGCGCGCCAGCACCGTCATCTGCACCAGGCCGAGGCCAATGATGACGATGGTGGCCATGGCCGACCACTTGGCGCCGCTGATGGTTTTTTCACGTAAGCTCATCTTAGTACGCCGCTTTGTTCACGAAGCCTTTGAAGATGGTCAGAAAAACAATCTTGATATCGAACCAGAGGCTCCACTCGCGGATGTACTCCAGATCGAACTCGATGCGTTTTTCCATTTTTTCCAGCGTGTCGGTCTCGCCGCGCCAGCCGTTGATTTGCGCCCAGCCGGTAATGCCCGGTTTTACCTTGTGGCGCAGCATGTAGCCTTCAATCAGCGAGCGATACTGCTCGTTATGCGCCACGGCGTGCGGACGCGGGCCAACAATCGACATGCCGCCGGTAAAGACGTTGATGAACTGCGGCAGCTCGTCAAGCGAAGTGCGGCGCAGGAAGTTGCCCACGCGGGTGACGCGCGGATCGTTCTGCGTCGCCTGGGTCACCACCTTGTCGTTCTCCATCACCTTCATGGAGCGGAATTTCCACACCATGATCGGCTTACCGTCCATGCCGTAGCGGGTCTGACGGAAGATGACCGGGCCGGGAGAGCTCAGCTTCACCGCCAGGGCAATGCAGCACAGCACCGGGGAAATAAGCAGTAAAATCAGCGAAGAGAGCACGATATCTTCCACGCGCTTGAGCACGCGGTTAATACCCGACAGCGGCGTGTCGTACAGCGGTACCACCGGCACGCCGTTCACCTCTTCAATGCGGGAGTGCAGAATATTGAAGGTAAAGACGTCAGGGATGAGGATCACCGAGCAGGTGGTGTCCGCCAGCTCGCGCATCAGCTGCTTAATGCGGGATTCGTCCTTCATCTGCATGGCGATGTAGACGTTATGAATTTTGCCGGCCTTCGCGTCTTCAATAAGCTGCGCGTAATTGCCCGCCCAGTCCGCAGGTACGCCGCCCGGCTTCGCGTCGTGGTAAATCCCCACCACTTCAAACCCTAACCACGGCTCTTTGCGGAAGCTGTCGAGCAGCACTCTTCCGACCGGTAAATCACCCGCTACGGCGACGAAACGACGGTTATAGCCGCGGTTACGCAGCCAGCCCGCGCCAAAGCGGATCAGGGAACGGCACACTACCATGCCGACGCTGGTTAACAGGTACCAGCAGAGATAGGTTACGAAGCGGTTGTCAAAATCATGGCTGAACGCCACCAGACCCGCGCTGAAGATCAGGCTCAGGGTCCAGTTCTGCAGCAACAGCATCAGTTCGGTGGTCATTTTCACGCCGCGCCACGAGCGGTAGAAATCGGTCATCCCGCCGATCATCTGAAACACGACCAGCGCAATCAGGGCCATCAGCAGATGCATATATAAGAACGGCAGGCCGCTAATCCGACACACCGCCCACAATCCACCGACCATGATGGTGATATCAGAAAAACGCTGCACCATAGAGATTAACGATGCATTCGTTCTCGCTCGTTCGCGTTTTTTTAGATTCGTCATCGTTGTTCCTTTATTCAACCAAAACCTTACCCCTCACCCCAGCCCTCTCCCCATAGGGGAGAGGGTGTTCAAGTTCCCTCTCCCCTTTGGGGAGAGGGTTAGGGTGAGGGGCAGACTTCAGGTTTTCGTATTACTGATTCAACAGCGCCAGAATGTCCTTCGTTCGGGCTTCCATCAGCGCCGTGTCAGCGCGGGATTCCACGTTCAGGCGCACCACCGGCTCGGTATTGGACGAGCGCAGGTTAAAGCGCCACTGCGGGAACGCCATGCTGATGCCGTCGGTACGGTCAATTTCCAGCGCGTGAAGGGCAAAGTGCTGCTCCACGCGGGCAATGGCCTCGGCCGGCTGCGCCAGCTTGCTGTTGATCTCCCCGCTCGCCGGGAACGCCGCCATGCGGTCGCGCACCAGCTCGCCCAGGGTTTTCCCCTTCAGGCACAGGAGTTCGGTCACCAGCAGCCACGGGATCATCCCGCTGTCGCAGTAGGCAAAATCGCGGAAGTAGTGATGGGCGCTCATCTCGCCGCCGTAGATGGCGTCTTCTTCGCGCATACGCTCTTTAATAAACGCGTGACCGGTTTTGGACATCACCGGCGTGCCGCCTGCCGCTGACACCACGTCAACGGTGTTCCAGGAGAGGCGCGGGTCATGAATGATCTTCGCCCCCGGATTTTTCTCGAGGAACGCTTCCGCCAGCAGGCCGACAATGTAATAGCCCTCGATGAACTGCCCTTTCTCGTCGAACAGGAAGCAGCGGTCGAAATCGCCGTCAAAGGCGATGCCCATGTCCGCGCCGTGCTCAATCACCGCGTTGCGGGTGTCGTCGCGGCACTCCGGCAGCAGCGGGTTAGGAATACCGTTCGGGAAGTTGCCGTCCGGGGTGTTGTGTACCTTGACGAAGGTCACCGGCACGTTCAGCGCCTTAAAGCGCGCTTCCAGCGCATCCACCACCGGGCCGGCCGCGCCGTTACCGGAGTTGATAACCAGCTTCAGCGGCTTGAGGTTCGCCACGTTGATGTAGCCCAGCAGGTGGTCGATGTACTCTTTCTGCAGGTTAATCTGCTTATAGCTGCCGCGCTTCGCGTCGTTCACCGGCGGGAAATCGTTGGCTTCCGCCAGACGCTGCACGTCGCGCAGGCCGGTGTCGCCGCTGATGGGACGCGCGCCCTTGCGCACCAGCTTCATGCCGTTGTAGTCCATCGGGTTATGGCTGGCGGTCACTTCGATACCGCCGTCCACGCCGAGGTGGAAGGTGGCAAAGTAAATCTCTTCGGTCCCGGACAGGCCGATATCCAGCACGTCCACGCCCGCGTCCTGCAGCCCTTTTGCCAGCGCCAGCTTCAGGGATTCGCTGGTCAGACGCACGTCGCCGCCCAGCACGATGGTCTTAGGTTTTAAATATTCGCCGTACGCGCGGCCAATGCGCCACGCGATGTCTTCATTCAGCTCTTCGCCCAGCTTGCCGCGAATATCGTAGGCTTTAAAACAGGTTAATTTTTCCATGATGACCTCTTTTTCAGGCAACAGTTGGCCCTGACCACTTAATGGCCAAATTTATTTTTGTCATTCGTAGGCCCGGCAGGCGCAGCGCCGCCGGGCATGATGCGGAGTGCTACACGCGCCCGTAGCGATCCTGGAAGCGCACAATATCGTCCTCTTCCAGATACGAGCCGGAGCGCACCTCAATTAAGTCGAGTGGGATTTTCCCCGGGTTTTCCAGACAGTGCGTGGCGCCCAGTGGAATATAAATGGACTCGTTCTCGCCCAGCAGCTTCACTTCGCCGTCGATGGTGACTTTGGCGGTACCCGCCACCACCACCCAGTGTTCAGCGCGATGATGGTGCATCTGCACAGAGAGCCCCTCGCCCGGCTTCACGGTGATGCGCTTCACCTGATAGCGGTCACCCGCGTCGATGGAGTCATACTTACCCCACGGACGGTACACTTCACGGTGAATGTGGTGCTCGTGACGGCCGTCGGCCTTGATCTTCTCAACCACTTTTTTAACGTCCTGCACGGCGTTACGGTCGGCAATCAGCACGGCGTCTTTGGTCTGGACAACCACCAGATCCTTCACCCCGACGGTGGTCACCAGGCCGGATTCGGCGTAAACGTAGCTGTTTTCGGTTTTGTGGCTAATCACATCGCCGTGATGGACGTTACCCTCCGGGGTATGGGCGCTAATCTCCCAGAGGGAGGACCAGGAGCCAACGTCGCTCCAGCCTGCGTCCATCGGTACCACGACGGCGTCAGCCGTGCGTTCCATCACCGCGTAGTCGATAGATTCTTCCGGGCAGGCGAGGAACGCCTCTTCATCCACGCGGATAAAGTCGAGATCCGGGTCCACCACCGCCATCGCTTTCTCGCAGGCGCTCAGAATATCCGGACGGTATTTGCGCAGCTCTTCCAGATAGCGTCCGGCGCGGAACAGGAACATCCCGCTGTTCCAGTAATATTCACCGCTGGCGACATAGGCCTGGGCGGTTTCGAGATTCGGTTTTTCGACAAACTGCGCCACGTCAAACGCCACGCTGTCGCCTTCGCCCGGCGTTACGCTGCCGCGACGGATGTAGCCGTAGCCGGTTTCCGGCAGATCCGGCACGATGCCGAAGGTCACCAGCTTGCCGCTCTCGGCGTAAGGGATCGCGGCACGCACCGCGTCGCGGAAGGCGTCTTCCTGCTGGATAACGTGGTCAGCCGCCAGGACCAGCATCAGCGGGTCACAGTCAGGGCTGCTGCGTTTTGCCGCCAGCGCCGCCAGGGCGATAGCAGGCGCGGTGTTGCGACCGGCAGGCTCCAGGATGATGTTTTCCGTGAGCTTGTTCAGCTGACGCAGCTGCTCGGCAACGATAAAGCGGTGCTGTTCGTTACAAATCACCACCGGGCTTTCACACTCCACGCCGTGCAGACGGTTTACCGTCGTCTGCAGCATGGTGAGATCCCCTTTCAGGCAGAGGAACTGTTTTGGATAGAGCACGCGGGACAGCGGCCACAACCGGCTACCAGAGCCACCAGCCATCACAACCGGATACAAAGTGGTTTGACTCATGATTTATCCCCGTATATCTGCAATAAATTGGCTCAGCACGTTCTCTTTCTCAAGCGTGCGTTCGGCATATTCACGTGCCACCGTGTTCACTTTTGGCATGGCGAGTGCCTGCTCAATGCCGGTGACCAGCGCCGGGACCGATTCCGGCTCCACGCACACGGCAATCCCCGGATAGCTGTCACACAGCTGGCCTAATTCTGTTTCGGCTTCCGCCGTAATCACCGCGTTACCGCCCACTGCCAGAATGTTGGTCAGCTTGGACGGCAGCACCGCATCCGCCGCGCCGCGCTTTTGCACCACCAGATGGCAGTCGCCCATCTTCAGCAGCGCAGGCAACGCGTCGTAAGACTGCAGCGGGAAAAACTTCACGTTGGTCAGGCCGCGTTCGCCGGTCATCTTCTCCAGCCGCGCTTTTCCCCCGCCCTGCCCGACAATCACAAACGTCCACGGCTGTTCGCTCAGCAGCTGAGCTGCTTCAATAACGCTCTCCAGCCCCTGCTTTTCGCCGATGTTGCCTGAGTAAAGAATGATTTTTTGGTCTTCAGGCAAACCGAGCCGGGCGCGCAGCGCCTGCGCGTCTTGCTCCGTCACGTCGCGAAAACGCGTCACTTCGGACCAGTTCGGGAAGAAGATCACCTTCTCCGCCGGGACGCCCTTTTCCTGCGCCTTGTTCATCATCGAGCGTGAGATCGTCGAAACGTAATCCACGTTATGCAGCCCGCTGCGCTCAAAGGCGCTGGCGAGTTTCGCCACCTTGCCGCCCTTGCCTTTGCCTGCCATCCCCAGGCCCAGCATCGCGTCGACTTCGTAATCCTGAATGTGCAGCAACGTTCGCGCGCCGGAGAGTTTGCCCAGCAGGCGCATGCCCGGCGTGCAGAACAGCGTCGGCACCACGCCAATAATGCGATCCGGCTTCCAGCGACGCTGCGCCATCAGCGGGAAGAAGCTGCTCAGGGCAAAGCTGCCCAGATGAATTAACCGTTTCAGCGTCGAAGGCTGCTTCGGTACGTAGAGCGGGCAGCGCCAGACGATCGCTGCACCCTCTTCGCGACGGTAGCGCCAGCTTGAGTAGCGCTCCCCCACTTTCCACTCCGGGTAGTACGGCGGCGCGGTAATGACCCGCACGTCATGTCCCTGGCTCGCCATCCACTCCACCATCTCGCCGGTGTATTTCCCGATGCCGGTTAGCTCCGGCGAGTAGTTAATTCCGTACACGAGGATCTTCATAGGCCCGGCACCCCGGCCTGACGTTCAGCCAGGAAATAGGCACGGCTGTTGTCATGCACATTTTCACTGGCCAGCAGCGCATCTGGCGTTAGCCAGCGGTAGTCGTCATGCTGGGAATCAGGCAGACGCAGGTCTGCCTCACTCACCTTCAGGCGGAACCCCAGCACGATGTAGTGCGTGGAGAACCCGGTGCCCGAAAAGTTATCGTCATAGAAGTGCTGCCAGACCCCGTAAAACTGGCCCGCTGCCATTGGCAGCTGCAGGCCAAGCTCTGCCAGAGTGAGACGCTCGAAGGCATCGACCAGCGTCTCATCCTTCTGCACGCGCCCGCCGGGCACGAACCAGAAGCCCTGTGCAGGACGGTTGGTTCGTTTTCCCAGCAAGAACTCGCCGCGTTCGTTCTCCACGATCAAATCAATTGAGATGAGCGGAGTGGAACGCACCACCGTGGCAAAATCTTCCTGACTTAAAAACATCGTTACCCCCGGAAGCGGTGCTGGTTTTCCAGGAACCACTGATAGGTGCTGGCCAGCCCCTGCTCCAGTGACACCTCGTGATACCAGCCCAGCTGATGCAGACGGGTCACGTCCAGCAGCTTGCGCGGCGTGCCGTCCGGTTTAGTCGCGTCAAACACCACGCGGCCCTTGTAGCCCACCACCTGCGCGATGGTTTGCGCCAGCTCGCGAATGGTGCAGTCCACGCCGGTACCCACGTTGATGTGCGACAGCATCGGCTCGGTGTTCTCCTGCCACACCTCGCGATCCAGCTCCATCACGTGAATGCTGGCGGCAGCCATGTCGTCCACGTGCAGGAACTCGCGCATCGGCGTCCCGCTGCCCCACACCACCACGTCCGGCGCGTTCTCGGCGGTCGCCTCGTGGAAGCGGCGCAGCAGCGCCGGGATCACGTGCGAGTTGCTCGGGTGGAAGTTGTCGTGCGGTCCGTACAGGTTGGTCGGCATCACCGAGCGATAGTCACGGTTGTACTGACGGTTGTAGGACTCGCACAGCTTGATCCCGGCAATTTTGGCAATCGCGTACGGCTCGTTGGTGGCTTCCAGCGTACCCTGCAGCAGCTCGCTCTCGGCGATTGGCTGCTTCGCCATTTTCGGGTAAATACAGGACGAACCGAGGAACAGGAGCTTATTCACGTTGTTAAGGTGCGCGGCGTGAATGATGTTGCTCTCGATCATCATGTTTTCGTAGATGAAATCCGCCGGATAGGTGTTGTTAGCGACGATGCCGCCCACCTTCGCCGCCGCCAGATACACCTGGTCAATGCGTTCGTTCGCAAAGAAGTCCTGTACCGCACGGCTGTCGAGCAGGTTCAGCTCGTCACGGGTGCGGACAATCACCTCTACGTCACCGCGCTGCTCCAGCTGGCGAACAATCGCGGAACCCACCATTCCGCGATGGCCGGCGACAAAAATACGTTGTTTTGTCATTCTCAGGACTCCAGCGCGATGGCAACCTCGTAGCCATGTGACTTGAGCAGGGAGTGTTTTTTCGCCGCTTCAAGATCTTTGGCCACCATCTCGGAAACCATCTCCTGCAGAGTGGTTTCAGGTTTCCAGCCCAGCTTCTCGTGCGCTTTGGTTGGGTCGCCCAGCAGGGTTTCTACTTCAGCAGGACGGAAGTAGCGCGGGTCAACCTGCACAATTACGTCGCCTGGCTTCACGCCCGGCGCGTCGTGGCCGGTCACGGACACAACGATACCTTTCTCTTCCACGCCGGTGCCTTCAAAGCGCAGCTTGATGCCCAGCTGCGCCGCGGCCATTTCAACGAACTGACGCACGGAGTACTGCACGCCGGTCGCGATAACGAAGTCTTCTGGCTGTTCCTGCTGCAGCATCATCCACTGCATTTTCACGTAGTCTTTTGCATGGCCCCAGTCACGCAGGGAGTCCATGTTGCCGAGGTGCAGGCAAGATTCCAGACCCTGAGCAATGTTGGCGATAGCGCGGGTGATTTTGCGGGTCACGAAGGTTTCGCCGCGGCGCGGGGATTCGTGGTTGAACAGGATGCCGTTACAGGCGTACATGCCGTAAGATTCACGGTAGTTCACGGTGATCCAGTAGGCGTACAGTTTTGCTACCGCATACGGAGAACGCGGGTAGAACGGCGTGGTCTCTTTCTGTGGAATTTCCTGCACCAGGCCGTACAGCTCGGAGGTCGATGCCTGGTAGAAGCGGGTTTTCTTCTCAAGGCCGAGGAAGCGAATCGCTTCCAGCAGACGCAGGGTACCCATGGCGTCAACGTCAGCGGTGTATTCCGGGGACTCGAAGGAGACCGCTACGTGGCTCATCGCGCCCAGGTTGTACACTTCATCAGGCTGCACTTCCTGCAGGATGCGGGTCAGGTTGGAGGTATCGGTCAGGTCGCCGTAGTGCAGGTGGAATTTCGGGTTCGCCGCGTGCGGATCCTGATAGATGTGATCCACACGCTCGGTGTTGAATGAAGAGGCACGACGTTTAATACCGTGCACTTCATACCCTTTCTCCAGCAGCAGTTCTGCCAGGTAAGAACCATCCTGCCCGGTAACGCCGGTGATGAGAGCGACTTTAGACATGTTTATATTCCTCTACTTATGAATTTAATCAGTTTCAACGCGTTCGCGTATCACCACTGCGGGGTTGCCACGGCAAATGCTATTTGCCGGTAGCGATTTAAAAACGCTGCTGCGGGCACCGACTACCGTGCCATCGCCAACAGAAATACCTGGTGCAACAAAAACATCCGTTGCCAGCCAGCATTTTTCACCGATCGCGATAGGCGAAGCGGTAATATCAAAATGCGGGCTCATAAAGTCGTGGCTGCCGGTGCACAAATAACACTTCTGTGAAACCACCGAATTTGCGCCAATCGTAATCTCGCCCAGGGTATATAACACCGCGTCATCCCCCACCCAGGCGTAATCCCCGAGGGTTAATTTCCAGGGGTAGGTAATTTTAACCGAAGGTCGGATGACTACGTTTTTTCCGATTTTTGCGCCAAACAGGCGCAATAAAAAGGCTCGCCAGCGGTACAGTATTTGCGGCGACCAGGCAAATAAGGTTGCCTGAACCGCCCACCACAGCTGTACCTTAATATCGTTCCCGCCCCGAAAACCTTTCGGTACGGAGAAACCTTTTAAATCCTGCATTGCGTTTCCTTATATTCAGGCTTTGTTATATAAGGTTTTCGTTTTGCCCGTGGTACGCAGGCGTAACAAATAAGACAATTCCGCCCAGAATACCGGCACGCGTAATATTTGACGCTGCACCTTTTTTGCGTCCTGACATAATTCCAGATTATTTGACGTTGACACGCCGCCCATCGAAAATTCAGACACCAGCCCTTTAATTCGGCGGAACGGATAACCTGATTTATACAGGCTGGCGGCCAGCGCATAATCGGATGACACCTTGTACTGCAAATCGTAAGGCTGTTTTTTCAGACCGTTTACCGGGAAGAAAATGGCCTGGTGGCTGGCCGGCAAACTGTGGTAGATATACCAGCCTGGCTTAGCGCTGCGGCAGACTTTATGCCCGTCGCCAAAATCGAGCAGCGCATCGCCAATATACATGGCGTCCTCTTTCTGGCGCGCCAGCTGACGGGCAAACAGCGCCACGTCGTCGTGGAAAATATCGCCGGAATTGAGGAAGATGGCATAACGGCCCTGGGCCATATTAATGCCCTTATTCATCGCATCGTAGATGCCTTTATCTTTCTCGCTGATGTAGCGTAAGTTGAACTCACCGTTGAGTTTTTCCAGAAACTCCGCCGTGCCATCGTTCGAGCCGCCGTCGACCACAATCCACTCAAAGGTGAGGCTTGGATCGCGCGCCAGGTTGCGCAGCGAGCGCCAGGTTTTTACCACCCCTTCGTAATTACGAAAAGCGACAGTAATGACGCTAAGAAACATAAATCACCTCATTTCGTCATACGTTCGTAATATTAAGCGCCTTGCGCAAAATAAACGGACAGACAATCAAGAAAGCATATTCCGGGCTAAATATTGACCCGGTAAAAAACAGCGACACCGGCGTAAAAAGATAAAGCTGCACGCGAAAGTTCTGGTTATCACCAAACGCGTTGATCATCATTTTGAAAACTTTAAACAGATACCACAGCGTCAACAGTACGGCGAACCACGAAAAATAAATAATTAACAGATACAGACCATTGTCTATGGTTTTACCGACATCCGCACCGTTAAAGATTCCGAATGATGCTACATATTCGTAAAGTGAGCCGAATCTTACTACACCATCAATATGGGTTAAGGAATAACCCACCATCACCAGCGGACCAATGATGCGATAATAGGACGATGACCCTTCCGTTCCCAAATCTCCCAGACGTTCTGAGATGTACGGGAAGGCAAATATCACGCCGACCATAAATACCGTCAGGGAGATAATCGCCAGCGGCAGTTTTTTCTTAATCGCATCTTTGTTCAGGTACTGGAACGCCCACTCCAGCAGGTAAAACAGGATAAATGTCATTACCCCTGAGAACGATCCAGACAGAACGATTCCTGCAAGAATCATAGCATCGGTCTTAGGCGTTTTGATACCAAACTGTTTGATGCTGAGCCAAATTGAGATTAACGCCAGAGCGAAAAACGCCGGTTCAAAATAGAGCGCCGTGGTACGCTTCCCGCCAAACTTAATGAAGTTCAGTACATAGCTGTTACTGTAAATGAGATATTTCGAAATTATCTCCATCAGGCTGCTGCCACCGGTCAAAATAATTTGCGCCATTTCCAGTGCGGCAAGCATAACAATTAACGCAACGGCAATATAAAAGAACCTGAGGATTTTCCGATAATTGTGCGGAGATATTGTTTTAAAGCGAATACTCCAGACCATTCCGATAATAATGACAATATAAACAAACAGCATGGTGGAGGTGACGTATTTACTGGCATCCAGCGACTGGCCAAAGATGTAGTTAAACAGCGTCAGGCCCGTGCCCAGCCCCAGGGCAATCATCAGCTTCTTCAGGTTGATTTTATCGACATACAGCAGAAGCAGAACGGGCAGAAAAGTCACGATAGTTATCGGGAAGCTTTCGCCGAGCTGGGCAATTTTGACGTTGACCAGCAGGTAGATCAGCGGCAGCAGCAGATAACTACAGATTCTGATAGAACGAGACATACTCCTCCAGCATCTGTTGTCCACTGTAGGCCTTGCGGCTGTGGTTGCGGAACGATTCCAGGTCAGTGCCAAAAACGGCCTCGGCGATCTGCGCCTTCGGCAGCTGCACCAGCGGCAGGACCTCGTGCTCGGCGAAGGTTTTACCGCCGGATTTTTCCAGCACTTCGCGCGCCGCATCGCTGTGGGTGGCAATCACCGGCACGCCGATGGAGAGCGCTTCGCAGAGGATCAGCGGGTAGTTATCCACGCGGGAGCTGAACACCAGCGCGTCCATACCGTTCAGGGCGCTCATCAGCTTGCGCTTGTCGGTTTCAAACCCGTGGTTCACCACGTTGGTTCCTTCAAACGGGGAAAATTTGCCGAAGGTGTGAAGCTCAATCTTGTCACCCAGCGCCATCATGTCGCGCACCAGCTGCTGGTTGGTTTTTCCGTCGTAGCGAAGGTCATGCGCAACGATGGCGATTTTCGGTTTACCCGCGGTTTCCGCCACCGGCGTCAGCTCGGCCAGGATGGCTTCCGTCGCCACGTCGATGCCGTTGTTGATAATCTGACAGCGCCCTGCCCCATACAGGCTGTTGAAGGCATCGGCCACGTGCTGGCTCGGGGAGATAAACGTGCAGCCGAGCGAGAGCATGTCGCGGAACAACTGGCGTTTGCCGTCTACCAGCTGATGCGCGCGATCCACCTTCACCGGCGGATAGTTGCTCAACGTCGGGCATTTCTGGCAGTTATCTTTCCAGCCTTCGCAGCCGTCGGTAAAGGCGCAGCGTCCGGTCACGCTCCAGTGGTCATGCAGCGTCCAGACGAAGCGGGTGTCGGGCTTGTGAGCCTGCACCTTCTGACAAAACGCCACCACCTCTTCCAGGTTCAGCCAGTAGCTGTGCAGAACGTGGAAATGCAGCACAACCGGGCCCGACGCGCGGGTCACGGTGCGATAAAGACTGTTCAGGTTGCCAAACAGATCGCGGTTAAACAGGCGGAACAGCGCGATGTTGGCAACAGAGGTCAGACGCGGCGTGTGCTTGTGCACCTGCGGATAGTTATCGTGGCTGACGCTTTTCTTGCCGCCTTTGCCGTAGCCGTAAATAAAACGAGACTGGAGTCCTTTTTGCAGCGCGCGCTGGTGCAGATCCAGCGCCACGCCGGCCGCCCCGCCTTCTGCGAGGCGCACGTTAAATTGCAGAATGTTCATTTAATCACCTTCACGCGGGCTTTCTCTCCCACCACCAGCGCGTTATCGGGGATGCTGTCCAGCACCACGCTGCCCGCCCCGATCGTCACGTTGTTACCTATCGTAATGTCGCCAATCACCACCACGTTCGCGCCCAGCTCGACGTTATTGCCGATGACCGGACAGGCCTGGCTGTCTGGCCCACGGTTGCCGATAGTCACCCCATGACGAATGGTGAAATCATCACCCGCGACAACGAACTTGTTGATCACCACCGCATAGCCGTGGTGGATGGTAAAGCGGCGGCCAATGGTGGCCGCAGCCTGAATCTCATACCCAAAAAAGCATTCGGTGATGATGCGGTACAGCACCAGCACCGGCGCCGCCCAGATATTGTTCAGTACATTTTTCTTGCGCCACACCGAGCAAAAGTGCGCGATGCGGTACGCCAGAACCATGCAGCACGGGCGCAGGCTCCAGCTGTTTGCGCGGCAATCTTCCAGAAACATTATTTCCCCCGAAGCCCGTCAGCCAGACGTTTGCCGTTACGCACGGACAACAGCGTCAGCAGGGTGCGCCAGGTCATGCGCTTATTGCGGATCTGGTACAGGGTGAAGAGCTGATACTTCCGGCTGGCACGGTCAAACTTGTCCTTGTGCTTGCGGTAAAAATGGAAGTAGCCCGAGAACTTCTTCGGTGAGGAGGTGATCTGCATCTCCCCGTGGTTGATGTGCAGGATCTGCGTGGCCTCTTCCACCTTCCACGGCTCGCCGTACTCCACCACCATCCTCAGGAAGATGTCGTAATCCTGCGCGGCCTTCAGTTCGGTATCGAACAGGCACTCCTTAAAGCGCCACGCCCAGGTAAAGACCTGATTGCCGATAATGTTGCGCTTGTAGAACAGGCGACGAGAATACGGTGATTTCGGGTAAAGCGGCAGGCTGGCCGGCTGGGAGTACACTTCGCCCTGGCAGACATAGTCGTTGGCATACAGAAAGGCGTGCGTGACCAGCTGCTCTTTATGCGACAGGAAGACGGACAGACGGTTCGGCGTCCATTCGTCATCGTCGTCGATGCCAGTCAGATACTGCCCTTTGGCCTGCATAATCGCCTGATTACGTACCGCGCACGCCCCGGAGTTGATGGCGTTGTGCGTGTACATCACGCGCGGATCGTTGAGGTCGGTGACAAATTTTTGCAGCTGCTCATACGAGGACGAACAGTCATCCACGATGATCAGTTCCCAGTTTTCGTAATCCTGACGTAAGACCGACTTAATTGCGCGGATCGCCAGCTGCTGACGGTTCCATGTCGGCATATAGATAGAAATCAAAGGGCGTTGTGTGGTCATATTTTCCTCCTACCCCTCACCCCGGCCCTCTCCCCGGAGGGGAGAGGGTGAAAGACCGCACCAGGCAGTCCCCTCTCCCCTCAGGGGAGAGGGTTAGGGTGAGGGGTGTGGGGTATGTTTTGTTATTTACTGTCAGACTTGTATTCGTACTCGTAATAGCCGTAATCCTGGTACCCGGTCGCGCGGCGGAAGATGGAGTTCAGAATCACCCCTTTCACCTCAATCCCGTTCTGCTCGAAGCGGCTCAGGCTGGTTTCCACTTCTTTCAGGGTGTTCACGGCATAGCGCGCTACCATCAGCGTGGTACCCGCATGGCGGCCCACCACGGCGGCATCGGTCACGGCCAGAATCGGCGGCGTATCGATCAGCACCAGGTCATAGTGTTTGCTCGCCCACTCAATCAGCTGGGTGAAGCGTTCGCTCATCAGCAGTTCAGACGGGTTCGGCGGCACCTGACCACGCGGGATCAGGTCGAATCTCGGAATCGAGGTCGGCTTGGCGCTCTGGCTAATCTCCCCCTGACCCAGCAGGATTTCCGACAGACCGTTCACGTTGTTGGTGCCCAGCAGTTCGTGGGTGTAGCCCTTACGCATATCGCAGTCGATCAGCAGCACGCGCTTGTTGGTCTGGCTCACCACGGCCGCCAGGTTGGCGCACACAAAGGTCTTACCGATTGACGGGCTGACGCCGGTTAACATCAGGACGTTGTTTTTAGCCTGCATCATGGCGAAGTGCAGGCTGGTACGCAGGCTGCGTATCGCTTCAATCGCCAGGTCGGTTGGGTTACCCACGGCCAGCAGCTGGCTCTGTTTGTAACGCTTAACGCCCTTGATGGTCTTGACGCTGTCACGGGATTTTTGCCACTCGGACAGCGGGATGCTGGCGTAGACGTTGATCCCATTCTCTTCCAGCGCCTGTGGGCTTTCGATGCCACGGTTGAACAGCGAGCGGAGCAATACACCAACGATAGAGAGCATCAGGCCGAGAATAATGCTGCCGAGAATAATCAGGGCTTTCTTCGGCTTCAGCACGCCAGGCTGGGTAATGGCCGGGTCAACGATGCGCACGTCACCCACGGTGCTGGCCTCGGTGATTTTCAGCTCCTGCTGCTTGTTCAGCAGCTGCATGTAAACCTGCTGTCCGGACTCCACGTCGCGGGTCAGACGCACGATCTCCTGCTGCGTTTTCGGCATCGCGGTCACGCGGTCGTTCAGCTTCGCCTTCTCCTCTTCGAGAGTGCGGCGCTTTTCCAGCAGCGTGCGGTAGGCCGGGTGGCGTTTGGTGTAAAGCTTGGAAATCTCCGCCTCTTTGAAGGTCAGCTCGTTGAGCTGCGCATCAATGTTGACCATGGAGTCGAGAACCGATTTGGCCTCCAGCGGCAGGTCGACGGAGTCTTTATCCTGACGGAAGGCGTTCAGCTTGTTCTCGGCATCGTCCAGACGGGCACGCACTTCCGGGAGCTGTTTAGAGAGGAACGCCAGGCTTTTCGCCGCTTCCGCCGACTTGCGCTCGACGTTCTGCTCAAGGTAGTTGCGGGTAATGCTGTTCAGGATGTCGCGGATCTGATCCTTATCTTCACCGGTAAAGGTCATGCTCAGCACGCCGGTGTCCTTACCGTTTTCCGTGACGGTCAGGTTGTTCTGCAGATTGTTAATCATTCCCAGCGTGGAGAATTTGGTCACGGTGAATTCACCGCCCTCCTGGGCGTGGATCGCGCTAACCATCATGCTAACGCCGTCTTTATTCAGCATCTGCCCCACTTCGCCGCGTGCGCTAAAGCCCGCATCGCTGGTCAGTTGGTACTGTTTAGGGCCCAGCACCGTCAGGGTAAAGGTTTGATCCCCCGCCCCTTTCGGCAGCACAAAGTCAGTGACTTTGACGGTGTCATTGCTGCGCCCCATCAGCCGATCCCAGCCGGCACCAAAGATCGGGAACGTATTTTTGGTGACGGAGATGTCGAGGCCGAGGTCGTGAACCGTTTTACCCAGCACAAGACGTGACTGAATCAGCTGAATTTCAGCGTCGGATGCCGGCGGCTTGTTCGCCAGCGCGGAGCCGATATCCTGCACCAGGGAGTTGCCGGTATTCTGTTCAATCTGCACCAGCGCGTCGGCGCTGTAGATAGGCGTCGCAAAGAGCGTATAGATAACGGCCGCCGCGGCAAAGACGGCGGTGATGCCGAGCACCCACCACTTTGCCTCAATAACCGTGCCGACCAGGCGACCAATATCAATTTCATCACTGCCCGAAGTCGGGGCGGCAGAAGGTTTTGTTTTTTCTGTCATTGTTATCCCTGCTGAGCTTTCAGTGCCTGCGCCCACTGTTGGGCAGACTGGTCAAGTAAGGTGTAAACCGCCTCGAAGGCTTCATGGCTCTTGCGATACGGATCGGGGATTTCGCGTTCGTTGTCCCAGTGACCAAACAGCATCACCTTGCCGCGCATCTCCGGAGCGATATCGCATAGCGCATGAATATGGCGTTTTTCCATTGCCAGAATCAGGTCATACTCCCGGCACATGCGGCCGGTGACCTGGCGGGCAATATGCCCGTCAAGAGAGAGGTTGTGATCGCGGGCCACGCTCGTTGCGCGCTCGTCGGCACTTTTGCCCACCAGCGCGCCCAGCCCTGCGGACTCGACCGTTAACTCGGGCTGGTACTGTTTCAACAGCCGTTCAGCCGTGGGGGAACGGCAAATGTTCCCCACGCATACCACCAGAATTTTGTTAAACATCGCGGATTACCAGGTATGAATGTCGCGCGCCGTATCCGTCATGTAGCGAACGCCACTGATGGTTGGCAGCAACTGGTTGATCAGACGGTTCCAGCGGGCAACCGGCGCGGTGGTGACGTAAACCACATCGTATGGCTGGAGACGGAACTCCGTCGCCATTACCAGAGACGTCGCATCGGACATATCCAGCTGGTAGATGTTGGCAATTTTGCCCTTCGCGCTGCCTTCACCTTTCAGCGGACGGATGACGAAGATACCGGTCGCGTTAGAGGTCGTCAGATCGATACCCTCAGCATTGCCCAGCGCTTCGGTCAGGGTCATGCCGCTGAAGTCCATTTTGAGGGTGCTCTGTTTCTTCACTTCACCCATCACGAAGACTTTCAGATCGTCGTTGCGCGGTACGTAGAGGATATCGCCCGGATAGAGCAGGCGGTTCTGGGTCAGATCGCCATTTTGCATCAGCGCCTGCAGCGAAATGCGCTGCTCTTTGCCGTTGTGGGTCAGCACCACGTTGCGCCAGTCGGCGCCGTCGGTTAAGCCGCCCGCGGCGTTAATGGCGTCCAGTACCGTGAGCGGAACGTTGGTGATGGCCTGCTGGCCGGATTTGTTCACCTGACCGGAGATATAGGCTTTTTGCGAGCGGAATGCGGCGATATTAACGTCCACCTGCGGGTCGGCGATGTACTGCGCTAAGCGGCCGGTAATATCACTACGGATCTCGGCAAGCGTTTTCCCGGCGACATGCACTTTACCAATGTACGGATAGAACATGGTGCCATCTGACTGTACCCAGTTCCCGGTGTCGCTTGAGCTGCGGTACTGGCCCGCTGGCGTGGTCAGTTCAGGGTGATCCCAGACGGTCACGTTGATCACGTCGCCCGGCCCCACGCGATACTGATAGGAGGCAATTTCCTGATCCAGAGACATATTCGGCTGGGCAACGTTCGGACGTGGACGTAATTGTTCGACCAGACGTGGCGTAAGTGGATAAACATTCACCATTTTGTCGAGATCAAAATCGGCATCCTGTTGCTTGATCACATCCTTACCCATTGTTGACATATTGCTGCCGGGAAAGACCGTGCAACCACTCATCAAGGTCACAGACACCAATAATGGCATCAATTTCATTTTGGATTTCATCATTGATTATTTATCACTTTGGCAGAGTAATTATCCTGTGCAATTTAAATAAGCTTGAGACGTATTGGGTTTCAGCATGCAGTTAATCAAATAGAAATATAACTGGCATCAGTCCTAAAAAAAGCTTATTCATCCATTGGCTATTGACAGAATAATCGAGGCTGATTCACACGCTTTCAGGCACGCTACCGCCCTTGGCTTTCAGTTACCAATCCACTGACTAAACAATGTGTTATGGATAGACACCCTCTTGAGTAAGGTCTTCTGGAAATATATCAGCCGCTTGAAATACACAACGGATAATGAATGACCATTCCGAAGACCAAAACAATAATAGCAACAACAAGATTTAACATTTGATGCTGGGAGAATTGTTGCAGCTAACCTAATAGCAGGCAAGGAGACAACTGTCCTAATATCGGTTTTTAAGATTAATATTAAGAGCAAAGTTTTGACCTTTTAGGATTTTCTTTATATTGACAAAAAGAGAGCAAAAACCATTATCTGCGATATATCCTAAAATGTTCTCTGAATAATAAAATATACGTATTTCGCTTATTTACACCCACCTGAGATTGCTCTCTTTTTTACGCATCGTATTAAGAGAAATCTCAGCCCGACATTGCATTTTCCCGCAGCTTTATCCATGATCGAAGTGTGACATTCGTCATATAACAGAAGGTATTGCTATTACTATGGAATGGATTGCCGATCCATCAATCTGGGCCGGGCTGGTGACGCTGGTCGTCATCGAATTAGTGCTCGGGATTGATAATCTGGTCTTTATCGCCATCCTCGCTGAAAAACTGCCCCCTTCCCAGCGCGACCGCGCGCGCGTGACGGGTCTGCTGCTGGCGATGGTGATGCGTTTACTGCTGCTGGCCTCTATCTCCTGGATGGTCACGCTCACTCAGCCTCTGTTCTCCGTTCGCGGTCTGAGCTTTAGCGCGCGCGACCTGATCATGCTCTTCGGCGGGCTGTTCCTGCTGTTCAAAGCCACGGTGGAGCTTAACGAGCGGCTCGAAGGCAAAGACAGCGAGAACCCAACCCAGCGACGCGGGGCGAAATTCTGGCCAGTGGTGGCGCAAATTGTGGTGCTCGATGCGGTCTTCTCCCTGGATTCGGTGATTACCGCCGTCGGGATGGTGGACCATCTCGCCGTCATGATGGCCGCGGTAATCATCGCCATCACGCTGATGGTGATGGCGAGCAAAGCGCTGACCCGCTTTGTGAACAGTCACCCGACCATCGTGATCCTCTGTCTGAGCTTCCTGCTGATGATTGGCTTTAGCCTGGTCGCCGACGGTTTCGGGTTCCACATTCCGAAAGGCTATCTGTACGCCGCCATTGGCTTCTCCGTCATGATTGAAGCCCTCAACCAGCTGGCGATATTTAACCGCCGCCGGTTTCTCTCCGCGAATCAGACCCTGCGCCAGCGCACGGCCGAAACCGTCATGCGCCTGCTGAGCGGCAGGAAAGAGGATGCCGAGCTGGACGCAGAATCCTCCGCCCTGCTTGCCGATCACAGCGACGGGCAGATCTTTAACCCGCAGGAGCGGCTGATGATCGAGCGGGTGCTTAACCTGAATCAGCGCACGGTCAGCAGCATCATGACCTCCCGGCATGACATTGAGCATATTGACCTCACGGCACCGGAAGAGCAGATCCGCGCCCTGCTGGATAAAAACCAGCATACCCGCGTGGTGGTCACCGGCGGTGAAGAGGAAGAGGAGCTGCTGGGGGTGGTGCACGTGATTGATCTGCTCCAGCAGCAGCTTCACGGCGAGCCGCTCAACCTGCGCGCGCTGGTGCGCCAGCCGCTGGTCTTCCCGGAAGCGCTTCCGCTGCTTTCCGCGCTGGAGCAGTTCCGCAACGCTCGCACGCACTTCGCCTTCGTAGTGGATGAGTTTGGTTCGGTGGAAGGGCTGGTCACGCTCAGCGACGTGATGGAAACCATCGCCGGTAATTTGCCAAACGAGGTGGATGAGATTGATGCCCGCCACGACATTCAGAAAAACGCAGACGGCTCGTGGACGGCCAACGGCCACATGCCGCTGGAAGACCTGGTGCAGTACGTGCCGCTGCCGCTGGATGAAAAACGGGAATACCACACCATTGCCGGTCTGCTGATGGAGTATTTACAGCGCATCCCGCAGCCGGGGGAAGAGGTTCAGGTGGGCGACTATCTGCTTAAAACCCTGCAGATTGAAAACCATCGCGTGCAGAAAGTGCAGCTTATTCCACTGCGGGATGAGGAAGAGCTGGATTTTGAGGTTTAGGTAAAACAAAACGGCAACCTCGTTGCCGTTTTCGTGTTTGCTCCCTCTCCCGCGGAAGAGGGTCGGGGTGATGGCATCAGGCTGCACCGCCTGCACCACGAACCTTAAAGCTTATCCAGCAGCTTCTTCACGTCCTTGCCGTTCTGGGAATCTTTATTACGATCCGCCCAGCTGTTAAGCCGACGCTTCGCTTCATCCTGCAGGTGCTTACGCAGGATCTGATCCACCTGAAGGCTGTAGTTCAGCGCCTGCCATTTGCCGTATACGCTAAGCGGAACCGGCGTCTCTTTGAGGAAGTCAATCAGCTTGCTTTCGCCCTGCCAGCCGGAAAGAACCCGGACGTTAAAGCGCGTGTCCGCCGTCTCTTTGACCAGATCCAGCGAGCCTTCTCCGGTTAACGACAGCATAGACGAGATTCCCTGCATTCCGGCCATCGTCAGTACTCCGTTATCCAGCGTCAGATCTGTGGTGAAGCTGTCGAGGCGCGTTGCGCTGTCATAGTTTTCCTGGGCTTTAACATCGCTGCTGCGCTCTACCGCCTGCTGGACCAGCTGCTGGAAGTTGAGCCCTTCTATTCGCGAATCTTTCAGGTCAACGTGCGCCTCGCCCTGCCACTCACGGCGGAAGGCGTTGGCATCAATTTTGGTGCCTGAGAAATCCCCCGCCAGCGTCAGCTGACCCGTCAGGGATATCGGATAGTTAAAGGCTTTGAGGATGCTGCCAATCTCAACGTTGTCGAGACGCGGCTGGAATTCAGCGCTGGCAACGTCCTTACGCACGTCCAGCGTACCCGGAAGTGACAGGTGACCCGCCCCCATTTTGCCGCTCAGTTCTGAAATCACCAGCAACCCGTTGTGGTTGAACATTTGGCCGTTCACGTCGGTGAAATCAATACCGCGCCAGCGCACGCTGTTGGCTTTCAGCAGAATATCCGCCGTGAAGCCGCGCAGCACGTTATAGTCAGGCTGTTCAAGGTTGGACGAGATAACCGGACGCGACACCGGTGACTGGCTTTGCCCCGTCTGTACGGCATCGCTGTCCGTTGAGCTTGTCGGCACCGGTGGCAGGATGTTCTCCAGGTTGAGCTTGTCAAACTGCAGGTTCAGCACCCACTTCGGCTTATCGTCGAGCGTGACGCTCGCCTGCCCTTTCAGGCTGCTGTCGTTGGCCTGCAGATTGAGGTTATCCAGCGCCAGCTGTTTTTGCTCTTCGCGCCAAACGGCCTGCAGCGTCCCCTGCCCGGTAATCCCCTGGGTAGGGAGATCCGCCCCCGTCAGCTGCCAGTTGAGCTGCTGGATGTCGGCCGTCAGCTGATGCGGGTAGTCCGACGCATTCACGTTTGCATTCAACGAGAGGGTCAGATCGCGCTGGTCGCGATTCACCCGTCCGCTAAATTCCAGCGACGCAAGATGGTGTTCATCCTGTTCCATCTGCAGGTTGATGTTGCGAACGGTGACCTGTTCCTGATCCTCATGCTGGAACACCAGCACGCTATCGGCAACTTTCAGTTTGCCTATATCAAAGGACCAGCCCGTATCGGACGGTTCATCCGGTAAGGTATTCTCGCGCGGCGCAACCGGCGCATTCGCGTCGCGCACGGCTTCGGTCTGCGGGGTAAGCTGAATGACCGCGCCCTTCAGCATCACCTGGTTAACCTGCAACTGATGGGAGATGAGCGGGATCAGCGCCACGTCAAGACGCATGTTGTCCGCAGAGACCAGCGGCTGTGCGGCGCCCGGCGCGGTTAACGACATTCGGCCAGAGAGAATGCTGAGCTGCGGCCAGACGTGCCAGCGCAGCGGCCCGTCAAGCTTCAGTTGGTAACCACTGCGTGCCTCGACCTGCCGCACCATGTAAGCGCGGAAATCATTCGGGTTAACCAGCAGAACCAACGCCGAAAGGCCAGCAACCAGCACCACCAGCAAAATCATCAGCGTTGTCAGAACTCTTCTCATGGCATCCTCAATGGACTAACGATCAGTCTTTATCAATACGGCTGGCAACCGCACCCTGCTGGTCGCGGTATTTTGCGTCCTGGCGGCGGTTATAAGGCCTGTCTGCCGGGCCTGTCAGCGGTTCAAAGCTTAACGCACCAATCATCATTCCGGGGCGCAGCGCCAGCGGCAGTTTGCCGGCGTTGAAGAACTCCAGCACGATACGGCCGGACCAGCCTGGGTCGATACGGTGCGCGGTCACGTGAACCATCAGGCCCAGGCGTGCCAGAGAAGAACGGCCATCAAGCCAGCCGACGAGATCCGCAGGCAGGGTCACGGATTCATACGTCACCGCCAGCGCCAGTTCACCCGGGTGCAGATAAAAAGCTTCGCCTTCGTCAATGACGATTTCATCACTCATGACGCGATCGAGCGCGGCGCTGACTTCATCCTTCGGCCCGCTGAGGTCGATGAATGGCGCAGTATGGCCACTAAAGGTGCGGAATTTATTCCCCAACCGTACATCAACGGTCACCCCATTGATACGCTCCACGGGGGGACGCGGGGTAATAGACAAGCGGCCTTCATCCAGCCAAGCTTCAATATCACGATCGCAAAGACGCATGGCACTTTCTCCTTTCATGCATCGTACCCTGAGGCCTTAAACACTCAGGGTAAAACCAGGTTATCTCTGAACGGTACACAATTCGCGCGGCTTATTCAAAAAACTGGCTGATTTTCGCTTTTAAGATATCAATCGCAATGCGGTTTTTGCCCCCGCGAGGCACGATGATATCGGCGTATTGTTTGGATGGTTCAATAAACTGCAGGAACATCGGACGCACCGTTTTCTGGTATTGCGCCATGACGGAGTCCATCGAACGACCGCGCTCGTTAACGTCACGCTTGATGCGGCGCATCAGGCAGATATCCAGCGGGGTATCGACGAAGATGGAGAAGTTCATGGATTCACGCAGGCGAGCGTCGGTCAGGAGCAGGATGCCTTCAAGGATAATGACCTTCTTCGGCTCGATGCGGATCGTTTCCTGGGTTCGGGTGTGTTCTACGTAACTGTAAACGGGCAGCTCAATGGCCTGGCCGCTCTTTAGGGCTTCTAGATGCTGGAACAGTAAACTGTGATCCATCGCATTCGGGTGGTCGTAGTTGGTTTTTACGCGCTCTTCCATCGACAGATGGGATTGATCTTTGTAATAGCTGTCTTCGGGAATGACGCCGATATGCTCATCACCTACTTGTTCACGCAGTTCGCGATAAAGCGTACTGGCAATTAGACTTTTACCTGAAGCCGATGCGCCGGCGATGCCTATAATGACGCACTGATGAGACTTATCAGTCATAAATTTAGCGACCTGAATAACCTGGATGTTAAGGAAGGACGACGCCGGAGCGTCAAACGCGGCAATTATAGGGATTTCGCGGGCGTGATACCAGTCGAATGCGCAGGTTCTGCGAGACAGGCTGAAAAGTGGCACATTGCTCCCTGAGAGAAATTTTAATGACCGTTTTTTCAGCGTTTAACAGGGATTTTTTAGCGAGTAACTATTTAATAAGTCTATGATGTCAAATTATGAGCAGTCGCCATATGAATTGTAAATTGTTTGTACTAGCATAAACCAAATTATCAAATTCACTCGTGCGCACTTCTCTCCTGACGGCATGGCGTCTCTGGATAAAGCGGTAATGAATAAACAATACCAGCGGGTTTTGGTTACCACCCCACATCCTTTATTACGACTTGTCTGTCTGGGCCTGGTCACCTTTATCTTTACCTTATTTTCGCTGGAGCTTACCCGCTTCGGTACCCTGCTGGCGCCGCTCTGGTTTCCTACCGCCATTATGATGGTGGCGTTTTACCGTCATGCGGGAAAAATGTGGCCCGGGATTGCCCTGGCCTGTTCATTCGGCAATATTCTGGCCTCGTGGATGGTGTTCTCCTGGGCGTCGATAAACCTCACCTACGCCGCAATAAACATTATTGAGGCCGTCATCGGTGCCGTGTTACTGCGCAAGCTTCTTCCGTGGTACAACCCGCTGCAAAATTTAAACGACTGGATCCGCCTGGCCATAGGCAGCGCGCTGGTGCCGCCGCTGGTGGGCGGTATTCTGATGACGCTTCTGATCCCCGGCCCTGAGCCGCTGCGTAATTTCATCGTCTGGGTGCTATCTGAATCCATTGGCGCGCTGGCGCTGGTGCCGCTGGGGCTGCTGTTTAAATCCCACTACCTGCTCCGCCACCGTGATCCGAGATTGCTGCTGGAAACGCTGGTTACCATGGCCGTGACGCTGGCGCTCAGCTGGGCATCCATCACCTGGCTGCCGTGGCCTTTTACCTGCGTGATTGTCCTGCTGATGTGGAGCGCCGTGCGCTTGCCGCGGATGGAAGCGTTCATGGTGTTTCTGGTTACCGTGATGGTCGTTTCCCTGATGATTGCCCATAACCCTTCGGCGCTGACCACCCAACATGCCGGGCCGATGATGAACGCGCCGTGGCTGCCGTTCCTGATGCTGCTTCTCCCCGCTAACGTGATGACCATGGTGATGTATGCCTTCCGTGCCGAACGCAAACACATCACCGAGAGCGAAGAGCGCTTTCGCAATGCAATGGAGTATTCCGCCATCGGCATGGCGTTAGTCAGCATGGAAGGCCAGTGGCTTCAGGCCAACAAGGCGCTGTGCAATTTCCTCGGTTACAGTCAGACCGAGCTGCAGTCGCTCACCTTCCAGCAGCTCACCTGGCCGGAAGATTTGCATACCGACCTGGAACAGCTGGAGCAGCTGGTCAACGGCGAGATCAACACCTACACCCTCGAAAAGCGCTATTACACGCGCAACGGCGAGGTCGTCTGGGCGCTTCTGGCCGTCTCCGTCGTGCGCCATGCCGACGGCTCGCCGCTCTATTTTATCGCCCAGATTGAAGACATTAACGACCTGAAGCAGACCGAGTGGGTCAATAAACGCCTGATGGAGCGCATTACGCTGGCCAACGAAGCGGGCGGCATCGGCATCTGGGAGTGGGATCTGGAGCCCGACATTATCAGCTGGGATAAGCGGATGTTTGAGCTATATGAAATTCCGCCGCACATCAAGCCCACCTGGCAGCTCTGGCACGAAAGAATGTTGCCGGAGGATCGCGCCCATGCGGAGCAGGTGCTGCGGGATTCACTGGTCTCTCGTCTGCCGTTTAAGCTTGAATTCCGTATCCGCGTGAAGGAAGGCGTGCGCCATATTCGCTCCCTGGCAAACCGGGTGCTGAATAAAGAGGGTGAAGTGGAGCGTTTACTCGGCATCAATATGGACATGACCGAGGTGAAGGAGCTTAACGAAGCGCTGTTCCAGGAAAAAGAGCGTCTGCACATCACGCTCGACTCCATCGGCGAAGCGGTGCTCTGTACCGATATCGACATGAACGTCACCTTTATGAACCCGGTCGCCGAGAAAATGAGCGGCTGGCTGCAGACCGAGGCCATCGGCCAGCCGATCCTGAAGGTGTTACACATCACCTTTGGGGAACGCGGCCCGCTGATGGAAAACATTCACAGCGGCGATATGTCACGCTCCGATATCGACCAGGACGTAGTGCTGAACTGCCGCACCGGCGGATCGTTTGATATCCACTACAGCATTACGCCACTCAGTACCCTTGACGGGCACAGCATTGGCTCGGTGATCGTTATTCAGGACGTTACCGAGTCGCGCAAAATGCTGCGTCAGCTGAGCTACAGCGCGTCGCACGATGCCCTCACCCACCTGGCAAACCGGGTCAGCTTCGAAAACCATCTCAAACGACTTCTGCAAACCGTTCGCGAGACGCGTCAGCGTCATGCGCTGGTCTTTATCGATCTGGACCGCTTCAAAGCCGTCAATGATACCGCAGGCCATGCGGCGGGAGATGCCCTGCTGCGGGAACTCTCTTCCATGATGTTAACCATGCTTCGCTCCAGCGACGTGCTGGCGCGCCTGGGCGGCGACGAGTTTGGGCTGCTTCTGCCGGACTGCAATATTGAGAGCGCGCGCTATATCACCGGTCGTCTGATCCATACCATCAATGACTATCACTTTATGTGGGAAGGCCGCCTGCACCGGATTGGCGCCAGCGCAGGGATCACGCTGATTGATGAGCATAATAACCAGGCGTCAGAAGTGATGTCGCAGGCGGATATTGCCTGTTATGCCTCGAAAAACAGTGGCCGCGGCATCGTGACGGTGTACGAACCGCAGCAGGAGCGGGATCGGAGCGCGCGCAGCATGATGTCGCTGGACGAACAGTGGCATATGATCAAAGACAATCACCTGATGATGATAGCCCGCAGCGTCGCCTCCCCGCGCATACCGGAAAGCTGTAACTTCTGGCTGGTTTCGCTACGCCTGTGGACCAGCCAGGGTGAAGTTCAGGAGGAGCACGCCTTCCGTTCCGGCCTGGCGGAGCCCGAGCTGCTGCATGCCCTCGACAGACGTATCTTTGGCGAGTTTTTCCGCACCTCTGCCGCGCAGGTCGCCCGTAAAGGAATGGGGGTAGCGCTACCGCTTTCTGCCGCCGGATTAGCCAGCGTAACGCTGGTCGATGAACTCCTCGACCTGCTCGATAACAGCCCTATGCCGGGCCGTCTGCTGCATCTGGTCATCGCGGCCGACGTGGTATGTAACCCGGATGAGAATCTGCAGCGAGGGCTGCAAAAGCTTCGCCAGGCGGGCTGCCGGTTGATCTTCAGCCAGATAGGGCGCGACATGAACGTCTTTACCCACCTGAGCCCGAACATGGCCGATTATCTGATGCTGGATGCCGAGGTGGTGAGCAACGTGTACGGCAATCTGATGGATGAGATGATGGTGACCATCGTTCAGGGCCACGCCCAGCGTCTGGGGATGAAAACCATCGCAGGCCCCTGTAACCAGCCCATTATGATGGATACGCTTTCCGGCATCGGCATTGATTTTATCTATGGCGACACCATCGCCGAGCCGCAGCCGCTGGATCTACTGCTCAACACCAGCTATTTCGCCATCAACTGACGGCGTCCAGCCGTCGGTATACCAGATGTGCAGCAGCGCGTAGGAGCGCCACGGCTGCCAGCGTTCGGCGTAACGACGGATCTGCGCCGGGGTCATCCCGGCGAAGCGTTGCTTAATCAGATAATCATCCGGCAGGAACACGTCTTTCGCCTGCCAGCCGCGCAGGGCCAGGTAATTTGCCGTCCAGCGCCCGATGCCGGGCCGCTGCTGTAGCGCCTTCATGCCCGCCTCAACGTCCTCAGGCGGCGTCAGCGGAAACGTCCCGTCAACAACCGACTGCGCCAGATGAATCAGCGACTCCGCGCGTTTTACCGGCATTCCGAGCGCCTTGAGCGCCAGCGGATCGGCAGCGGCCAGCGCTTGCGGGGAGGGAAAGCAGACATAGCCCGGTGCATCCTTCACCGGCTCACCGCACAGGGCGACAACGCGGGAAGCCAGTTTCGCCGCCATCGCCACGCTGACCAGCTGTCCGAGAATCGCCCGTACGCCCTGCTCGTACGCATCCATCGCCCCCGGCAAACGCAGGCCGGGCCGGGCAGCGCCGAGATCCCCCAGCGTATCCGCGACGCGCTGCGGGTTGCAGGCGAGATCGAACAGGCGCGCGATGCGTTCAAGACACGTCTTCGCAACCGGGACCAGCCCGGGGCTGAGCGTCACGGTCAGCGTATGGGTGGCGATATCCGGCGTCACGCGAAATATCCCCTGATGGCCGTCGCAGGCAAAACTGCGCTCGTAGTAGTCGCTCGTGACGGTTTCAATGCCCGTCACCGCACGCGCGCCGAGAAAGCCAAACATCCACTGCCAGTCGTAGGGAGGTTGCCAGGTCAGGGTATACATTATTGCTCCTTTTTTATTCCTCTCAGGATAAACGGAAAAGCGGTGTTTCGCCTTGCTTTCATATTCCTGTTGTCGCCATGCAGACATTTCGTTAAAGTCTCGCCCCTTCTCACCGGCATGGGGATTAATCGTGTTTATTGGATTTGACTACGGTACGGCAAACTGCTCGGTTGCGATTATGCAGAACGGACAACCGCAGCTCCTGAAAATGGAAAAAGAGAGCACGCTGCTGCCGTCAATGCTCTGCGCGCCGACGCGTGAGGCGGTGAGCGAGTGGCTGTTCCGCCACCATCAGGTTCCTGCCACCGCGGCGGAGAGCCAGGCGCTGCTGCGTCGGGCGGTCAGCTTCAACCGCGAGGAAGATATCGACGTTACCCCGTCCAGCGTGCAGTTCGGCCTCTCTTCGCTCGGGCACTACATTGAAGACCCGGAAGAGGTTTACTTTGTTAAGTCACCGAAGTCCTTCCTCGGCGCCAGCGGCCTGAAGCCGCAGCAGGTGGCGATGTTTGAGGACCTGGTGTGCGCCATGATGCTGCATATCCGTCATCAGGCGCAGACGCAGGTTTCCGAGGAGATTACCCAGGCGGTGATTGGCCGCCCAATCAACTTCCAGGGGCTGGGCGGCGACGAAGCCAACCAGCAGGCGCAGGGGATCCTTGAACGCGCCGCGCACCGGGCAGGCTTCCGCGACGTGGTGTTCCAGTACGAGCCGGTTGCGGCGGGGCTGGATTTTGAAGCCACGCTGACGGAAGAGAAGCGCGTGCTGGTCGTGGACATCGGCGGGGGAACCACCGACTGCTCGCTGCTGCTGATGGGGCCGCAGTGGCATAACCGTCGCGATCGTGAAAACAGCCTGCTCGGGCACAGCGGCTGCCGCGTAGGCGGTAACGATTTGGATATCGCGCTGGCCTTCAAGAGCCTGATGCCGCTGCTGGGCATGGGCGGGCAAACGGAAAAAGGCATCGCCCTGCCGATCCTGCCGTGGTGGAACGCGATTGCCATCAACGACGTTCCGGCGCAGAGTGATTTTTACAGCACCGCGAACGGGCGCTTCCTTAACGATCTGGTGCGCGACGCGCAGGACGCCGAGAAGGTCGCCCTGCTCTATAAAGTGTGGCGTCAGCGCCTGAGCTACCGCGTGGTGCGCACCGCCGAAGAGAGCAAAATTGCCCTTTCGGATCGTCCTGAACATGCGGTTTCGCTGCCCTTCATCAGCGACGATCTGGCCACGGCGATCTCTCAGGAGGGGCTGGAGACGGCGCTCGCGCAGCCGCTGCAGCGTATTCTGGAGCAGGTGCAGCTGGCGCTGGAGAACGGTAAAGAGAAGCCGGATGTGATCTACCTGACCGGCGGTAGCGCCCGCTCGCCGCTGATCAAGAAAGCGCTGGCGGAACAGCTGCCGGGCATTCCGATTGCTGGCGGGGATGACTTTGGCTCCGTTACCGCAGGGCTGGCGCGCTGGGCGCAGGTGATGTTTAGCTAGTGTTGTTGCGGTGCGGTCTGATGCCCTCACCCCGGCCCTCTCCCACAGGGAGAGGGAGAAAACCGCGGCGCTACTCTCAGACCATTCCTGACAGTCTTCCATATTTCCTCCATTTTTCCGCTGTGTTAGCTGACTAAACTAGTATCATTCCCCGAAGTATTCAGGATGAGAACGTATAACGATGAAAGGCAGTAACAAATCCCGCTGGGCAATCGCCGCTGGCATCATTGTGGTGGCCGTTGCCGCCGCCTGGTACTGGCACAGTCAATCCGCGAACTCCGCCGCTCCCGCCGGTGCCAATAGTGCACCACAGCGCCCGGCTGGCGGCGGCCGTCACGGCATGCGCGGCGGCGCGCTGGCGCCGGTTCAGGCGGCAACGGCGGTGAGCAAAGCCGTTCCACGTTATCTGACGGGGCTCGGAACCATCACCGCCGCCAACACCGCCACGGTGCGCAGCCGCGTTGACGGTCAGCTCATCGCGATCCACTTCCAGGAAGGTCAGCAGGTTAAAGCGGGCGATCTGCTGGCGGAAATCGACCCGAGCCAGTTTAAAGTTGCCCTCGCCCAGGCGCAGGGGCAGCTCGCGAAAGACAAAGCCACCCTCGCCAACGCCCGTCGCGATCTGGCGCGCTACCAGCAGCTGGTGAAAACCAACCTCGTTTCTCGTCAGGAGCTGGACACCCAGCAGTCGCTGGTCAGCGAAACGCAGGGCACCATCAAAGCCGACGAGGCCGCCGTCGCCAGCGCGCAGCTGCAGCTGGACTGGAGCCGCATCACCGCGCCGATTGATGGGCGCGTGGGCCTGAAGCAGGTCGATATTGGTAACCAGATCTCCAGTGGCGACACCACGGGCATCGTGGTGATCACCCAGACCCACCCGATTGATTTAGTCTTTACCCTGCCGGAAAGCGATATCGCGACCGTCATGCAGGCGCAAAAGGCCGGTAAAGGCCTGGTGGTGGAAGCCTGGGACCGCACCAACAAGCAGAAGCTGAGCGAGGGTTCCCTGCTTAGCCTGGATAACCAGATCGATACCACCACCGGCACCATCAAGCTGAAGGCGCGCTTTAACAACCAGGACGATGCCCTCTTCCCGAACCAGTTCGTCAACGCGCGAATGCTGGTCGCTACCGAAGAGAACGCGGTGGTGATCCCCACCGCAGCGCTGCAGATGGGTAACGAAGGAAGCTTTGTCTGGGTGCTGAACAGCGACAATAAAGTGAGCAAGCATCTGGTGAAAACCGGGATTCAGGACAGCCAGACGGTGGTCATCAGCGCCGGGCTCTCCGCCGGCGACCGCGTGGTCACCGACGGCATCGACCGCCTCACCGAAGGCGCGAAAGTTGAGGTGGTTGAACCTGCGAAACAGGGAGCGACCTCCTGATGCAGGTTATGCCCCCGAGCTCTACAGGTGGGCCGTCACGCCTGTTTATCCTCCGCCCTGTCGCCACCACGCTGTTGATGGTGGCGATCCTGCTGGCCGGGATCATTGGCTACCGCTTCCTGCCCGTGTCGGCGCTGCCGGAGGTGGATTACCCCACCATTCAGGTGGTGACGCTCTACCCTGGCGCCAGCCCGGACGTGGTGACGTCCGCCATTACCGCCCCGCTGGAGCGCCAGTTTGGCCAGATGTCCGGGTTAAAACAGATGTCCTCCCAGAGTTCCGGCGGGGCATCCGTCGTGACGCTGCAGTTCCAGCTGACGCTGTCGCTGGACGTCGCCGAGCAGGAAGTACAGGCCGCCATCAACGCCGCCACCAACCTGCTGCCGCCGGACCTGCCTAACCCGCCGGTCTACAGCAAGGTGAACCCGGCGGATCCGCCGATCATGACGCTCGCCGTCACCTCCTCCGCCATGCCGATGACCCAGGTCGAAGACATGGTCGAAACGCGCGTGGCGCAGAAAATTTCTCAGGTTTCCGGCGTCGGCCTCGTCACGCTGGCGGGCGGCCAGCGCCCGGCCGTGCGCGTGAAGCTTAACGCGCAGGCGATTGCCGCGCTGGGGCTGACCAGCGAAACCATCCGCACCGCCATCAGCAGTGCCAACGTCAACTCGGCGAAAGGCTCGCTGGACGGCCCGACCCGCGCGGTCACCCTCTCGGCAAACGACCAGATGCAGTCCGCCGACGAATACCGTCAGCTGATTGTGGCCTACCAGAACGGCGCGCCGATCCGCCTGGGCGACATCGCCACCGTGGAACAAGGCGCGGAAAACAGCTGGCTCGGCGCGTGGGCGAACAAGCAGCAGGCGATCGTGATGAACGTGCAGCGCCAGCCGGGCGCCAACATCATCGAAACCGCCGACAGCATTCGCACCATGCTGCCGCAGCTGATTGAAAGCCTGCCAAAATCGGTCAGCGTGAAGGTGCTTTCTGACCGCACCACCAACATTCGCGCGTCGGTCACCGATACCCAGTTCGAGCTGATGCTGGCGATTGCGCTGGTGGTAATGATCATCTACCTGTTCCTGCGCAACGTTCCGGCAACCATTATTCCCGCCGTCGCCGTGCCGCTCTCTCTGGTCGGCACCTTTGCGGTGATGGTGTTCCTCGACTTTTCGATTAACAACCTGACGCTGATGGCGCTCACCATCGCCACCGGGTTTGTGGTGGATGACGCCATCGTCGTTATCGAGAACATCTCGCGCTATATCGAGAAAGGCGAAAAGCCGCTGGCCGCCGCGCTGAAGGGCGCGGGGGAAATCGGCTTTACCATTATCTCACTCACCTTCTCGCTGATTGCGGTGCTGATCCCGCTGCTGTTTATGGGCGATATCGTCGGGCGGCTGTTCCGCGAGTTTGCCGTGACGCTGGCGGTCGCCATTTTGATCTCCGCCGTGGTGTCGCTGACCCTGACCCCGATGATGTGCGCCCGCATGCTGAGCCACGAGTCCCTGCGCAAGCAAAACCGCTTCTCCCGCGCCTCCGAGCGAATGTTCGAGCGGATTATTGCCGCCTACGGTCGCGTGCTGGCGAAAGTGCTGAACCATCCGTGGGCCACGCTCGGCGTGGCGCTGGGAACGCTGGCGCTCAGCGTGATGCTGTGGATTTTTATTCCGAAAGGTTTCTTCCCCATCCAGGACAACGGCATTATTCAGGGCACGCTGCAGGCTCCGCAGTCGGTCTCCTTCGCGAACATGGCCCAGCGCCAGCAGCAGGTGTCGGAGATCATCATGAAGGATCCGGCGGTGGAGAGCCTGACGTCCTACGTCGGCGTGGATGGCACCAACCCGTCGCTCAACAGCGCTCGTCTGCAGATCAACCTCAAGCCGCTGGATGAGCGCGACGACCGCGTGAACGCCGTCATCGAGCGGCTGCAAAGCGCCGTGGCCCGCCTGCCGGGCGTTGAGCTTTACCTGCAGCCGATTCAGGATTTGACCATCGATACCCAGGTCAGCCGCACGCAGTATCAGTTCACGCTCCAGGCTACGTCGCTTGATGCCCTCAGCACCTGGGTGCCGCAGCTGGTGGAGAAACTTAACACCCTGCCACAGCTCGCCGACGTCAGCAGCGACTGGCAGGACAAAGGGCTGGCGGCCTACGTGAACGTCAACCGCGACACCGCCAGCCGTCTGGGCATTACCATGTCTGATGTGGACAACGCCCTGTACAACGCCTTCGGTCAGCGCTTGATCTCCACCATCTACACCCAGGCGAATCAGTACCGCGTGGTGCTGGAGCACAACACCGAGAACACCCCCGGCCTGGCCGCGCTGGACTCGGTGCGCCTGACCAGCAAAGACGGCGGGATTGTGCCGCTGAGCGCCATCGCCACGGTGGAGGAGCGCTATACCCCGCTGTCGATTAACCACCTGGATCAGTTCCCGTCCACCACCATTTCCTTCAACGTGCCGGACGGTTACTCGCTGGGCGAGGCGGTGGAAGCCATCCAGGCTGCTGAAAAAGCGCTCAGCTTCCCGTCCGATATTCAGACCCAGTTCCAGGGCAGCACGCTGGCGTTCCAGGCCGCGCTGGGTAACACCGTCTGGCTGATCGTCGCGGCGGTCGTGGCGATGTACATCGTGCTTGGCGTGCTGTACGAAAGCTTTATCCACCCGATCACCATCCTCTCTACCCTGCCGACGGCGGGCGTGGGGGCGCTACTGGCATTGATGCTGGCGGGCAGCGAGCTGGACGTCATAGCCATCATCGGCATTATTCTGCTTATCGGGATCGTGAAGAAAAACGCCATCATGATGATCGACTTTGCGCTGGCCGCCGAGCGCGAACAGGGCATGTCGCCGCGCGATGCCATCTTCCAGGCCTGCCTGCTGCGTTTCCGCCCGATCCTGATGACCACGCTGGCCGCCCTGCTGGGGGCGCTGCCGCTGATGCTCAGCACCGGCGTCGGCGCGGAGCTGCGCCGCCCGCTGGGTATCGGTATGGTCGGGGGCCTGCTGGTGAGTCAGGTGCTGACGCTCTTCACCACGCCGGTGATCTACCTGCTGTTTGACCGCCTGGCGCTGTGGACCAAAAGCCGTTTCCCGAAGCGTGAAGAGGAGGCATAAGTGAAGTTTTTCGCCCTCTTCATTTACCGTCCGGTGGCGACGATTTTACTCTCCGTCGCCATCACCCTGTGCGGCGTGCTGGGCTTCCGGCTGCTGCCCGTCGCCCCGCTGCCGCAGGTGGATTTCCCGGTGATCATGGTCAGCGCCTCGCTGCCGGGCGCGTCACCGGAAACCATGGCGTCGTCGGTCGCCACGCCGCTGGAGCGTTCGCTCGGGCGGATTGCGGGGGTCAACGAGATGACCTCCAGCAGCTCGCTGGGCAGCACGCGCATCATTCTGGAATTCAGCTTCGACCGGGATATTAACGGTGCGGCGCGTGACGTGCAGGCGGCGATCAACGCCGCGCAAAGCCTGCTGCCGAGCGGGATGCCGAGCCGTCCGACCTACCGTAAGGCCAACCCGTCCGATGCGCCGATCATGATCCTGACGCTGACCTCAGACACCTATTCTCAGGGGCAGCTCTACGATTTTGCGTCGACCCAGCTGGCGCAGACGATCTCACAAATAAACGGCGTGGGTGACGTGAGCGTTGGCGGCAGTTCCCTGCCCGCCGTGCGCGTGGGCCTGAACCCGCAGGCGCTGTTTAACCAGGGCGTGTCGCTGGACGACGTGCGATCCGCCATCAGCAACGCCAACGTGCGTAAACCGCAGGGGGCGATTGAGGACGCTAGCCATCGCTGGCAGATCCACACCAACGACGAGCTAAAAACCGCCGCGGAATACCAGCCGCTGATTATTCACTACAACAACGGCGCGGCGGTACGCCTGAGCGACGTTGCCAGCGTCACCGACTCGGTGCAGGACGTGCGCAACGCCGGGATGACCAACGCCAAACCGGCCATTCTGCTGATGATCCGCAAGCTGCCGGAGGCGAACATTATTGAGACGGTGAACAGCATTCGCGCCCGCCTCCCGGAGCTGCAGGAGACCATCCCGGCGGCAATCGATCTGCAGATTGCCCAGGATCGCTCCCCGACCATTCGCGCCTCGCTTGAAGAGGTGGAGCAAACCCTGATTATCTCCGTCGCGCTGGTGATCCTGGTGGTATTCCTGTTCCTGCGCTCCGGCCGCGCGACGCTGATCCCGGCGGTGGCCGTGCCGGTGTCGCTGATTGGGACCTTTGCCGCCATGTACCTGTGCGGCTTTAGCCTTAACAACCTGTCGCTGATGGCCCTGACGATTGCCACAGGATTCGTGGTGGATGACGCCATCGTGGTGCTGGAGAACATTTCCCGCCACCTTGAAGCGGGCGTGAAGCCGCTGCAGGCCGCGCTGCAGGGCACGCGCGAGGTGGGCTTTACGGTGCTCTCCATGAGCCTGTCGCTGGTGGCGGTGTTCCTGCCGCTGCTGCTGATGGGCGGGCTGCCGGGGCGGCTGCTGAGGGAATTTGCCGTCACCCTTTCCGTCGCTATCGGGATTTCGCTGGTGATTTCCCTGACGCTCACGCCGATGATGTGCGGCTGGATGCTCAAGCGCAGCAAACCCCATTCGCAGCCGCGCCGCAAAGGCTTTGGTCGTTTTCTGATGGCGATGCAGGAAGGCTACGGCAAATCGCTGAAGTGGGTGCTGAACCATACGCGGCTGGTCGGGCTGGTGCTGATCGCCACCATTGGGCTCAACGTCTGGATGTACATCACCATCCCGAAAACCTTCTTCCCGGAGCAGGACACCGGCGTGCTGATGGGCGGCATCCAGGCGGACCAGAGCATTTCATTCCAGGCGATGCGCGGCAAGCTGCAGGACTTTATGAAGATCATTCGGGAAGACAACGCCGTAGATAACGTGACCGGCTTTACCGGCGGGTCGCGCGTTAACAGCGGGATGATGTTCATTACCCTTAAGCCGCGCGGCGAGCGCAACGAAACGGCGCAGCAGGTGATTGATCGCCTGAGGGTAAAGCTCGCCAAAGAGCCGGGCGCAAACCTGTTTTTGATGGCCGTTCAGGATATCCGCGTCGGCGGGCGACAGGCGAACGCCAGCTACCAGTACACGTTGCTCTCGGACGATTTAGCCGCCCTGCGCGAGTGGGAGCCGAAGATCCGCAAGGCGCTGGCTGCCCTGCCCCAGCTGGCGGACGTGAACTCCGATCAGCAGGATAACGGTGCCGAGATGGCGCTCACCTACGACCGCGAAACCATGTCGCGGCTGGGCATTAACGTTGAAGCCGCCAACAGCCTGCTGAACAACGCCTTCGGCCAGCGCGAAATTTCCACCATCTATCAGCCGATGAACCAGTACAAGGTGGTGATGGAGGTGGATCCGCGCTACACCCAGGACATCAGCGCGCTGGATAAAATGTTTGTGATTAACAGCGACGGCAAGGCGATTCCGCTCTCCTACTTCGCCAGCTGGCGGCCGGCCAACGCGCCGCTGTCGGTGAACCACCAGGGGCTTTCGGCAGCGTCGACCATCTCCTTTAACCTGCCCGCCGGTTCGTCGCTTTCCGAGGCCAGCGACGCGATCAACCGCGCGATGACGCAGCTTGGCGTGCCGTCCACCGTGCGCGGCAGCTTTGCCGGTACCGCGCAGGTATTCCAGGAGACGATGAACTCGCAGGTGATTTTGATTCTGGCGGCCATCGCCACGGTCTATATTGTGCTGGGCGTGCTGTACGAGAGCTACGTTCACCCGCTGACCATTCTCTCGACGCTGCCGTCCGCGGGCGTAGGGGCGCTGCTGGCGCTGGAGCTGTTCGGCGCGCCGTTCAGCCTGATCGCGCTCATCGGGATCATGCTGTTAATCGGCATAGTGAAGAAAAACGCCATCATGATGGTGGACTTCGCGCTGGACGCCCAGCGCAACGGCAGCCTGTCGCCGGAGGAGGCGATCTTCCAGGCCTGCCTGCTGCGTTTTCGTCCGATCATGATGACCACCCTGGCGGCGCTGTTTGGCGCGCTGCCGCTGGTGATATCCGGCGGCGATGGCTCAGAGCTGCGCCAGCCGCTGGGGATCACCATCGTCGGCGGGCTGGTCATGAGCCAGCTGCTGACGCTGTACACCACGCCGGTGGTCTATCTGTTCTTTGACCGCCTGCGGCTGCGCTTTGCGCGTAAAAACAGAACCACGGTGACCGGGTAAATGACTGAGCTTCCCAGCAACGTCCGCTGGCAATTGTGGATAGTCGCCTTCGGCTTCTTTATGCAGTCGCTGGATACGACCATCGTTAACACTGCCCTCCCCTCGATGGCGAAAAGCCTGGGGGAGAGTCCGCTGCATATGCATATGGTGATTGTCGCCTACGTGCTGACGGTCGCGGTGATGCTGCCCGCCAGCGGCTGGCTGGCGGACAAAGTGGGCGTGCGGAATATCTTTTTTACCGCCATCGTGCTGTTTACCGCCGGCTCGCTGTTCTGCGCGCAGGCCAGCACCCTCGACCAGCTGGTGATGGCGCGCGTGCTGCAGGGCGTCGGCGGCGCGATGATGGTGCCCGTCGGGCGCTTAACGGTGATGAAGATCGTGCCGCGCGAGCAGTACATGGCGGCGATGACCTTCGTCACCCTGCCCGGTCAGGTGGGGCCGCTGCTGGGCCCGGCGCTCGGCGGGATGCTGGTGGAGTACGCCTCCTGGCACTGGATTTTCTTAATCAATCTTCCTGTTGGCATCATCGGCGCTATCGCCACCCTGGCGCTGATGCCGAATTACAAAATGCAGACGCGGCGCTTTGATTTCTTCGGCTTTATTCTGCTGGCGGCGGGCATGGCGACGCTGACCCTGGCGCTCGACGGGCAAAAGGGGCTGGGCATTTCGTCCCTGACGCTGGGCGCTCTGGTTGCCCTCGGCCTTACCGCCGTTGGATGGTATTTGTGGCATGCGCGTGGGAATGAACAGGCGCTGTTCAGCCTGAATCTGTTTAAAAACCCCACCTACCGTCTTGGCCTGTTCGGCAGCTTCGCCGGACGCATCGGCAGCGGCATGCTGCCGTTTATGACGCCCGTGTTTCTGCAAATTGGCATGGGCTTTTCGCCGTTTCACGCGGGCCTGATGATGATCCCGATGGTGCTTGGCAGCATGGGGATGAAGCGCATCGTGGTGCAGGTGGTGAACCGCTTTGGCTACCGCCACGTGCTGGTGGCCGCCACGCTGGGGCTGGCGCTGGTGAGCCTGCTGTTTATGGCCGTGGCGCTGATGGGCTGGTACTACGTCCTGCCGCTGGTGCTGTTCTGTCAGGGGATCGTCAACTCCATGCGCTTCTCGTCGATGAATACCCTGACGCTGAAGGATCTCCCTGACGAGCTGGCGAGCAGCGGCAACAGCCTGCTGTCGATGATCATGCAGCTCTCCATGAGCGTCGGCGTGACCATCGCGGGTTTACTGCTCGGCATGTACGGCCAGCATCACCTCAGCGTCGACACGCCCGTGGCGCATCAGGTCTTTTTATACACTTATCTCAGCATGGCGGTGATTATCGCCCTGCCCGCCGTCATCTTCGCCCGGGTGCCGGATGATACCAGCAAGAACGTCGTGATTAAGCGCGGCAAAAGGAGTGGCTCATGAAATTCTGGCGTCCGGGCATTACCGGCAAGCTCTTTGTGGCGATTTTTGCCACCTGTATCGTCCTGCTGATCACCATGCACTGGGCGGTGCGGGTCAGCTTCGAGCGCGGCTTTATTGACTACATCAAGCATGGCAACGAGCAGCGCCTGCAGGGCTTAAGCGATGCGCTGAGTGAGCAGTACGCCCAGCACGGCAACTGGCGTTTTCTGCGCAATAACGACCGCTTTATTTTCCAGATCCTGCGCTCGCTGGAGCACGACACCGGCGACGATCGCCCGGGGCCGGGCATGCCGCCGCACGGCTGGCGCACCCAGTTCTGGGTAATCGATCAGGATATGCGCACGCTGGTGGGCCCGCGCGCGCCGATACCGCCGGACGGCACCCGCCGGGCGATTAAGGTGAATAACGCGACCGTCGGCTGGGTAATCGCCTCGCCGGTGGAGCGCCTGACGCGCAACACCGACATTAACTTTGACCGCCAGCAGCGCCGGACCAGCTGGCTGATCGTCGCCCTCTCCACCCTGCTCGCCGCGCTCGCCACCTTCCCGCTGGCGCGCGGTCTGCTCGCGCCGGTGAAACGGCTGGTGGAAGGCACGCACAAGCTGGCCGCCGGGGATTTCACCACCCGCGTCGACACTCGCAGTCAGGACGAACTGGGCAAGCTGGCGCAGGACTTTAACCAGCTTGCCAGCACGCTTGAGAAAAACCAGCAGATGCGCCGCGACTTTATGGCCGATATTTCCCACGAGCTGCGCACCCCGCTGGCGGTACTGCGCGGCGAGCTGGAGGCGATTCAGGACGGCGTGCGCCAGTTTACGCCCGAATCGGTGGCCTCTCTGCAGGCGGAGGTGGGCACGCTCACCAAGCTGGTGGACGATCTCCACCAGCTCTCCATGTCCGACGAAGGGGCGCTGGCCTACCAGAAGGCGCCCGTCGATGTGATTAACGTGCTCGAAGTGGCCAGCGGCGCCTTCCGGGAACGGTTTGCCAGCCGCAACCTGAAAATTGACCTCTCCCTGCCGGACAGCGCGGTGGTGTTTGGCGATAAAGACCGGCTAATGCAGCTATTCAACAACCTGCTGGAGAACAGCCTGCGCTACACCGACAGCGGCGGCGGGCTGCATATCTCCGGCAGACAGGAAAACGGACGCTTCGCCCTCACCTTCGCCGATTCCGCCCCCGGCGTGCAGGACGCGCAGCTGGAAAAACTGTTTGAGCGCTTTTACCGCACCGAAGGCTCCCGCAACCGCGCCAGCGGCGGTTCCGGCCTGGGGCTGGCGATTTGCGTTAACATCGTCGAGGCGCATAATGGCACCATTCGCGCCGCCCATTCGCCTTTTGGCGGGGTTAGCATTACAGTAGAGTTACCTCTGGAACGGGATTTATCGAGGGAAGCATGACCGAGTTACCGATTGACGAAAACACGCCGCGCATTTTGATTGTCGAAGACGAACCCAAGCTGGGGCAGCTGCTGATCGACTATTTACGCGCGGCCAGCTACGCCCCGTCACTGATAAGCCACGGCGACCAGGTACTGCCTTACGTGCGCCAGACGCCGCCGGATCTGATCCTGCTGGATCTGATGCTCCCCGGTACCGACGGCCTGACCCTGTGCCGGGAGATTCGTCGCTTCTCCGACGTGCCGATCGTCATGGTCACCGCCAAAATTGAAGAGATTGACCGCCTGCTGGGGCTCGAAATTGGCGCGGACGATTACATCTGCAAGCCCTACAGCCCGCGTGAAGTGGTGGCCCGCGTGAAAACCATTCTGCGCCGCTGCAGGCCGCAGCGCGAGCTTCAGGTGCTCGACGCCGAAAGCCCGCTGATTGTGGATGAGAGCCGCTTCCAGGCGAGCTGGCGCAGCAAGCTGCTGGACCTGACGCCTGCGGAGTTCCGCCTGCTGAAAACCCTCTCCCACGAGCCGGGAAAAGTTTTCTCCCGCGAACAGCTGCTGAACCACCTGTATGACGATTACCGCGTGGTGACCGACCGCACCATCGACAGCCACATCAAAAACCTGCGCCGCAAGCTGGAGGCGCTCGACGCCGAACAGTCGTTTATCCGCGCGGTGTATGGCGTGGGGTATCGGTGGGAAGCGGATGCGTGCAGGATTGCGTAAATAACCCCCCCCTCACCCTAACCCTCTCCCCAAAGGGGAGAGGGTGTTTGAGTTCCCTCGCCCCTTTGGGGAGAGGGTTAGGGTGAGGGGCAAAGCTTTACCTGTCTTCTCCGCAGCGCTACAATGCCCGCCCTTAAAGTGGGGGATCTCCCCTTACCGCTGCACCTGCTGCATGCGGATCTGACCTGTCATCAGAACGAGAACAAACATGTTTAAACCGGAACTCCTTTCCCCGGCGGGAACGCTGCAAAATATGCGTTACGCTTTCGCCTATGGCGCCGACGCCGTTTACGCGGGCCAGCCGCGCTACTCGCTGCGCGTGCGAAACAACGAATTCAACCACGAGAACCTGCAGCTCGGCATCAACGAAGCGCATGCCCTGGGCAAAAAATTCTACGTGGTGGTGAATATCGCGCCGCACAACGCCAAGCTGAAAACGTTCATCCGCGACCTGAAGCCGGTGGTGGATATGGGGCCGGACGCGCTGATCATGTCGGACCCGGGTTTAATCATGCTGGTTCGGGAGAACTTCCCGGAGATGGATATTCACCTCTCCGTGCAGGCTAACGCCGTCAACTGGGCAACGGTGAAGTTCTGGAAGCAGATGGGGCTGACCCGCGTCATTCTTTCTCGCGAGCTTTCGCTGGAAGAGATCGAAGAGATCCGCACTCAGGTGCCGGACATGGAAATTGAAATCTTCGTTCACGGCGCGCTGTGCATGGCCTACTCCGGCCGCTGCCTGCTCTCCGGCTATATCAACAAGCGCGACCCGAACCAGGGTACCTGCACCAACGCCTGCCGCTGGGAATATAACGTCCAGGAAGGCAAAGAGGACGATATCGGCAATATCGTCCACAAGCATGAGCCTATTCCGGTGACCAACGTTGAGCCTACGCTGGGCATCGGCGCGCCAACCGACAGCGTGTTTATGATTGAGGAAGCCAAACGTCCGGGCGAGTACATGACCGCCTTCGAAGACGAGCACGGCACCTACATCATGAACTCGAAAGACCTGCGCGCCATCGCCCACGTTGAGCGTCTGACCCAGATGGGCGTGCACTCCCTGAAGATCGAAGGCCGCACCAAATCCTATTACTACTGCGCGCGTACCGCGCAGGTGTACCGCAAGGCCATCGACGATGCGGCAGCCGGTAAACCGTTCGACACCAGCCTGCTGGAAACCCTGGAAGGGCTGGCGCATCGCGGCTATACCGAAGGCTTCCTGCGCCGTCATACCCACGACGACTACCAGAACTACGAGCACGGCTACTCCGTATCCGAGCGCCAGCAGTTTGTCGGCGACTTCACCGGCGAGCGCAAAGGCGCGCTGGCTGCCGTGGCGGTGAAAAATAAGTTCACCAAAGGCGACAGCCTGGAGCTGATGACCCCGCAGGGCAACATGAACTTCACGCTGGAACATCTGGAAAACGGCAAAGGCGAAGCGATTGACGTTGCGCCAGGTGATGGCCATACCGTCTGGCTGCCGGTTCCGGAAGAGGTGGAGCTGAAGTTCGCGCTGCTGATGCGTAACTTCAACGGTGAAAGCACCCGAAACCCACACGGCAAATAGTTAATCAGGGAAATTTTTTCGCGCTGGGATAATTCTTAGAATCGGATCACATACCGCTTCGTTCAATACGGGTATTATCCCCAGCGCTGAAAAACATAACCCATAAATGCTAGCTGTACCAGGAACCACCTCCTTAGCCCGCGTAATCTCCCTTACGCGGGCTTATTTTTTATGCCCTATTCAGTCCCCTTTTTGAAAATGAAATTGCAAAAACCAACCATATGAAGGGTGTAGGTTCGCGATAGCATCTGCTGGAGTACCGTTATGAAAATCGTGCGTACATACGACAGACATCACAACCTTTAACGACACTGGCGGGGATGAACGTCATTCGGAGTATTCCTAATTGCCAGCCAAAACATGCCCTTTACTCTTAATAACTTAGCGACAAACGATTTCACATGGATGGAGAAACAACATGACATTTCCTGGTCAGATTTCAAAGGATATTCCTGATTACGAACTCGCACGCAGTCTGGGTCTTGCGTCCGGCGGAGATATTAATTTCAGCGCCCTTGCCAACCAGCTGGACTGTAGCCGTAACTTTAGTCAGGTTGGGATCATCTACTCAGACGGTGCACGTCAGTGGTTAGTGAGACCATCAAGACGGATTGCGACGCCAAACGAAAGTTCGGTAAGCCATGTCGTCATAACTAAAGTAAATTCCTCCTCAAGTAATCCTGTCCAGGCAACGACCAGTACGATTCAGTCTCCTTCATTAGCGACTGAAATCGGCTCTACAGCGATTTCTTGCGGAGCAGCAATTCTCACCGTCGTACTTGCAGCAGGTGCAGGTATGGCCATTCCTCTCACCGCTGGTTCTTCCGGTGCTGTTGCCGCTGTGATTGTCGCCGGTGGCGTAGCAACAGGAATTCAATGTGCAAACGGACTTGGCCGCTTATCACTTATTGCCATGAATCATAACGACTATGTTGCCTGGATGGATTCTCAGGAGTGGTATACCGCAACCAATACTGCTCTTGATGCAATTTCACTTGCCGGGGCAGCTGCGGGTCTAAAAAGTGCTGTATTAACCTACCGCCTACTTAATCGCTCGACGTCTGAAAGTTTACTCTCTCTATTACAAAAAATGAGCCGAGCGGACCGTACGCGTTTAACTGAGGAAATCATCCGTATCCAAAATCCTGGGATCTCGAATTCAGGTATTAAAGCAGCGATGAAGGCCGGGGTTTACCCTAAACGTTATCCATCGGAAGCGCTGCAGTTGCTCTTACAGCGTGAGCTATTGAATGCTATTTCAAACTCCTCAGCATTTGCTGGAAGTGCTGTCTCGGGTACAATCCGGAATCCTCAGAATATTACCCGATCTGGTAAATACATTTTTGGTTTGATTCAGTCTTTTTCATTTACAGGAAGTTATTGACCCGGACATGTTAAATTACATCAAGAAGAGCCTTGCATTAAGCACCGTGATAACAGGTGAAATGGCGACTGACGATCGCCAACGCCTTGAATCATTAAAGAATCGTTTAAAAGCTCAGTTCGGTGTGCCCGTGGGGGTACATATGACTGGCATTCCTTTGGCAGTAAGTACATTACTCACGATTTTTTGCTACGCTATGCTGCAAGTTTCTGTCTGGATGTTGCTATTTCGCCTGCTCGGCCTACCTGAATTTAAGGTAATGATCGGAGTATTCCTTGCAGCAGTGGTGTATTGCATGGTTGTGATGAGCACTATGTTTCTGACTGCCAGGGGATCCTTAACTGGATATAAACTGCATATTTCCGCTATTGCACTGACTGGCTTGATGAGCATCGTTTATTTTATCTGGACGTGGATTTCGCTTTTATTCAGCTCGGTAGAAAATTACACACCGCAAATAACCTCTTTGTTAGGGTTGATTTTTTTCTGCCTGAATATCGTGTGGATGAATACATCGGTCTTTTACCGTTCAATTGCGCTAACGCTACATAATCGGGTTTGGCGTAAGCAGTTGAAGATGGATAAGAGGTAAATGCCCTTTGCGCGGGCTTATTTTTTACCTTTCATCCTGTTCTTACCCGCTTTTTTCCTCTCTGCTATACACTCTTACTAACGCTAAAAAAGGGAGCAGCGCGGATGGCAACCTATCCAGACAGTTTATTGATTCTCAACGGCAAAAGTGCAGGTAACGATCCGCTGCGTCAGGCGATTATGGGTTTGCGTGACGACGGCGCGCGCATCCACGTACGCGTGACGTGGGAAAAAGGCGACGCGGCACGCTATATCAACGAAGGCTTAGCGTTAGGCGTCAGCACCATTATTTCCGGCGGCGGGGATGGCACCATCAATGAGATCGCCTCTGCGCTTATTGGCCTGCCCACAGCAGACCGCCCGGTGATGGGCATTTTACCCCTTGGCACCGCCAATGATTTTGCCACCAGCGCCGGGATCCCGGAAGATTTAGAGAAGGCGCTCCAGCTGGCTATCCTCGGCAAAGCCACCGCCGTGGATATTGCCCAGGTGAATGACAAAACCTGCTTTATCAATATGGCAACGGGCGGATTCGGCACGCGCATCACCAGCGAAACGCCGGAAAAACTGAAGGCGGCGCTGGGCGGCGTGTCATACCTGATCCACGGTTTGATGCGCATGGACACCCTCAAGCCGGACCGATGCGAAATTCGCGGCGAGGATTTTCAGTGGCAGGGTGACGCGCTGGTGATTGGAATTGGCAACGGACGTCAGGCCGGCGGCGGGCAGCAGCTCTGCCCGGAGGCGCTGATTAACGACGGTCAGCTACAGCTGCGTATTTTCACGGGCGATGGCCTGTTGCCCGCGCTGTTTACCACGCTGACGCAGCCGGAAGAGAGCCCGAATATCATTGACGGTAAATCGGCGTGGTTTGAGGTGAATGCTCCGCACGGGATGACCTTTAACCTCGACGGAGAGCCGCTGAGCGGGACGCAGTTCCGCATTGAAGTGTTGCCCGGCGCGCTGCAGTGCAGGCTGCCGCCGGACTGTGTGCTTTTGCGCTGATGTTTCGCATAGTGCGCGATCATGCCCTCACCCCAGCCCTCTCCCACGGGGAGAGGGAGTTAAAGTCATCAGGCTATCGTCACTTTGCTGTCCAGATAAACGTCCTGAACCGCATTGATCAGCTTAACGCCGTCGGCCATGGATTTCTTAAACGCCTTACGGCCTAGGATCAGCCCCATGCCGCCCGCGCGTTTGTTGATAACCGCCGTACGTACCGCGTCTGAGAGGTCGGTATCACCGCCCGCCGCCCCGCCGGAGTTGATCAGCCCCGCGCGGCCCATATAGCAGTTCGCCAGCTGGTAGCGGACCAGGTCAATGGGGTTATCGCTGGTCAGCTTGCTGTAGACGCGGTCGTCGGTGTAGCCAAAGTTCACCGCCTTATAGCCGCCGTTATTCTCGGCCATTTTCTGCTTCACAATATCCGCGCCGATGGTGGCCGCCAGATGGTTCGCCTGGCCGGTCAGGTCGGCGGAAACGTGGTAATCCACCCCGTCTTTTTTAAACGCCGAATTACGCAGGTAGGCCCACAGCACGGTCACCATGCCCAGCTCGTGCGCGCGCTCGAACGCCGCGGAGATCTCTTCAATCTGACGACGAGACTGTTCAGAGCCGAAGTAAATCGTCGCCCCGACAGCCACCGCCCCCATATTGAACGCCTGCTCGACGCTGGCGTAGAGGGTCTGATCATACTCGGTGGGGTAGCTGAGGGTTTCGTTGTGGTTCAGCTTCACGAGGAACGGAATGCGGTGGGCGTAGCGGCGCGACACCGAGGCCAGCACGCCGTAGGTGGACGCCACGCAGTTACAGCCCGCTTCAATCGCCAGCTCTACGATGTTCTTCGGATCGAAGTAGAGCGGGTTCGCCGCGAAAGAGGCACCCGCAGAATGCTCGACGCCCTGGTCCACCGGCAGAATAGAGAGATACCCGGTGCCGCCCAGTCGCCCGGTGTTGTAGAGGGTCTGCATGTTTCGCAGAACCGCAGGCGGACGGTTGTTATCCACCATCACGCGGTCAACGTAGTCGTGACCAGGCAGGTAAAGCTGGTCGGCTGGAATGGTCATACAACGATGCTGTAAAAGGCTGTCGGCGTCTTTGCCAAGCAACTGCGCAATATCAGTCATGTGATACTCCCGTAAGTCCGACGTCGTGTCGGTGTGTGTTTATCCAGTCCCATTTTTTATGGGCAGACTAAGCCTGGTACCGACTTAACAGATTTTCCACCATTTGCATTTTTTTTCAGCACAATCTGCTGGCTCGATTCGTGTACAACAAAACTGTTACATTGATCAAACAATCGCCACAAAGGTATTTAAAAGGTATTATTGAGTGGTATGTTAAAGGCGTACCTTATCTGACATGCAGGATTAAAAAATGAAAACGAAAGTCCAACTGTCATTCATGATGTTTGTTGAATGGTTTATCTGGGGCGCGTGGTTTGTGCCATTGTGGCTGTGGCTGAGCAAAAGCGGGTTTACCGCCGGGGAAATTGGCTGGTCTTACGCCTGTACCGCGATTGCCGCTATCCTCTCCCCGATTCTGGTCGGCTCGCTGACGGATCGCTTCTTCGCCGCGCAGAAAGTGCTGTCGGTGCTGATGTTTGCCGGTGCCATTCTGATGTACTTCGCCGCCCAGCAAACCCAGTTCAGCACCTTCTTCCCGCTGCTGCTGGTCTATTCCCTGACCTATATGCCGACCATCGCGCTGACCAACAGCATTGCCTTCGCGAACGTGGACGACGTTGAGGCCGATTTCCCGCGCATCCGCGTGATGGGCACCATCGGCTGGATCGCCTCCGGGCTGGCGTGCGGGTTCCTGCCGCAAATGCTCGGCTACAGCGATATTTCCGATACCAATATTCCGCTGCTGATGACCGCAGCCAGCTCCGCCCTGCTCGGCGTCTTTGCCCTGTTCCTGCCGAACACGCCGCCGAAAAGTACCGGCAAGCTGGATTTCAAAGTCATGCTGGGGCTGGATGCGCTGGTCCTGCTGCGCGATAAAAACTTCCTGGTATTCTTCTTCTGCTCGTTCCTGTTCGCCATGCCGCTGGCCTTCTACTACATCTTCGCCAACGGCTATCTCACCGAAGTGGGAATGAAAAACGCCACCGGCTGGATGACCCTCGGCCAGTTCTCTGAAATCTTCTTTATGCTCGCCCTGCCGTTCTTTACCAAACGCTTTGGTATTAAGAAGGTCTTACTGCTGGGCCTGATAACCGCCGCCATCCGCTACGGGTTCTTCGTCTATGGCGGTGCGGAGCAGTACTTCACCTACGCCCTGCTGTTCCTCGGCATTCTGCTGCACGGCGTGAGCTACGACTTCTACTACGTGACCGCGTACATCTACGTGGATAAAAAAGCGCCGGTGCACATGCGCACCGCCGCGCAAGGCCTGATTACGCTGTGCTGTCAGGGGTTTGGTAGCCTGCTGGGTTACCGCCTGGGCGGCGTGATGATGGAAAAAATGTTCGCCTACAAAGAGCCGGTGAATGGGCTGACCTTCAACTGGGCCGGAATGTGGACATTTGGTGCAGTCATGATTGCCGTGATTGCCGTGCTGTTCATGCTGTTTTTCCGCGAATCGGATAAAGAGATCACCGCAATTGAGGTGGTTGATGGCGATACCGCGCTGACACAAGGGGAAGTTAAATGAAACAAGACCGTATTCTCGGGGCCCTTTACGGCCAGGCGTTAGGGGATGCGATGGGCATGCCGTCGGAGCTGTGGCCGAGAAAGCGCGTCAAGGCGCACTTCGGCTGGATCGACCGTTTTTTACCTGGTCCGGCAGAGAATAACGCGGCCTGCTATTTCAAACAGGCAGAGTTCACCGATGATACCTCGATGGCGCTGTGCCTGGCCGATGCGATCGTTGAGTGCGACGGGGAGATTAACGCGGACGTTATCGGCAAGCATATCCTGAACTGGGCGCTCGACTTCGACGCGTTTAACAAAAACGTGCTCGGCCCAACCTCAAAAATCGCGCTTAACGCGATCCGTGACGGGAAGCCGGTCAGCGAGCTGGACAACAACGGCGTAACTAACGGGGCGGCGATGCGCGCCTCCCCGCTGGGCTGCCTGCTCCCGGCGACGCGCCTGGAGCACTTTGTGGGACAGGTAGCGCTGGCCTCCAGCCCGACGCATAAATCGGATCTCGCCATTGCCGGCGCGGTGGTGATTGCCTGGGCGGTTTCCCGCGCCATCGACGGGGAACGCTGGCAGAACATCGTCGATGCCCTGCCGGGGATCGCCCGCTATGCGCAGGAGGCGAAAACTACCACCTTCAGCGCGTCGCTGGCGGCGCGCATTGAGCTGGCGCTTAAGACCGTGCGGGAAGCCAACGGCATCGACTCCGCCAGCGAGCAGATTTATCAGCTCACTGGCGCGGGTACCAGCACCATTGAGTCCGTTCCGGCAGCCATCGCGATGGTGGAGCTGGCGGGAACCGACCCGAACCGCTGCGCGATTTTATGCGCGAATCTGGGCGGCGATACCGACACCATTGGCGCGATGGCGACGGCCATCTGCGGTGCGCTCCACGGCGTGCAGGCAATTGACCCGGCGCTGAAGGCCGAGCTCGACGCCGTTAATCAGCTCGATTTCGGTCACTACTGCGAAAAACTGCTGCACTTCAGGGAGCAAAGGGAGGGCGTATGAATTCGTTTGCCCAACGTCTCGACACCCTGCACGCCACGCGCCCGGTGACGGTGCTGGGCGCGGCGGTAATTGACGTCATCGCCGACGCCTACGCCCTGCCCTGGCGCGGATGCGATATCGAGCTTAAACAGCAGGGGGTGAATATCGGCGGCTGCGCGCTGAATATCGCCATCGCCCTGAAGCGGCTCGGCATTGCGGCGCAAAACGCCCTCCCCGTCGGCCACGGCGTGTGGGCGGATATTATTCGTAACGCGATGGCGAAGCAGGATCTGCACAGCGCCGTGGAGGCCGAAACCGGCGACAACGGCTGGTGTCTGGCGCTGGTGGAGCCTGACGGCGAGCGCACCTTTATGTCCTTTAGCGGCGTGGAGAACCAGTGGCAGCAGCGCTGGCTTGACGAACTAAACGTTCCGCGAAACAGCCTGGTTTATCTTTCCGGCTACCAGCTGGCCTCGCCGTGCGGCGAGCTGCTGACGGGCTGGCTTGAAGGGCTGCGGGACGTGACGGCGCTTATCGATTTCGGCCCGCGCATCGCGGATATTCCCGACGCGCTGATGGCGCGGATTATGGCCTGTAAACCGATCGTGTCGCTTAATCGTCAGGAAGCGGAGCTCGCTGCTGAAAGGCTGGGCGTGGAGGCTGAAAACTTGGGTGTGGAGTGGCAGCAGCGCTTCGGCGCCGCGCTGATTGTGCGCCATGATAAAGACGGTGCTACGTGGTATGACGGTGGTGCCTCGGGCGTTGTTCCGGCGTTTCCCGCCACGGTCGTGGACACCATTGGCGCTGGCGACAGCCACGCGGGCGGCACGCTTGCCGGGCTGGCGGCGGGATGGTCACTGGCGGATGCCGTTCTGCTGGGGAATGCCGTGGCGTCCTGGGTGGTCAGCCACCGCGGCGGGGACTGCGCGCCCACTCGTGAGGAATTACTCCTCGCACACAAAGACGTATAGGTCGCTGCGACAGTAGCTGATGCTGTACTCAATCGGCCGGTGCTGCTGGTCAAGCGCAACCTGCTTGATCACCAGCACCGGTATTTTTTCGTCCATCTTAATGTGCGCCTGAAACTCGCTGTCCGGCATGCGGGCGCTGACCCGTGAACGGGTGCGCTGCGGGAAGATATTCTGACTGCGGAAGTAGTCGTACAGCGAAATCCCTATCGCATCCGGTTCGGGAATGAGCCCGACCGGCACCCAGGACTCTTCAATCGACACCGCATCGTCATCCACATAGCGAATACGCTTCAGCAAAAAGACGTCGCTGTTCGGCTCCAGCGACAGGTGGCCCGCCACCTCTTCCGGGCATTTCACCACGCGCTTGTTGACCCACAGCGTGTTTGGCGTTTTACCGCGCAGCACCACCTGCTGAGAGAACCCGCGCGCTTCCTTGAGCGAGTATTCGAAGATATTGTTAATTTGCGTGCCGTAACCCCGGGCTCGCGTGACAACACCCTCGGCCTCCAGCGCCTGCATCGCTTTGCGCACGGTGATCCGCGACACCCCCGTTAACTGGCTCAGATCGCGCTCGCCTGGCAAAATGTTCCCGTGCTCCAGCACGCCGCTGCGCACCGCATTTTTTACCGTTTCGGCAAATTTCAGGTACAGCGGCGTGTTGTCAGGCGCGGCGATCCGTTCAGTCAGTTGAGCGATTAACCGGGTATGCGCTTGTTCCATCTCTGTTTTCTCAGGCGTGGTGTTTCCTGCCAGTATACTGGGTTACCACCACGCATGAAAATGATGAACCGGCCCAATACCGTGACCGACTTCCAGAGTATCGGCTTTTGCCAGCGCCGCCGAGAGCCAGATTTTCGCTTCTCGCACCGTCTCAGCCCAGCCGTCATGCCGCGGGCGCAGCGCCGCCAGCGCGGCGGAGAGGGTGCACCCCGTGCCGTGGGTATTTTTGGTCTGCACGCGCGGAGCCGTAAAACGCTGCTCGCCGTCGCGGGTAAAGAGCCAGTCCGGGCTTTCAGCGTCATCCAGGTGGCCGCCTTTCATCAGCACCGCCCCGCACCCCATCGCCAGCAGCGCGTTCCCCTGCTCTTTCATTTCCCGTTCAGTTTGCGCGTGCGATGTGCCTAACAGCGCGGCGGCTTCCGGCAGATTGGGCGTGATAAGCGCCACCTGCGGCAGCAGCTTACTGCGCAGCGTCTCAACGGCAGAGGCGGAGAGCAGCGGATCGCCGCTTTTTGCCAGCATGACGGTATCCAGCACCACGTTTTGCACCTGATAGCGTTTAAGCCGCTCGGCCACCGCTTCCACAATGTCCGTTTCGGCCAGCATGCCGATCTTGGTGGTATCAATACGCACGTCGCTGAACACCGAATCCAGCTGCGCGGCAACAAAATCCGGCTCGATGCGGTAGACCGACTGCACGCCGCGCGTGTTTTGCGCCACCAGCGCGGTAATCACCGAGCAGCCGTACGCGCCAAGGGCCGAGAAGGTTTTCAGATCGGCCTGGATGCCCGCGCCGCCGCTGGGGTCGGTACCGGCTATGGTGAGAGCGTTAATCCGTTTCATGCCTGCTCCTCCAGCGTATAGAGCGCATCCAGGAACGCGCTGGCAAAGCTGCCTGGCCCTTGTGACTGCGCAACGGCCACCGTTCCGGCTCGCTTCATCCATCCGCAGGCGGCGGCAACGTTATCCAGCCGGTCGCCCGGCAGCGAGCAGCTTGCCGCCACAACGGCGGAAAGCGCGCATCCGGTTCCCACTACGCGCGTCATCAGCGGGTCACCGCCCGTGACCGTGCGGGTCCGCTCTCCGTCGGTGATGTAGTCCACCTCGCCGGTGACCACCACAATGGCATGGGTCTGGCGGGCCAGCGCCTGAGCGGCAGGCAACGCGCTGGCGGCGGTGTCGGTGGTATCAACGCCGCGCCCGCCCGCGCTCATTCCGGCAAGGGCCAGGATTTCGGAGGCATTGCCGCGAATGGCGGCCGGTTTCAGGGCCAGAATTTGATGGCAAAAACGGGTACGGAACGTCAGGGCGCCCACAGCAACCGGGTCCAGCGTCCAGGGTTTGCCTGCCGCCACCGCGCTTTCAATCGCCCGACGCATCGACTGCGCGCGCGGCGAGGTCAGCGTGCCGACGTTAATCAGCAGCGCATCGGCAATGGCGGCGAACTGTTCAGCCTCTTCGGCCTCAATCACCATCGCGGGAGATGCATTAAGCGCCAGCAAAACGTTGGCCGTAAAGGTCTGTACGACATCGTTGGTCATACAATGGGTCAGCGGAGAACGGGTTCGGAAGTGGTGTAAAACGTGTAAATCGAGCAGGTCAGGCTGCATGGGTTCGCTCCTGCCTTGCGTGAAGAAGCGATGACCGGGAAGGCATCTGACTTCCCTACGCTGGCATTATCCAGATCAGGTAATACGGGTATTTCTCAGCCTTCACAAGGAAGGGCACCCCGAGTCATTTGGTAAGCATTGACTTACTTTTTGCCAGATTAGGGGAAGTTTCATGCTGACGCAAGCGCCCTTTCGGGGATCGCTTCTTCATGCAGGGGTGGTGCGAAAGAAAAGGCTAGCAGCGATAATTACAGGACTATTATGCCACTTCTTTAAATCAACACCATTCTCTATAACAATTACATTACGTCCAAAAAACACTCACTTTTTTCAGCGTTTAAGAAATAGCTCTACCAACATAATTTTTTCCGCTTTCAGTCAGTCTATTTTGTGTTTCATTAATCATTAAAACTTATTTCGAATGAAATATAAAGTGAGCTCCAAACCGTTTAACCCCGCTAAACGTTTAGCCTCTCAATCAAAGAGTTACCGCGAAACACGCGTTTGGCCTCACCTCTTATAAGTTAATGTAAACATTAAGATATTTTGCGTCACACCCACAAAAATCATTTTAGCTATTTATGCCATTTATGATTTAGATCAATATCCAAAAACTCACATTAATTGATAGTTACTGCACGTTACGAATTAAGTGATTTATTCAAAATTCTCCGTAACGCCCGTTATTTTAATCAGGCGTAACCAGACGTTACATCAACGCGCCAGGATAGCCAGCCTTGCCCATTTTACTTTTTAAATGATGAGTGCTTTTCAAATGAAAGTTGTTAAAAATGCCGTTGCTGCTTTTGTATTTGGTGTTATTTCCACTGGCTCTATGAATGTAACTCAAGCAGCTGATGTAAACGTAAACCTTAACGATAACGTATTCAATTCAGGCACTTTCATTCAGATTCATGGTACTAATAATACCGCTTATAATCTGGATGACATGATAGCTGAAAACGTAACGCAGCATGGACAGATCATTAACTTACAAGGCGATCGCGACCGTATGCAGAACGAGATTGACGTAAGTAAAGATAATATCAGCACTAACGCCAACGATATTTCCTCTCTTCAGACCTCTGTTTCTAATGTCGATCAGGAAGCTAAATTAGCAGGCATTCTTGCCGACACCGCTAATACAAAAGGTGATGTGGCGTTAAAAGGCGTCCTTACTAACGGAACTGCAATTACTAATATTGAAACTGTTAACGCTGTCCAGGATAGCCGCCTTGCAACTGTTGAAGCTACTAACGGTATACAAGATGGCCGCCTGTTAGCTCTTGAGAATGCACCAAAACCAACTAACGGCGTAGATGGAAAAGATGGCGCTAAAGGTGATAAGGGCGATACCGGCTCTACAGGCGCACAGGGCGTTGCTGGAGTTAACGGACGTGACGGAGCGAATGGTAAAGACGGCAAAGATGGAAAAAATGGCGTGATGACCACCGTGACACGCACGCAGGTAGACACGGCAACCCAGGCAAAAGTTGCCACTAATAGCCAGGCTATTACTGCCGAGGCTCAGGAACTGCAGGCTACCCAACAGACATTACAGGCTCTGAATAATAACACTAACCAGCAATTTAGATCGCTGCGTGAGGAAGTCGATAATAACAAGAAAGAAGCAAACGCGGGTATCAGTGGCGCGATGGCGATGGCCGGTTTACCTCAGGTGCAAACGAATCAGCGCGTGATGTTCTCGGCTGGCGGTGCGACTTACAACGGTGAAAGCGCTTTAGCGGTTGGGGCGTCGGTTAACTTTAACGAACATATGGTTGGTAAAGTGAGCTTCTCTGATGACACAGCGAATAACATGGGGGCTTCAGTCGGCGTAGGGATCGGCTTTTAATAAATAACCAGCATGACAAAATACATTATTATCTCTGTAATATTATACCTGATGCTTATTAGCGTTGGCGCATGGTTAGGTATGATGTATCAGGCTTATTATATTTGCGGCTATTAAACCTCCTTTTATAAAAATTATTTCATCTAAGGTATCATTGTAATGAAAAAGTCATTATTAGCGGTATTAATAGCTGGTGCTGCCATCCTGCTTTCTGCGTGTACTTCACCTGCTCAGCGCATGGCCGATTACGAGCGCCAGGGGATCAGCAAAGATACCTGCTACCTGGCTGAGCAAAACCGCCAGAATGCTTACAATGAAGCCGCACAAAATGCAGCATGGGCGAACGCGCGTGATGCCGCAGCGGGTACGGGTATCTGGGCTAAAAAAGACGCGAAACAACATGCTCAGGCAGCCAAAGCGGTTCACGCCTTTAAATGGGAAGGGATGAAGATCACGATTAAAGGCGAGATATTGGATGTCGATGGCGTATTGGGCGCGCTGGATGAAAATGAGCCTCAGGCAAAAGTTTATTCACAAGGGCTATACACCTTCATTTACTATCCTGCTAAAGGCAAACTAGCGGTGACTAAAGAAGGAAAGTTTGTAGGCTACGCAACAAAGATTAAATAGAAAACAAAGGCGACACCTGTCGCCTTTTTCATTTGCAGGCCTTAACGTATTACTCTAGCTGCCACGCCCCGGCATCAATAAGCGATGCGGTTCCCGTCCAGGCAAACAGCGCCAGCTCGCGCGCCCCTTCATCAGGGTAAATGCGGCTGCTCAGGCAGGCCTCCCCTTCATTGACAAACACTTCCACTGACGAGCTGTCAAAGAACAGGCGCAGGCTTAGCGTGTCGTTCAGGTTAAGCGCGACGCTTCGGGTACCACACAGGCCATACTGCGGATAATGCCGCTCCAGCACCAGGCCCTGCATCTGCGCATCGACGTAGAGACGGAATCCGTCGCCAAGACGAATGCCGTACTGCTCCGCGCTGCTGTTAGCGCAATCCCACTGCAGAATGACCTCCATCGCATCACAGCTTTCCACCTGAGCGATCTGCTGATTGTTGAGCGTACTCACTGGCCAGGGGAACCACGCCCCCCGCAGGCTTTCGACTTCTCTGGCTGGCCACATTTGCAGGCGGTTATCCGCGCTTAGCGTCAGCTCGCGCGGTAAAGAGAGCATGCCAGCCCACCCGTCCTGCTGTTCCGGAAGCGGGGATTCCCACATGTCCAGCCAGCCGATAACGATACGGCGGCCGTCAGGCGTCAGGAAGCTTTGTGGCGCATAGAAATCATGCCCGCAGTCCATCTCCACAAACTCACCTTCACGCACGAAAGGTTGGCCAGGCTGCCACTCCCCCAGCAGGTAACCGCTCTGGAAAAGATTGCGATTTTTGAATCCCTCCGCAGCCAGCCCCTGGGGTGAAAACATCAGCACGCGTTTGCCGTTGAGGGTGAAAAAGTCCGGGCATTCCCACATGTAACCCATCTCTTTTTCAGCCACCGCAAGCACGCCCATATCCTGCCATTCGCGCAGGTCGTCAGAACGGTAAACGCGCACCTGGCCCGTCTCGCCATCCCGTGCGCCGACAACCATGTACCAGCGCTCCCCTTCCCGCCACACTTTCGGATCGCGAAAGTGATGCAGGCCAGGCGGCGTATCAACGATCGTTCCCTGCCGCACAAAATGAACGCCATCACGGCTGGTTGCCAGGCACTGCACCTGGTAAAGGTTAGCCTCGTCACCCGGATCGCCGTGAAATTTGTGTCCGGTATAAATCAGCGCCAGCGTATCGCCATCCACCACCGCCGAGCCGGAAAAACAGCCGTCCTTGTCTTCTGGCCCTTCCGGTGCCAGCGCCACCGGGAGGTGTTCCCAGCGAACTAAATCCTTGCTGCGCGCATGGCCCCAGTGCATCGGCCCCCACTGGGTCGAGTACGGATGATGCTGGTAAAAGGCGTGATACCAGCCGTCAAACCACACCAGGCCATTCGGGTCGTTCATCCAGCCGGCACGCGCGGCGAGGTGGTAACGGGGATACCAGCGCAGGTTAAGATCGCCGCGTTTGGCCTGTAATGCCTGTTCAGCTTTGGCAATGGAATACATCATTTTTTACTCTTTTCAGTCAGACAGTGGATGGCTGCGGCACGAGCGGGTCAGAAGAAGACTTACCCGAGCGCAACAGGAAGATGGAGATGAGCGTGGTGCTGAAAACTAACAGCCCCATGATGAGATAGGATTGGGCAAAGCCGTATTTCTCATAGCTGTAGCCCGCCAGCGGCGACAGAACCGAAGCAATCACCGAGCTTGTACAGGCAAAGCCCACCAGATAGAGGGTGGAGGAGAGCCGCTTATCAAAATGTAAGCTGTTGTATTTAAATACGGAAACCAGCAATACGGGCAGTTCAACCGCGTGCAGCAGCTTGGTAATGGAGATGAGCACTGGCCCCTCAACCAGCCCGGATGCCACCATACGCATTGCCATCACCATTCCCGCGAATATCAGGCCGTTTTTCGCGCCGAGGCGGTTCACCAGCCACGGGGCGCAAAACATGCCCGCCGCCTCAAGGAAAACCTGAAAGGAGTTGAGATAGCCGTACATGGCGTTCCCTTCCTGCAACGTCGGGAACTGTGACGAGAAATAGACCGGGAACTGCTGATCGTAAACACCGTAAATGCAGGTGCCGATAACGAAAAACACCAGCGCCCAGAAACGCGGCAGCGTCAGCAGGCGCAATGCGTCTTCCAGCGTCACCTTGCCACCGGACACCGCTTCCTGCATGGCGTGCGGTGCGGAAGAGACCCTGAGGCGCGCGAGCAAAACAAAAAACACCAGCCCGGCGCAGCTCGCGACAGCGAAATTCAGCTTCGGATTGATGTTAAACAGGAGCCCCGCAAAAAAGGTTGCCACCGCCCAGCCAAGCGATCCCCACATTCTCGCCTTGCCAAACTCAAACTGGCTCTGACGGGCGACGCGTTCGGTATAGGATTCCAGCACCCCAATCCCACCGTTAAACGTCAGGCCAATAAAAATCCCGCCGAAAATACTGCCCAGCAACACGTTAATTTGCAGAAGATAGCCAAACAGCAAAAAGGCCGGGCCGGAAAGAATAAGCAGACTGGTCAGAAACCAGAGCAGGTTTTTGCGCAGGCCGAGTTTGTCCTGAATAAATCCATAGCAGATTTGAGCAAACAGCGCGGAGACGGAAAGCACGGCATAGATAACGCCCGTATCCCCCGCTTTTAAGCCCACTTCCTGATGGAGCCAGATAGAGAGCAACGAACCGGAAGATGACCAGGTGACAAAAAAGAAAAACAGTAAAGCGCTTAATAAGGGGTAGCTGTGAGAGTGATGCGTTTTCATCATGGCATTCTCTTGTTGGAGTAATGACCCAATGGTAACGTTAACATTCATGCTTTCTCATGCTGCTTGATTAAGATTTAAGATGTTAATCACGAAAGTTAACGTTAACATTAAGAGAGTGAGATCGAGATCAAAAATTCATCACTGAGGTAAGCATGACTTAACCTGATCATCAGCCTTCCTTTTACATCAGCGACTTAGTTGTATACCCTCTCACAGAGCATTAACGGAGTAAGAAAATGGCTTCCCTGAAGGACGTCGCAAAGCTGGCTAACGTCTCGCTGATGACGGTTTCCCGCGCGCTTAACAGCCCGGAGCGCCTCAAGCCGGAAACGCTGGCGCGCGTGCAGTGGGCTATCGAGCAGACCAGCTACGTCCCCGATCTGTCCGCAAAGAAAATACGCGGCGCGAATGCTTCGCCTAAAACCATAGGCGTGCTGGCGCTTGATACGGTCACGACACCTTTTTCGGTGGAGATTACGCTGTCCATTGAAGAGACGGCCAGGATGCACGGCTGGAATAGCTTCGTCATGAATATGTTTGCTGACGACAACCCGGATGCCATCGTCGATCTTCTGCTCTCCCACCGGCCAGACGGGATTATCTACACCACGATGGGGTTACGTCAGGTTCCTCTTCCCGCCAAGCTGCTTACCCTTCCCTGCGTGCTGGCCAACTGTGAGAGTGTCGGTGAAAAGGTCGCCAGCTATATCCCGGATGATGAACAGGGGCAGTACGCCGCCGTCCGGGCCTTACTCGCGGAAGGCTATCGGAAACCCCTGTGCCTGCATTTACCTGTGGGCCATCTGGCCACAACCCGACGCCGCCAGGGGCTGGAACGCGCCTGCCGTGAAGCCGGGGTCGACCCGGACAGCCTCGAACATGAGTATATGGCGCTCGGGGATGAGCATTATCGTGATATTCCGTCCGCATTGCTGGCGCGCATCCAGAACGGCATTCCGCGGTTTGACTCCGTTATCTGCGGTAACGATCGTATCGCGTTTATGGTGTACCAGACGCTGCTGGCGCAAGGGCTTCGCATTCCTGAAGATGTCGCGGTTATCGGCTACGACAATATGGTGGGCATTGGCGAGCTATTTTTGCCGCCTCTTTCAACAGTTCAGTTGCCCCACTACGAAATTGGCCGCCTGAGCGCCCTGCACATTATTAACAGTGACCAACACCGGGAAACGACGCGCGTTGAAAGTCCATTTTTAATGCGTGATTCTCTTTCGCGCGCCATGTGACTGCCGCTTTTTGTCGTTGATGGAAAAATAAGGAGGTATGAAGCCAGCATACCGTCTTTTTTTGTCAGTCAATGGCACGATTTGTCACACTCTTTTCTGTCATTTAACACCCCGAACAAACCTAACATAACCATTTGTTTTTATTGAAAATGAAATACAATCTTCTTTTTGAAAATGGTGATATTGCCCTTCCTGTGCCCCATGTCACAAAACAGTAAACAAATTAACCATTGAGCCCCGTGACAAAAGGCTCTATATTGGCGGCGTTTTTTTCAGGCCCCCATCTGTTTTTTAACTTTTTATTCAATCGTGGCTCATAGCGAAGCGGCGGTTGTAGGAGTGATATGATGACGGATAAAGTCCGTATTGACACCGTAGATGCCCACAAAAGCAACGAAACCTATCTGGCCCGTCAGGCCGAGTTTGAATCTAACGTCAGGAGTTATCCGCGCAAACTGCCTTTAGCGATTACTAAAGCAGAAGGCGTGTGGATCACCGATGCAGATAATAAAGAATACCTTGACTGTTTAGCAGGCGCAGGGACCCTTGCGCTTGGCCATAACCATCCTGATGTGCTGAAAAGCATCCAAAATGTCATTACCAGCGGCTTGCCGTTACACACTCTGGATCTGACTACGCCTCTGAAAGACGCGTTTTCTGAATACCTGCTCTCTCTGCTGCCAGGCCAGGGCAAAGAATATTGCCTGCAGTTCACCGGTCCATCCGGTGCCGACGCCGTTGAAGCGGCGCTGAAGCTGGCGAAAAAAGTGACCGGCCGCAGCGGTATCATCAGCTTCTCTGGTGGTTACCACGGCATGACCCACGGCGCACTGTCCGTGACCGGCAACCTGTCTCCGAAAGAAGCGGTTGACGGCATGATGCCAGAAGTGCAGTTCATGCCTTACCCGCACGAGTACCGCTGCCCGCTGGGTATCGGTGGTGAAGCGGGCGTGAAAGCGCTGACTTACTACTTCGACAACCTGATCAACGACGTTGAAAGCGGCGTGCGTAAGCCTGCTGCGGTGATCCTGGAAGCCGTTCAGGGTGAAGGCGGCGTAAACCCGGCTCCGGCCGAGTGGCTGCAGCGCATCCGTAAAGTGACTCAGGAACACGGCATTCTGCTGATCCTCGACGAAGTTCAGGCTGGCTTTGCCCGTACCGGTAAATTCTTCGCCTTCGAACACGCTGGCATTGAGCCAGACATCATCGTGATGTCTAAAGCAGTCGGTGGCGGTCTGCCGCTGGCCGTGCTCGGCATCAAAAAGCAGTTCGACGCATGGGCGCCAGGCCACCACACCGGCACCTTCCGCGGCAACCAGCTGGCGATGGCAACCGGTCTGACGACGCTGAAAATCCTGAAAGACCAAAACATCGCAGGCAAAGTGGCTGCTCAGGGCGAATGGCTGAAAGGCCAGCTGAAAGAGATGGCGAAACGTTATCCGGTAATCGGTCACGTTCGCGGTCTGGGCATGATGATCGGTATCGAGATTGTTAAGCCGCACGAAGCCGCTGACCACATGGGCTGCTTCCCTGGCGACGGCGAACTGTCTGCGCTGATTCAGAAGAAGTGCTTCGAAGCCGGTCTGATTCTGGAGCGTGGTGGTCGTAACGGTATCGTTCTGCGCCTGCTGCCTTCTCTGCTGATCAGCGATGAAGAGCTGAAAATCTTCCTGGATAAATTCGAGCAGGCACTGCTTGCTGCGGGCGTTCGCCCGGCGTAACCGGAGTAGTTGATTACAATGTCAGATTCAAACCCAATTTTGTTCTCCTCTGCGCAGAGCATTGAAGCTTACCAGCAGGCGATTGAACAAAGCACTCAGGCTGTGATGCAGTGGCTGAAGCAGCCTGAGATGTACCAGGGCAAAACGGTCGCGGAGCTGCGCGACCGTATTAAGCTGGATTTCAACCCGAAAGGGCTGGGCAACGAAGCGGCGATTGAACGCGCCGTAGAGTTCTTCCTGAAAGACAGCTTGTCCGTTCATCACCCGCAGTGCGTGGCGCACCTGCACTGCCCAAGCCTGGTGGTAAGCCAGGCGGCGGAAGTGCTGATTAACGCCACTAACCAGAGTATGGACTCCTGGGATCAAAGCCCGTCCGCAACCATTATTGAGATCAAACTGATCGAGTGGCTGCGTACCCGCGTGGGTTATCAGGCTGGCGACGCGGGTGTCTTCACCAGCGGCGGTACCCAGAGCAACCTGATGGGTCTGATGCTGGCCCGTGACGCGTTCTTCGCGTGTCAGGGCCACTCCGTTCAGCAGGACGGTCTGGTGGGCGATCTGCGCAAGATCCGCGTGCTGTGCTCCGAAAACGCGCACTTCTCCGTACAGAAAAACATGGCGCTGATGGGCCTGGGCTACCAGTCCGTGGTGCAGGTGAAAACCGACGAGTTCTCCCGCATGGATCTGACCGATCTGGCGGCGAAAATCGAACAGTGCAACGCGAACGGCGAGCAGATTCTGGCCATCGTCGCGACGGCAGGTACCACCGATGCCGGCGCTATCGACCCGCTGCGCGCGATCGCTGAACTGGCGGCGAAGCAGAACATCTGGGTACACGTTGATGCGGCCTGGGGCGGCGCGCTGCTGATGTCTGAGCAGTATCGTCACTACCTGGACGGCATTGAGCTGGTGGATTCCGTCACCCTGGACTTCCACAAGCAGTTCTTCCAGACCATCAGCTGCGGCGCGTTCCTGCTTAAAGAAGCGCGCCACTATGAGCTGATGCGCTATCAGGCGGCATACCTGAACTCTGAGTTCGACGAAGAAGCGGGCGTGCCTAACCTGGTGTCCAAATCTCTGCAGACCACCCGCCGTTTCGACGCGCTGAAGCTGTGGATGAGCCTGGAAGCGCTGGGTCAGGAGCAATACGCGGCGATCATCGATCACGGCGTAACGCTGGCGCAGCAGGTTGCGGCCTACGTGAAAGCGCAGCCTGCTCTGGAACTGGTTATGCAGCCACAGCTGGCAAGCGTGCTGTTCCGCTTCCGTGGTCAGGTGCAGATGGACGACGCGGGCATCGCCCTGCTGAACCAGAAAATTGGTGATGCGCTGCTGGAATCCGGCCGTGCAAACGTCGGTGTGACCGAGCATAACGGCATCACCTGCCTGAAGCTGACCCTGCTGAACCCAACCGTGACGCTGGAGGATATCAAAATCCTGCTGTCGCTGGTTGAGCGCACCGCGCAGGAAGTTCTGGCTAAGTAATACAAAACCCCTCTTCCGTCGGAAGAGGGGTTATCTTTATACACCTGCCCACCACATTCTGATTTTCAATCCCCAGTAGCTCGTCCAGCCCGTTGTGGTACTGACTACTTCCCCCTTTGACACAATCACCAGCGTCGGCGTTACGCTCACCTGCCACTGCTGCGACAAGGCGCCGTTTGCATCGTTAATCACCGGCATACTCAGGTTTTTCTTTTCAGCCCAGCGGGCGAGCTTAGCATCGTCACCGGAACGCATGGCAATGCTCACGACGTTACCGCCCTCTTTAGCCAGCTTATCGACCGCAGGTGTCGTATAACGACAGATGCTGCACCAGGTTGCCCAGACGTAAATCAGCAGCGGGCGCTGCTGGCTAAGCGCCGCGATATAGTGAATGTTACCGTCGATGCTCTGCATTGGCGTTGCGCTAAAGCTGGCGGGTAATGACGGCTTTCGGTATTGATCCACACCCCACATGACCGCCAGCGTAAGCAGAATGAGTATGATCCCTTCCCGCGCCCAGCGGCGCAGGCGACTCAATTTACGGTTATCCATTATGACCTCTCGATTTAACGGAGGTCATCTTAACGGGCTATCCGGCGTTATGCTGTAAAGAAGTGTCGCGCCGCTTTTATTCCGGGGTATAGCCGTAGTCGTAATGGCTATAACCCGAGTGGTAATAGAACGCAGCGGATTTCACAATATCATTGAGAATCGCACCTTCAACCTGTACGCCCATCTGCTGCAGACGCTTCCGGCAGTTCTCGATCTCTTTGACGCTGGTTTTACCGAAACGGGCAACCAGCAACGTGGTTGCCGCGGCTCTGGCGACGAGTAGCGCATCCGTCACGGCCAGCACCGGTGGCGTGTCGACAATCACGATGTCGTATTCTTTGTCTATTCGCGACATTACCGTCTGGAAGCGCTCATTCATAAGCAGCTCGACAGGATGCGAAGGCTGAGGTCCACAGGTCAACACATCAAAGCCACCTTTCTCGAAGCGTTGAATCGCATCCTGCCACTCTACATTTCCCCCCAGCACGCTGGACAACCCATGGCGGTTGTTCAGTTTGAAAATGTTGTGGACATATCCTTTGCGCATATCCGCATCAATGAACAGCACACGCTGTCCGGCCTGAGCCGCAATCGACGCCAGCGAGGTGCTCACCAGGGTCTTTCCGCAGTCCTGCGAAGGGCCTGAAACCGCGACTATCCGGTTAGCGGCATCCATCATGGTGAAATGCAGACTGGTGCGTAACCCGCGCACCGCCTCGACAAACATATCTGCCGGACGTTCAACGGGCAGGAAAGGTACGTTTGTCGTCCTGTGCTTCCAGTGGGAAGCAAACAGCGTCCTCCTGCGCAAATGCGTTTTTTTCCATAGCCACACCGAACGCGGGAGCGTAGCCAGAAGAGGCATTCCCTGCGCTTCCAGCGGTTCAGACGAGGTGATGCCCCGTTTAAACGCAGAGCGCACCAACACCGTTCCTGCCGAGAGCATCAATCCCACCAGCATACCGAGCACAATGATAATCACTTTGCGCGGTTTGACTGGGGCAGGCTGCGTTACTGCAGGGTCAATGATCCGCACATTTCCGATGGCGCTGGAGCGCGAGATATTCAGCTCCTGCTGACGCGTCAGCAGCTGCAGGTAGATGGTGCGCCCGGACTCAACGTCACGGCTTAAGCGCAAAATTTCCTGCTGCGTAGAAGGCATGGATGAGACGCGGTTATTCAGGCGCGTACGTTCCTGCTCCAGGGTCTGTTTTTTCTCCCGTAAGGCGCGATAGGTTGGGTGATCCTTTTTGAAAAGCTGAGAAACTTCTGCTTCGCGGAACGTCAGCTCGTTAAGCTGGTTTTCCACATTAACCACCTGATCGAGAACCGTCTTCGCCTCAAGGGAGAGATCGACAGAATCGCGCTGCTCTCTGTAGGCGTTCAGTCGCGCTTCGGCTTCATCCAGTTCACGGCTGATTTTAGGTAATTGATCCTGTAAAAACGTCAGGCTGCGGGTATCTTTAGCCTCCTGACGCGCAATATTCTGGCTGAGATAATTTTCAGCAATGGTGTTGAGCACCACGGCAATCTTGTCAGGGTCCTCGCCCGTCAGCGTTAAGGTGACAATTCCGCTCTGCTTCGCCGACTCCGAAACAGTGAGTCGGCGCTGAAGGGCGTTAATCGCTTCAAGCTTTGTGACGGTTTTGAGGGCAAACTGGGTCCCTGGCACCGCACTGAGGGAGGTAACAAGCAGCGTTACTCCGTCTTTAACCAGCGTTTTCCCAACAACGCCATCAGCCTCAAGCGTTTTACCTTCGAGGTGATACCGGCCCTGCTCCTGAACGGTCAGTAAAAGTTCCTGTGGCTTGTCTTCCAAGAGGGGGATGGTAAGCGCGCCAATTGTCAGTTCACCGGCTTTACGCCCTCGTTCAAGCAGCGGCCCAATGACGGGCAGCACGCGCCGTTTAACGCTGTACGTTAGCCCCAGCTTGTCAACGGTCTCTCCCAGAATCATCCGCGACTTGAGTAGCAGGAGTTCGGGAGCTACATCAGGTGAAAGATCGGTCCCAAACTGGCTTAAGCTTTTGAGCAAGGAGTTGTCCTGCTTCGCTTCTATCTGTACAAGGGCATCAGCCTGATAGATCGGTGTGACGCTATACGCATAGATCCCGGCGCATACGGTGAACAGGAGCGTGATGCACGCTATCATTACACGATGATCAAACATCTCAGCCATCAGCTGAATGAGATCAATTTCATTATTATGCGGTGTCGCAGCACCAAACTTGTCTGATTTATGAGACGACATTACTGCTTCATTCCTTGTTGACGCAAACGACGAGCCCATTCCTGGCTGGCTTTTCCTAACTGCTCGAAAACATATTCGAAGGCTTCCCGGCTTTTGCGATACGGATCGGGAATGTCCTTTGTTTCCAGCCACTGACCAAACAACAGCGATTTCCCTCGATTCTCCGGCGCGATTGAGGCAATAAAACGGAGATGCTCTGGCTCCATCACCAGAATCAAATCGGATTTTTGTAACAGAAAACGTGTGACCTTACGCGCCACGTGACCTTCCAGCGAAACGCCATGACGTAAGGCGACAGCCCTTGCAGCCGCATCCGCCGGATGTCCTTCAAGCCCGAAAATGCCTGCCGAGGTCACCTGCGCGTCGGGTAGCTGCTGGCGCAACAGCCGCTCACCAATCGGTGAACGGCAAATATTGCCGGTGCAAACCACGAGAATTGAATTGAACATTATTGCGGCCACGACCTGATGTAACGGACGGTTTCGGTCAGGTCATGTACGCCGCTGATGGTGGGTACCAGCTGGGCGATCACGCGGTTCCAGCGTGAAAGCGGTGCCGTCGTGACATAGACAATGTCGTACGGTTCCAGCTCGAATTCTGTACTCAGCACCATGGCTGAGGCATCTTCCGCATTGAGTTGATAGATGTTGGCGATTTTGTCTTTCTCGCCTTTTCGTGAAACCGGGCGAATAACAAAAATCCCGGTTGCATCGGCCATATTCTGGTTCAGCCCGCCTGCATTCCCCAGGGCTTCGGCCAGCGTCATGCCGCTACGATCCATCTTAAGGGTGCTCTGTTTAACCACCTCGCCCATCACGAACACTTTCAGCGCGTCGTTCCGGGGAACAAACAGGATATCGCCCGGATAAAGCAGCTTATTTTGGGTCAAATCGCCATGTTGCATCAGAGCATAGAGTGAAAGGCGCGAGTCCTGGCCATCATGCGTGAGCACGACGTTACGCCAGTCGGCATCCGCAGAGAGACCGCCTGCGGCGTTCACCGCATCCATTACCGTCAATGGAATATTGGTTATTGGCTGCTGGCCCGATTTCTCAACCTCTCCAGTGATATAGGCTTTTTGAGAACGGAAGGAGGCAACGCTGACGTCCACCTGCGGGCTCTCAATGACCTTATCCAGCCGCGCGGTGATCTCCTCACGTACCTGCGAAACCGTTTTGCCCGCCACTTTCAGCCTGCCGACGTAGGGGTAGAAGAGCGTGCCATCGGCGTTAACCCAGTTACCCGCGTCGCTCGCGCTACGGTACTGCCCTGCAGGCGTTGTGAGTTCGGGGTGATCCCAGACGGTGACCGTCAGAATGTCCCCTGGGCCAATGCGGTATTCCCAGTTTTTGAGCTGCTCATCCAGATTAGGATTTGCCTGAGATTTAGAAACGGGTGGGCGCAGTTTTTCAATTAATTCCGGGGTTAAAGGAAAAACCTCCACGCGTTTGTCCAGCGGATCGTTAATTTCTTCACCGGTAGTGACTTTTTTACCGGAAAGACTTAAGTTCTGGCCTGGTGAAAATACACATCCTGTTAGCTGGCTGAGCGTCAGAAAGGACAGTAAAAAAGCAGTTGTATTTTTCATTTATATAAATTGTTGATTTATCGTTGCGTCGGGCATTTAACTTGCAAAAAAAATACAAGCAACACCTTGAAATATAGTTATTTATTATTTTCCCGTAATAGTACAAAGCGCAAACCCGCTGTTGTTTAAAAAGTTAAACACAGCACACAATTGCGCAAGAAAACGGAGAGTAATAACAGTTTATGCGCCGCGATATTAAATGTTATCCCTCGCGAAAGCATTCGCTTAACGGTGCAATTTTGACGTAAAAAGTTATTTTCAGAATAGATTAATAAAATGATAAAAATAATAAATATTCCGCACAACTAACATTCACCGCAATGATAAACATCACCGTAATCGACTACCCAAACCCCTCCACTTTTGTTACATTTTTTATCAAACGCATCATGCTTTGATACTTAAAATAGACTGTCTGCCTTGTGCTGTGTGCCCTGCAGACGAAAGTATCTGCAACGATATCACTGGAGAAAAAATGGCTAAGCGTAAATTGCTGCTTCTGGGTGTATTACTGTCTCTGGCGGGCTCCGCGTTCTCTGCCCCGCAAACCGCCGCTGCGCCATCGGGCATCAAGGCCTATGAAGAACAAGAGTTCATCGCCGATTTCACGAAGTTTAAAATCGGCGATACGGCACCGGCGCAGTATCAAACGCCGGAGTACACCATCAAACAGTACCAGCTGCGTAACCTTCCGGCGCCGGATGCCGGTACCCACTGGACATACATGGGCGAAAACTACGTCCTGATTGGCGATGCAGATGGCAAAATCTACAAAGCCTACAATGGAGATATTTTCTATCATCGCTGATTCAATCGTAATCCGTTCGTGGCAGGAGAGCGACCGCCCTTTCCTGCGCACGCTCTACCTCCACGCCCGGCGTGAAGCCTGGCCGTGGCTGGACAGTTCTGCGTGGCAGTTGGAAGATTTTGACGCGGCAACCCTGGACGAAGAGATTTGGGTGGCGGAGCAGGATGGGCACCGACTCGGCTTCGCCTCAGTCTGGACGAACGATAATTTTCTGCACAACCTGTTTGTCGATCCGCAGTATCAGAGCCTGGGCGTCGGACATGTGTTGCTTGAGCACGTACAGAAGACGTTTACCAGCACGGGCTCACTCAAGTGTCTGGTGAAGAATGCGCGGGCTACTGCGTTTTACCAGCGGCACGGCTGGCACATTGAGGCGACGGGGAATTCTCCTGAGGGAGAGTACTATCTGATGCATTATCGGCTTGGGTAACGTCAGGTGGCGCTTCGCCTACCTGACCTACAAAACCGTATTTCGTAGGCCGGGTAAGGCGAAGCCGCCACCCGGCACTAAAGCGCAGTGGCGTTACACCGCGCGGAAGGCGATTTCACCCGGGATCACTTCACCCTGCCAGTAGAGCTGCGCCGCAACGCGCCCCGCCAGTTGGCGATACATCTCCGCGAATTCGCTGTCCGGGCGGCTCACGACCGTCGGCTTTCCGCTGTCCAGATCTTCACGCAGGGAAATATGCAGCGGCATCTGCCCCAGCAGCTGGGTGTGATACTGCACCGCCAGCTTCTCCGCACCGCCGGTACCGAAGATAGGCTCATGGTGTCCGCAGTTGCTGCAGATGTGCATGCTCATGTTCTCGACGATGCCGAGTACCGGCACTTCCACTTTCTCGAACATCACGATGCCTTTTTTGGCGTCGATCAGCGCGATGTCCTGCGGCGTGGTGACCACGACGGCGCCTGTTACCGGAATGTTTTGCGCCAGCGTCAGCTGAATGTCACCGGTGCCCGGCGGCATGTCCAGCACCAGATAATCCAGATCCGGCCACATCGTTTCCTGCAGCATTTGCAGCAGCGCTTTGCTGGCCATCGGGCCGCGCCAGACCATGGCGTTATCGTCGGTCACCAGGTAACCAATGGAGTTGGTCGCCAGACCGTGCGCCACGATCGGCGCCATATGCGTGCCGTCCGGCGAGGTTGGACGCTGATTTTCCGCACCCAGCATGTTTGGAATAGACGGACCGTAGATATCGGCATCCAGAATACCGACCTTTGCCCTTTCCGCCGCCAGCGCGAGCGCGAGGTTAACGGCGGTAGACGATTTACCCACCCCACCCTTACCAGAACTCACGGCGATGATGTTTTTCACCCCGTTGACGCCCGGCTGATTTTTCACACGCTTCAGCGTGGCGATGCTGTGGCTCAGCTTCCAGTCAATCGCTTTCGCGCCGGTAATACGCAGCAGCTCAGCGCTAGTCTGCTCTTTCAGCGCGTCAAAAGCGCTGGTCCAGACGAACGGCATCTGCAGCTCAACGTGCAATGTGTCGTCCAGCCATGCGACGTGGTGCAACGCTTTCAGCGCAGTGAGGTTATGCTTCAGGGTTGGATGCTGAAAGTTAGCCAGCGTCCCGGCGACCATTGCTCGTAAGGCTTCCGGTGATTTGGCCTGGGATTGAGAACTCATCCCGACTCCTTTGTTCTTGTGAATAAGACTTTAGACAAACAAGTTTACCTGAAAGGCCGTGGTTTGTGCTTACTTAATAATGCCCCTTTTGGTAATATCGAAAACCCTTTTCACAGTTAAAAGAAGTAATGCCTACTATGACTCAAGTCGCGAAAAAAATTCTGGTAACGTGCGCCCTGCCGTACGCCAACGGCTCAATCCACCTCGGCCACATGCTGGAGCATATCCAGGCTGATGTCTGGGTCCGTTACCAGCGAATGCGCGGCCACGAGGTTAACTTCATCTGCGCGGACGATGCCCACGGCACGCCGATCATGCTGAAAGCGCAGCAGCTGGGGATCTCCCCGGAGCAGATGATTGCCGAAATGAGTCAGGAGCATCAGACCGATTTTGCTGGCTTTGACATTAGCTATGACAACTATCACTCCACGCACAGCGACGAAAACCGCGAACTGTCGGAGCTGATCTACACCCGTCTGAAAGAGAACGGTTTTATCAAAAACCGCACCATCTCTCAGCTGTACGATCCGGAAAAAGGCATGTTCCTGCCGGACCGTTTCGTCAAAGGCACCTGTCCGAAATGTAAATCCCCGGACCAGTACGGCGATAACTGCGAAGTGTGCGGCGCGACCTACAGCCCGACCGAGCTTATCGAGCCGAAATCCGTGGTATCCGGCGCCACGCCTGTGATGCGTGACTCCGAGCACTTCTTCTTCGACCTGCCGTCCTTCAGCGAAATGCTGCAGGCGTGGACCCGCAGCGGCGCGCTGCAGGAGCAGGTGGCGAACAAGATGCAGGAGTGGTTCGAATCCGGCCTGCAGCAGTGGGATATCTCCCGCGATGCGCCGTACTTCGGCTTCGAAATCCCGAACGCGCCGGGCAAATATTTCTACGTCTGGCTGGACGCGCCAATCGGCTACATGGGCTCCTTCAAGAATCTGTGCGACAAGCGCGGCGATACCGTGAGCTTCGACGAATACTGGAAGAAAGACTCTACCGCCGAGCTTTACCACTTCATCGGCAAAGACATCGTTTACTTCCACAGCCTGTTCTGGCCGGCAATGCTGGAAGGCAGCAACTTCCGCAAGCCGACTAACCTGTTCGTACACGGCTACGTGACGGTAAACGGCGCGAAGATGTCCAAGTCTCGCGGGACGTTCATTAAGGCCAGCACCTGGCTGAACCACTTCGACGCGGACAGCCTGCGCTACTACTACACCGCGAAGCTCTCTTCCCGCATCGACGATATCGACCTGAACCTGGAAGATTTCGTGCAGCGCGTGAACGCGGACATCGTCAACAAGGTAGTGAACCTGGCGTCCCGTAACGCGGGCTTTATCGCCAAGCGCTTTGACGGCGTAATGGCGGCTGAGCTGGCGGACCCTGCCCTGTACCAAACCTTCACCGACGCGGCGGCCGCCATTGGCGAAGCCTGGGAAACGCGCGAGTTCGGTAAAGCCGTGCGTGAAATCATGGCGCTGGCTGACCTGGCTAACCGCTATGTGGACGAGCAGGCACCGTGGGTTGTCGCCAAACAGGAAGGTCGCGATGCCGATCTGCAGGCCATCTGCTCCATGGGCATCAACCTGTTCCGCGTGCTGATGACGTACCTGAAGCCGGTTCTGCCGCAGCTGGCAGCCCGCGCGGAGGCGTTCCTGAACACCGAACTGACCTGGGATGCAATGGCGCAGCCGCTGCTCGGCCATAAGGTGAACACCTTTAAGGCGCTGTACAACCGCATCGAGATGAAGCAGGTTGAAGCCCTGGTCGAAGCCTCTAAAGAAGAGGTGAAGGCGGCTGCAGCACCGGTGACCGGCCCGCTGGCGGACGATCCGATTCAGGAAACCATCACCTTTGATGATTTCGCTAAAGTCGATCTGCGCGTGGCCCTGATTGAAAACGCAGAATTCGTGGAAGGCTCTGACAAGCTGCTGCGCCTGACGCTGGATCTCGGCGGCGAGAAGCGCAACGTCTTCTCCGGCATTCGTTCTGCCTATCCGGACCCGCAGGTGCTGATCGGCCGTCAAACCGTGATGGTCGCTAACCTGGCGCCGCGCAAAATGCGTTTCGGCATCTCCGAGGGGATGGTGATGGCAGCCGGCCCAGGCGGGAAAGATATCTTCCTGTTAAGCCCGGACGAAGGCGCGAAGCCGGGCCAGCAGGTGAAATAACAAAAAAGCCGGAGATCATCTCCGGCTTTTTTGTTCTCCCTCTCCCTGTGGGAGAGGGCCGGGGTGAGGGCATCATGCCGCACCCATGCCGCATTTACGCCTTCGGGTGATGCACCCGGTGGGTCAGCCCGCGCAGGAAATTACGCAGAAACTGGTCGCCGCACTCGCGGTAGTTTTTGTGGTCCGGCGCGCGCATCATGGCGGTGATTTCCGGCATCGACACGCGGTATTTCTGCTCGGTCATGATCGCCTGGATATCGTCCGTTTTCAGCGAGAAGGCGATACGCAGCTTTTTTAGCACCGTGTTGTTGTTCACGCGGCGCTCCAGCGCCAGCTCGGGCGCGGAGTCATCTTTGCCACGCTTATCGTAAATCAGTCCGTTCAGAAAACCCGACAGAATGATGTCCGGGCAGCGGACGAAGCCCTCTTCGTCCTCTTTGGTCATCCAGGTATCAAAATTTGCAGACGTGGATTCCATGTCGGACAGCGCAAGAATGCGCACCATGTCGTTATTGTTTGCTTTCAGGGTGTAGCGCAGGCTACGAAGAATATCGTTACTTAGCATAGAGCCTTCGAATGTCGATGATGCAATGGCGCGCAGTGTACCAGTTTTACAGGCCAATCGCCTCTTTCAAACTTTTCAGATAGCGGCGGCTGACGGGGACGGTCTGCCCGGCGCGCAGCACCAGCTCGGCCTGGCCGTTATCTTCCAGGCGGATCTCCTTCAGGTGCGCCATGTTAACCAGATACTGACGGTGACAGCGAATCAGCGGCGTGCGGCTCTCCAGCGTGCGCAGGGTCAGCTCGGTAAACCCTTCGTTCCCTTCCGCGCTGGTGACAAACACCCCGCTCAGGCGGCTGCTGACAAATGCCACATCATCCATCTGCAGAAGATAGATCCGGCTGTGCCCGGTGCAGGGGATAAATTTCAGCGGCTGCTGGTTCTCCGGCAACAGCGTCAGGTCCTGGACGGTTCGCTCCTGGCGTAAACGGGTGAGCGTTTTTTCCAGCCGCTTCTCTTCAATCGGCTTGAGTAAATAATCAAACGCGTGCTCCTCAAAAGCCTTAACGGCATATTCGTCGAACGCCGTCAGAAACACGATGTAGGGACGATGCTCCGGGTCGAGCATGCCGACCATCTCCAGACCGCTGATGCGCGGCATCTGAATGTCGAGGAACAGCACGTCCGGGCGCAGCTTGTGCACCGCACCGATGGCCTCAATGGCGTTGGCGCACTCCCCCACAATCTCAATGTCTGGCTGCTCCTGCAGCAGAACGCGCAGGTTTTCCCGTGCCAGCGGCTCGTCATCCACAATCAGCACTCTTAACATGCGTTTTCCTCCAGCGGCAGTCGAACGGTAATACGGGTAAAGCGGTCAGGCTCGCAGGCAACGGTTATGCCACAGTCGTCGCCAAAGTGGGCGCGCAGGCGTTTATCCACCAGGCTCATCCCTAATCCACCTGAGCTGGAAGGCTGGTAAAGCCCGGCGTTATCTTCAATATCCAGCACCAGATGGTGATTAAAACGGCTGGCGGCGATGGTGACCTCTCCTGTCCCCAGCAGCTGCGAGGTACCGTGCTTGATGGCGTTCTCCACAATAGGCTGCAGGGTAAATGCAGGAAGATGCTGATGCGCCAGCTCGTCCGGAACGGAGAGCGACACCTGCAGGCGGGACTGAAACCGCGCCTGCTCAATTTGCAGATAGGCATTCACGTGCTCAATTTCGTCGGCCAGGGTCACGATTTCTGACGGGCGCTTCAGGTTTTTGCGGAAAAAGGTCGACAGAAACTGCACCAGCTGCGCGGCCTGATCGCTGTCGCGGCGGATCACCGCTTTGAGCGTGTTGAGGGCATTAAACAGGAAATGCGGATTGACCTGGGCATGCAGCAGCTTAATCTCAGACTGCGTCAGCAGGGTTTTCTGCCGTTCATACTGCCCGGCCAGAATTTGCGCGGAAAGAAGCTGGGCGATCCCCTCCCCCAGCGTGCGGTTGATGGAGCTGAACAGACGGTTTTTCGCCTCATACAGTTTGATGGTGCCCATCACCCGCTGATTTTCCCCGCGCAGCGGAATGACCAGCGTGGAGCCCAGCTTGCACTGCGGATGCAGCGAGCAGCGGTAAGGCACTTCGTTACCGTCGGCATATACCACTTCGCCGGTTTCAATGGCGCGCAGCGTATAGGTCGACGAGATCGGTTTGCCCGGCAGATGGTGATCGTCTCCGGTGCCGGTAAACGCCAGCAGCTTTTCGCGATCGGTAATGGCCACCGCGCCGATATCCAGCTCTTTATAGAGCACCTGCGCGACCTTCATGCTGTTCTCTTCGTTAAATCCCTGACGCAGGATCCCCTCGGTCGAGGCGGCAACCTTCAGCGCCGTGGCGGAAAAGGCCGAGGTGTACTTCTCAAACATGGCGCGCTTGTCGAGCAGAATACGCATAAACAGCGCCGCGCCCACCGTGTTTGTCACCATCATCGGGGCGGCAATATTGCTGACCAGGTGCAGCGCATCCTCGAACGGGCGGGCAATCAGCAGAATGATTGCCATCTGCGCCATTTCAGCCACAAAAGTAATGGCCCCGGCGGTAAGCGGGCTAAACACCTTGTCCGGGCGACCGCGCTTAATCATGTAGCTGTGCACCAGGCCGCCGAGCAGCCCTTCGACGATCGTCGAGATCATGCAGCTGAGCGCCGTCATCCCGCCCATGGAATAGCGATGCAGCCCACCGGTTAAACCGACAAGGCCACCGACGACCGGGCCGCCCAGCAGCCCGCCCATCACCGCGCCGATGGCGCGCGTATTGGCAATAGAGTCTTCGATATGGAGACCAAAATAGGTCCCCATGATGCAAAAAATAGAGAAGGTGACGTAGCAGAGCAGCTTGTGCGGCAGGCGTACGGTGACCTGCATCAGCGGGATGAAAAGACGCGTTTTGCTCATCAGCCAGGCAATGACCAGAAACACGCACATCTGCTGAAGCAACAGCAGCACCAGGTTAAACTCGTACATACTCAAAACCGCACACGCTAAAAAACGCGTAACATACACGGATGCGGCTGAACTTTCTTTGAAGCACCCCAAAAAAGCGCAAAATCGTGTTCGTTATCACACCTTTTTCTGCACATCGCGCATGCTTCGCATTATTTGTTTAAAAATTAATCAGCTCTTCCTGGTTCGGCAAAGTGGGTCTACAGTTAAGCTGGGGACGCGTAAGCCAGGGGGCAAATATGGCGCTTTACACAATCGGTGAAGTAGCACTCCTTTGTGATATCAATCCCGTTACCCTACGGGCGTGGCAGCGGCGGTATGGATTGCTCAAACCGCAGAGAACGGACGGGGGTCATCGTCTTTTCAACGATGCCGATATCGACCGGATCCGCGAAATCAAAAGCTGGATCGACAACGGGGTGCAGGTCGGCAAAGTGAAGTCCCTGCTGAGCCACGACGACCCGGACACGCAAAACCTCTGGCGTGAACAGCAGGAAACGCTGCTGCGGCTCCTTCAGGCGGGTAATCTGCAGCGACTGCGCGCCTGGATCAAAGAGCAGGGTCGCGATTATCCGGCGAAAACGCTCATCACCCATCTTTTCATTCCGCTCCGTCGACGCCTGCAGTGCCAGCAGTCTACCCTGCAGGCGCTGCTCAGCATGCTTGACGGGGTGCTGATCAACTATATTGCCGTCTGCCTTGCCTCGGCGAAGAACAAGGCCGGAAAAGATGCGCTGGTGGTCGGCTGGAACGTGCACGATACCACCCGTCTGTGGCTGGAAGCGTGGATCGCCACCCAAAAGGGCTGGCGCGTGGATGTCCTTGCGCACTCGCTGGGGCAGCTCAAACCCGAGCTTTTCGACGGCCAGACCCTGCTGGTCTGGTGTGGCGAAGTGCCGTCCGCCACGCAGCAACAGCTGCTAACGGAGTGGCGTGAGCATGGTTATCCGGTTTATTCCCTTGGCCCGGATGAGCCATAACGGCATTTAATGGTTCATTAACAGCTGCGCTTCACCGTATAATTGTTCCGTTAACAACAGGAGCACATGATGAAGGCAACCAAACTCGCCATTATTACCCTTTTTGTCCTGATGGCCGTAAGCGGTATCGGCGGCGTGATGCTGGCCGGGTACTCGTTTATCGTTCGTGGCGGTGTCGGCTGAGGTACAGCGCCAGCCGCTCAAAAAGGCGATCGACGACGATGGCCGCCAGCGCGACCAGCACCGCCCCCTGCACAATATAAGCCGTATTAAACCCGCTTAAGCCGATGATGATCGGCGTTCCCAGCGTATTGGCACCGACCGTAGACGCAATGGTCGCCGTCCCGATGTTAATAATCACCGACGTACGGATCCCGGCAATAATAACCGGCGCCGCAAGCGGCAGCTCTACCTTGCGCAGCCGCTGCCAGCGGCTCATCCCCATCCCTTCCGCCACGCTTAAAACAGACGCCGGGACCGCCGCAACGCCCGCCAGCGTGCCCTGCAGAACGGGCAGCACGCCGTATAAAATCAGCGCAATAATCGCGGGCTGCTGGCCAAAACCCATCACCGGCACCGCTATCGCCAGCACCGCCACCGGCGGAAACGTCTGCCCAATGGCCGCAACCGTCTCCACCAGCGGACGAAACTCCCGGCCCGCTGGTCGCGTGACCGCGATGCCCGCGCCTGTTCCCAGCACCACTGCGATGACGCTTGATAGCGCCACCAGCCAGAGATGCGCCAGGGCGAGGTTGATAAAGCTCTCCTGCTGATACACCGGCCGCGGTAGCCCCGGGAAAAGGGTGTTAAACAGCGCCGCGCTGTGAGGCATCAGAAACAGTAAGGCAACAAAGAGCGCTACCAGCCAGAGGAGCGGATCACGCAGTGCCTTCACGCGTCACCTCCCCGGCAAGCAGATCGCGAAAATGCAGGCTGCCGCACGGCGCGCCCCGGACATCCGCCACGGGCAGAACTTCGCACCGGCGCGCGACAAACGCGGAGAGGGCATCCCGCAGGCTCATCTGCTCCTGTAGCGGTTCCCCGTCGGGCGGTGCATTCTCCCGGCGCATATAGTCCCCGACCGTCCGCAGGGAGAGCAGCCTGACGCCCAGCTCGCTGCGGCCAAAAAACTCGCGTACAAAGTCATTCTTCGGGCTGGTCAGCAGCGCAAGCGGCGCGCCCTGCTGCACCACCTCGCCGTGATCCATCAGCACAAGATGGTCGGCCAGGCGCAGGGCTTCATCTATATCGTGCGTCACGAGGACGATGGTTCGACCAAGAATGCGGTGAATGCGGGTCATCTCCGCCTGCAGCGCCCCGCGCGTAACCGGATCCAGCGCGCCAAAGGGTTCATCCATCAGCAGCACCTGCGGGTTAGCCGCCAGCGCGCGCGCCACGCCCACGCGCTGCTGCTGCCCACCGGAGAGCTGGTGCGGATAGCGGTCGCGCAGCGCGGGCTCCAGCCCCAGCAGAGACATCAGTTCATCAACGCGGTCAGCGATTTTAGCCCGCGACCATTTCTCCAGCTGCAGCACGGTGGCGATGTTCTGCGCCACCGTCCAGTGCGGAAACAGGCCGATAGACTGAATGGCATAGCCCATCCGGCGGCGCAGCTCCAGCACAGGCAGGCTGCGGATCTCTTCCCCGGCAAAGCGAATTAACCCGCTGTCATGCTCAACCAGCCGGTTGATCATCTTCAGCGTGGTGGATTTTCCCGAGCCCGACGTGCCAATCAGCACGGAAAACGCCCCCTCGGCAAAGTTCAGGTTCAGATGGCTTGCCGCCGGGCGGCCGGCAAAGGTTTTACTGACATCGTGAAATTCAATCATTGGCTCTTCTCCTGAGCAGCGCGAGCCATAAGGCAAACAGCGCGTCGACGACAACCGCCAGCGCAATGGTGGGAACCACGCCTAACAACACCAGATCGAGGGCGCTGCTCAGCAGCCCCTGGAACACCAGCGCGCCAAAGCCGCCCGCGCCAATCAGCGCGGCAATCACCGCCATGCCAACGGTCTGGACCGCCACCACCCGCAGGCTGCGCAGCAGAAGGGGCAGCGCCAGCGGGAGCTGTATCTTCCAGAAACACTGTCGCGCGCTCATCCCCATCGCATGGGCGCTTTCCAGCACATCCGGGGCAACCTGGCTTAAGCCCGCGACCACGCCGCGCACCAGCGGGAGCAGCGCGTACAGTACCAGCGCAATCAGCGCGGGCGTTAACCCCGTTCCGGCGATACCCACCGCGCCCAGCGCGGGAAACGACTTCACCAGCCCGGCCAGGGGGGCAATCAGCAGGCCAAACAGCGCAACGGAGGGAATGGTCTGGATGACGTTGAGCACGGCAAAGATGCTACCCTGACGTGAGGGATGACGATAACACCACATGCCGAGCGGTATCCCGACCAGCAGCGCCGGGATCAGCGTGCCGAAAAGGATCGTCAGATGTTGCGCCAGGGCATCATCAAACACCTCCTGACGGTTGGCGTACTCTTTTAACAGCGAGAGGTTGTTCAGTTCACCGCTGAACAATAACAGCAGCGGAATACACCATATCTGCGCATTGAGCACCCAGCGCCAGACGGCGCTGGCGATGAGACGACGAATCGCATCGCTGCTCGCCAGCAAACACAGCGCCAGCCAGAGCCACAGGCCGCTGCCTGGCGTGGTTCTCGCCAGCGGGCTTTCCGCCGAGGCCATATGCGTTGCCGCCAGCCCCGCGCTCCAGAACAGCGCGATAAAGAGAACTTCCGAGAGCAGCAGCGTCAGCCACTGCGCCGCTCGTCCTTGCCAGAGCGACAGTGCAACCCACGCGGCCAGCGCAGCCGCCAGCCACCACGGCGTGAACGGCCATACGTCCCAGAGCGCGCGCCCTTCCCCCGACATCAGGCGGTTAGGCGCGACGTTCACAAACGGTAACGCGACCGCCGCGATGGCCACGCAGGCCAGCAGCAGCAGTACGCGGTTATGACATTTTATTGGCACAGCCCTTTCCCGTTACTTCACAAGCCCTTGTTGTTTCAGGAAGTCGGCGGCCACTTTTTTGGCATCCAGTCCCTCGACGGCAATGCTGGCATTCAGCTGTTGCAGCGTTTTTTCATCCAGCTTTTCGAAGACCGGCTTGAGCCATTGCGCAATATCCGGGTAGGCTTTCAGAACCGCCTCACGCACAACCGGGGTTGGAGCGTAAATCGGCTGAACGCCTTTGGGATCGGTCAGGGTTTGCAGGCCCAGCGCCGCGACCGGGCCGTCGGTGCCGTAGGCCATCGCCGCGTTAACGCCGGAAGTTTGCTGCGCCGCCGCCTTGATGGTGACCGCCGTATCTCCGCCCGCCAGCGAGAGCAGCTGCGCCTGGTCGAGCTTGAAGTCGTACGCTTTTTCGAACGCCGGGAGCGCATCAGGGCGCTCGATAAACTCCGCGGATGCCGCGAGCTTGAAGTCACCCTTCTCTTTCAGATAGCGGCTAAGATCCGCAAGCGAGGTGAGCTTCCCTTTCTCCGCCACGTCCTTACGCACGGCGATCGTCCAGGTATTGTTGGCCGGGGCCGGTGTCAGCCAGACCAGCTTGTTCTGTTCCGCGTCGAGTTTTTTGACTTTTTCATAGCCAGCTTTGGCGTTTTTCCATGCCGGATCGTTCTCTTCTTTAAAGAAGAACGCGCCGTTGCCGGTGTATTCCGGGTAGATATCCAGCTCGCCGGAGGTAATCGCGCCGCGCACGACGGGCGTGGTGCCCAGCTGAACTTTATTGACGGTTTTCACGCCGTGGCTTTCCAGCACCTGGAGAATAATGTTCCCGAGCAGCGCGCCCTCGGTATCGATCTTTGATCCCACTTTTACCGGCTCCGCCGCCTGTAGCGGCAGGCTTAGCGCCGCGAATAGCGCCGCAGAAACTACCATCCCCGATTTAATCGTCATTCCACTATCCTCATTTTTTTGCTGCCTTTTTCAGAGGCTTGAGAGAAAAGCGTAGCTTAAAACGGCGGATTTACCCGGCAAAATGCCTTTTTAGCATAAGGTAAGACGCATCCCCCGGTGGACGGGGGATGCAAAGGAGGGAAAGGTTACAGCAGCTCGAACTCGCCTTTATTCACGCGGGCGGAATCCACCCCGATAAAGACGTTAAACTTGCCCGGTTCCGCATCATATTTCATCTGCTGGTTCCAGAACTTCAGCGCATCCACGTCAATCGGGAAGCTGATGGTTTTGGTTTCGCCAGGCTTAAGGTTGACCTTCTCAAAGCCGCGCAGCTGCTTCACAGGACGGCTCATCGAGGCAGTAACATCCTGCACGTACATCTGAATCACCGTTGCCCCTTCGCGCTTGCCGGTGTTGGTCACCTCCACGCTGGCGGTGACCTTGCCGTCACGCTTCAGGCTCGGCGCCGACATTTTCACCTCAGAGACCTTGAAGGTGGTGTAGCTCAGGCCGTAACCAAACGGATACAGAGGGCCGTTAGCTTCGTCGAAGTAACGAGACGTGTACTTGTTCGGCTTGTCGGCATTGTACGGGCGGCCGGTGTTCAGGTGGCTATAGTAAACCGGGATCTGCCCGACGGAGCGCGGGAAGGACATCGGCAGCTTGCCAGACGGGTTGTAATCACCAAACAATACGTCGGCGATGGCGTTACCGCCTTCGGTACCGGCGAACCAGGTTTCCAGAATGGCGTCAGCCTGCTGGTCCTCTTTCACCAGCGCCAGCGGACGACCGTTCATCAGCACCAGCACCAGCGGCTTGCCGGTCGCTTTCAGGGCGGCGATCAGATCGCGCTGGCTCTGCGGGATGGTGATGTCGGTACGGCTGGAGGCTTCGTGCGCCATGCCCTGCGCTTCCCCCACGACCGCGACAACGACGTCAGACTGCTTCGCCGCGTTGACCGCTTCGTCGATCATCTCCTTCGGCGTGCGCGGATCGACCTTCACCGCTTCCTCGTACTGGTTGAGGAACGTGACGATGTCTTTGTCGTCGGTGACGTTCGCCCCTTTGGCGTACACCACTTTGGCATTTTCGCCGACGGCGCTCTTGATGCCGGTCAGGACGGTGACGGACTGATCGGCCACGCCTGCAGCAGACCAACTCCCCATCACGTCGCGCTTGCTGTCAGCCAGCGGGCCGACTACAGCAATGGTGCCGGATTTTTTCAGCGGCAGCGTGTCGAGGCGGTTCTTCAGCAGCACCAGACTTTCGCGCGCCACTTCACGCGCCTCTTTACGGTGCAGGCGGCTTTCGGCGTTGGTGTCCGCCGGGTCAGAGTCTTTCGGTCCCAGGTGGCTGTACGGATCGTTAAACAGCCCCATGTCATATTTCACGTTCAGCACGTGGCGCGCGGCATCGTCCAGCTCCGCCATCGTTACCTTGCCGCTCTTCACCAGCCCCGGCAGGTATTTGCTGTAGTACTCGTCGCTCATGCTCATGTTGATGCCGGACTTGAGCGCCACGCGCACCGCGTCTTCCGGGTCGGAGGCGGTGCCGTGTTTGATCAGCTCTTTAATCGCGCCGTGGTCGGAAACGGTGATGCCTTTAAAGCCCCACTGGTCACGCAGGACGTCTTTCAGTAGCCAGGAATCGGAGGTCGCAGGCGTGCCGTTCAGCGAGTTCAGCGCCACCATCACCGCGCCGCTGCCCGCGTCCAGCCCTGCCTTGTACGGCGGCATGTAGTCGTTGAACAGGCGCTGCGGGCTCATGTCGACGGTGTTGTACTCTTTACCGCCCTCAACGGCACCGTAGGCCGCGAAGTGCTTAACGCTGGTCATCACCGAGTAGCGGTCCGCCGGGCTCTTGCCCTGCATCGCTTCCACCATGGTTTTGCCCATCGTGGCCGTTAAATAAGTGTCTTCACCGAAGCCTTCCGAGGCGCGGCCCCAGCGCGGGTCGCGCGAGACGTCCACCATCGGCGCCCAGGTCATGTTCAGGCCGTCGTCCGCCGCTTCATAGGCCGACACGCGACCGACGGTTTTCACCGCGTCGAGGTTAAACGAGGAGGCCAGGCCGAGGCTGATCGGGAAGACGGTACGCTGGCCGTGCACCACGTCATAGGCGAAGAACAGCGGGATTTTCAGGCGGCTGAGTTCCATCACCTGATCCTGCATGGCGCGGATATCCTGGCGGGTGACGGTGTTAAAAATTGCGCCCACCTGGTTCTCTTTGATCATCTCGCGGATGGCCTCTTTCGGGTTATCCGGGCCGACGCTGATCAGACGCAGCTGGCCGATTTTTTCATCGACCGTCATCTTCTTAAGCAACTCCGTGACGAACGCGTCGCGGGCTTCAGGCGTGAGCGGGTGATTACCAAACAAATCCTCTGCCAGCGCAGGTTGCAGCGCCAGGCTGACGGCGACACCTACAGAACATAGCCATTTCATGTTGTTATTCTCTCTCATCAATAACCGTGGGAAGCACCCGGCCAGACCGTGCGAAAAGCGCAGTGTGCCACAAACCCTCTGAACGTTGCAGGGTTATTCTCTGATTTTTCTCATGAATACTCGACCGCTGAACAGTTAATCGCGCTATGCTTTACAGCGAGAAATTTGCCCCACCACAAGGAGTGGAAGATGACTTCTGTTCGAACTGACGATAACAATACTTTTATTAACGAACTGTCGCGCCTGGTTGGCTCCTCTCACCTGCTTACCGACCCGGCCAAAACCGCCCGCTACCGTAAGGGTTTCCGCTCCGGCCAGGGCGACGCGCTGGCGGTGGTCTTCCCCGGCACGCTGCTGGAGCTGTGGCGCGTGCTGAGCGCCTGCGTTGCCGCCGACAAGATTATTTTAATGCAGGCGGCCAACACCGGCCTGACCGAAGGGTCTACGCCGAACGGCAACGATTACGATCGCGATATCGTGATTATCAGTACCCTGCGCCTCGACAAGCTGCACCTGCTGGACAAAGGCGAGCAGGTGCTCGCGTTCCCGGGCACCACGCTCTACTCGCTGGAAAAAGCGCTTAAGCCGCTGGGCCGCGAGCCGCACTCGGTGATCGGCTCCTCCTGCATTGGCGCCTCGGTGGTCGGTGGGATCTGCAATAACTCCGGCGGCTCGCTGGTACAGCGCGGCCCGGCCTACACCGAAATGTCACTGTTTGCCCGTATCGACGAAAACGGCAAGCTGACGCTGGTGAACCACCTGGGCATCGATCTGGGCGTAACGCCGGAACAGATCCTCAGCAAGCTCGACGACGACCGCGTGCGGGACGAAGACGTGCAGCACGACGGTCGCCACGCCCATGACCATGATTACATCACCCGCGTGCGCGATATCGAGGCCGATACCCCGGCGCGCTACAACGCCGACCCGGATCGCCTGTTTGAATCTTCCGGCTGCGCGGGCAAGCTGGCCGTTTTTGCGGTGCGCCTCGACACCTTCCCGGCGGAGAAAAAGCAGCAGGTATTTTACATCGGCACCAATCAGCCTGAGGTTCTGACCGAAATTCGTCGCCATATTCTCGGCGCATTCACCCACCTGCCGGTGGCGGGCGAGTACATGCATCGGGATATTTACGACATCGCGGAGCGCTACGGGAAAGACACCTTCCTGATGATCGATAAGCTTGGCACCGACAAAATGCCGTTCTTCTTCACCATGAAGGGCCGCACCGACGCGATGCTGGAGAAAGTATCGCTGTTCAAGCCCCACTTTACCGACCGCTTTATGCAGAAGCTGGGCAACGTTTTCCCGGCGCATCTGCCGGAGCGAATGAAAACCTGGCGCGATAGGTACGAACATCACCTGCTGCTGAAAATGGCCGGGGACGGAATCGCCGAAGCGCAGAGCTGGCTGACAGAGTTCTTCAAAACGGCTGAGGGTGATTTCTTTGCCTGCACGCCGGAAGAAGGCAGCAAAGCCTTCCTGCACCGCTTCGCCGCGGCGGGTGCCGCTATCCGTTACCAGGCGGTGCATTCCGAAGAGGTGGAGGATATTCTGGCGCTGGATATCGCCCTGCGACGCAACGACACCGAATGGTTTGAGCACCTGCCGCCGGAAATCGACAGCAAGCTGGTGCACAAGCTCTATTACGGCCACTTTATGTGCTACGTCTTCCATCAGGACTACATCGTCAAAAAAGGGGTAGATGCTCACGAACTGAAGGAGCAGATGCTCGCCCTGCTGCGCGAGCGCGGCGCACAATATCCTGCGGAACACAACGTCGGGCATCTTTATAAAGCTCCTGACGCTCTTAAGAAGTTTTATCGCGAGAATGACCCTACAAACAGCATGAACCCCGGCATAGGGAAAACAACGCGGAAGAAATACTGGCAAGAAAGTGCGGACGTGGAGCAGCCCATCACGCAAGCGTCTGATTAAACCCTACAGCCAAATTTGAGAGATTGTTTAGCGCGCCTTAATCGTAATAGAGTAGCGGTCTGTCGCCGGAGAAACGTTTCTCCGGCATTCGCTAACGAGGAGCAGGCGCGTCATGTCGGCTGTTGATGTTTTATCCGAAACCGAACTGGAAGTGCGCGACGCCCTTCCCGATGATGTGCATGCCATCGCCGCCATCTATGCCTGGCATGTGCTTCACGGGCGCGCGTCGTTCGAAGAAGTCCCTCCCACCATCGACGAAATGCGTCAGCGCATGAAAAGCGTGGCCGAGAACGGTTTACCGTGGCTAATCGCGCTCTATCGCGGCATCGTCGTGGGCTACTGCTACGCCACCCCTTACCGACCGCGTCAGGCCTATCGCTATACTCTGGAAGAGTCGATTTACGTCGATGCCAGCATCACCGGACGCGGTTTTGGCTCAACGTTGCTAAGCGCGCTGATCGCACGCTGCGAACAGGGCCCGTGGCGGCAGATGATTGCCGTTGTGGGAGATGGCAATAATAATGCCGGCTCGTTACGGCTGCATAAAAAGCACGGCTTCGAGATTGTCGGTCAGCTTCGCAGCGTGGGGTATAAGAAAGGCGACTGGCGGGATACGGTGATTATGCAGCGCCCGCTCAACGACGGGGACTGGACGCTGCCGGAATAAACGCAGCTGCTCACCCCGGCCCTCTCCCACAGGGAGAGGGAGAAAACATAAAAAACGGTAACATGCGTTACCGTTTTGCTTTTACCTAATCGTTCTGCGCCGTCGCCATCTGCTCCGCTTTCTGCTTTTTATAGGTCAATGCCGCAGCCGGAACGGGCTGCACTTTCCCGGTCTCAATCCAGGTCCGCAGGCGGCTCGCATCCGCGAAGTGGGTATATTTCCCGAAGGCATCCATCACCACCAGCGCCACCGGCTTGCCGTTAAACACGGTGCGCATCACCAGGCAGTGGCCTGCCGCATTGGTAAACCCGGTTTTGGTTAACTGAATATTCCAGTTCTCACGGTACACCAGATGGTTTGTGTTGCGGAACGGCAGGGTGTAAGACGGATTCGAGAATGTCGCAATGTCTTCACGGGTGGTGCTGAGCTGGCCGAGCAGCGGGTACTGCTTGCTGGCAATCAGCAGTTTCGTCAGATCGCGAGCCGTGGAGACGTTGTTAATCGACAGACCCGTCGGTTCAACAAAATGAGTATTGCTCATCCCCAGCGCTTTGGCTTTGGCGTTCATCGCGCGGATAAAGGCATCGTAACCGCCAGGGTAGTGGTGCGCCAGGCTTGCCGCCGCGCGGTTTTCGGAAGACATCAGCGCCAGCAGCAGCATATTTTTACGGCTGATTTCACTGTTCAGGCGCACGCGAGAGTAGATCCCTTTCATCTCCGGCGTGTGGCTGATATCCACTCTCAGCTTTTCGTCCAGCGGCAGGCGAGCATCAAGCACCACCATCGCGGTCATTAATTTGGTTATGGAAGCGATCGGGCGCACCAGATCCGGGTGGCTGGCGTAAATCACCTTATTGGTGTTGAGATCAACAATCATCGCGCTGCCGGACGCGATTTGCGGCTGGGCAGCAGCGGTGGTCACCGCGGGCGTTTTGGCGACGGCTGGCACGGCAGCGGACGCGCCCAGCAGCATTGCCAGGCTAAGTAAAGAGACTCGAAATTTCAGCATGGTGAGACTTCTGATAATTATTCACGCACGTAATGACGTACACCGCCTGTGTCAACGGATAAACACAGGCTGGCTTCGGCATCATAGCGGTCACCGTGCTTTGTCGCCAGCGGATAATCGTGAACAGATGCTGCATTGCTGGCATTTACGCCAGCAATGCAGTGAGCTTAGAAGAGACGGTATCCATAACCCCAAAGAATAACCGTCAGTGCCAGTAACACCTCCAGTACCAGCACCCCGATGGCAAGCGTGGATCCGGAGAAGCTCAGGCCCTCTTCTTTATTAATATTGAGGAAGGTAGGAACGCCCAGATACAGCAGATAACCGGTGTAAAAGAGCGCAACAGTACCGATCAGCGCGCACAGCCAGACCAGTGGATAGAGCGCAACAATACCGCTTAAGAACAGCGGGGTCGCGACGTATCCGGCAAAGACCATACAGTGTGCCAGCGATGGGCGCTGTGGGTAGTTACGCGCCATCCAGTGAATGACGCGCCCCATGACCGCCACCCCTGCCAGCATCAGGCCATAGAAGAGAACGGCCAGATAAAGCCCGGTAAACCAGGAGAGCTGAACCACGGTACCGTCGCCGAAGTTCCAGCCGATTTGTGTTGTGCCAATAAACGCGCATATTACCGGCACCGCGGCCATCAGCAGCACATGGTGGGTGTAATGATGCGAGACCGTTTCGTTCTCACTTTTGATGACATGCATTTCACGATCGGGATGGGAGAAAAGTCCCCAGACATGGTTCATAGCGCCCCCTTGTTGTCGGCCCGTCAGCGATACCTTAAGTATAATGCAGGCTTTAGATTATTTTATGTACAGTGGGAAATTTCCGTTGATTGCCGCGCGGTTGATTCATGAGGTATATGATTAAACGAGGTACGCAGAGGGAGATAACCGTTACGTAATGGATATTAACGCACTCATTGAACAATATGGATATGCCGCGCTGGTCATCGGCAGCGTGGCGGAAGGTGAAACCATCACGCTGTTGGGCGGCGTCGCCGCGCATCAGGGCTTACTGAAGTTTCCGCTGGTCGTCGCCGCGGTCGCGCTAGGCGGCATGATTGGCGATCAGTTGCTCTACTTCCTGGGGCTGCGCTTTGGCCCGACGCTGCTCAAGCGTTTCGCTAAACACAAAAAGAAAATCAACCGCGCGCAGCGCCTGATCCAGCGTCACCCTTACCTGTTCGTGATTGGCACCCGCTTTATGTACGGCTTTAGAATTATCGGGCCGATACTGATTGGTGCCAGTCGACTGCCTCCGAAAATTTTCCTGCCGCTGAATATTCTTGGCGCGATAGCCTGGGCGCTAATTTTCACGACGCTCGGTTACGTGGGCGGCGAGGTGATTGGCCCGTGGCTGCATAATCTTGACCAGCACCTGAAGCACTGGGCGTGGTTGATTCTGGTGGTTGTGGCGGTGATCGGGGTCAGGCTGTGGATGCGGCAACGGGAAAAGAGGCGGGATGAAGAGTGAGTGCGGTCTACTACCCCTCACCCTACTCCTCTCCCCAGAGGGGAGAGGGAACTAGATACACCCTCTCCCCTCTGGGGAGAGGGCCGGGGTGAGGGGAAACTTACCCCTCCGGCTTAAACTGCGGGTTCGCCAGCATAAAGCCCCCGTCGACGATAAACGATTGCCCTGTGGTATAGCTGGCGTCGCTGTCACACAGCCACGCCACCAGGCTGGCGATTTCTTTGGTGTGGCCCGGCCTTGCCAGCGGGATTTCCGGCATTGACCCTTCCTTCACTTCGCTGTCGTCCATATCGTTCATCGGCGTGGCAATGGCCCCCGGCGCGACGGCATTCACCAGAATCTTGTGCTTCACCAGCTCCATCGCCATTGATTTGGTTAAGCCGCCGAGCGCATGTTTCGCCGCAGTATAGGCGCTGGCATCAGGCAGCGGCGTGTGCTCATGCACTGAAGTGATGTTCACAATCCGCCCCCCTTCCCCCTGCTTCACCATCTGTCGTGCCGCAATCTGCGAGCAGAGAAACGCGCCGTCCACGTCGACGGTAAAGATGTTCCGCCAGTCGTCAAACGCCATCTCAAGGAATGGCGCTTTGGTCATCGCTCCGGCATTGTTAACCAGCACGTCCAGCCGGCCGAAGCGCGCAATCAGCGTTTCAATAGCTTCAGCGCCGTCCGGGAGCGTGCTTAAATCAAGATGGATAGCCTCTGCGCGCTGCCCACGCGCTTCAACTTCACGGCAGGTTTCCAGCGCCCCTTTTTCATCCGAATGCCAGGTGACGCCAATATCAAACCCGCGCTCTGCCAGCATCAGCGCCGTGGTTTTACCAATCCCGGAATCCGATGCGGTTACAATCGCTACTCTGGTCATACTCACCTCCTGAAAAACTACAAAGAGGTAAGTATAGATAATGGCCCTTTTTAGCCATGACGATAGCCGCCGCCCAGCGCTGAAGTCAGCTGCAGCGTGGCATCGAGATACTGGCCTTTCAGCATCACGCCTTCGAGATGTTCTTCAAGCGCCGGGATTCTGGCTTCGCTGACCCGCGAGCCCGCAATGATACCTGCGCTAAAACGCGCCTGCGCCAGCGCCACCACGCGCGCCGCGTCTTTTTCGACCTGCTGCTGGTGACGATTTTTTGCCGTCAGGGTTTCAACTTCACTTGCCGTACGCGCCACCTGATTGACCGCCTCCACCACCGCTTTGTTGTAGTTCGCGACCGAGAGGTTATTCTGCGCCTGGGCGATATCCAGATTAGCGTTCAGCCTGCCGCTGTCGAAGATCGGCAGCGTCAGTCCGGCGGTCACGCCCATCTGCTGGGCTGAAGAGCGGAACAGATCGCTCAGGTGCAGGGCATCCTGCTGTAAGAACGCCATCAGGTTCACGTCAGGATAGAACGCCGCTCTGGCGGCCTCCACCTCGCTCATGGAGGCTTCGATATACCAGTGCGCTTCCTGCAGATCCGGTCGGCGAGCCAGCAGTTCATATCCCAGCGTTGACGGTAACGAGGCTTCTGCTGCAGGCAACGGGTGGCGCGTCAGATGTGTTGCCGGGGTGCCGGTCAGCGCCTCCAGACGCGCTTCAATGGCCTTCATTTTGCCCTTTACGTCAGCCAGCTGTTCATCAGTCTTGCTGGCGTGGATATCGGTTTCGACGCCCTCAACCGAGGAGGTGATACCGTGCTGATACAGTTCGCGATCGGCGTCGATAATATTTTCCTGTTCCTGTTTAATCCGGGAAAGGACATCCCCTGCTTCGGCCTGGGTCTGCCACGCCCAGTAAAGGCGCGCAACGCTGGTTGAAAGCAGCTGGCGGGTCTGCTTCAGCTCCGCTTTTTGCGCATTCACTTTACCGATACGCGCTGCAATCCGGGCGCGATTTTTCCCCCACAGATCGAGATCCCAGCCCGCCGTCAGGCCAAAGGTGCCGTTGGTATACCATGGGCCGGTGGTGCCCGCCGCCGGGTCGGTGAGGGCAAATGGCCCCATCAGCCCCTCTGCCGACATTTTTTGCCGTTCAACATCCGCAGAAAAATCCATTTGAGGGCCATCGGCTGCGATAGCGGCTCTGGCCTGCGCTTCGGCAAGCGTAATGCGCTGCCGGGCAATTTGCATATCGGGAGCATCCGCTATGGCTTTGGCAATAAGCGAATTTAACTGCGGGTCGTTATATTCTTTCCACCATTCATTTTTCGGCCAGTCCGCATGACGAAGTTGGGTATTAACGGACGCGGCTGTCGTTTGCGTTTGAATTGGCGACACCGTGGAATGTTCCGGTGCGCAGGCAGCCAGCATAAAAACAAGGGGAGCACTCAGAGATAAAATAAGAAAACGTTTCATTACGCCATGCACTCAGAAAAAATAAAGGCGCAACTTACGCTTGATGGCATTCCATTTTTTAGTAACGCGTGGCAATCCGCAAATTGTCATACACTTACATACTCGGCAAAATATTCACCGAGCGAATTATTTATATTTAAATATAAATACTAATTATTTTGACTGTATAACCCGCGCAATATCAGCCGACGTTTGCAGCGTGCGGATCTCATGAAATAACCCCAGCGCTTCGCTGTACTCTTTGCGTAAATAGCTCAGCCACTGTTTAATTCGCGCGACGTGATACAAACCGGTATCGCCCTGCTTTTCCAGACGGCTGTATTTTTGCAGCAGCGTGACAACGTCTGCCCACGGCATCCGCGGTTCGTTATATTTCACTACACGGCTGAGGTTCGGCACGTTCAGCGCGCCGCGGCCGATCATCACCGCATCGCAGCCGGTGGCTTTCAGGCACGCCTGCGCGCTCTCGTAATCCCAGATTTCACCGTTGGCGATCACCGGAATAGCGAGTCGTTTGCGGATCTCACCAATCGCCCGCCAGTTAATGCGCTCGGCTTTGTAGCCGTCTTCTTTAGTGCGGCCATGCACCACCAGCTCGGTGGCCCCGGCCTGCTGCACCGCATCGCCAATTTCAAACTGTCGGGCGTCGCTGTCCCACCCCAGGCGCACCTTAACCGTCACCGGCAAATGCGAGGGCACGGCCTCACGCATGGCTTTCGCGCCGCGGTAAATCAGCTCAGGATCTTTCAGCAACGTCGCCCCGCCGCCGCTGCCGTTCACCAGCTTCGACGGGCAGCCGCAGTTGAGATCCACCCCGTAAGAGCCCAGCTCAACCGCGCGGGCGGCGTTTTCCGCCAGCCATTCAGGGTACTGGCCGAGCAGCTGAATTCGTACCAGCGTGCCGGAGGGGGTCCGGCTCTGGTTGTGCAGCTCGGGGCACAGACGGAAGAAGGATTTTACCGGCAACAGCATATCGACCACGCGCAAAAACTCCGTCACGCAGAGATCGTAATCGTTCACCTCGGTAAGCAGCTCGCGCACGAGAGAGTCGAGCACGCCTTCCATTGGGGCCAGTAAAACTCGCATAACAGTACCTGTGAAAAAAGACGCGCTATAGTATCTGCTCTGTTTGTGTGTGGAAAGCCCGACGTTCCATTCCGGAATGTCTGGTATGCTCAAAATTCATGATGTGATCCATGGCACATTTTCAGGTTTAATTGTATGATGAATGCGTTTCATCAAGGACTTTCACCATGAGCAAATCATTGAACATTATCTGGCAATATCTGCGCGCATTCGTCCTGATTTACGCCTGCCTGTATGCCGGCATTTTCATCGCGTCGCTGCTGCCTATCACCATTCCCGGCAGCATTATCGGTATGCTGATCCTCTTTGTTTTACTGGCGCTGCAAATTCTGCCTGCAAAGTGGGTCAACCCTGGCTGCTTCGTCCTTATCCGCTACATGGCGCTGCTGTTCGTGCCTATCGGCGTGGGAGTCATGCAGTATTTTGATTTGCTCAAGGCCCAGTTCGGCCCGATTGTCGTTTCCTGTGCGGTCAGCACGCTGGTGGTTTTCCTGGTGGTGAGCTGGAGTTCTCATCTGGTACATGGCGAACGTAAAGTGGTCGGGGAGAAAACAAAAAAATGATGGCTAATATCTGGTGGTCACTGCCGTTAACCCTGCTGGTATTCTTTGCCGCGCGCAAGCTTGCCGCACGGTTTAAAATGCCCTTGCTGAACCCCCTGCTGGTGGCGATGGTGGTGATTATTCCCTTCCTGCTGCTCACCGGCATTCCTTATGAGCGCTATTTTGCGGGCAGCAAAATTTTAAACGACCTGCTGCAGCCTGCCGTTGTAGCGCTTGCCTTTCCTTTATATGAGCAGCTGCACCAGATCCGCGCCCGCTGGAAGTCCATCATTACCATCTGTTTTGTGGGAAGCCTGGTGGCGATGATCACCGGCACGTCGGTGGCGCTGCTGATGGGGGCCTCCCCGCAAATTGCCGCCTCTATCCTGCCTAAATCAGTGACCACGCCTATCGCGATGGCGGTAGGCGGCAGCCTCGGCGGTATTCCGGCCATCAGCGCGATGTGCGTGATTTTCGTCGGCATTCTCGGCGCGGTGTTTGGCCACACCCTGCTGAACGGGATGCGTATTCACACCAAAGCGGCGCGCGGGCTGTCGATGGGCACCGCCTCGCACGCGCTGGGTACCGCCCGCTGTGCGGAGCTGGACTATCAGGAAGGGGCATTTAGCTCGCTGGCGCTGGTGATCTGCGGGATTATCACCTCCCTGCTCGCCCCGTTCATTTTTCCGCTGATTCTGGCGGTGATGGGCTAAAATTTGCGATGCGTCGCGCAAATTTCATTTTGATTTCATAAGTTGCATACATAATGAGAAGTGGATCACATATAAAGCCCTGGCGGCTCCGTAAACTACCGATCCATTAACCTTTATGAGGCAAACGCCATGCACCCACGTTTTCAAGCTGCCTTCGCTCAGCTTGCAGAGAATTTGCAGTCAGCCCTGGCTCCCGTTCTGGCCGATGCACATTTCCCCGCCCTGCTGACGGCGGAGCAGGTCACGGTGCTGAAACAGGCAACGGGGCTGGATGAAGACGCGCTGGCTTTCGCACTGCTGCCCCTGGCTGCCGCCTGCGCCCGGGCCGATCTTTCCCACTTCAACGTCGGCGCCATTGCCCGCGGCGTCAGCGGAACCTGGTACTTCGGCGGGAACATGGAGTTCCTCGGCGCAACCATGCAGCAGACCGTTCACGCGGAGCAAAGCGCCATCAGCCACGCCTGGCTGCGCGGAGAGAAAGCCCTGAGCGCTATTACCGTTAACTACACTCCCTGCGGCCACTGCCGCCAGTTTATGAACGAGCTGAACAGCGGGCTGCAGCTGCGCATCAACCTGCCGGGCCGCGCGCCGCATACGCTGGGAGATTACCTGCCGGACGCCTTCGGCCCGAAAGATCTTGAGATCAAAACGCTGCTGATGGACGAGCAGGATCACGGTTTCGCCCCGTCCGGCGATGACCTGAGCCAGGCGGCCATTCATGCGGCGAACAGGAGCCATACGCCGTACAGTAAATCGCCGAGCGGCGTGGCGCTGCAGTGCCGCGATGGCCGAATCTTTACCGGCAGCTATGCGGAAAACGCCGCGTTTAACCCAACGCTGCCGCCGCTGCAGGGCGCGCTCAACCTGCTGAGCCTGAACGGCTACGATTATCCGGACATTCAGCGCGCCATTCTGGCAGAAAAAGCCGATGCGCCACTGATTCAGTGGGATGCCACCGCCGCGACGCTCAAGGCGTTAGGCTGCACGACGATAGACCGCGTCCTGCTGGCGTAAACCTTCCGGCGGACAGAAATGTCCGCCACGTTGCTGAAAAACCCCTCAGTTGAGTCGCTGTTTCTTGCGCTAACCAGGCGGGTAAAGTAGCCTGAGTTAAATTTCATCCACGAACGAGCCATCTCCATGTTAAAGCGCGTTTTTTACAGCCTGTCTGTCCTGGTCGGCATACTGCTGTTTATCGTGCTGGGTCTCGACCGCTGGATGAGCTGGAAAACCGCCCCCTACATCTTTGATGACCTGCAGGACCTGCCCTATCGCCAGGTGGGCGTGGTGCTCGGCACCGCCAAGTATTACCGCACAGGGGTGATCAACCAGTATTACCGCTACCGCATTCAGGGCGCGCTGAACGCCTACAACAGCGGCAAGGTGAACTACCTGCTGCTGAGCGGCGATAATGCCCTGCAAAGCTATAACGAACCGGTGACGATGCGGAAAGATTTGATTGCCGCAGGCGTCGATCCGGCCGACATCGTGCTCGACTACGCGGGCTTCCGCACCCTGGACTCCATCGTGCGCACGCGTAAAGTCTTCGATACCAACGACTTCATCATCATCACCCAGCGCTTCCACTGCGAGCGCGCGCTGTTTATTGCGCTGCATATGGGCATTCAGGCGCAGTGCTACGCCGTACCGTCCCCAAAAGATATGCTGAGCGTGCGCGTGCGTGAGTTTGGTGCGCGTTTTGGCGCCCTGGCAGATCTCTACATTTTCAAACGTGAACCGCGCTTCCTCGGTCCTCTGGTCCCGATCCCGGCGATGCATGAAGTGCCGGAAAACGCGCAGGGTTACCCGGCGGTGACGCCAGAGCAGCTGCTTGAGTTGCAGAAAAAGCGATAACCCCACGGCGGAGGCAGGCATAAAAAAACCCGCATCGCTGCGGGTTTTTTCATTGTTGCGCTTATTTCTTACGCGCGTACTTCAGTGAATCCAGGGCCACCGCGAAGATAATAATCGCGCCCTTGATGATGTACTGCCAGTACGGGTTCACGCCGATGTAGGTCAAACCGTAGTTGATGACGGTAAAGATGATCACACCGGTGACCACGCCGAGCACGGTACCCACCCCGCCGCTGAAGGAGACGCCGCCGACCACGCAGGCCGCAATCGCATCCAGCTCGTACATGAAGCCAAGGTTGTTGGTTGCGGAGCCGATACGGCCTGCCTCCAGCATCCCGCCGAAGGCGTAGAACACACCGGACAGCGCGTAAATCATCAGCAGGTTCAGGGCAACGTTTACCCCGGACACTTTCGCCGCTTCCGGGTTACCGCCGATAGCGAAGATATTTTTACCGAAGCGCGTTTTGTTCCACAGGATCCAGACGAAGGCCACCGCAATCAGCGCATAGAAGGTGATGTACGACAGGCGGAAGCTGCCCAGCGCGATAAACCCTTGCGTAAAGGTGGAGAAGCCGCTGTCAAAGCCCGAAATCGGCGACGCGCCTACAAAGTCGTAGTACAGGGAGTTGATACCGTAAACGATGATCATCGTACCCAGCGTGGTGATAAATGGCGTCACGTTGAGGTAAGCGATGATAATACCGTTGATCAGGCCAATCACCGCCCCGATGGCGCAGACAATCAGGATCACCACGAAAATCGGCATGGTCGCCATTTCCGGGAACACCTTGTTGGCGTTTTCCATCGACTGCAGCAGGGTTGCCGCAATAACCGCCGCCAGGCCGACCTGACGACCGGCAGAAAGGTCCGTTCCCTGGGTGACGATAAGCCCCGCCACGCCCAGCGCAATGATGATACGCACGGAGGACTGGGTCAGAATGTTACTCAGGTTCAGCAGGCTTAAGAACGTAGGGTCCTGGAAAATGATAATGGCCAGCAGGACTAAAAGAACAACGTAAATACCGCCTTCTTTCAGGTAAGTGAGAAAACTTTTTTTATTTAACGCACTCATGAGGAGCCCCTGATCTTAAAGGTGCAAAGACGCAAGACGCAAAATTTCGTTTTGCGTTGTCGTTTTGGTGTCAACAATACCGGCAACGAGACCATTGCTCATAACCAGAATACGGTCCGTGATCCCTAACAGTTCCGGCATTTCGGAAGAAATAATAATGATCCCTTTATTCTTTTTCGCCAGCTCGGCAATCAGCTGATAAATTTCAAACTTCGCGCCGACGTCAATACCGCGGGTCGGTTCATCCAGCATCAGAATTTCTGGCTGGGTTAATAACCAACGGCCAATAATAACTTTCTGCTGGTTACCGCCGGAAAGCGAACCAATTTGGGTACGGTGGCCAGGCGTTTTCACGCGCATGGAGTCAATTACCCATTGGGTGTCGCTCTTCATGCGGGAATTATCCAGCAGCCCGACTTTGTTTTTGTAATTACGAATATTAGAGATTAACGAGTTAAAGTTAATATCCAGATAAGCATAAATACCGGTCGAACGACGTTCTTCCGTCACCAGCGCAAAACCGTTATTAATGGCTTCGTTGGCATTATAGTTGTTAATTTTCTTCCCGTGCAACGTGATGGTGCCGTCGGCTTTCTCGCGGATGCCAAACAGGGTTTCCACGATGTCGGTACGCTTTGCCCCTACCAGGCCAGCAATGCCAAGAATTTCGCCTTTGTGAAGGTCGAAAGAAACATCGCGGATGGACGGCTGGCGCAGCGAGGTCAGATTGCGCACTTCCAGGATCACTTCGCCCGGCTTGTTCTCTTTGTCCGGGAAGCGCTGGTTCAGGGAACGGCCAACCATCATGGCGATGATCTTGTCCATGTCCAGCCCTTCCAGCGGCTGCGTGGCAATCCACTGGCCGTCGCGCAGGATGGTAATTTCATCGCACAGCTGGAAGATCTCTTCCATTTTGTGCGAGATGTACACAATGCCGCAGCCGCGCTCTTTCAGCTTACGAATAATGGTAAAAAGATGGTTAACCTCTTTTTCCGTTAATGACGAGGTGGGTTCGTCCATGATGACGATTTTCGCGTCATAGGAGAACGCTTTGGCAATTTCGATCATCTGCATCTGGGAAACGGATAATGTCCCTACGCGGGCGCGCGGGTCGATATCAATATCCAGCTCATCGAAAATCGCTTTGGTGTCGCGATACATTTTATCCTGATCGACAAACACACCTTTGGTTGGGTAACGTCCCAACCACATGTTATCCATTACCGAGCGTTGCAGTACCAGGTTTAATTCCTGGTGAACCATCGAGATACCGTTTTCCAGCGCTTCTTTCGCTGAATGGAAATCGATCTCTTTCCCCTGAAAAAGAATGCTGCCAGAATCTTTTTGATAGATCCCAAAAAGACATTTTAATAATGTTGATTTACCCGCACCGTTCTCCCCCATTAATGCATGAATAGAGTGAGGACGGACTTTTAAATTAACATTATCGAGTGCCTTAACACCGGGGAAGGACTTGTTGACGCCTGTCATTTCCAACAAGTATTCACCGGACGACTGAGTAGTTGTGCTGACCATAATTATACCTTGTTGGCCTCGCATATCGCGTTATAAAAGGGCGCAACGAATTGCGCCCAGTGAAGACAAAACAAAGATCTTATTTACCGATAAACTCAGCCAGGTTGGACTGGTCTACGCCCACGTAAGGCACGCGAACGATTTTGTTGTCAATTTTCCAATTGGTGCCATCCGCCGCGCCTTTACCGTCGGCGAGGTTTTTCGCCAGATCGAAGGTCGCTTTCGCCTGGTTGTTGGCATCGTTCAGAACGGTACCGGCCATCGCGCCAGATTTAACCAGCGCCAGCGCTTCAGGCAGAGCATCCACGCCAAATACCGGGATGGACGATTTATTGTGGGCTTTCAGCGCTTCAACCGCGCCCATTGCCATCGCATCGTTGTTAGCAATGACCACTTCGATTTTGTTCGCGTTCGGGCCAGACAGCCACGCGTCCATCTTATCTTTCGCCTGAGCGGTGTCCCACATCGCGGTATCTAACGCCAGCTGCTGGGTTTTCAGGCCCTTGTCGTTCAGCTCTTTAATAACATAGGTGGTACGCGCTTCAGCATCCGGGTGGCCAGGCTCGCCTTTCAGCAGCACGAACTGGATCTGACCGTCTTTGTTCAGGTCCCAGTTCGGGTTCGCCGCCCAGTGTTTCGCGATCAGATCGCCCTGAATAATGCCGGACTCTTTAGAATCAGTACCGACGTAATACGCTTTGTCATAGCTGTCCAGCGCTTTACGGGAAGGTTCTTTGTTGAAGAAGACGATTGGCACGTTCTGGCCACGCGCTTTCTCAATAACCGTGCCTGCTGCAGCCGGGTCAACCAGGTTGATTGCCAGGGCCTTAACGCCTTTTGCCAGCAGAACGTCGATCTGGTCGTTCTGTTTGGACTGGTCGTTCTGGGAGTCGTTCATCAGCAGCTGTACGTCTGGCGCTGCTTTCGCATCTTTCTCAATTGCTTTACGCACAACAGACATAAAGTTGTCGTCGTATTTATAGATGGTCACACCAATACGGGTATCCGCAGCGTGCGCTGCTGCACCAAAAAGCATGCTTGCCATTACAGCAGACAGAGTCAACACCTTCTTATTCATGGTATCTCCGGTTTTTTTTATGCAGGGTAGTTCTTGTGAATAACGATCGGCAGGCAGGTGTTAATAAAACGTTACTGACAGCCGACGCTCACTTATAAAATTTCTATCTTCCGTGGTCGGTAACGCTCCAGAAATGCGTTTTATTCGTTGTTTGCGGCACATTGGCTATAGTGAAAGCGAATAATCACCGTTACATAGCGTTTCAGCCCCTAAAACGCTGACATCATAGTCAGCGCCTTGTTAAGATACTGTGAATTTACTCACAGATTGAAAACGGTTACATCACCTGATGTAATCAGTTAGTGATCGGAACCACAATTTGCCGGGCGGCAACGGAATGACGACGCACCAGCGTCGGCATGAAGCAGTGCGTAGCCCCCGGATCCAGCAGCCCTGCCGCTCCCTGTAGCGCCAGCTCGGTCGCCAGTTTTGCCATAGAAGCAATGGGATAGCGCACCGTAGTCAGCTGCGGGTCGGTGTAACGGGCAATCGGAATATCATCGAAACCAATCAATGACAAATGCTGTGGCACCGCAATGCCGTTATCCTTCAGCGCAGTCAGCGCGCCCGCGGCCATGCTGTCGTTATAGGCGAACACCGCAGAAAGCTGCAAGTTGCGGCCCAGCAGTTCCACCATTGCCGCCTCACCGCCCTGCATGTCCGGCGTTCCGGTGCCGATCCAGCTTTCTGATGGCGTAATGCCGTGCTCTTTCAGGGCGTTTTGCCACCCCTCACGCCGCAACGCGTCATCTTCAATTTGATGGCTGGAGGCCAGATAGCCGATCCGCTGATGGCCGTTATTGATGAGCATTTTGGTGGCCATCATGGCGCCGCTGACGTTATCCAGCCCGACGCAGCGGTGGGCATAGCCCGGGACAATGCGGTTGATCAGCACCATGCCCGGGATCTGCTCCATAAACCCGGCCAGCTCTTCATCGCCTAAGGCTTTTGAGTGGACGATCAGGGCGTTGCAGCGCTGGCGGATCAGCACTTCAATGGCATAACGCTCCTTTTCCGCCTCGTGATAGCTGTTGCCAATCAGCACGTATTTCTGATGCTGCTGGGCGACCACATCGACCGCTTTCACCAGCGCACCGAAAAAGGTGTCCGAGACATCCATCACCACCACGCCGATGGTATCGCTGACCTGCGTTGCAAGCGCCTGCGCGTTGGCATTTGGCCGGTACCCCAGCTGGGTCACGGCTTTCATTACGGTTTCACGGGTTTCAGGGCTAACCAGCGCGCTGTTGTTCAGCACGCGGGAGACGGTAGCCACAGAAACGCCCGCCAGACGGGCGACGTCACGAATGGTGATCATATTCACCATCCTTCAAAGAATTGCAGCAACTCACAGACACCCCCTGTGTTTAGCAAGGTGGCTATTTTGGCAGCGAGAGAAAGGGGACTACGTGAAGAAGGTCACACTCATGAAAACGCTTACATCCGTTTTGTTAATGATTGTGATCCAGATCGTTATCTGGATGTATTACTCAATGATACCCCTGAAGCATGTGCGGTTAACTGACGCCACGCCCACTCCAGCGGTCCCTGGCGGAAATAACGCAGCCAGATGACAGAAAACGCCAGGTTTACTACCCAGACCGGAATAACAAACGCCAGCAGCCCGAGGCGGTCGAATTTCATAAACAGGCCAAAGCGATAGAAAAGCGTGGTGCAGATCAGCGTTTGCAGAAGGTAATTGCTTAACGCCATCCGCCCGACGCAGGCAACGGCGCTGACGATCCACAGACGAGAAAGCTGCGGCCAGAAGCCATAGATCAGCGCCGCATAGCCGATGGTCTGGAACGGCGCGCTCAATTCACGCGGCACCTGCAGCAGAAACGCGCACCAGCGGTAATCCCAGTGAAGGTGCCACTGCGCAATCACCGCCGGAAGGTTAATCAGCACGCCCAGCAGAACCAGCCCCGCCCCGGTGCGGCGGTAGTGACGCAGGCTAAATTCGCCTTTCAGCCAGCCGGTGCGCATCAACGACGCCCCCATCAGCATCATCCCTGCCAGCTGCCAGCCGTATTGCGCGCCCAGCGCAAGGAGGTTATCCCCCAGCATATCCGCACGGTTGCTTATCGCTTCCGTACCGCCCTTCAGCTTCCAGTACTGCTCGTACTGCAGGTTAGCGGCATCCGGGATCCAGGAACGGTTCGTCGCGTCACCGGAGATCAGCCCCAGCAAAAGCAGGACGCCGAGCCCCATGAGATAGAGCATTACGCCGGTGTTAAACAGGCTTTTCACGCTGTGCGCGTCGCGAATCAGCCGCCAGCAGATCAGCCCGACTAACCCATAAGCGAGAAGAATATCACCGTCCCAGAAGAACAGGCCGTGGATGAACCCTAGGATGACCAACAGCGTCAAGCGCGACTGGATCCAGCGCGTGCCGCGTTTGAGCAGAAGCTGCAGGCCCGCGCCAAACAGCAGCGCAAACAGCGTGAGGAATTTAACTTGGGCAAACAGGTCAAGGATCGCCCACGTCCAGGCATCGCTTCGGGTGATGTCGCCGTACCAGGCGGGATTGAGATAAGCGGCCTTCGGCAGACCGAAGGCGCTGATATTCAGCAGCAGGATACCCAGTATGGCGACGCCGCGAACAAAATCGAGCGTGACGTTTCGCTCCATGGTCCCTGCCCTGTCTGATTAGTTGTGGTGACGCACGGCGCGCAGGAACTCCTGGCGGGTGTTCTGGCTTGATTTAAACAGGCCGCCCAGCGAGGTGGTGGTGGTAGCGCTGGTTGCATCACGCACGCCGCGCGCTTTCACGCAGTAGTGCACCGCGTCGATGGAAACCGCCACGTTGTTGGTGCCCAGCAGCGTTTGCAGCGCGATCAGGATCTGCTGCGTCAGACGCTCCTGCACCTGAGGGCGCTGCGCGAAGAACTGCACAATACGGTTGATCTTCGACAGGCCAATCACCGTGTCTTTCGGGATATACGCCACGGTCGCTTTACCGTCGATGGTCACGAAATGGTGTTCGCAGGTGCTGGTCAGCGTAATGTCACGGACCGTCACCATCTCATCCACCTTCATCTTGTTTTCGATGACGGTAATTTTCGGGAAGTTGGCGTAATCCAGTCCGGAGAAAATTTCGTCGACGTACATTTTCGCGATACGCTTGGGCGTCTCCATCAGGCTGTCATCGCTCAGATCGAGATTCAGCAGTTGCATGATCTCGGTCATATGCCCGGAAATCAGACTCTTACGGGTTTCATTGTCCATATCCTGAACGGGCGGACGCAGTGGCGTTTCAAGACCGCGCGCGAGCAGGGCTTCGTGGACCAGGGCAGCTTCTTTACTGAGTGATGACATTTTGTTCTCCTGCAGGTGTGGCGTCTTTTGCCCTCGTTGTGGCAAAAGTATGCGCTCATTGTGCGTGAGGCGACGCACATAATCCAGTATTCACGACGATAATTATTGCAATTGCTGTTGCCTTTCAGCGTGGCGATTCCAGACCAGGGCACCCGCGACAAACAGCGCAACGCCAGCCAGCCCCAGCGCAGGCTCCAGCCGGTGGGTTAGCCAGGTTGATAACGCCGAGGTCACCGGCCCCACCAATTGCCCGATGGCATATCCGGTGGTGAGCAGCCCCGCCATGTAGCGCGTGTGGTTCGGTGCCAGCTCGCGGCCGTACAAAAGAGAGAGCTGCACCGCGCACAGGAACCCGCCGCCCACCAGCAGCCCGCCCGTCAGCAAGCCGCCAATGCCCGGCAGCAGCCAGGCCGCCAGCACGCCCGCGCCCTGTAACCACAGCACGATGGCCAGCCTGCGGTTAGCCGTTGAGGTGTGGCGCAAAAGAATGCTGAGCGCAATGCCCACCACGGCGGCGGCACCAAAAATCGGCCAGACAAACTGGGCAAAAAGGCTGCCGGGAAAACGCACCGCCGCCATTTGCGACAGGAAGGTCGCCGGAAGGATATAGCCAAATCCCGCCAGGCTGTAGCTCCAGACCAGGCGCTTTAAATCCGTCGTCAGCACCAGCGGCTCTGGCGCGGTGCCGGGTCGATGAAGCTGCCCGGAACGCGGCAGATAGCGCGCCACCAGCGCAACCAGTACCAGCGCCAGCACGCCGTAGATTTGCCACGCCGCACCGGCCGAAAGGGATTTCGCCTGAATATAGACCGCAAGCAGGCCGCTCAGGGCGATACCTGCCCCTGGTCCGGCAAACACGGCGGCACTGAGCCCCGGTTTACCCAGCTGCCCCAGCCGCTCGTTGCTCCAGGCGGCAATCAGCACCATTGACCAGCCGCTCATGCAGCCAATCACAAAGCGCAGCAGGCCGTGCACGACGGCGTTATCCGCCGCGGCGGAGAGCAGGGTCAACGCAACCGCGCCCGTGATGCCGAGCCAGAGTCGCGTTTCAACAAAGCGGTGCGCCCGCATGGCATCCCATGCGCCCACCAGATAGCCCAGATAATTCATCGCCGCCACCAGACCCGCGCTGGTGAGCGTGAGTTGCCCGGCGGCAATCATCAGCGGCACCTGAGGCGTGAAGGCGAAGCGCCCTATCCCCATCGCAACCACCAGAACGACAAACCCACTAAGCGCAATACGCAGCGCCATGACCGCTCCAATTGTTAAAGAAAAGTAAATTTATGATGCAGCATCTCGCCGTTCCGCGAAAGTGAAAGTTGCTCACAGGTAAATGAAAACGCTGTATTATGGCTCTAATGAATAGCTATTCTCATTAAGGAGCCCTGCATGGAACTGCTCGAAGAGCACCGTTGTTTTGAAGGTCGACAGCAGCGCTGGCGGCACGACTCCACCACGCTGAACTGCGCCATGACGTTCAGCATTTTCCTGCCGCCGACGGAAAATCCGCCGGTTCTGTTCTGGCTTTCAGGCCTGACGTGTAACGACGAAAACTTCACTACCAAAGCGGGCGCGCAGCGCATTGCGGCCGAACTGGGCATTGCGCTGGTAATGCCCGACACCAGCCCGCGCGGCGATGATGTGGCGGACGATGCCGGGTACGATTTAGGTAAAGGCGCCGGATTTTATCTCAACGCCACCGAACAGCCGTGGGCGAGCCATTACCGCATGTATGACTACATTCGCGACGAGCTGCCTGCGCTGATTAAGACCGAATTTGCGGTGAGCGACCGCTGCGCCATCAGCGGGCACTCCATGGGCGGACACGGGGCGCTTATCATGGCGCTGAAAAACCCGGGGAAATACACCAGCGTCTCTGCGTTCGCGCCGATTGTGAACCCAATGCAGGTGCCGTGGGGGCAAAAAGCTTTCACAAACTATCTGGGTGAGGATGCCGAAAAATGGCAGGAATGGGACAGCTGCGCGCTGATGCTGGCAAGCGATTCGGCGAGCGCGATCCCGATGCTTATCGATCAGGGCGATGCGGATCAGTTCCTCGCCGGACAGCTACAGCCTGCGGTGTTGGCTGAGGCGGCGCGCCAGAAGGACTGGCCGCTGACGCTGCGCATTCAGCCGGGATACGATCACAGCTATTACTTTATGGCGTCCTTTATCGAGGATCATCTCCGCTTCCATGCGGAGCATTTGTTTGGGTAAGTGCGCGTCATTGCCGGGTGGCGGCTTCGCCTTACCCGGCCTGCGTTCGCGGGTTTTGGATGCCCGGTAAGCGAAGCGCCACCGGGCATCCAGGTCACATCAGAACTTATAGTCCACGCCAACAAAGTAGCGACGGCCATCTTCCGTGTAGCTGTAATCGTCGCGGCTCAGATCTTTATCCAGCAGGTTCTGCACGCCCGCGCGCAGCTTCACGCTTTTCGTCGCCTGCCACGCCGCGCCGGTATTCCAGATGACATAGCCACCCGGCGTTGGTGCACTGCTGGTCAGCGCGCGCTTCTCGCCGGTGTAGTTACCCTGAACATAGAATGACCAGTCCTGCGTCGCCTTCCAGTCAACGGTCCCGTTGGCGGTGTGGAACGGCAGCTCGGACAGCGGTTTGTTGCCGCCGTTGCTGATATCGCGGCCGTCGTTATAGGTGTAGTTCAGCGTCACTATCCAGTCTTCGGCCAGCGGGAACTTCACTTCGGTCTCCACCCCACGGATGCGCGCCTTGTTGACGTTGTAATAGCGGAAAATCGGTTCACCGTCCGCGTTCAGGCCAACGTAGTTCGGGTAGCTCTGCGCCTGGTTCACGTTAGCCGTACGGCTGATGCTGATGCGGTCATCTACGTTATTCTGGAAGGTAGTGATGCTGGCCTGCACGCCCTCTAACCAGCCCTCCTCCCCGCTGTAGTAGAGACCAAATTCGAAGCTCTCGCTGGTTTCCGGCTTCAGGTCCGGGTTACCAACAATCTCGCAGGCGCCGCGGCACGAGCCGGTGACCCAGTCCGGGCTCAGCTGCAGCAGAGACGGCGCTTTAAACGCGGTGGCCCAGCCCCCTTTCACCGTCACGGTATCCGTTGCGTTGTATACCAGATAAGCACGCGGGCTCCAGTGGTCGCCGTAGGTGTCATGGTCGTCCATACGGATGCCGGTGGTCAGCGCCAGCGGCTCGAAGATACGCCATTCGTCTTCGAGGAACAGCGCGTACTGGCTTGTCGACGTACTGCTGCTGGAGCCTCCCGTCAGGTTGACCGGATCTTTCAGCTTATCGTGTCGCCACTCGCCGCCAAAGGTCAGCAGCTGATTAATCTCGCCCAGCGGCAGCACGTATTTCCCGTCCACCGCGTTGCTCTCGGAGGTGATCGGATTGCTGTTGCCCGGGTTTTTGTTATCCACCTTCTCGCCGTAAACCTTCAGCTCGCTGTTGCCGACGCCCCAGAGGCCGTTATGGCTGAGAGAGTAGTTCTGACGCTCAAGGCGGTTTTTGTCGAGGGAGTCTGAATCGCGATCCTGGCGGTCAAAGCCGTAGCCCGCGGTGAAGTCGTGGTTCTCTGTTGGCGTCCAGGCGAATTCCACGTTAGCATCGCGGCTGGTGAAGCCCTCAATGCGCGGCGTTTCACCGCTCGCCGTGGTGGAGGATTTCTGCTGCCCGTCTTTCTCACGCTTCGCGAGGCTGCCGTAGGCTTTCAGGCCCAGCAGGCCGTCCACCAGCGGACCGCTGGTATAAAACTGACCGTTATACGTGTCGCCACGATCGCGGTGTTCCTGAATGGTAGAATCCGCGCTCAGGGTGCCCGTCCACTTCTGGCCTATTTTTTTGGTGATGATGTTCACCACGCCGCCGAGAGCATCAGAGCCGTAGAGAGAAGACATCGGTCCGCGCACCACTTCAATGCGTTCAATGGCATCAACCGGCACCCAGTTGAGGTCGAAATCGTTATGGCGGAAGACCGCGTTGCGCGAGTTGACGCGCTTGCCGTCGATCAAGATGAGCGTATAGCTGCTGTCCAGACCGCGAATACTTACCCCTTTACGGTTGTCCCCTTCGCTCGTGAGCTGCACGCCCGGCACATCCCGTAACACATCTTTCAGATTCTGAACGGGTTTGCGCTGCAAATCTTCCTGGGTAATCACGCTGATACTTGCCGGTGCGTCTTTCAGGTTTTGCTCGTTCGCGGATGCCGTAACAACCATTGTGTCGCCAGATTCCGCTGCGATGACAGGCAGTGCCAGGGACATTGCGGACGCGCATAGTCCTCCCCTGACGACGGGATTCAACCTAAACATTCCATATCTCCATGAGGTAAATACAACTCAATCAAAAATCATCGCTCACAGTGCCTTGTTGTCCGCCCACATCTGCGGTAGGTCGGTAGCACGCTTATTTTTTGATAACGATAAAGCAAACGATAATTATTATCAATTAAATTGTTAAAAAATATATCCGAAATTCATACTGTGGAGATAAAAAAGCCCGCTCATGTGAGCGGGCTGAAAGAGAGGAAGCGCGGTTATTGTTTAAATCGTTCCGGGAAATCCATTTCACTGTAGCGAACGAAGCGGGTTCCTTTCGTCAGTTTGTAGCCAAACCAGATGACCAGGAACAGCGGAATACCAATGTAGGTGGCCGTAACGGCGCCCCAGTCAATGGTGTCCGCAAGGAAAGCTTCATAGTTCTGTCCCAGGGTAATAATCAGGCACAGGATGAAGGCAAAAATCGGCCCCAGCGGGAAGAAGCCAGAACGGTACGGCAGGTTATTGAGATCGTGCCCCTGCATAACGTAGCCGCGACGGAAACGGTAGTGGCTGATGGCAATGCCCAGCCAGGCGATAAAGCCCGTCATCCCGGAGGTGTTCAGCAGCCACAGGTACACCGTCTGGTTGCCAAACATGGAGGTCAGGAAGCACAGGCCCGCAATGACCGTGGTGGCATACAGCGCGTTACGCGGGACGCCGCCGCGGGACAGCTTCGAGAAAATGCGCGGCGCTTTGCCGTCGCAGGCCAGGGTGTACAGCATACGGGTGGATGCGTACATGCCGGAGTTACCCGCCGACAGCACCGCCGTCAGGATCACCGCGTTCATTACCGCCGCCGCTGAGAGCAGGCCCGCATGCTGGAAGACCAGGGTGAACGGGCTGACGCTGATGTCTTTCACGTCGTTACGCAGCAGGCTTGGATCGGTATACGGAATGATCAGGCTGATAATCAAAATAGCGAACACGTAGAACAGCAGGATACGCCAGAACACCTGACGCACCGCGCGCGGAATGTTCTTCTCCGGGTTTTCGGATTCACCGGCCGCGATACCAATCAGCTCGGTGCCCTGGAAGGAGAAGCCGACAATCATCGCCACGCCAATCATCGCCGAGAAGCCCCCGGCAAACGGCGCATCGCCTATCGTCCAGTTGCTCCAGCCCGCAGGTTCAGCCCCTTTGAAAATCCCCACGATCATCGCCACGCCGACGACGATAAAGATGATGACGGTTGCCACTTTGATCAAAGAGAACCAGTATTCCGCTTCGCCAAAGCCGCGCACGGAGATGTAGTTCAGCAGGAAGATGACGGCCAGGAACAGCGCGCTCCAGATCCAGCCCGGCGTGTCCGGGAACCACCAGGTCATCACCAGCTGCGCGGCGACGAGATCCACGGCGATGGTCACGGCCCAGTTGTACCAGTAGTTCCAGCCCAGCGCGAAGCCGAAGCCTTCCTCAACGTATTTTTGTCCGTAGGTCGAAAACGAACCTGACACCGGCATGTATGCCGCCAGTTCGCCCAGACTGGTCATCAGGAAGTAAACCATCAGGCCAATCAGGATATAAGAGAAGAGTGCCCCACCCGGGCCGGCTGCCGAAATCGTTGCGCCAGAGGCAACGAAAAGACCTGTACCGATTGAGCCGCCAATGGCGATCATCGTCAGGTGACGCGCCTTGAGTTCACGACGTAGCGTGGGCGCTTCTGTGGTTTTAGTTTCTGAAACCATGTGAAAATGCTGTCCATTTAATAAATGAGGCGCGATTGTAGCAGACGATCTCCGTTCCTTCCGGCAGAAATACCCTGTTATAAGAGAGCTTCATGACTCGGCCAGGATTATAAGTAACGCATTATTTTTTCCCGTCACCCAGGGGTGAGGGGCGCTTTTACATTTCGCAGTAGCGCAGAAAACGCTGCAGCGAACTGGACAGGTGTTTCTGACGGTGATGAATGCACCACAGCGTGCGCACCAGCTTCGGCAGCGGAACGAGGATTTCCACCAGCGATCCGGTCTCCAGCTGTTCGGCAATCACCCGCCGGGAAAGACAGCTGATGCCCAGGCCATGACGCACCGCGTGCTTAATCGCCTCTGAGTTCCCCAGCTCCATTCCCAGCTGGAAATGCGGCAGATGCGACAGCAGCAGGTAGTCGACAATCTCACGCGTGCCGGAACCCTGCTCGCGGAGGATCCACTGCGCCTGCGCCAGCCGCTCCAGCGTCACCTCGCCCTGCAATAACGACGAGGCCGGAGACGCAAACACCACCAGCTCATCCTCCAGCCAGGGCTCGGCAATGATATCGACGTTGTGGCAAGGACCTTCGATAAGACCGATATCCACGCGGAAATCGATCACCGCGTTGATCACGTCCTGGCTGTTGCCCACGCTCATCTCCAGCGGCAGGGTCGGGAAATCCCGGCGGTAGCGGGCAATCACTTCCGGCAGGATGTAGTTTCCGATGGTGCTGCTGGCAAACACTCGGATCGCGCCGTTGTCCTCGCGGAACAGCTGCTCGATTTCAATCGCCTGCTCCAGCAGCGCCAGCGCGCGCGGGTAAAGCAGGCGGCCATGTTCGTTGACCACCAGTCGCTTCCCTACCCTGTCGAACAGCTGGACGCCCAGCTGGCCTTCGAGATCGGTCAATGCCGCGCTGACGGCAGACTGCGAGAGCGCCAGCATTTGTGACGCCTGGGTCGTCGAGCCGCTTTTCAGCACCTCGGCAAACACTTCCAGCTGACGCAATGTAATGTGCATGGTTACTTACCACTTATAGAGATTAATTATAAATATATAATCAATTTTATTTTTAAGCCAGCGCGCCGTAACCTTTAGCCAGACAAAGGAGAAGGTTATGTCAGAAATCACCTTACATCATCATCGTACAGTGTGGCACTTCGTGCCGGGTCTCGCGCTCAGCGCCGTCGTCACCGGCGTGGCCTTATGGGGCGGCAGTATTCCGGCAGTGGCCGGTGCAGGGTTCAGCGCGTTAACGCTGGCCATTTTGCTCGGCATGGTGGTCGGGAATACCGTTTACCCGCACATCTGGAAATCCTGCGACGGGGGCGTGATTTTCGCCAAACAACATTTACTGCGCCTCGGCATTATTCTTTACGGCTTCCGCCTCACCTTTTCGCAGATTGCGGACGTGGGCGTCAGCGGGATTGCCATAGACGTCCTGACGCTCTCCAGCACCTTTTTACTGGCGTGCTTTATCGGTCAGAAGATCTTTGGCCTGGACAAGCAAACCAGCTGGCTGATCGGCGCAGGCAGCAGCATCTGCGGTGCGGCCGCGGTGCTGGCGACGGAACCGGTCGTTAAAGCCGAAGCCAGTAAAGTGACGGTGGCAGTCGCGACGGTGGTTATCTTCGGTACGCTGGCGATCTTCCTTTATCCCGCGATGTATCCGCTGGTGGCGCACTGGTTTAGCCCGGAAACCTACGGCATCTATATTGGCTCGACCATGCACGAAGTGGCGCAGGTGGTGGCGGCAGGTCACGCCATCAATCCGGAAGCGGAAAACGCGGCGGTCATTGCCAAAATGCTGCGCGTGATGATGCTGGCGCCGTTCCTGATTTTCCTCGCGGCGCGGGTTAAACAGCTGGCACCGGCTGGCGGCAGCGAGAAAAGCAAAATCACCATTCCGTGGTTTGCGATCCTCTTCATCGTGGTCGCTATTTTTAACTCCTTCCACCTGCTGCCTAAAGCGGTGGTTGAGATGCTGGTGACGCTGGATACGGTGCTGCTGGCGATGGCGATGGCGGCGCTGGGTGTGACCACGCACGTCAGCGCGCTGAAAAAAGCCGGTGCGAAGCCGCTGCTGATGGCGCTGGTGCTCTTCATCTGGCTGATTGTCGGCGGCGGTGCGATTAACCTCGCCGTGCACAGCCTGATGGCATAAACCATCTCGTCCTTCTCCTGTTAACCCGCTATCATAAGCGTTTCGGGTTAACAGGAGTTTTTTTATGAAATACGTTGGAGCGCACGTCAGCGCTGCCGGTGGCCTTGCGAATGCCGCCATTCGCGCTGCCGAAATCGAGGCGACCGCTTTCGCCCTGTTCACCAAAAACCAGCGCCAGTGGCGCGCCGCGCCGCTCACCGCCGACGTGATTGACGATTTCAAAGCCGCCTGTGAAAAATACCATTACGGGCCGGGCCAGATCCTTCCCCACGACAGCTATCTGATTAACCTCGGGCATCCGGTTCAGGAAGCGCTGGAGAAATCCCGCGAGGCGTTCCTTGATGAAGTGCAGCGCTGCGAACAGCTCGGGCTGACGCTGCTGAACTTCCATCCGGGTAGTCATCTGATGCAGATTGACGAAGATGCCTGTCTGGCGCGCATCGCCGAATCCATCAACATGACGCTGGATAAAACCAAAGGCGTCACCGCAGTGATTGAAAACACCGCCGGTCAGGGCAGCAACCTCGGCTTTAAGTTCGAACATCTGGCGGCAATTATTGACGGCGTGGAAGATAAATCCCGCGTGGGCGTGTGCATTGATACCTGCCACGCGTTTGCGGCCGGGTACGACCTGCGCACCACCGAGGCAACGAAAAACACGTTTGATGAGTTTGAGCGAATTGTCGGCTTTAAGTATCTGCGCGGCATGCACCTGAACGATGCGAAAAGCGCGTTCGGCAGCCGCGTTGACCGCCACCACAGCCTGGGCGAAGGCAATATCGGCCACGATGCGTTCCGCTTTATTATGCAGGACGCGCGCTTCGACGGTATTCCGATGGTGCTGGAAACCATCAATCCGGATATCTGGGCGGAAGAGATTGCCTGGCTGAAGGCGCAGCAAACCGCTGAACAGGCGGCATAAAAAAAGCCGGGTCGCATTAGCACCCGGCTTTTTTGTTGCTTCGCTTACGCTGCTTTTGCCACAACTTCCGCTTCAGGACGTTTCAGCACCGCGTAAGACAGACCCGCCACCAGCGTACCGGCAATAATCGCCAGCAGATAGCCCAGTACCGGGGTGATGGCGCCAGGGATCAGCAGTACAAACAGACCGCCGTGCGGCGCCATCAGCTTCGCGCCAATCGCCATGGAGATGGCGCCCGTTACCGCGCCGCCGACGATACAGCACGGCAGAACACGCATTGGGTCACGTGCCGCGAACGGAATCGCACCTTCGGTGATGAAGCACAGGCCCAGCACCAGCGCCGCTTTACCGCCTTCCTGCTGCGCTTTGTCGAACTTACGACGGGCAATAATCGTCGCCAGGCCAAGCGCCAGCGGTGGCACCATACCGGCCGCCATGATCGCCGCCATCGGCGCGTAGGTCTGAGTACTCAGCAGGCCTACGCCAAACGCGTATGCCGCTTTGTTCACCGGGCCACCCATGTCGGTACACATCATGCCGCCGAGGATTGCGCCCAGCAGCACCGCGTTCGCCGTGCCCATGGTTTGCAGCCAGTGGGTCAGGCCCGCCAGGATGCCCGCAACCGGCTTACCAATCAGGTAAATCATCGCCAGACCGACCACCAGGCTGGAGATCAGCGGAATGATCAGGATTGGCTTCAGCGCCTCCATACTCTGCGGCAGCTTCAGCTTAGAGCTGATCAGTTTCGCGACGTAACCTGCGAGGAAACCGGCGATGATACCGCCGATAAAGCCTGAGCCGGTGCTCACCGCCAGCATACCGCCGATAAGACCCGGGGTCAGACCCGGACGGTCAGCGATTGAGAAGGCGATAAAGCCCGCCAGTACCGGCACCATCAGGGCGAAAGCGGAGCCGCCGCCAATCTGCATTAACGCCGCCGCCAGCGTGCCCTGCTCTTTAAACGCTTCAATACCGAAGGCGAAGGAGAGCGCAATACACAGGCCGCCAGCCACCACCATCGGCAGCATGTAGGAGACGCCGGTCAGCAGGTGACGATACGCGCCCGCAGACTCTTTTTTCCCTTCGGTCGGGGTTTTCGCTGCGCCGGTCGCCTGATACGGTTTGGCTTCTGCCAGGGCCTTATCAAACTCCTGCGCGGTCTTTTTCAGCGCCAGGCCGGTAGAGGTGCGGTACATCGGCTTGCCGGCAAACTTCGCCAGATCCACTTCGATGTCAGCCGCGACGATCACCAGATCGGCTTCCGCCACTTCTTCAGGGGTAATCGCATTGCCCGCACCCACGGAGCCACGGGTTTCAACCTTCACCCACCAGCCGCGTTTTTTCGCTTCGGTTTCAATGGCTTCAGCCGCCATAAAGGTGTGCGCCACGCCCGTCGGGCAGGCCGTGACCGCAACAACGCGTTTCGGACCCGAGGCCGCAGCCGGAGCCGCCGCTACAGGCGCGCTGTAGACGGTCGCGTGACCTTTCGCTTCGCTCAGGAACAGTTCCGGGTGTGCCACCGCGCGATTAATATCGCCCAGCCACACTTTTTTGCCGTTCAGCGCGCTGTCAGCGGGGATTTTATCGCCCAGGACAATCGCCAGCTCGGCATCGCCTGGGTTATCAATGATGTCCAGGTGTGCTTTTTGTGCCGCCGCGCCCAGCAGGGTCTTCGCCATGTAGGCGCGAGCCTGTCCGAGACCGGAGTCAATGATCAGCAGCGTTTTCATTATTCCTCTCCTGCTGTTAGTTAAAAGGTTTTAAGTCAACGCGCGCCATCATCGCGGCTAACTGGGTACGATCGGTAATACCGACATTGCTCTGGCTCACGGCCAGGGCTGCAACGGCGGTGGCAAGACGTAACGTATGTTCACTGGATTCACGCATCAGCAGGCCGTAAATCAGGCCGCCAACCATAGAATCCCCTGCGCCAACGGTGCTCACTACTTCCATTGACGGCGGTTTGGCAATCCATTCACCTGAAGCGTTAACCCACAACGCCCCTTCTGCACCCAGCGAGATCACCACGTGAGCAATACCCTGCTCGCGCAGCGCATGGGCGGCCTCAATCACATCTTTTAATTCCGGCAGCTTGCGGCCTGCCCAGATCTCCAGCTCGCGGCGGTTAGGCTTAACCAGCCACGGAGAGGCTTTCAGACCCGCCACCAGCGCATCGCGGCTGCTGTCGAAGATAATGCATGGGCACTGGCTACGCAGGCGAGTCATCCAGTCGGTAAACGCTTCCGGGCTGACGCCGGACGGCAGGCTGCCGCTGACGCACACCATGTCGAACTGGCCCAGCCAGGTCAGGGAGTCGGTCACAAAGCGTTCCCAGTCAGCTGGCGTCACTTCGAAACCGGAGAAGTTAAGATCGGTCACTTCACCGTCTTTCTCGGTCAGCTTGACGTTGATGCGGGTACGGCCCTGCACAACCTGAAAACGGTTGGCAATGCCCAGCTCGCTGAACAGCTGCTGGAAGCCATCCTGGTTATCTTTACCAAGGAATCCGCCCACGGTGACGTCGATACCGAGATCCTTCAGCACCTTCGCGACGTTAATCCCTTTGCCCGCAGCATGCAGGCCAGTGGTACGCACGAGGTTGACTTCGCCGCGCTCAATTTCCGGGCAAAATCCCACCAGGTCATAAGCCGGGTTCAGCGTAATAGTCGCAACACGTCTGCTCATTATGCGCCCTCCCCCAGACCTGCCGCGATGGCGTCGCCAATTGCTTTCAGCGCCTGCTCAGCATCTGCACCCTGCGCGGTGAAGCGCAGACGATGGCCTTTCTTCACGCCCAGCGCGACGACTTTCATCAGGCTACGGCCGTTGGCCGGTTTGCCCGAACCATCCAGGTTGGTCACGGTAATCTCGCTTTCAAATTGTTTAATGGTGTTGACCAGCATGGTGCCCGGACGGGCATGCAGGCCGTGTTCGTTACGCACCACGAACTCGGCGTTCAGCACGTCGTCCGTCAGCGCGTCGTCGCTGGTCAGCAGCGCCAGCACGGTCGCCGCATCGGCGTTCAGCAGTTTTTCAGCTTTATCGTTCAGCAGCAGATCGCCCAGACGCTTCAGCACCGAAACCGGCTGCTCATCGTTCATCGCCACGGTCACCAGCATGGCTGCTGTCTCGCCCTCAACGTCGAATGCTGTGGCCGCGCGGCTCACGGCAATCGCGCTGCGCAGGTTGCCTTCTGCGCTGTCGTTCAGCCAGATGCCCTGGCCAAGATTCAGCGGCTTATCGTTAATCACGCGCGTCACAAAGGTGGCATCAGCGGCACCCGCTTCTTTCAGGCGGCCCGCGTTCAGCGCCTGCAGCGTGACCAGGTCGGAGGCCACAACATCCAGCGTCAGCGTGTCGTTATCCAGCTTCAGCGCTTCACTCTGTTTTTCGCCCATCAGCAACGCACGCAGCTCTTCAGCAGTGGTTGCAGACTTCAGCTGTTCCGCCACGGAGTCATCGCTCAGAACATGCGTCAGCTGACGCAGCAGGCCCAAATGTTCGTCGCTGCTGGCCGCGATACCGATAGCGACATACGCCACCTGGCCGTCGCCCCAGAGCACGCCCTGCGGGAATTGATAGACCTTCACGCCGGTTTTCAGCACCTGGTCGCGGGTGTCGGTTGTGCCGTGCGGAATGGCAATGCCATTGCCGAGGAAGGTGGAGGTCTGCTGCTCGCGCGCCAGCATACCGTTTACGTAGCCGTCCGCGACGTTACCCGCCTGCACAAGGGCAGCGGCAACCTGACGAATGGCCTCTTCTTTATCTCCGGCCTGAGCGCCCGGCTGAATATCCTGAACAGATAACTGGAACATGGTTCTCCTCTCCTGCTGAAAGTGAATCGTTTCAGCTTACATGAGAAAAAATACGCTAGCCTGCTCCGTTTTTTAAAACAAGATAGCGCTGAAACGTTTCAAAAAGTCTTGCGCTTTCTGCATTGGCTTGCAAGAAAAGTCGTGTTTCCGATATCAGAATTTAGAGATACTGCACATTTCTTCTGCGTTCAGCTGAATTTGCTGAAGTTCAGCAAACCAGTTTCAGCTAAGTTCAGCCAGGCGGGGCGTAAGTTGAAATGCCATTTTGATTTTTCGTGGGGTAATTGACTTCACCCACTGTTTATTTTTTAGCTAACGGCGTAAACTCCGCCCCTCTCTGTTACTCGCTAATTATAAAACATGCATAACACCCCTGCGGCCACCGCGCCAAAGCCCTTTGATTTGACGTCAACGGCGTTCCTGATTGTTGCCTTCTTCACGGGCATCGCCGGTGCGTTGCAAACCCCGACGCTGAGCCTGTTCCTGACTAACGAAGTTCACGCCCGTCCGGCGATGGTTGGCTTCTTTTTTACCGGTAGCGCCATCATTGGCATTCTTGTCAGCCAGTTTCTCGCCGGTCGTTCCGACCGCAAAGGCGATCGTAAAAGCCTGATCGTTTTCTGCTGTCTGCTGGGGGTGTTGGCCTGCGTCCTGTTTGCCTGGAACCGTAACTATTTCGTTCTGCTGTTCATCGGGGTTTTTCTGAGCAGCTTTGGCTCAACCGCCAACCCGCAGCTGTTTGCCCTTGCCCGCGAGCATGCCGACCATACCGGGCGGGAAGCGGTGATGTTCAGCTCGATATTGCGCGCTCAGGTGTCGCTGGCATGGGTGATTGGCCCGCCGCTGGCCTACGCGCTGGCGATGGGGTTTGGCTTTACGGTGATGTACCTGAGTGCGGCGGTCGCGTTTGTGATGTGCGGCGCGCTGGTGTGGTTCTTTCTGCCGTCAATGCGCAAAGAGCCCAAGGTGGCAACGGGCGTGCTGGAAGCGCCGCGTCGTAACCGCCGCGACGCCCTGCTCCTGTTTGTTATCTGCACGCTGATGTGGGGCACCAACAGCCTCTATATCATCAACATGCCGCTGTTTATTATTGATGAGCTACACCTGCCGGAGAAGCTGGCGGGCATTATGATGGGCACCGCCGCAGGTCTTGAGATCCCGACCATGCTGATTGCAGGCTATTATGCGAAGCGGTTCGGGAAACGTTTTTTAATGCGCATCGCGGCCGTCGCCGGGCTGCTGTTCTACGTTGGCATGCTGACGGTCCATACGCCAGCCCTGCTTCTTGCTTTACAGCTGCTGAACGCCGTTTATATCGGCATCCTTGCGGGGATTGGCATGCTCTACTTCCAGGATCTGATGCCGGGTCAGGCAGGTGCCGCCACCACCCTTTATACTAATACCACCCGCGTGGGCTGGATTATCGCAGGCTCGATGGCCGGTATCGTTGCCGAGATCTGGAACTACCACACGGTGTTCTGGATTGCGCTGGTGATGTGTACGCTGACGATGGGCTGCCTGGCGAGGATCAAAGACGTTTAAGGCGCGGTGAGCGCTTCCAGCTCAAGCAGCCAGGTCATCGCCTGCGCGCGCGTGCTGCCGCACATTTCGGACGAGGGCTGAAGCCCGGAACAGACCTTCGGGCGCAGGGGCGAACCAAAAATCATACATAGGTTGGATTCAGAGAGCTGAACGCAGCGGGTATTGGCGGGCTTGCCTTCAGGCATGCCTGGAATGGGGCTTGAAATGGACGGAGCGGTACAGCACGCGCCGCAATCTGGACGACAATCCATACATGCTCTCTCAGTGGCGAACGCCCGTACAGTCGGGCATCGGGCGCACAGTAACACCTTTTGCGTATTGATAGCAAAAGCCACGAATTCCTCTTGCCTGAAAGGCCGCGCGCGAGTAATTTGGCGCGATATTTTTTACCTCCCGTAGACAGGATTACTGCAATGCCAAGAGCGAACGAAATTAAGAAAGGTATGGTACTGAATTACAACGGCAAACTGCTGATTGTGAAAGACATCGACATTCAGGCACCAAGCGCCCGTGGTGCAGCGACGCTGTACAAAATGCGTTTCGCCGATGTGCGTACCGGCCTCAAGGTGGAAGAACGTTTTAAAGGTGACGATATCGTTGATACCGTGACCCTGACCCGTCGCTACGTTGATTTCTCCTACATCGACGGCAACGAATACGTGTTCATGGATAAGGAAGATTACACCCCGTACATCTTCACCAAAGATCAGATTGAAGAAGAGCTGCTGTTCATTCCTGAAGGCGGGATGCCAGACATGCAGGTGCTGACCTGGGACGGCGTGCTGCTGGCGCTGGAACTGCCGCAGACCGTGGATCTGGAAATCGTTGAAACCGCACCGGGCATCAAAGGCGCGTCTGCAAGTGCGCGTAACAAGCCAGCTACTCTGACCACCGGTCTGGTTGTGCAGGTGCCGGAATACCTCTCCGCGGGCGAGAAGATCCGCATCCATATTGAAGAAAAACGCTATATGGGTCGTGCTGACTGATTGTGGCTTTTGACGGGTGGCGGCTTCGCCACCCGACAATTCCGGTTACAGAAGCTCCGGATACTTCGTCATCTTCAGCGCCAGCTCAACGCCGCGCACTTCCGCCATCCCCTTCAGGCGGCCAATCGCCGAATAGCCCGGGTTGGTTTTCTTACGCAGATCGTCCAGCATCTGGTGCCCGTGATCCGGGCGGAACGGAATAGGACGCACATCGCCCGCCCGCTTGCGACGCGCCTCTTCAGCCAGGATAGCGTCTACCACCGCCACCATGTTTACGTCTCCGCCCAGGTGCGCGGCCTCGTGGAAGGTCTTTGGATTTTCTTCACGGCAGGTCGCACGCAGGTGCGTAAAGTGAATGCGGTCGCCAAAGGTTTCTATCATCCGCACCAGGTCGTTATCGGCGCGCACGCCGTAGGAGCCGGTACACATGGTAAAGCCGTTATAGATGCTGTTTACCGTCTCTTTCAGCCACTGCATATCTTCAAGGGTGGAAACAATACGCGGCAGGCCGAGAATAGGACGCGGCGGATCGTCCGGGTGCACCGCCAGACGCACGCCGGCTTCTTCAGCAACCGGCACGATAGCGCGCAGGAAATACGCCATGTTTTCACGCAGCTGGTTCTTATCAATATCGCCGTATTCCGCCAGACGCGCGCGGAACTGATCCAGCGTGTAGCCCTCTTCCGCACCCGGCAGGCCAGCAATGATATTGCGGGTCAGCTTTTCAATGTCCGCTTCACTGGCGGCATTGAACCATTCAAGGGCCTGCTGCTGCTCTTCAGCGGTATAATCCGCTTCGGCGCCTGGGCGTTTCAGAATATGCAGCTCGAATGCCGCAAAGGCAATCTGGTCAAAACGCAGCGCTTTCGAGCCGTCCGGCATTTGATATTCCAGGTCGGTACGCGTCCAGTCCAGAATCGGCATGAAGTTATAGCAGACCGTATCAATGCCGCAGGCCGCCAGGTTGCGAATGCTCTGCTGATAGTTTGCAATCCAGGTCCGGTATTCCCCGGAATGGGTTTTGATATCTTCGTGTACCGGAATGCTCTCTACCACAGACCAGGTTAATCCCTTCTCCGCCAGCAGCGCCTGACGCTGTTGAATCTCCTCAACCGGCCAGACCTGGCCGTTAGGAATGTGATGCAGCGCCGTGACGACACCCGTTGCGCCAGCCTGACGCACATCATCAAGAGAAACCGGATCGTTCGGCCCGTACCAACGCCAGGTTTGTTCCATTGCCTCTCCCTCTCAAGTTGTTATACCAATATAGGTTACCGCAATGACGACTACCATACATGTTTGCCGTGAAGGGTCAACACACCGCCACACATTGATTGATCAAACTCACAGAACGGGGATATTTACGGCTCACCAATTTTATTTGCTGTCATATAACTTTACACTGGCATTGTTAATTAATGGTTAATCAGGTGTGTATTTCATGAAGACAATTGCCTCCGCCGCCCTTCCAGCCCAGGTTCAACAACCGCGCTACGATCGCAAGCAGCTGCGCTCCCGCATCGTCCATTTTGGCTTCGGTGCGTTTCATCGCGCGCATCAGGCATTGTTAACAAACCGGGTGCTGAATGAAAAAGGCGGCGACTGGGGTATTTGTGAGATTAGCCTGTTCAGCGGCGACGTGCTGATGAGCCAGCTGCGCGCGCAGGATCACCTGTTTACCGTGCTGCAGAAAGGCGCTGAAGGAAATCAGTCGATTATTGTCGGGGCCGTACATGAATGCCTGAATGCAAAGCTGGACTCTCTGCCCGCCATCATAGAGAAGTTTTGCGAGCCGCAGGTGGCGATCGTATCGCTCACCATTACGGAGAAAGGCTACTGCATCGATCCCGCGACCGGTAAGCTGGATTTACAAAACGCCCGGATCGTTCACGATCTGGAAAATCCCGCTGAGCCGCATTCCGCGCCGGGGATCCTGGTCGAAGCCCTTAATCGCCGCCGCGAGCGCGGCCTGCCTGCGTTTACCGTGCTTTCCTGTGACAACATTCCGGACAACGGCCACGTGGTGAAAAATGCGGTGCTCGGCATGGCGCAAAAGCGTTCCCCGGCGCTGGCCGAGTGGATCGAAGGTCACGTGAGCTTTCCGGGAACGATGGTCGACAGAATTGTTCCCGCCGCGACGGAGGCCTCGCTTGCGGAAATCGCCGACGCGATCGGCGTGGACGATCCGTGCGCCATCAGCTGTGAGCCGTTTATTCAGTGGGTAGTGGAAGATAATTTCGTCGCGGGGCGTCCGGAGTGGGAAGTGGCGGGCGTTCAGATGGTGCAGGACGTTCTGCCGTGGGAGCAGATGAAATTACGCATGCTCAACGGCAGCCACTCCTTCCTGGCGTATCTGGGGTATCTCGCCGGGTACGCGCATATTAATGAATGCATGGAGGACGCCACCTTCCGCGAAGCCGCCCGGCGGTTAATGCTGGATGAACAGGCGCCCACGCTGCGTATAAAGGATGTCGACCTGACTGCCTATGCCGACAGCCTTATCGAGCGCTTTGCTAACCCGGCGCTGCAGCACCGTACCTGGCAAATCGCGATGGACGGCAGCCAGAAGCTGCCGCAGCGGATGCTGGATGGGATCCGCGTCCACCTTGAGCGTAAAACAGCATGGCCGCTGCTGGCGCTGGGCGTCGCCGGCTGGATACGCTACGTCAGCGGGTTCGACGAACGCGGCAACGCGATTGACGTCCGCGATCCCCTCAGCGATAAAATACGCACGATTGTCGAGGCCAGCAGCGACGCCGACCGCGTCAACGCGCTGCTGGGGCTGAGCGAGGTCTTTGGTCACGATCTCGCGCAAAATAGCGTTTTCGTTGAGGCTGTCAGCCAGGCCTGGCAGCGCATCACCCGCCGTGGCGCACGCCAGGCTGTTATTGAAACGTTAAATCTTTAGCGATTATTGCGCTTAATGCGAACGGATATCGCCTCCGTTCGCCCTCCCCCTTCTCATTGCGCCCGTTTTTCGCCAGGATAAGAGCATAGTGTTATAGCATCACAATTCTCTTGCGGAGCGCACGTGACCAAAACCAACCTCATCACCGGTTTTCTCGGCAGCGGTAAAACCACCTCAATTCTTCATCTGCTGGCGAATAAAGATCCGGCAGAGAAATGGGCCGTGCTGGTCAATGAATTCGGCGAAGTGGGCATTGATGGCGCGTTGCTGTCATCCAGCGGCGCGATGATTAAAGAGATCCCCGGCGGATGCATGTGCTGCGTAAACGGCTTACCGATGCAGGTAGGCCTCAATACGCTGCTGCGTCAGGGCAAACCGGACCGCCTGCTGATTGAACCTACCGGTCTGGGCCACCCGAAGCAGATCCTTGATTTACTGACCGCCCCGGTTTACGAGCCGTGGATCGATCTGCGCGCCACGCTGTGCCTGCTCGATCCGCGTCAGCTTCTGGATGAAAAAGCGGTGGCCAATGAGAACTTTCGCGATCAGCTCGCCGCAGCAGACGTTATTGTCGCCAATAAAGACGATCGCGCCACGGCGGAAAGCCGGGCCGCGCTGGACGCGTGGTGGCAGCATTTCGGCGGCAATCGGACGCGGGTGCAGGCCACTCAGGGGAACATTGATAGCGCCCTGCTGGACCTTCCCCGCCTGAACCTGACGGAACTCCCGGCCAGCGCGGAGCATGCGCATCACCATCCTGCAAAGCAGGGTCTGGCCGCGCTAAGCCTGCCGGAACACCAGCGCTGGCGTCGTAATTTGAACAGCGGTCAGGGGTATCAGGCCTGCGGATGGATTTTCGATGCCGATACCGTTTTCGACACCATTGGCGTCCTTGAGTGGGCCAGGCTTGCGCCGGTCGACCGCGTGAAAGGGATCATGCGCACGCCTGACGGGCTGGTGCGGATAAACCGCCAGGGCGACGATTTCTTTATCGAAACGCAAAACGTCGCGCCGCCTGACAGCCGAATAGAGTTAATTAGTGCGGTTAACGCCGACTGGAATGCCCTGCAGTCCAGCCTGTTGAAGCTTCGTTTAAGTTCGGGCGGCTAACGTTGCCCCAGTTTTCCTTCTATGCTGAACGTTATGACAACTCGAATTCCCCAGATATTACTGCTTAATGTCGCCGGTCTGGCGCTTTTCTTCTCCTGGTATATCCCGGTGAATCACGGTTTCTGGTTCCCGCTGGATTCAAACCTGTTCCATTTCTTCAACCAGGGGCTGGTGAAGAGTGACGCCTTCCTGTGGCTGGTGGCAATTACCAACAACCGCGCCTTTGACGGCTTTTCCCTGCTGGCTATGGGCTGCCTGATGCTCTCTTTCTGGCTGAAAGAGGATGTTACGGGGCGTCGCCGTATTCTGATTATCGGACTGGTGATGCTTCTGGCTGCGGTGATCGTTAATCAGCTGGCGCAACATCTGATGCCGGTAAAACGCGCAAGTCCTTCGCTCTCTTTTCCGAATATTTATCGCGTGAGTGAACTGCTGCATATTCCAACAAAAGATGCCTCGAAAGACAGCTTCCCGGGCGATCACGGCATGATGCTGCTTATTTTTTCCGGATTCATGCTGCGCTATTTCGGCAAAAAGGCGTTCGCAATTGCCCTGCTTATTGTGGTGATATTTGCCTTCCCGCGCGTGATGATTGGCGCTCACTGGCTGACGGATATTGTCGTGGGTTCGCTTTCTGCGGTACTGATTGGTCTGCCGTGGGTTTTGATGACGCCATTGAGCGATCGCCTGATTGCCGTTTTTGATCGCCATCTGCCGCGTAGAAAGCAACAAGAATTAAACAAATAACCAACGTTTTTTAACGTTAACGCTCGGGGATCATAGCGATCCCTGATAGCATTCCTCCAACGATCCTTCCGCCCTGTCATATTCTCGTCATCGTATTCATGATAAAAATGAAGCAATTGCGCGATAACGCTGCGGATCTGGCGCTATTTTGCTCAATTACGGATTTTTACTTTCTGTATCACAATTTCTTATAAAAAAACGGTTTTTTTTACTCGCAATACCCCTGGCAATCGGTTAATCTCGAACTCGTTTTGCCCCATAGAGATAATTATTTCGATGGTGAATAATTTTGTGCGCTGCGCCACAAATGTCACCAGAAACAATTGTCTCATTGTGAACAGATAATTAGTCTCGTCACGTTTGGCATTTTTATAACGATATTTGTCGTTAAGGACTTCAAGGGAAAATAAACAAAATGGTCAAATCTCAACCGTTTCTGAGATATATCTTACGGGGGATCCCGGCGATAGCAGTCGCGGTACTGTTATCTGCATGTAGTACATCGAACACCGCAAAGAATATGCATCCTGAGACGCGTGTTGTGGGAATGGAAGATTCCTCTTCACTGCAAGCCTCTCAGGATGAATTTGAAAATATGGTACGTAATCTGGACGTGAAGTCCCGCATTATGGACCAGTATGCTGACTGGAAAGGCGTGCGTTACCGTCTTGGCGGCAGCACCAAAAAAGGCATTGATTGTTCCGGTTTTGTACAGCGTACCTTCCGCGAGCAATTTGGGTTAGATCTTCCGCGTTCAACTTACGAACAGCAGGAGATGGGCAAGTCGATTTCACGTACCAAACTGCGCACCGGCGATTTAGTGCTGTTCCGTGCAGGTTCTACCGGTCGACATGTTGGCATCTACATTGGTAATGACCAGTTTGTACATGCCTCCACCAGCAGCGGTGTGACCATTTCCAGCATGAATGAACCGTACTGGAAGAAGCGCTACAATGAAGCGCGACGCGTACTGACCCGCAGTTAATATGATAATTGTATCGTTGGTTATCCCTTGGCTGGCGATACAATAAAAAAAAAGCACTGCTTCGGCGGTGTTTTTTTTTGCCCGTTACAATGAATACAATCAGCGGCAATTCAGGAACCACGACGTTTATGCTCACCCGCTACTTCTCCAGTCATCGAAAGATACTGTTCCTCAGTATCATTACCGGCCTGATCGCCGCCCTGCTCCTGGGTTCATTGCAGTTTTTCTGGAGCTACCACAAGCGGGAAATCCGATTCGATACGCTGATCATGGATGTGCGCATCTACATGGAGAGCTATTTTGAAGAGCTGAAAGCCTCGATCGACGTGCTCCAGCCGCTCACGCTCAATAATTGCCAGGAGGTTAACGCAGAGCTGACCTCGCGCGCGGCCTTCAGCCTCAACGTACGCGCCTTCCTGCTGGTCAGAGATAAAATGGCGTTCTGCTCGTCAGCCACAGGGCCAATGAACGCCCCGATGGAGGAGCTGATACCCGAGCTGCACATCAACAAGCAGGTTGATATCGCACTGCTCCCCGGCACGCCCATGCTGCCCAATAAGCCCGCGATTGCCATCTGGTATCGTAATCCGCTTGTGAAGGACGGCGGCGTATTCACCTCGGTGAATCTCAACCTGACGCCGTACCTGCTCTATACTGCGCGCCAGGACGAGTTTGCAGGCATCGCGATCGTCATCGGCGACAATGCGTTATCCACCACGTCGGGCACCCTCGTCAGGGCGCAGGATTTACATGAAACGCCGGCGCGCACCGCAACGCTCAAAGAAGTTCCTCTGACCATCAACCTGTACGCCGAGGAGTGGACGAGCGATGAGATACTTTACGCCCTGTTTTTCGGGCTGGTGTGCGGGATTGCGGCAGGGTCGCTTAACTTCTACATCCTCACTACGCGTCTCAATCCGGGCAAAGAGATTCTGAGCGCCATCAAGCGCGGCCAGTTTTACGTAGTTTATCAGCCCGTTGTCGACGCCAAATCGCTCAGGATGACCGGGCTTGAAGTGCTGATGCGCTGGAAGCACCCGACCATGGGTGAGATCCCGCCGGACGCCTTTATCAATTTTGCCGAAGCGCAGAAGCTGATTGTTCCGCTCACGCTGCATCTTTTTGACCTGATTATTCACGATGCGCCAGTGCTACAGACCGTGCTGCCGCCGGGTGCCAAAGTGGGGATTAATATCGCGCCGGGGCATCTGCATGCGGAAAGCTTCAAAGACGATATGCGCACCTTCAAGGCCCTGCTGCCGCCTGATTACTTCCAGATCGTACTGGAAATTACCGAGCGCGACATGCTGAACCATCGGGAAGCTAACAGCCTCTTCGAATGGCTGCATAACGAAGGGTTTGAAATTGCCATCGACGATTTCGGCACCGGCCACAGCGCGCTGATTTATCTTGAACATTTCACCATGGACTACCTGAAAATCGACCGTGGTTTTGTCAACGCCATTGGCACAGAAACCGTGACCTCCCCGGTGCTGGATGCCGTGCTGACGCTGGCAAGACGGCTGAATATGTCGACCGTTGCGGAAGGGGTGGAAACGCCGGAACAGGCGGCCTGGCTGCGCGAGCATGGGGTTAATTACCTGCAGGGTTACTGGATTAGCCGTCCGATGCCGCTTGAGCAGTTCCGCACGTGGCAAAATACGCTGTCGCCTGACGGGGAATAATTTCACATTGCCCGTGGCGTCACTTATTATTCAGCTTAACTGAGCCGGTCTGTAAAAAAGGGAGCCGCCGCGAGATGTTTATGCGCTTTATGTTGCTTTGGTTGGCAGTCGTGAGCCTGTCCAGCCAGGCGCAAACCATCAAAGAGAACATCGCGTTCGCCGTGATTGGCGAGCCAAAATACGCGGTCAATTTTACGCACTTCGATTACGTCAATCCTGCCGCCCCTAAGGGTGGAAAGGTCACGCTTTCGGCAACGGGAACGTTCGACAACTTTAACCGCTTCGCCCTGCGCGGCGTGGCCGCGGCGCGAACGGAATCGCTCTATGACACGCTTTTTGTTACGTCTGATGATGAACCCGGCAGCTATTATCCGCTGATTGCCGATAACGTGCGCTACGCGGATAACTTCGCCTGGGCCGAAATTACCCTAAACCCCCGGGCCCGCTTTCACGACGGCACGCCGGTCAAGGCCAGCGACGTGGCCTTTACGTTTCATAAATTTATGACCGAAGGCGTTCCCCAGTTCCGCATTGTGTATAAAGGCACAACGGTGCGCGCCATTGCGCCCCTCACCGTACGCATTGAGCTGAGCGAACCGAATAAAGAGAATATGCTCAGCCTGTTCTCACTGCCGGTAATGCCTGAATCGTTCTGGAAAAACCATAAGTTAAGCGACCCGCTCTCCACGCCGCCGCTGGCAGGTGGCCCTTACCGCATTACCGACTGGCGCATGGGGCAGTACGTGGTCTATTCCCGCGTGAAAGATTACTGGGCGGCTAACCTGCCGGTAAACCGCGGGCGCTGGAATTTCGACACCCTTCGCTATGACTACTATCTCGACGATAACGTGGCGTTTGAAGCGTTCAAAGCCGGCGCCTTCGATTTGCGCGTGGAGAACAGCGCCAAAAACTGGGCGACCCGCTATATCGGTAAAAACTTCACGAAAGGCTACATCGTGAAAGACGAGCATAAAAACGAATCCGCCCAGGACACGCGCTGGCTGGCGTTTAATATTCAGCGCCCGGTATTTAAAGACCGCCGCGTTCGGGAAGCAATCTCCCTGGCCTTTGATTTTGAATGGATGAACAAAGCGCTCTTTTACGGGGCGTACAGTCGTGCTAACAGCTATTTCCAGAATACCGAATATGCCGCGCGCGACTACCCGAAAGCCGAGGAACTGGTCCTGCTGGCGCCGCTGAAAGCGGAAGTGCCGCCGGAGGTGTTTACCTCGGTGTTTCAGCCGCCCGCCTCAAAGGGTGACGGCTACGACCGGGACAACCTGCTGAAGGCCAGCAAGCTGCTGGATGAGGCAGGCTGGCAGCTGAAGAACCAGAAACGCGTCGATGCGAAAACCGGCAAGCCTTTAAGCTTTGAGCTGCTGCTCTCCTCCGGCGGCAACGATCAGTGGGTACTGCCGTTTAAGCACAACCTGGCGCGGCTGGGGATCACCATGAACATTCGCCAGGTCGATAACGCGCAGATCACTAACCGCATGCGCAGCCGTGATTACGACATGATGCAGCGCCTGTGGCCCGCGCAGCCGTGGCCCAGCTCGGACCTGCAAATCTCCTGGGCCTCCAGCTACATCGACTCTTCGTACAATGCGCCAGGCGTAAAAAGCCCGGCGATTGATGCCCTGATTGCGAAAATTGTGGCGGCGCAGGGTGATAAAGACAAGCTCCTGCCGCTCGGTCGCGCCCTCGACAGGGTGTTAACCTGGAATTACTACATGCTGCCCATGTGGTACATGGGCGAAGACCGCCTTGCGCGCTGGGACAAGTTCTCAGTGCCTGCCGTGCGCCCTGTCTATTCCCTGGGCTTTGACACCTGGTGGTATGACGTAAATAAAGCCGCCAGACTGCCCGCCGAGCGGCGATAAGGAATTACCATGGGTGCCTATTTAATACGCCGTCTTCTGCTGGTCATTCCCACGCTGTGGGCCATCATCACCATTAACTTTTTTATCGTGCAAATTGCCCCGGGCGGGCCGGTCGATCAGGCCATTGCCGCCATTGAGTTTGGCAACAGCGGCGGCATGCCCGGCGGCGGCGGAGAAGGCATGGGCGCCAGCCATGCGCGCACCGGCGTGGGGAATATCAGTGAAAGCCACTACCGCGGCGGGCGCGGGCTGGATCCGGAGGTGATCGCCGAGATCACCCATCGCTACGGCTTTGATAAGCCGATTCACGAGCGCTATTTCAAAATGCTCTGGGATTATATCCGCTTTGATTTTGGCGATAGCCTGTTCCGCAGTGCCTCCGTGTTAACGTTGATCAAGCAAAGCCTGCCGGTCTCGGTCACGCTGGGGCTGTGGGGGACGCTGATTATCTATCTGGTCTCTATACCGCTCGGGATCCGAAAAGCGGTGCATAACGGCAGCCGCTTCGATATCTGGAGCAGCACCTTCATCATCATCGGCTATGCTATTCCGGCGTTTCTGTTTGCCGTTCTGCTGATTGTCTTCTTTGCCGGAGGCAGCTATTTCGACATCTTCCCGCTGCGGGGGCTGGTCTCCGCCGATTTCAGCACGCTGCCGTGGTACCAGAAAATCACCGACTATCTCTGGCATATCACGCTGCCGGTGCTGGCAACGGTGATCGGCGGATTTGCCGCCCTGACCATGTTGACCAAAAACGCCTTTCTCGATGAAATCCGCAAGCAGTATGTCGTCACCGCCCGCGCCAAAGGGGTCAGCGAAAAGCAAATCATGTGGAAACACGTTTTCCGCAACGCCATGCTGCTGGTGATCGCAGGGTTTCCGGCCACGTTCATCAGCATGTTTTTTACCGGCTCGCTGCTGATTGAGGTAATGTTCTCGCTCAACGGTCTCGGCCTTCTGGGTTACGAAGCCACCGTGTCGCGCGATTATCCGGTAATGTTCGGTACGCTCTATATTTTCACCCTGATTGGCCTGCTGCTGAATATCATCAGCGATATCAGCTATACGCTGGTCGATCCCCGAATTGATTTTGAGGGCCGCTGATGCCGCGTTTAAGCCCCGTCAACCAGGCCCGCTGGGCCCGTTTTCGTCACAACCGCCGCGGCTACTGGTCGCTGTGGATTTTTGCCGTCCTGTTTGTCCTGAGCATGTGTTCGGAGCTGATCGCCAACGACAAACCGTTGCTGGTGCACTTTAACGATCGCTGGTACGTGCCGGTACTGGCTAACTACAGTGAAAGCGACTTCGGCGGCCCGTTTGCCACGCCTGCGGAGTATCAGGATCCGTGGCTGCGCCAGCAGATAGAACAGCACGGCTGGGCCCTCTGGGCGCCGGTGCGCTTTGGCGCCAACAGCATTAACTTCGCGACCACAACCCCCTTCCCTTCTCCGCCTTCTGCGCAAAACTGGCTAGGAACGGACGCCAACGGCGGCGACGTGCTGGCGCGCATCCTCTACGGTACACGGATTTCGATTCTTTTTGGGCTGATGCTGACCGTCTTCTCCAGCGTAATGGGCGTGGTGGCCGGCGCCGTTCAGGGCTACTACGGCGGAAAAATTGACCTGTGGGGGCAGCGTATCATCGAAGTCTGGTCCGGTATGCCAACGCTGTTTCTGATCATTCTGCTTTCAAGCGTGGTGCAGCCGGGTTTCTGGTGGCTGCTGGGCATCACCGTTCTGTTTGGCTGGATGGCGCTGGTCGGCGTGGTGCGGGCAGAGTTTCTGCGCACCCGTAATTTCGACTATATCCGCGCCGCGCAGGCGCTTGGGGTGAGCGACCGGGGGATCATCTTCCGCCATATGCTGCCTAACGCCGTGGTGGCGACCCTCACCTTCCTGCCGTTTATTCTGTGCAGCTCCATTACTACCCTCACCTCGCTGGACTTTCTGGGCTTCGGCCTGCCGCTGGGATCGCCGTCGCTCGGCGAACTGCTGCTGCAGGGCAAGAACAACCTGCAGGCACCGTGGCTGGGCATCACCGCCTTTCTTTCCGTGGCCGTGCTGCTTTCGCTGCTGATTTTTATTGGCGAAGCCGTGCGCGATGCCTTCGATCCCAACAAGGCGGTATAAGATGACGCAGCCACTTCTCAGTATTGATAACCTGTCGATTGCCTTCTCGAAGCAGGGCGAGACCCGCACCGTGGTCACCGACCTGTCGCTGCAGATCCAGCGCGGTGAAACGCTGGCGCTGGTGGGGGAATCCGGCTCAGGCAAGAGCGTCTCGGCGCTCTCCATCCTGCGTCTGCTGCCCTCTCCGCCCGTAAGCTATCCGCAAGGGGATATTTTGTTCCACGGTCGTTCGCTGCTGCACGCTGACGAACATATCCTGCGCGGTATTCGCGGCAATAAGATTGCCATGATCTTTCAGGAGCCCATGGTTTCCCTTAACCCGCTCCATACCCTGGAAAAACAGCTTTATGAGGTGCTCTCCCTGCACCGGGGGATGCGCAGAGAGGCCGCGCGGGGCGAAATTCTGGATTGTCTGGAACGAACGGGCATACGCAACGCGGCTAAACGGCTGAATGATTTTCCACATCAGCTCTCCGGCGGCGAACGCCAGCGGGTGATGATCGCCATGGCCCTGCTCACGTGCCCCGAGCTGTTAATTGCCGACGAGCCAACGACGGCGCTGGACGTAACGGTGCAGGCGCAAATTCTTACGCTCTTACGAGAGCTGCGTGACGAGCTGGACATGAGCCTGCTGTTTATCACGCACAACCTGAGCATCGTGAAAAAGCTGGCCGACAGCGTCGCGGTCATGCAAAACGGGCGCTGCGTTGAACAGAATATCGCGTCCACGCTGCTGAACGCGCCGCAGCATCCCTATACGCAGCGCCTGCTCGACAGCGAGCCTTCCGGCGACCCGGTGCCCCTCGCGGCAGACAGCACACCGCTGCTGCGCGTCGATGATTTATCCGTCTCGTTCCCGATCCGCAGAGGCATTCTGCGGCGCATCGTCGACCAGAATCCGGTGCTGAAAAACATTCGCTTCTCGCTGCGGCCGGGTGAATCCCTGGGGCTGGTGGGCGAATCCGGTTCAGGTAAGAGCACTACCGGTCTGGCGCTGCTGCGCTTAATTGCCTCTCAGGGCGAGATCCTGTTTGACGATATGCCGCTGCACCGCTGGAACCGCCGCCAGATGCTGCCCGTACGTCCGCGCATGCAGGTGGTGTTTCAGGATCCCAACTCCTCGCTTAACCCGCGCCTCAGCGTGTTGCAGATTATCGAAGAGGGCCTGCGCGTTCACCAGCCTGGCCTGAGCGCGCAGCAGCGGGAACAGGAGGTCATGCGGGTGATGGCGGAAGTGGGCTTAGATCCTGACACCCGCCACCGCTACCCTGCGGAATTTTCCGGCGGCCAGCGCCAGCGTATCGCCATCGCCCGCGCGCTGATCCTGAAACCGGAGCTGATTATTCTGGATGAGCCGACCTCGTCTCTGGACAGAACCGTCCAGGCGCAGATCCTGGCGCTGCTCAAAGGGCTACAGGAAAAGCACCGGCTGGCCTATATCTTTATCAGCCACGATCTACAGGTGGTTCGGGCGCTATGCCATCAGGTGATTGTGCTGCGACAGGGTGAGGTGGTCGAACAGGGGGATTGCCAGCGCGTATTTACTGCGCCAACGCAGAGCTACACGCGCCAGCTGCTCGCGGCAGACTAGCGCTTAAAACGGATACTGGCCGGAGAAAGGCTCAGCAATCGCAACGCCAAAGTTTTTCAGACGGCAGGTCGCGGCGAATTCGTCCTGGCTTTTCACAAACAGGCACGGCTCCCCTTCGCACTCCAGTACGGAGCTGTCCACTTCGATATCCGTCAGGGCCTGGCTGAGACGCTCCATCACCCGCCACGCATTTTCGTCGCTCGGGCTCAGCAGCTTGAGCGCCACCAGGCAATTCTCACAGCCCGCGACGCTTTGCGGAATCGGTTCAACTTTCGAACCTGCAAAACCCGCCGACCAGCGATAGCTCTGGGGCAAGCGATGGACAATGGAGAGTTGTAATGTATTCACGTTCGTTCCCCGGAAGCAAAATTTACTTCACAATTTATTTACATTTATAGTAACACATCATCGCCAACCTGCACTATTCAGCGCTTTTTTATCGGTATCGAGGCTCGCGTCGGCGCTATATGTACCCGTTTCTGCGATCTAACTCAACCTTTTTGAATACAATGATGTGACTTTTTACATAAATAGATTTTACATAAAATAAACAAACACGGGATAAACGAACGCGAGTTTGGTTGATGTGTGTCAACAAAAAAGGCCCTTTCGGGCCTTATCTGCGCGTTAGTGTGCCGCTTTTCGCGGCCGGCTGGCGTAAAGACAGAAGAGTACAGAGCTGGATGCGCAAAATGCCATCGCCCACAGCATGGGCCAGGCCGTAGTAAAGGTCGCCATAGAGAGTAACGCCCCGACGATGGCACCAATCCCGAAGCGGAAGGTTCCCGCCAGAGACGATGCGGTTCCCGCCATGTGCGGGAACTCGTCGAGGATCACCGCCATCGCATTGGACGAGATCATCGACACGCAGCCGACAAAGGCCGCCACGCCGATCACCAGCGCCCAGAAGCCCACGCCCAGGAACGCGCTCACCACCAGCCAGACCGCCATCACAAACTGGATCCACAGCCCGGCGCGGAACATGTTCAGCGCCCCGACGCGTCGGACAAAGCGGCTGTTAATGATGGTCAGGACAAACAGGAAGACGATATTGAGCGCAAAATAATAGCCAAAGTGCTGCGGCGAAACGTGGTTCAGCTCGATATAGACAAACGGCCCGGCGCTCAGGAAGGAGAACATTCCGGCGAAGCTGAACCCGCTCGCCAGCATGTAGCTCAGCACCCGCTTGTGGCGAAACAGCGAGGCAAAGTTTCCTATCGTGGTCCGAATATGAAATTTCTGGCGGCGCTCGACGGGCAGCGTTTCATCAATAAAGAAGAAAATCATCGCCGAAGCCAGCAGCGCGGCCAGCGCCAGAATCCAGAAAATCGCGTGCCAGCTAAACCACACCAGCACCGCCCCACCGGCCATCGGTGCCACCAGCGGCGCAATCGTCGTCACCAGCATGACGAACGACATCATGCGGGAGAACTCTTCTTTCGGGTAGATATCGCGCATCAGGGCGTTGATCACCACGCTCGCCGCGGCAGCGGCCAGCCCGTGCAGGAAGCGCATGATAATCAGCTGATCGATACTCTGCGCCAACGCACAGGCGACCGCAGCGGCCGCAAAGACCAGCGTCCCGCCCAGAATCACCGGTTTGCGCCCCAGGCTGTCGGCCATTGGGCCATACAGCAGCTGTCCGAGCGCGAAACCGAGAATATAGGTGCTGAGCGTCATCTGCGCGCTGCCTGCCGGTACGCCAAACTGCGCGGAAATCACCGGCAGCGCAGGCAGATACATGTCAATAGACAGCGGCATCAGCATCGCTAGCAGGCCAAGAATGAAGACAATTTTGAACGACGAGTGTGGCCTGGTGGTCACAGGGTTCTCCTGAAATTAGTGCGAAGGCAGACCGACGCTGGCAATCTCTTCTTCCGTCAGCGGGCGATATTCACCGGGCGCCAGGTCGGGATCGAGCGCAATCGCACCGATGCGTTCACGGTGCAAGCCCACAACGTGGTTACCCACGGCGGCAAACATACGTTTCACCTGATGGTAGCGCCCTTCGCTGATGGTCAAACGGACCTCCGTCGGGGTGATGACCTCAAGCACGGCGGGTTTGGTCAGATCTTTCTCATTATGCAGCTGAATGCCTTTCGCGAATTGTTCTGCCGTGTCATCAGCAACCGGCGACTCCAGCGTGACCAGATAGGTTTTCTCGCAGTGGTGGCGCGGGGAAGTAATGCGGTGCGACCACTGACCGTCGTCGGTCATCAGCACCAGACCGGTGGTGTCGATGTCGAGGCGGCCCGCGGCGTGCAGCTTATGCGCAACCGGTTCGTCGAGGAAATAGAGCACCGTCGGGTGATCCGGATCGTCCGTTGAGCAGACATAGCCTTCCGGCTTATTGAGCATGAAATAGCGGGGACCGTGCTGCTGGGTCAGCGGATTACCGTCGTACTCAACCTGATGGTCAGGCTGGAGTTTGAACGCGCTGTCTCGCACAATGTCGCCATCCACGGTAACGCGGCTGGCGCGTATTTCGCGCCCGGCAATAGCGCGGCTTACGCCGAGTTGCTGAGCGATAAACTTATCAAGTCGCATGAAATCTTTTTAGCCTTAATGGTGCTGGAAGTCGGACCGTGCGTCCGAAAAAAGAAGCAGTCAGGAACGGTTCAGTATAATGGTCTGGTTGCGCCACTCAAGGGAAAAAGTTTCGTGGCATACTATCTATACCCTAAATAATTCGAGTTGCATGAAGGCGGCAAAGGAGTGAATCCCCGGGAGCTTACATAAGTAAGTGACCGGGGTGAACGAGTGCAGCCAACGCACAGGCAACTTGAAGTATGACGGGTATATGTGCGGAATAACGAAACCGAGACCCTATGACTTTTACACTTCGTCCCTATCAGCAGGAAGCCGTTGACGCGACCCTCGCCTGGTTCCGCAAACACCGGGAACCGGCGGCCATTGTCCTCCCGACCGGTGCAGGCAAGAGCCTGGTCATTGCCGAGCTGGCCCGCCTGGCGCGCGGTCGCGTGCTGGTGCTGGCGCACGTCAAAGAGCTGGTCGCGCAAAACCATGCCAAATATTGCGCGCTGGGGCTGGAAGCCGACATTTTCGCCGCCGGGCTGAAGCGCAAAGAGAGCCACGGCAAAGTGGTTTTCGGCAGCGTACAGTCGGTGGCCCGCAACCTGGATCTGTTCCGCAGCGAGTTTTCGCTGCTGATTGTCGACGAATGTCACCGCATCAGCGATGACGACGACAGCCAGTATCAGCAAATCCTCACTCACCTTAAAGAGGTGAACCCTCACTTACGCCTGCTCGGCCTGACGGCCACCCCGTTTCGCCTGGGCAAAGGCTGGATCTATCGCTTTCATTATCACGGCATGGTGCGCGGCGACGAGAAAGCGCTGTTCAGCGACTGTATCTATGAACTTCCGCTGCGCTACATGATTAAGCACGGCTACCTGACGCCGCCCGAGCGGTTGGATATGCCGGTGGTGCAGTATGATTTCAGCCGGTTGCAGCCGCAGAACAACGGCTTGTTCAGCGAAGCTGACCTCAATCAGGAGCTGAAAAAGCAAAAGCGGATCACGCCGCACATCATTAGCCAGATCGAAGAATTTGCGCAGACGCGCAAAGGGGTCATGATTTTTGCCGCCACCGTTGAGCACGCGCGCGAAATCACCGGCCTGCTGCCCGCTGACGACGCGGCGCTGATCACTGGCGAAACGCCCGGCCCGGAGCGCGACAGGCTGATTGAGGTCTTCAAAGCGCAGCAGTTTCGCTATCTGGTCAACGTCTCTGTTTTGACTACCGGTTTCGATGCCCCGCACGTGGATCTGATCGCCATTCTGCGCCCTACCGAATCCGTCAGCCTGTATCAGCAGATTGTCGGCCGCGGCCTGCGCCTGGCCCCGGGAAAAACCGACTGTCTGATCCTCGATTACGCGGGTAACCCGCACGATCTCTACTCCCCCGAAGTGGGCACGCCGAAAGGCAAAAGCGACAACGTGCCGGTGCAGGTGTTTTGCCCGGCCTGCGGCTTTGCCAACACCTTCTGGGGGAAAACCACCGCCGACGGCACGCTGATTGAACACTTTGGCCGCCGCTGTCAGGGCTGGTTTGAAGATGATGAGGGACATCGCGAGCAGTGCGATTTCCGCTTCCGCTTCAAAAACTGCCCGCAGTGCAACGCCGAAAACGACATCGCCGCCCGCCGCTGCCGCGAGTGCGACACGGTGCTGGTGGACCCGGACGACATGCTGAAAGCGGCGCTGAAGCTGAAAGATGCGCTGGTGCTGCGCTGCTCCGGCATGGCGCTGCAGCCCGGCGCGGATGAAAAAGGCGAATGGCTGAAAATCACCTATTACGACGAGGATGGCGCTGACGTCAGCGAACGGTTCAGGGTTCAGACGCCTGCCCAGCGCACGGCATTTGAGCAGCTCTTCATCCGCCCGCATACCCGTACGCCTGGCGTGCCGCTGCGCTGGATAACCGTCGCGGATATCGTTCATCAGCAGGTGCTGCTGCGCCACCCCGACTTCGTGGTCGCCCGCAAGAAAGGCCAGTTCTGGCAGGTTCGCGAGAAGTTCTTTGACTATGAAGGCCGCTTCCGTCGGGCAAATGAATTGCGCGGTTAACGGGACTTTTCATTGATGTGCGGGGCATTTGAGTATAAAATGCCGCCCGCTTCACATCCGTGGAGCAGAACACTCACCTGCTGCTGGGTCGCCTGTAGTAGGGTTTTAAATACAGAGAGAAATCAATGTTCACTATCGAAGCAGAAGTACGTAACGTGCAGGGTAAGGGTGCGAGCCGCCGCCTGCGTACCGCTAACAAGTTCCCGGCTATCGTTTACGGTGGCGAAGCTGCTCCAGTTGCTATCGAACTGGATCACGACAAAGTATGGAACATGCAGAACAAAGCTGAGTTCTACAGCGAAGTTCTGACCATCGTTGTTGACGGTAAAGAAGAAAAAGTGAAGGTTCAGGCCGTTCAGCGTCACGCGTTCAAGCCAAAACTGACTCACATCGACTTCGTTCGCGCGTAATCGCAAACCAGTCGAAAAAAACCCCGCAGCTGCGGGGTTTTTTTATGGCTGTTATTTACCGCCAGAGGTGCGGCGCTGAAGCTGATCGCGCAGGTTCGGCGGCGTACCTTTGATGGTCAGGGTGTCGGTGGCCGGATCCCAGAAGATGCGTTCACCTAACAGCATGGCGTCAAAGTTGATGGTTAACCCACCGCCGCTGCCGGCAAATTTGGTTAACTGACGCAGCGTGCTGCGATCTGCCGGGAAGCTCTCCTCAAGCTCATAGCCTTTCTCCGCGGTAAATTCCTGGAAGCTCACTTCGCTGACGCCCGCCAGCTCTTTTGACAGCGACTCTAGTTCAATCTCTTCCCCCGCCTGCAGCTGCTCGTTGCAGTAGCTGTAAACCTGCTGGCGTACGGTCTGGCGTTCAGATTTATCGAGCTGCGCTTCAGCCGTAAAGTCATCAACGGCCTGCAGCAACCCTTTGTTCTGCGCTTTGGCGTTCAGGCCTTCACTGGCGCCGAGGAAGTCCATAAAGAAATCGGCCACCTTACGGCCCACGCGCCCCTTCAGGAAGGTGAGGTAGCGGGTCGACTCCGGGTTGGTTTCCCACTCGGTCAAATCAATACGCGCCACAATATCCGCATGGTTGATATCCAGATAGTGCGTGGAGCTGATGTCCAGCTGCTCGTTCACGCGCATGCTGCTTAAGTTGTTCAGCACGCTGACCAGAAGATATTCGACCGCCAGATAACGATAGTGGCAGAACAGGACGATGCCGCCGTCGGCGAACGGATATTTTGCCAGCTCGTCGCGCAGACGCCCGGTTGCCGCACGGCTAAACGCCAGGAAATCCTCTTCGCCCTGACGCTGCAGGCGCAGGCTATCGGCCAGCTCACTCTCTTCGCTGAACAGACCATAGGCTTTATTTTTAGCGCTGTAGACGCGATGCAGCTCTGCCATCATTTCCACAACGGTTGCCGTGGGTTCCAGTAACGAATCGCGTAGCACCACTTCAAGGGTTTGCTCATCACGCTTGATAAGCTGGTGCAAGGCAATCTGGTTGATTTCCAGACTCATGATAAACTCTCCTTTTAGACCGGGCGGTATTCAACCACCACCAGGACATGTGTGCAACAACAGATAAAAAAGGGGAAAAAAAGCTGTTGCTACGGTAATATGTTGCCCTTTCATCAACAAACTGATTTTGATTTATGCCACAACATTCCCGCTACAGTGATGAACACGTTGAACAACTGCTCAGTGAGCTGGTCAACGTACTGGAAAAACATAAAACGCCGACCGATCTCTCCCTGATGGTTTTGGGAAATATGGTCACCAACCTTATCAACACCAGCGTTGCTCCGGCTCAGCGTCAGGCGATCGCCAAATCTTTCGCCCAGGCGTTACAGTCATCCGTCAGCAACGACCAGGCCCATTAAGGGAAACGAACAACAGTTTATGGTGACGAATCGTCAGCGCTACCGTGAAAAAGTCTCCCAGATGGTCAGCTGGGGACACTGGTTTGCCCTGTTCAACATTCTGCTAGCGACGGTAATTGGCTGTCGTTATCTGTTTGTCGCAGACTGGCCCACAACGCTAACCGGGCGTATCTACTCCTGGATAAGCGTCGTCGGTCACTTTAGCTTTTTGGTATTCGCCACCTATCTGCTGATCCTGTTTCCTCTGACGTTTATCGTCATGTCGCAGCGTTTGATGCGGTTCTTGTCCGCAATCCTTGCGACGGTGGGGATGACGCTGCTGCTTATCGACAGTGAAGTGTTCACCCGTTTCCACCTGCATCTCAACCCTATCGTCTGGGAACTGGTAATAAACCCGGACCAGAACGAAACGGCCCGCGACTGGCAGCTGATGTTCATCAGCGTCCCGGTGATCCTGTTGATCGAGATGCTGTTTGCCACCTGGAGCTGGCAAAAGCTTCGCAGCCTGACCCGACGCCGCCATTACGCGAAGCCCGTCGCCGCGCTCTTTTTCGTCTCATTTATCAGTTCGCACATCATGTATATCTGGGCGGATGCGAACTTCTATCGCCCTATTACCATGCAGCGCGCTAACCTGCCGCTCTCTTATCCGATGACGGCCCGTCGTTTCCTTGAGAAGCACGGCCTGCTTGATGCCCAGGAGTATCAGCGCCGTCTGGTCGAACAGGGTAATCCGGAAGCGGTTAGCGTGCAGTATCCGCTTAGCGATCTGCGCTATCGCGATATGGGTCGCGGGCAAAACGTCCTGCTGATTACCGTCGATGGCCTTAACTATTCCCGTTACGAGAAGCAGATGCCTGCGTTGGCCGATTTCGCGAGTCAGAACGTGTCGTTTACCCAGCATATGAGTTCAGGCAACTCAACCGATGCGGGTATCTTTGGCCTGTTCTACGGCATTTCTGCCGGATACATGGACGGCGTGCTGTCTGCGCGCATCCCTGCGGCGCTGATCACCGGGCTTAATCAGCAGGGCTATCAGTTAGGGCTGTTCTCATCGGACGGCTTTAACAGTTCACTGTACCGCCAGGCGCTGCTCTCTGATTTCTCACTGCCTGCCGCGCAGAGCCAGTCTGATGCCCAGACCGCAAACCAGTGGATAAACTGGCTGCATCGCTACGCGCAGGAAGATAACCGCTGGTTCTCGTGGGTGGCCTTTAACGGCACAACGCTTAACGACAGCAACCAGGCAGGCTTTGCGCGCCGCTACGGCCGCGCGGCCAGCGATGTTGACGCACAGATTGGCCGCGTGCTTGACGCGCTACGTGAATCGGGCAAGCTTGATAACACCGTCGTGATCGTGACCGCGGGGCATGGCGTACCGTTAGGCGACGAGACGAAGAGCATGAGCTGGTCACGTCCAAACCTGCACGTTCCGCTGGTGATCCACTGGCCGGGAACGCCGGCGCAGCGCATCAATATGCTCACAGAACATAAAGACGTCATGACGACCCTGATGCAGCGCCTGCTGCACGTCAGTACGCCAGCAAACGAGTATTCGCAGGGGCAGGATCTCTTCAGCGCCACGCGCCGCCATAACTGGGTGACGGCTGCTGACGGCAACACGCTGGTAGTGACCACGCCGAAGCTGACGCTGGTGCTGAACAGCAACGGGAACTATCAGACCTATAATCTGCAGGGTGAACGGCTGAAGGACCAGAAACCACAGCTTAGCCTGCTGCTGCAGGTCCTGACGGATGAGAAACGTTTTATCGCTAACTGATTAATTATAAACCAGTTAGCGACAGATTCCCTTGCATTCGAAACGGAATCGAGTAGTATCTTTTTATGCGTCGGCACGTAGCGCAGCCTGGTAGCGCACCGTCATGGGGTGTCGGGGGTCGGAGGTTCAAATCCTCTCGTGCCGACCAAAAACACATTGAAAACCAGCCTCTTATGGCTGGTTTTTTTTATTGCCTGTAAAAAAGCCAGCCCGCAGGCTGGCTTCTTATAGCAGATAAACGCTTAGTGTTTTTCACGTCCGCCCAGGAAGAAAATGCCCAGCGGGATAGCCAGCAGAACGGTGAAGACAAGGCTGTAAACGAAGATCATCGCCGACTGCAGCACATACATGCTGGTAGTCCAGGCGGAGAGAGGAATGTTGTACTGTTCGATGACGCCAACAATGGTGGCCCGCCCGACGCACGCGGCAGCAATCATAAACACGACAAGTAGCGCCAGGAGGAACTTGCGGCCTTCAGGTGTTTTCAGTTTTGCACGAACCATCTCTCTTCCCTTTCACAGATGAATAACATTATAGAGAGCCTAAAATAACACGAACGCCCGCCACACTCCACACCAGTACAAACACCTGCCAAAACGGTAAATATTAAGTTTATTACGCTACATATAATGAAAATGTAGGTAAATCACACCAATCATTCACACTCGTTATGTTAGTCTGTTCAGGACCGTTTTGACATAAAGGAATGACAATGAAAAACGCACCTAAATTTGCCATGGCGCTTCTCGCCGCCGCGTGCGCCAGCACCAGCGCTTTCGCCAGTGACGCCCAAAAAGCGCAGCCGCTGGAAAAAGTTGCCCCCTATCCGCAAGCGGAAAAAGGCATGAAGCGTCAGGTGATTCAGCTGCCGGTTCAGCAGGACGAAGCGAATTACAAAGTGGAACTGTTAATTGGCAAGACGCTGGAAGTGGACTGCAATCAGCATCGTCTGGGCGGTCAGCTGGAAAGCAAAACCCTGGAAGGCTGGGGCTATGACTATTACGTCTTTGATAAAGTGACCTCTCCGGTTTCCACCATGATGGCCTGCCCGGACGGCAAGAAAGAGAAGAAATTTGTGACGGCGTATCTGGGCGACAACAGCCTGCTGCGCTACAACAGCAAGTTGCCGATCGTGGTATATACGCCTGAAAACGTGGAAGTAAAATATCGCGTGTGGAAGGCAGAAGAGACGGTCGGACAAGCGGTAGTACGCTAAAAATAAGTCGGGTGGCGGCTTCGCCTTACCCGACCCGGAAAGGGTGCGCTCTGGTGCCCTCACCCCACCCCTCTCCCACCGGGAGAGGGAGAAAACGCTAAAAACGGTAACGGATGTTACCGTTTTGCTTTTACCTTACAGCGCAATATCCGCAACCGGTTTGTTTTCCGGCTGAGGCTTCAGCTCCGCCTTCGGTGCAGCGTCCGCAGCCTGCGGCTTCACGTACTGCAGCTGCAGCACGCGGCTGGTGTACTCCAGCTCCTGCTCCGTCGCATCCACGTTACCGTTCAGCTTCGTGCCGTAGGAAGGAATAATGGTTTTCAGCTTCGCCTGCCATTCCGGGCTGGCGACTTTGTCTTTAAACACTTTTTCCATCAGGTGCAGCATGATTGGCGCAGCGGTAGACGCACCCGGTGACGCACCCAGCAGCGCGGCGATCGTGCCATCCTTATCGCTCACCACTTCGGTACCCAGACGCAGCACGCCGCCCTCTTTCGGATCGCGCTTGATGATCTGCACGCGCTGACCGGCCTGCCACAGACGCCAGTCTTCTTTCTTCGCCTGCGGATAGTACTCTTTCAGCGCCTCGAAGCGTTCTTCATCAGAAAGCATCACCTGGCTAATCAGGTATTTCACCAAATCGAAGTTATCCAGCCCCACGTCCATCATCGGTTTGACGTTAGAGGTGGTGGTCGCGCTCAGCAGATCCCACAGTGAGCCGTTTTTCAGGAACTTGGTGGAGAAGGTCGCGAACGGTCCGAACAGCACCACGCGTTTACCGTCAAGCATGCGGGTGTCGATGTGCGGGACGGACATCGGTGGCGCACCTACGGAAGCCTGACCGTACACTTTTGCCAGATGACGATTCACCACTTCCGGGTTCTCGGACACCAGGAACTGACCGCCGACCGGGAAGCCCGCGTAGTCGTCAGCTTCAGGAATACCGGACTCCTGCAGCAGCTTCAGCGCCGCGCCACCCGCACCGATGAAGACAAACTTCGCCTTAATGACGTGCTCGGCTTCATTGTTTTTCAGATCGGCAACGGTCACGCTCCAGCTGTTGTCCGCATTGCGCTTAAAGCCGCGCACTTCGGTGCTGAGCTGCAGATTGAAGTTATCTTTCTTCTTCAGGGACGCCACCAGCTGACGGGTAATCTCGCCGTAATTCACGTCGGTCCCGATTTCGGTGCGGGTCGCCGCGACTTTCTGGTTCGGATCACGACCTTCCATGACCAGCGGTGCCCACTCTTTAATCTGCGCGTGGTCTTCAGAGTATTTCATCCCGCGGAACAGGGTGCTCTGCTGCAGCGCAGCGTAGCGCGCGCGCAGGAAATTCACGTTCTGCTCGCCCCACACAAAGCTCATGTGCGGCACGGTATTGATGAAGGAGTGCGGGTCGTGCATCACGCCGCTGTTGACCTGGTGAGACCAGAACTGACGCGAGATCTGGAACGCTTCGTTGATCTCTACCGCCTTCTCGATACTAATGGAACCGTCCTTTTTCTGCGGCGTATAGTTCAGTTCCATGAGTGCCGAATGGCCCGTACCGGCGTTATTCCAGCCGTTCGAACTCTCCTGCGCCACGCCATCGAGGCGCTCGACCATGGTCATGGACCAGTCCGGCTGCAGTTCTTGCAGATAGGTTCCCAGCGTGGCGCTCATGATGCCGCCACCAATCAAAAGGACGTCCGTTTCCTGCTCTTTTGGTGCGTCTGCTTTCGCTGCCATTGAGACGGCGCTGAGCCCAACGGCCAGAGAAAAGAGCATGGCAGTCATTTTTTTCATAATTTATGCCTTAGTGTAAAAGTGCTTGATGCGTGGAAATTGCAGGTGAAAAAAGCTGCGTGGGCACGGTAACAACTTTTAAATATTGTTTAAAGGTTACGAAATTATTGTAATTGTGAAATTTAATGATGGATTGTTTGTAGGGGATTGCGGCGCGCAACTGGCAATACGGGGAATTTATGGCTACTATGCTGCACTTTGTGATCGCGCGCACGGAAGCCTGCCCTAACCAGCGAACTGTTATGTCCTTACCCCATTCTGCTGTATCCCCTGAAGACAGCGTAGCCAGCGTGCTGCGCTCCCCTAAACAACTGACGCGTGAAACGCTGGCGGGCGTGATTACCGCTCTGGCGCTGATCCCCGAGGTCATCTCATTTTCCGTGGTGGCGGGCGTTGACCCGAAGGTTAGCCTGATCGCCTCCGTGGTGCTGTGTCTTACTCTCTCTGTGCTGGGCGGTCGTCCGGCGATGGTCACGGCTGCGGCCGGTTCCGTGGCGCTGGTGATTGGCCCGATGGTGCATCAGCACGGGGTACAGTACATTCTTCCCGCCGTGCTGATGGCTGGCGCGATCCAGATTTTGTTTGGCGTGCTGGGCATGGCAAGACTGATGCGCTTTATTCCCCAGTCGGTGATGACCGGATTTGTTAACGCCCTGGGCATTTTGATTTTCTTCGCTCAGGTGCCGCATTTCTGGAGCCGAAGCCCGCTGATTGTGGGCCTGTTCGTGCTGACGCTGCTGATTGTGCTGTGGGTGCCGCGCTATATTAAAAGCGTCCCTTCCCCGCTGATTGCGATTGTGCTGTTAACCCTTTTCACCGTCACCACCGGTCAGGTCCTGCCGACCGTCGGTGATGAAGGCTCAATGACTGGCGGTCTGCCTGGATTTACCGAGCTGCTGGTGCCGCTTAACTTACAGACGCTGAGCATTATCTGGCCGTGCGCGTTGAGCATTGCCTTCGTCGGTCTGCTGGAGTCCCTGCTGACGGCAAAACTGGTGGACGAACTGACGGTTACGCCCTCCAGCAAGCGTCGCGAGAGCATCGGGCTGGGCGTCGGAAATATCATGGCCGGGCTTTACGGTGGCATTGCGGGCTGCGCGATGATCGGACAAACCATCGTTAACGTGGAGATGGGAAAAGGGCGAAGCCGCATTTCAACCATTGCGGCAGGCATCGTGCTGCTGATCCTGGTGACGGCACTCAGTGAAGTGATGGCTAAAATCCCGATGGCGGTGCTCGCGGGGATTATGGCGATTGTCGCCGTCAAAACCTTCAGCTGGCACAGCCTTCAGCCCGCCACGATAAAAAATGCCCCGGTTGCAGAAACGGTGGTAATGCTGGTGACCGTTGCCGCAACGGTTTCAACCGGCAATCTGGCGGTTGGCGTGCTGGGCGGGATTATCGTCATGGCGCTGATCCCCGCCCGCATTAAGCGTCGGGTTAAAGCAGAAAAATCGTTGCCAGCCCAAGAAAAATAAAGAAACCGCCGGTATCGGTGATGGCGGTGATCATCACGCTCGACCCCACCGCGGGGTCGCGGCCCAGTTTGGTCATCGTCAGCGGGATAATGACGCCCATCATTGATGCCACCAGCAAATTCAGCACCATCGCCAGCATCATCACGCCGCCTAAAGCCATATCGTCATACAGCCACCAGGTGATGCCGCCCATAATCCCGCCCCACACCAGGCCGTTGATCAGCGCCACCCCCATTTCCCTGAAGATCAGAAAGGCGAAGTTACCGGGCTGAATATTTTCCAGCGCCAGCGCGCGGACAATCATGGTGATGGTCTGGTTTCCGGTGTTGCCGCCAATCCCGGCCACAATAGGCATCAGCGAGGCCAGCGCCACCAGCTGCGAAATGGTGTGTTCAAAGCCGTCAATCACGCGGGAAGCGATGAAGGCGGTACACAGGTTAATAGCCAGCCACGCCCAGCGGGTTTTCACCGCCTTGCCGACGGAGGCGTGGACGTCATCTTCGGCGCTGATCCCGCCTAGCGCGCGGAGGTCGTTATCGGTCTCTTCATAAACCACGTCAACGATCTCATCAATGGTCAGACGGCCCATCAGCTTGCCGACGGAGTCTACGACCGCCGCACTCACAAGGTCATCACGTTCAAAGGTACGCGCCGCTTTTTCCGCATCGTCTTCCGGGGAGAAGACCATCGGCTCGTTTTCCATCACCTCGCTCACCTTCTGCTGGGTGCTGTTGAGCAGGATGGTTTTCAGCTCCAGCTCGCCGAGCAGGGTTTTATCCCGCGCGGTGACAAACAGCTTATCGGTGTTGTCCGGCATTTTGCCCAGGCGGCGCAGGTAGCGCTGTACGGTACCGAGCGTGACGTCCGGACGTACCGTGATAACGCCAAACTCCATGATCGCGCCAACGCTGTTTTTCTCGTAGTGCATCACCTGACGCACGCGCGCGCGTTCATCGGCAGGCAGAGAGGCCAGCAGGCGACCGGTCAGATTACGCGGCAGGTGCTGTACAAGGTAAATCTGCTCGTCGATATCCAGGGTTTGCAGGGCGTCGAGGATGTCCCGGTCGCTCATCTCGTCGATCAGGTCATCCCAGACGTTTTCGGATGCCTCAAGCAGGACCTGGCCACGCTCGTGATCCTGCACCAGGCGCCAGAGGGCGTGACGCTCTTCCGAAGGAAGCGCTTCCAGGGTATCCGCCAGATCCGGCGGCGGTAAATGAGCAACCAGCGCACCTACCTCAGCAATATCGTCGGCTAAGGTGCCGACATCATATTGCTCAGCCAGGGTCAGTTTGCCTAATAGCGTAGACGTGACCGCTTTATCGGTCGTGAGAAGCCAGATGAGTCGCGCACGTTCCTGGTCACGCTGCCTGGCGCTGTTTTTCTTTAATACCGACATCAATCATAAATCCATTAAATGAGTTGGCGTTAAGCATAGCGCGGGGATATGTAAATAAGAATAAACAACGGGCCGAGGTGGAGAAAAAAACGTCATTACAGCCACGATCTATCCCCTCTCCCTGTGGGAGAGGGTTAGGGTGAGGGCATCAGGCCGTACGCGCCACCGCATCACGCGATGCCGCATCGCGCTCGTCGCCGGTCAACTCGCTCAGCCTGCCGTCGCGCATCTCCAGCAGACGGTCGGCGTGAATGAAGTAATGATCGTCGTGGCTGATGGCGAAAATGGTCTTGCCCATCTCCTGCATCAGTGGCAGCAGCACCTGATAAAACTCGCGGCGGAAGTGAGGATCCTGATCCGCCGCCCATTCATCCAGCAGGATGATGTCACGCTCTTCCGCCAGCGCCAGCAGCAGCGCCACGCGCTTCTTCTGCCCCTTGGAGAGCTTGAGGTTCAGGATTTTGCCGTCCTGAAGCTCCAGCTTGTGCGCCATCTGCAGCTGCGTAAGCCATTTTTCCACCAGCTCAGGATTGGCCTGCTGCCCTTCCGGCCCCAGCAGCTGGTCAAACAGCCAGACGTCGGTGAATACCGCTGAGAAAAGCTTGCGGTAATCCTCGGGCTTCTCCGCGCTCAGCGCCTTGCCGTCCAGCAGGATCTCGCCCGACTGCGGCTGGTAAAGTCCGGTGAGCAGCATCGCCAGCGTGGATTTTCCGCTGCCGTTGCCGCCGATGAGGAACAGCAGTTCGCCGCGGTGAATCGTCAGGTTGACCGGCCCCACGGAGAAGGCGTTGTCCTGATAGCGGAACGTGACGTTACGTAGCTCCAGCGTCTGCCAGTTCGGGAAGGCCTGCGGACGCGGGAATTCAGCCTTAAACGGCGCGAGATCGAATTTTTTGAGCTTATTAAATGCCACCTGCGCGCTCAGCAAGGTGGGCAATGCGCCGACGGCCGAGAGCAGCGGCGTGCGCAAAAACAGCAGCGTCAGCGAGTAGGTCGCCGCCACGTTGGTGTCCGCCCAGCCCAGGCTGTTCGCCATCCAGAACACCAGGCCAATGGCGCCCAGCATCATAATATTGGACCAGTTCACCGCGCTCAGGTGGAAGGTATCGGCGCGAATAATGTGGTGCCGGTATTCGCGCGCGTCCGGAATATAGAGGTTATTGAAGATATGCTCGGCACGCTCGCGGTTGAGGGTCAGCTCTTTGCGCCCTTCCAGCACCGTCTGGTAATCGTTATAGAGCTTATCTTCCGTTTCGCGCAGGACCGCCATGTGTTTATAGACGCGCGACACCAGCACGAAACCGCCCCAGATGGTGATGGCAATCCACACCGCGGTCACCGCCAGCATTTTTGTCGAAAGCCAGGCGAGATACGCCGCCGAGCCAAAGGTCAGGATGATCCCCTGCACAAGCTCCGGCAGGCGGACAAACGCGATGGTAATCGCGCGCACGTCGCTGGTCAGCCCCGCCAGAAGGGAGGCGCTGCCGAGCTGCTCCACGCGCTCAACCTGCGTGTCGAGGATCCGCTTGATGAACTCGCTGCGCAGGCGGAAAACAAAATGGTGGCCAAGCGCGGTCAGCGCCAGCTGAGAGCCAAGCGTAACCGCCATCAACAGCAGCAGCAGGCCGAGAAACTCCGGCAGCACCGAGAGTGAGGTATCGACCATTTCGATCAGCCGCACGTTGATAAACGCGATCAGGCCAATACCCAGCGCGGCGCTGGCGAGGCTTAATGCCATTACGGCGATAAAGGGCCAGCGATACTGACGCCAGACAAGAAGAAGTAGTTGCATGCAGGCAATCCGGACAATAAAAATCAGCCAGCAGTGTAAACTGCCCTGCGCGGACATCAAGAATAATTCTTATTTTTGTTTGCTCAATCCCGCCTGACGGAACGTCAGATTATAGCGGTACTCGCCAGTAAGGGGATGAACCCCGGGCTTCAGGGGCTGAATGCCGTGATAGTACAGCCGTGACTCCCTGCCCCACACCACCACGTCGCCATGCTCCAGCAAAATGCGCTTGAGCGGATCGTTGCGGCGCAATCCGCCAAACTGGAAGACGGCGGGCAGACCCAACGATACCGAGACGATGGGCGCCCGCAGATCGGGTTCATCTTTGTCCTGATGCAGGGAGAGCTTCGCGCCGACGGCGTAGCGGTTAATCAGGCAGGCATCCGGCCGGAAGTCCGGGTAACCTGCCGCAACGGCAGCCTCGTGGCAGAGCGCCTGAAAAGCTGCCGGCATCGGGGGCCACGGCTGGCCGGTGGCGGGATCGTTCGGGGCATACAGATAGCCGCGCGCGTTCGTCGCCCACCCCAGCTCCCCGCAGTTGGCCATGGCTACCGACATGGTGTAGCCGCCCGGCGTCACCATATGGCGAAACGGTGAAACGGCCGTCACCTCTTCTATGCCGGCAAGCAGCGCCTGCGCGCGTGAGAGTGCAAAGCGGCGCAGGATCGTCGCTCCAGGCGCAAGCGGCTCCTGCCAGGGTTCAGCATCCGCAAAAAGATCGAGCATTATCCCTCCCGGCGTTTCGCCTCACGTTTCAGTAATAGCGCTTTTCGCGCCGCCCCCCAGCGATAGCCCGACAGCGCGCCGTCGTTACGAACCACGCGATGACAGGGGATCACAATCGCCAGCCTGTTTGCCGCGCAGGCACCGGCGACGGCACGCACCGCGTTGGGCTGGCCAATCGCCTGCGCCACCTGCTGATAGCTGGCCGTTTCCCCGCAGGGGATGTCACGAAGGGCCTGCCAGACCCGCTGCTGAAACGCGGTGCCGCGTATATCCAGCGGCAGCGCCAGCGGCGCCGCGCGGTTATCAATACTGGCAATGACCTGACGGATACGCTGCGCAAAGGCATCTTCCCGTGGAGCAGGCTCCGCGTTTGGAAACAGCGTCGCCAGCTCTTCGGCTAATTCGGTATCGCTGTCGCCCAGCAGTATCGCGCAAATCCCCCGCTCGCTTTCAGCGACCAGACAGCGTCCTAACGAACAGTCGTCAATGGCGTACTGCACCGATACCTCACCTTTGCGGTACTGCTTCGCCGTCATCCCCAGCGCGTCGTTGGCCTTGCGGTAATAGGTGCTGCTGTCGGGAAAACCTGCCGCCAGCACGGCATCGGTAATTTTGTTTCCCTGCGCAAGCGCCGCGCGCAGACGTTGCCCCCGCGCCGCCTGCTGCCAGGCTTTTGGCGTCATCCCGGTGACGGACTTAAACAGCCGATGGAAATGAAAAGGACTCATGGCGACCTGCTGCGCCAGGCCTTCCAGCGTCAGCGCGGGATCCTGCTCCAGAAGACGGCAGGCGTGCTCCACTTTCGCCAGCTTCTGCTGCTGCGGATCGCGTTTGTCCGGCATGCAGCGCTTGCACGGGCGAAACCCTGCCTGAATGGCATGCTGGACATCGGGATAAAAGCAGACGTTTTTACGCAGCGCGCGACGGGCGCGGCAGGACGGGCGGCAGAAAATCCCCGTCGTCTGCACGGCAAAGACAAACCGATCGTCAGCGCGCGGATCGCGAGCCAGAACGGCCTGCCAGCGATCCTCATCGTTCATGTAGGTTGGATTTTTCATCATCAGCTCCTCTTACAAGCATACCTTTAGCGTGCATGAGCGCCAGTGATAAAAAACCCGCAACCTTGCTTTTTAATTTTTGTCGCTCACCAGGAAGCTGTTGAACTGCGGCGAGCTCCAGGTTTTGAACCCGTCGCCCTCTTTAGTGATCATATAAACCGCCAGCCCTTCCTGACGAACCACCTCTTTAGCTTTTTCCGGGCCGAGAACCATTAAGCCGGTATCCCAGGCATCGGCTTCCAGCGCGGTCGGCGCAATCACGGTCACCGAGACCAGGTTATGCGTGATGGGACGCCCGGTCTGAGGGTCAATCACGTGCGAAATACGCTTCCCGTCGAGTTCGTAATAGTTACGGTAGCTCCCGGACGTGCTGATGCCGTGCCCGTTAATATCCACAATGGCCTGTACGGCGTTTTGCCGATCGGTCGGTTTTTGAATCGCCACGCGCCACGGTTTACCGCTGGCGTTCATGCCCCGGCTGACTAACGCGCCGCCCACGGAGACCAGGTAGCGCGATATCCCTTCCTGCGTCATCAGCGCGGCAAGATGATCCGCCGCGTAGCCTTCACCGACCGTCGACAGATCGACAAACAGATCCGGGATGTCTTTCTGCAGATACTGCTGGCCGTACTGGTTGATCACCGTCAGATGCTTTAGCCCTGTACGGGCGCGGGCATCATCAATGGCCGCCTGGTCGGGTGTGGTATCCGGCTGTTTGTTGGGGCCAAATCCCCAGAGATTGACCAGAGGCCCGACGGTGACGTCCATCGCGCCGTTGGTTTTATATCCCACGCGCATTGATTCAGTGACGATATCGGCCATCGCTTCGCTCACCGGCCACAGGGAGGTACTGGTGGAGAGATTGAAGCGCATCAGCGCCGAGTCATTTTTATAGGTTGAGAGCAGCTGATCGTCGGCATCCAGCTGAGACTGGATTTTACCGCGAAGTTCATCAACGCGGGTTTTATCCAGGCCCATCACGCTGATGCGCCAGAAGGTGCCCATCGTTTTGCCTTCGAGCACCGTCGCGGCGGGAGCATCGGTTTTCGCCACGGGCGCGGAATCGTCACACGCGGTCAGGAAAAAAAGCATAGCCAGAAAGCTGGCGCGTAAAAAAGTCATGTCCATTCATTATTATCCTCATGCCAGGGCGGCAAGAGTACACCAAAACAGTTGCATTGTGAGGCCCCAAAAAGGCACAAAAAAGGGGCCATCCGGCCCCTTAGTCACACGATGACGCGATTAGAACTGGTAAACCAGACCCAGCGCGACGATATCATCAGTACCGATACCGGCCTGACGGGTGAACTCATTTTCATCAACCAGGTTGATTTTGTAATCCACGTAGGTGGACATGTTTTTGTTGAAGTAGTAAGTGGCACCCACATCAACATATTTCAGCAGATCCTGATCGCCGTAACCTTCGATGTCTTTACCTTTGGACTGCAGGTAAGCCACGGATGGACGCAGGCCGAAGTCGAACTGGTACTGAGCAACCACTTCGAAGTTCTGCGCTTTGTTAGCAAAGCCGTAAGCGGTAGTCGGGCTGTCGCCGTTAGAGGTACCGAAGCGGGTTGCGTTGTAGGTCTGAGAATACTGCGCAGCCAGGTAGATGTTGTTGGCGTCGTATTTCAGGCCGCCAGAATAGACTTCTGCGTGATCGCCGTTACCGTAAACGCCCGGTGCGTTCTGGTCAGCGGTACGTTTGGAGGAGGACATCGCACCACCCACGCTGAAGCCTTCGCCCAGGTTATAGGTTACGGATGCACCGTAGCCGTCGCCGTTCTGTTTCAGCAGGCTACGTCCACCGACGTTTTCGCCGCTTACGCTACCGTTTTTACCCTGATACTGCAGCGCAAAGTTCAGACCATCCACCAGACCAAAGAAGTCCTGGTTACGGTAGGTCGCCACGCCGTTAGCACGAGACTGCAGGAAGTTGTCTGAGCCGTAGGTATCGCCGCCAAATTCTGGCAGAACGTCAGTCCAGGAAGTTACGTCGTAGATCACGCCGTAGTTACGACCGTAATCGAAAGAACCTGCTTCAGCGAATTTCAGACCGGCAAACGCCACACGCGTCCAGGACTGGTTGTCGCTTTCAGTGGTGTTACCCTGGATCTGGTATTCCCACTGGCCGTAACCGGTCAGCTGATCGTTAACCTGAGTTTCGCCTTTGAAGCCAAGACGCATGTAGGTCTGGTCGCCGTCAGCACCCTTGTCGTCAGAGAAATAGTGCAGACCATCAACTTTGCCGTACAGATCTAATTTGTTGCCATCTTTGTTATAAATTTCGGCCGCATTTGCTGCGCCTGCTACCAGCAGTGCTGGTACCAGGAGGGACAGTACTTTAACTTTCATTTTATTAACCCTCTGTTATATGCCTTATAATTGCCACTGCTTACTGGTTAACCCTCATTAACCAGTCGGCAATTTCATTCTCCGCAAAATTACAGAATAATCCAATGCGAATATGATACGAAAACTTTGAAGATGTTTCATTTATCTATCAACATGTTTCAGGATGTAAATGAAAAGGAACTTTTACAAAGCACAAAAAGCTTAGAAATTTAGCACTTATAATCAAAAAGAAAAAACAACCAATACATATCAAGCACTTAAAATAAAAAACGTTACCGCACTGAATGACAAAACAAGATCGACGCCAGTCTCTAAAATAACTCTCGCTATCATCATTAACTTTATTTATTACCGTCATTCAGCTTTGAATGTCTGTTTATCCCTAATTCAACCGGATGCATCGCATTCGGTTTTTTTTTACCCTTCTTTACGTAACTTTTCTTTTTTTGTGCTACCGCACCGTAATTGTAACGACTATTAACTAAATTCCCGCCAGCCCCTCTGCATGACGGGAAAATTCGCTCAAATCTTAATTTCTTGTTAATTCGTGCTATTTTCTGACGAAATGCATTTTTTATTTGTACATGCCTTATGTGCTTGTACACATTTAAGGCGCACTTCATCTCTCGCACGGGTCATCGAAAAAGTCGCTTGTTCCAGGACAGTGGCGCTGGAAATTCAGTTATTACCCTTTATACTGCCCTATCGCCACAGAGCACGACCATCACGGGTTAAAGATATCAATGAGTCAGACTGAAACTACCGCCCAGAGCAAATTCTCCCTCCTTCCCGGGAGCATCACCCGTTTCTTTCTTCTTTTGATCGTGGTGCTGTTGGTCACAATGGGCGTGATGGTGCAGAGCGCGGTTAACGCCTGGCTAAAAGATAAGAGCTATCAGGTGGTGGATATTACCCACGCCGTCCACAAGCGCATTGATACCTGGCGCTACGCCACCTGGCAGATTTACGACAACATTGCGGCAGCGCCTGCCAGCTCGTCCGGAGACGGGCTTCAGGAGACGCGGCTGAAGCAGGATGTTTACTATCTCGAAAAACCGCAGCGTAAGACTGAGGCGCTTATCTTTGGCTCTCACGACAGCGCGACCCTTGAGATGACGCAGCGTATTTCGACCTACCTGGATACCCTCTGGGGCGCCGAAACGGTACCGTGGTCGATGTACTATCTGAACGGTCAGGACAACAGCATGATCCTGATCTCGACCCTGCCGTTGAAGGATCTCTCCTCCGGATTTAAAGAGACGACGGTCGGCAGCATTGTCGACTCCCGCCGGGCAGAAATGCTGCAGCAGGCCAACGCCCTTGATGAACGTGAGAGCTTCTCATCGCTGCGCCGCCTGGCCTGGCAGAATGGTCACTATTTTACCCTGCGTACCACCTTTAACCAGCCGGGACATCTGGCGACGGTCGTGGCCTTCGATTTACCCATTAATGATTTGATCCCGCCGGATATGCCGCTCGACAGCTTCCGTCTGGAGCCCGACAGCAGCACCCAGAACATGCGTGCGGCGTCTGACAAAGAGGCCGCAGAGAGCGTCACCATCTCCTTTAACGGCTCAAAAATTGAAATTGCCTCGTCGCTGAACTCAACCGGCATGCGACTGGTGTGGCAGGTACCGTTCGGCACGCTGCTGCTTGATACCCTGCAAAATATTCTGCTGCCGCTGCTGCTGAATATTGGCCTGCTGGCGCTGGCCCTGTTTGGCTACAGCACCTTCCGTTTCCAGCCGGGACGCCAGAGCGACGCGTCTGCGGTCTCCGCGGGCAACACCAACGAGCTGCGCGTGTTGCGCGCGCTCAATGAAGAGATTGTCTCCGTGCTGCCGCTAGGGGTGTTAGTTCACGATCAGGAAGCGAATCGCACGGTGATGAGCAATAAAATTGCTGACCATCTGCTGCCGCACCTTAACCTGCAGAACATCACCGCCATGGCGGACCAGCATCAGGGGGTTATTCAGGCCACCATCAACAATGAACTGTACGAGATCCGTCAGTTCCGCAGCCAGGTGGCCCCTCGTACGCAAATCTTCATCATTCGCGATCAGGATCGCGAAGTGCTGGTGAATAAAAAGCTTAAGCAGGCGCAAAGGCTGTATGAGAAGAATCAGCAGGGGCGCGCGGCATTCATGCAGAATATTGGCGATGCCTTCAAGCAGCCGTTAAAAACGCTGGCGACCCAGGCGGCGGCGTTGAACACGTCTGAAAGCCACCAGCTCGCCTGCCAGGCCGACTCGCTGGTCCGCATGGTGGATGAGATCCAGCTGGCAAACATGCTGGAGAATGATTTCTGGAAAGGCACCCCTTCTCTCTTCTCCATTCAGGATCTGATCGATGAAGTGGTTCCCGAAGTCCTGCCCGTAATTAAGCGCAAAGGGCTGCAGCTGCTGATCAACAACCATTTACCCGCCAATGACGAACGTCACGGCGACCGCGAGGCGCTGCGTCGTATTCTGCTGATGATTATTCAGTACGCCGTGACCACCACGCAAATCGGCAAGATCACCCTCGAAGTGAGCACCGACGAGTCGGCGGAGGATCGCCTGACGTTCCGTATCCTGGACACCGGAGAAGGCGTCACGGCGAGTGAAATTGATAATCTGCACTTCCCGTTCCTGAATGACACGCAAAGCGATCATTACGGCAAAGCTAACGCCCTGACCTTCTGGCTGTGCGATCAGCTGGCGCGCAAGCTCGGCGGCCATCTGAATATTAAGGCCCGTGAATCGCTCGGCACCCGTTACTCTCTGCACGTGAAAATGGCCGCCAATCCGCAGGAAGAAGATGAAGAACGCCTGCTGGATGACGTCGTGGTGATGGTGGATGTGACCTCAAACGAGATCCGCAATATTGTGGTTCGTCAGCTCGAAAACTGGGGCGCGGCCTGCATCACGCCGGATGAAAGGCTGGCAAGTCAAGAATTTGATCTGTTTTTAACTGATAATCCGTCTAATCTTACTGCCTCGGGCTTGCTTTTAAGCGATGATGAGTCAGGCGTGCGGAAAATCGGCCCTGGCCAGCTGCGCGTCAACTTTAATATAAGCAATGCGATGCAGGAAGCTGTACTACAACTAATAGAAGAGCAGCTGGCGCAGGAAGAGATAACGGAATCCCCGTTAGGCGGCAATGAAAATGCCGAGCTTCACGCCAGCGGATACTATTCCCTCTTTGTTGATACAGTACCAGATGATGTGAAGCGGTTGTATACTGAGTCCGCTGCAAATGATTTTGCAGCGCTGGCACAGACAGCACACCGGCTTAAAGGGGTGTTTGCCATGCTTAATCTGGTTCCCGGCAAGCAGTTATGTGAAACGCTGGAACATCTAATTCGTGAGAAAGATGCCTCTGGCATTGAAAAATACATCAGCGACATTGACGCCTACGTCAAAAGCTTGCTGTAGCAAGGTAGCCTTATACATGAACAATATGAACGTAATTATTGCCGATGACCATCCGATTGTACTGTTCGGTATTCGCAAATCACTTGAACAGATCGAGTGGGTGAATGTAGTCGGTGAATTTGAAGACTCTACAGCACTGATCAATAACCTCCCAAAGCTTGATGCACACGTGCTCATTACCGATCTCTCCATGCCTGGAGATAAATACGGTGATGGGATCACGCTCATCAAATATATTAAACGCCACTTCCCGGACATCTCGATCATTGTTCTGACCATGAACAACAACCCGGCGATCCTGAGCGCCGTGCTGGATCTGGACATCGAAGGGATTGTGCTGAAGCAAGGCGCCCCGACCGATCTGCCAAAAGCGCTGGCTGCGCTGCAGAAAGGCAAGAAGTTCACGCCTGAGAGCGTCTCTCGTCTGCTGGAAAAAATCAGCGCGGGTGGCTACGGTGACAAACGCCTGTCGCCGAAAGAGAGTGAAGTTCTGCGCCTGTTCGCCGAAGGTTTCCTGGTGACCGAAATTGCCAAGAAGCTGAACCGCAGCATTAAAACCATCAGCAGCCAGAAGAAATCCGCAATGATGAAGCTGGGCGTGGACAACGATATTGCCCTGCTGAACTATCTCTCCTCCGTTACGCTGAGCGCATCGGATAAGGATTGATCCAGGGCGGGTGTGCGGCCTGATGCCCTCACCCCATCCCTCTTCCAAAACATAAAAGGCCCTTTCGGGCCTTTTTTATATTCTCGTTTTTCTCACGCGATCCGCGTAAATCGACAACGTCTGCTTCAGCACGTCCAGCGTCACCGGTTTCGACAGGCAGCTGTCCATGCCCGACTCCAGACAGCGCTGTTTCTCTTCCGCCAGCGCGTTCGCCGTTACGCCCACGACCGGCAGCGTCAGGCCAAGCTGTCGGATGCGCTGCGTCAGACGGTAGCCGTCCATGTTAGGCATGTTGACGTCGCTCAGCACGATATCAATATGATTTTTACTCAGAACATTCAGCGCATCCACGCCGTCATTGGCGGTTTTGCACTGGTAGCCCAGCGATCCTAGCTGGTCAGCCAGCAGGCGGCGGTTAATCGGATGGTCATCCACCACCAGAATCATCATATCGTCATTCACTGACGCCAGACCTTCCGGTGACGGCAGCGCGCCTGCACCGTCGTTCTCTTCCAGCTCGACTTTATAGATACGGGCCAGCAGGCTCAACAGCTCATGCGGCGTTGCGACGCTGTGCACCCATTCCCCCGGCGAACGTTCAACCGGGATGCCAATGTGGCGACGGCAGAAGAGCACCGTTCCTCTCCCCTGCCACGGCTGCTCCGGCATCTCGTCGGTGATGAGCACATCGTCCACGTCCGGCGTCTGGCCTTCATAGCGGCAGACCCTCACGCCGCTATGGCTGAGCAGCGCCGTCAGATAGTCATTCAGCGAGGCGTTATTGACCGCCAGCCAGCAGCGCTTATCGCTCAGCCCGTCAACCGTGGCTTTCGCCGGATACTGCGCGGAATAGAGCGGAATACGGATGGTGAACTGGCTGCCCATGCCGGGCTCGGTATCCACCGAGATATCACCGTCCATCATGCTGACGAGCTTCTCGCAAATCGCCAGGCCCAGACCGGTGCCCTGGAAGTTACGCTGCACGCCGGTCCCGACCTGGAAGAACGGGTCGAACAGACGAACCACTTCTTTCGCCGGAATGCCTACCCCCGTGTCGCGCACGCGGATGCTGAGGTAATCTCCCGCCCGGCAGACGTGTAGCACAATGCAGCCGATATCGGTGAATTTGATGGCGTTGCTGAGCAGGTTAGAGATGACCTGCTGCAGACGCATCGGGTCGCCGTGCAGCGTCAGCGGCACGTCCGGTTCGATGAAGCAGTAAAGCCCCAGCTGTTTACGCACCACCAGCGGCAGATAGTTGGCGCTGATGTGGTTCATGACCTCACGCGGCGAAAACTCGCGCGGCTCGATTTTCAGCTGCTCAGACTCAATTTTGGAGAAGTCGAGAATATCGCTGATGATCTTCAGCAGCAGGCTGGAGGAGTTGTTCATCGCCGTTACCAGCCGGTCGACGCCTTTCGGCAACTCCTTCGTCTGCAGCAGATCGAGGTTACCGATAATCCCGTACAGCGGCGTACGCAGCTCGTGGCTGACGGTAGCCAGGAACATGGATTTCGACTGGCTGGCCTGCTCCGCGGCCTGCGCCATCTCCTGCAGCGACTCTTCCATCTTCACGCGCGCGGAGACATCCACCAGCACGCAAATCGCCACGTTTTCATTGCGATAGCGGGAATGGACAAAGCTGATCTGCAGGTTGGTATGGGTGCTGGTGAGCACGTCGACAAAGTTCACCTGCTGGCCGCAGATGATTTGCGTCAGCCTTTGCCGGTCCTCGTGCGTCAGCATGTTCAGGTAGTTGTGCGCCAGCTCGTTACTCAGGATGTTGGTCCCGTCCTGAGTACGCAGAATGCAGATCCCCACCGGAGCAGAAGCGACAATCTTGCGGTTGAACTGCTCGTGCTCCTCCAGACGCTGGGCGTCACTTTCGGCGGGAATAAAGATTCTCCGCTCATACATGCGCGCCAGCGTAAACAGCGCCCCGCCCACCAGCAGGTTCAGCAGAATCGCATTCATGATAAGAATGCGTATCCGCTCAAGCACCATATCCACCGGCAGCGAGTAAACAATGCTCAGCGACGATGGCGGCAGGCTTTTTTTCAGCACCAGCTCGCGGAAGCCGGAGGTGTAGCCGAACCATGAGCGTTCCTGCATCCAGTGCGGATCGACGTTCAAACTTTTATCCGGCCCGGCGAGGGAGATCAGCTGATGCCCGTTTTCATCCAGAATGGTCACGCCCATCGGCAGGCTGCCCGGCGTAAAGAAGTTTTCCATGCGGATGGTCTGCTCAATTCCCAGCAGCGCCTGCAGGCGATTGCCCAGGTAGACCGGCGTTAGCGCGTAGAAGTAGCCCACGCCCATGCGCGGCCCCTGGCTAATCCAGAAGATGTTGTTCCCGCGCTCGTCCTGCGGCGCATTACGATATTTCACAATACGCTCGTGCAGGCTTTTCAGCGCATCATCGCGCTCGACGGGCACATCGCGCAGGCCGAAGTCAGCCATGCAGAGATTTTCGCTGCCAATCAGGAATACGCGGTTGAGATCGTAGGCGGCGGAGAAATTGTCGCGCCAGTAGCGCATAAACCAGGCGAGGGATTCCAGCGACCCGCGCCAGGTGCTGCTCATGGTGGAGCAATCGGAGTCCGGGAACAGCGGCTGGAAGTCCGGCACTTCGGTTTTGTCATTGCGCCCGCGCAGGGCAAGGATACCGTTTTCCGCCGTCAGCCGGTTTTCGGCAATATACTTCAGCTCCTTCATCACGTCAGACGTTCGCTGAATGTAGCGCTGGGCCTGATCGGAGCTTAAATTAAACTCCTGGCGGATCTCCGCTTCTTTCTGGTGCAGCGCATTGACGATGTAAAACACCGACAGCAAGGCCACCAGCAGCCAAAGCAGGAGCGCCAGCGCCCGGAACAGATAGCGAGAAACTTTCAGCGTGGTACGAAAGGAGACGAGGTATTTCAAAGGGGCGAGGCTCCGCCGTCGGGGTCAAAAGAATGTGGTTAAGGTAGCGGTAAACGCGGCTTGTCGCAACGTTCACGTATCTGCATCTGCAAAAGAAAAGGGCCGGAATCCGGCCCTTTATGCGTCAGAAGAGATTACTCGTCAGCGTCATCCGCTGCGTCGTCGTCGGTCTCCGCTTCCGGTGCGATTTCATCATCACCTTCCGCGACGCTGCCGTCGATGGAGTCGAGCTCTTCGTCGTCCACCGGCTCAGCTACGCGCTGCAGACCCACCACGTTTTCATCTTCCGCCGTACGGATGAGGATCACGCCCTGGGTGTTACGGCCCACCACGCTGATCTCGGATACGCGGGTACGCACCAGCGTACCGGCATCGGTGATCATCATGATCTGGTCGGCATCGTCCACCTGCACCGCGCCCACAACGGACCCGTTGCGCTCGGTAACCTTGATGGAGATAACGCCCTGCGTGCCGCGCGACTTGGTCGGGTATTCGCTTTCCGCCGTACGTTTACCGTAGCCGTTCTGGGTGACGGTCAGGATTGCGCCTTCGCCACGTGGAACGATCAGGGAAACAACGGAGTCTTCACCCGCCAGCTTGATACCGCGTACGCCGGTCGCCGTACGGCCCATTGCGCGCACGGCGTTCTCTTTGAAGCGCACCACTTTACCAGCCGCAGAGAACAGCATCACTTCATCAGAACCGGAGGTCAGATCCACGCCGATCAGCTCGTCGCCTTCGTTCAGGTTCACCGCAATAATACCGGCAGAACGCGGACGGCTGAATTCGGTCAGCGCGGTTTTCTTCACGGTACCGCTGGCGGTCGCCATAAAGACGTTCACGCCCTCTTCGTACTCGCGTACCGGCAGGATGGCGGTGATACGTTCGTTCGCTTCCAGCGGCAGCAGGTTGACGATTGGACGACCACGCGCGCCGCGGCTCGCTTCCGGCAGCTGATAGACCTTCATCCAGTACAGACGACCGCGGCTGGAGAAGCAGAGGATCGTGTCGTGGGTGTTGGCCACCAGCAGGCGGTCAATAAAGTCTTCTTCTTTAATACGTGCCGCAGATTTGCCCTTACCGCCACGACGCTGTGCTTCGTAGTCGGTCAGCGGCTGATACTTCACATAGCCCTGGTGAGACAGGGTGACCACCACGTCTTCGCGGTTGATCAGATCTTCAATGTTGATATCAGAGCTGTTCGCGGTGATTTCGGTGCGGCGCTCGTCGCCGAACTGATCGCGGACCAGCTCCAGCTCTTCGCGGATCACTTCCATCAGGCGCTCGGCGCTGCCCAGGATGTGCAGCAGCTCAGCAATTTGCTCCAGCAGCTCTTTGTACTCGTCGAGCAGTTTTTCATGCTCAAGGCCGGTCAGCTTCTGCAGACGCAGATCCAGAATCGCCTGGGCCTGCTGTTCAGTCAGGTAGTACTGACCGTCACGCACGCCGAATTCAGGCTCCAGCCACTCAGGACGCGCGGCGTCATCGCCCGCACGTTCCAGCATCGCCGCCACGTTGCCCAGATCCCACGGACGCGCAACCAGCGACGCTTTCGCTTCAGCCGGGGTTGGCGCACGACGGATCAGTTCGATGATTGGGTCGATGTTGGCCAGCGCAACCGCCAGCGCTTCAAGGATGTGCGCACGATCGCGCGCTTTGCGCAGTTCGAAGATGGTACGGCGGGTCACCACTTCGCGGCGGTGACGCACGAACGCGCTCAGGATCTCTTTCAGGTTCATGATCTTCGGCTGGCCATGGTGCAGCGCAACCATGTTGATACCGAAGGAGACCTGAAGCTGAGTCTGGGAGTACAGGTTGTTCAGCACAACCTCACCCACCGCGTCGCGCTTGATTTCAATCACGATGCGCATACCGTCTTTGTCAGACTCGTCGCGCAGCGCGCTGATGCCTTCAACGCGTTTCTCTTTTACCAGCTCGGCGATTTTTTCAATCAGACGCGCTTTGTTCACCTGATACGGGATCTCGTGAACAATGATGGTTTCACGGCCGGATTTGGCGTCCGCTTCTACTTCAGCGCGGGCACGGATGTAAATCTTGCCGCGACCGGTGCGGTACGCTTCTTCAATGCCGCGACGACCGTTGATGATCGCCGCCGTCGGGAAGTCCGGGCCCGGGATGTGTTCCATCAGCCCTTCAATGCTGATGTCTTCATCGTCGATATAGGCCAGGCAGCCGTTGATCACTTCCGTGATGTTATGTGGCGGAATGTTGGTTGCCATACCGACGGCGATACCGGACGAGCCGTTCACCAGCAGGTTAGGGATCTTCGTTGGCATAACGTCAGGAATTTTTTCCGTGCCGTCGTAGTTATCAACGAAATCAACCGTCTCTTTTTCCAGGTCGGCCATCAGCTCATGGGCAATCTTCGCCAGACGGATTTCCGTATAACGCATCGCCGCGGCGGAGTCGCCGTCGATAGAACCAAAGTTACCCTGACCATCTACCAGCATGTAACGCAGCGAGAATGGCTGCGCCATACGGACGATAGTGTCGTACACCGCGGAATCACCATGGGGATGGTATTTACCGATTACGTCACCAACGACACGGGCAGATTTTTTGTAGGCTTTATTCCAGTCATTGCCCAATACGTTCATGGCGTATAGTACGCGACGGTGTACCGGCTTCAGGCCATCGCGGACGTCCGGCAGCGCACGGCCAACAATGACCGACATCGCATAGTCCAGATAGGAGCTCTTCAGCTCTTCCTCGATGTTAACCGGTGTAATTTCTCTCGCAAGGTCGCTCATCTAACCGCTATCCCTCTACTGTATCCCGGATTCAAAGGTCGCAAATTATAACACAGCCGCGGTGATACAGGTAAACCTATACGCTTTATTCACAGGGATTGCCTGATATACTCATTTGTCTTGCTAAATAAGGAGTAAAAGCGCCCATGAATGCCGAAAAATCCCCGGTGGCACACAACGTTGACCACGAAGAGATTGCCAAATTTGAAGCGGTGGCGTCCCGCTGGTGGGATCTCGAAGGTGAGTTCAAACCGCTGCATCGCATTAACCCGCTGCGTCTGGGCTATATCGCGGAGCGTTCCGGCGGTCTGTTCGGTAAAAAAGTGCTCGACGTCGGCTGCGGCGGCGGCATCCTGGCGGAGAGCATGGCGCGCGAAGGGGCCACCGTCACCGGCCTGGACATGGGCTTTGAGCCGCTGCAGGTTGCCCGTCTTCATGCGCTGGAGTCCGGTATACAGGTGGATTACGTGCAGGAAACCGTGGAAGCGCACGCGGCAAAACATGCCCACCAGTACGATGTGGTGACCTGCATGGAGATGCTGGAGCACGTTCCCGATCCGCAGTCCGTGGTCAACGCCTGTGCAAAACTGGTGAAGCCGGGCGGCCAGGTTTTCTTCTCGACAATCAACCGCAACGGCAAAGCCTGGCTGATGGCCGTCGTCGGCGCAGAATATGTGCTGCGCATGGTGCCGAAAGGCACGCACGACGTGAAGAAATTCATCAAGCCGGCCGAGCTGTTAAGCTGGGTTGACCAGACGTGGCTGAAAGAGCAGCACATCACCGGCCTGCACTACAATCCCCTGACCGATAAATTCAAACTCGCACCGGGCGTGGATGTTAACTATATGTTGCACACAACCGCCAAAAACGACTAACGTCATTCGTTATTCTTATAAAGATTGCGCGACATCATGTTGCGCAATTCTTACCTCCCGTTGAAGAAATCAGCACTCGATCAAATTTTGAATTTTTTTTCTTAATTATTGACATGTCGTCCAGGCCTTACGGTACGAGGACTTACGCTTTTTTACCCTTTCACAACCTCAATTCAACGTCAAAATCAACCCTTGTGCTGAAAAGATTCGATACTAGAATACTCACCATATAGCGTTTTTCTTATCGCAAACCCCCTATATGTAGTATTTATCCACAGAGTTAGTCACAAGACGGATCTGTGGATAAGCGGGGGATATTTTTTATTTCACGGACAGGTAAAACCCACATGAATCAGAGTCTGCTGGTGACAAAGCGCGACGGTACTACCGAGCGTATCAATCTGGACAAAATCCATCGAGTTCTCGACTGGGCAGCAGAAGGACTGAACAACGTATCTATATCCCAGGTTGAACTGCGTTCTCATATTCAGTTCTACGACGGCATCAAAACGTCTGATATCCACGAAACGATCATTAAAGCAGCGGCTGACCTTATCTCCCGCGAAGCGCCGGATTATCAGTACCTCGCTGCGCGTCTGGCGATTTTCCACCTGCGTAAGAAAGCCTACGGCCAGTTTGAGCCGCCGAAGCTTTACGATCACGTGGTGAAAATGGTCGAGCTGGGCAAATACGACACGCATCTGCTGGAAGACTATACGGAAGAAGAGTTCGAGCAGATGAACGGGTTTATCGATCACTGGCGCGACATGAACTTCTCCTACGCGGCGGTGAAGCAGCTCGAAGGCAAATACCTGGTTCAGAACCGTGTGACCGGTGAGATCTACGAAAGCGCCCAGTTCCTCTATATTCTGGTGGCCGCCTGCCTGTTCTCAAACTACCCGCGCGACACCCGTCTGGACTACGTGAAGCGTTTCTACGATGCGGTATCGACGTTCAAAATTTCTCTGCCAACGCCAATCATGTCTGGCGTGCGCACCCCTACCCGTCAGTTCAGCTCCTGCGTACTGATCGAGTGCGGTGACAGCCTGGATTCCATCAACGCCACCTCCAGCGCCATCGTGAAATACGTTTCCCAGCGTGCCGGTATCGGCATCAACGCCGGTCGCATCCGCGCGCTGGGCAGCCCGATTCGCGGCGGTGAAGCGTTCCACACCGGCTGTATCCCGTTCTACAAGCACTTCCAGACGGCGGTAAAATCCTGCTCTCAGGGCGGCGTGCGCGGCGGCGCAGCGACCCTGTTCTACCCGATGTGGCACCTGGAAGTGGAAAGCCTGCTGGTACTGAAAAACAACCGCGGCGTGGAAGGCAACCGCGTGCGTCACATGGACTACGGCGTGCAGATCAACAAGCTGATGTACACCCGCCTGCTGAAAGGGGAAGACATCACCCTGTTCAGCCCGTCCGACGTCCCGGGCCTGTACGACGCGTTCTTCGCCGATCAGGACGAGTTCGAGCGCCTGTACACCAAATATGAAAAAGACGACAGCATCCGCAAACAGCGCCTGAAGGCGGTAGACCTGTTCTCCCTGATGATGCAGGAACGTGCCTCTACCGGCCGTATCTACATCCAGAACGTTGACCACTGCAACACGCACAGCCCGTTTGATCCGGTGGTTGCGCCAGTGCGCCAGTCTAACCTGTGCCTGGAGATCGCCCTGCCGACCAAACCGCTGGAAGACGTGAACGACGAAAACGGCGAAATCGCCCTGTGTACGCTGTCCGCGTTCAACCTGGGCGCGATTAAGAGCCTGGACGAGCTGGAAGAGCTGGCCGTGCTGGCGGTTCGCGCGCTGGATGCCCTGCTGGACTACCAGGATTACCCAATCCCGGCCGCTAAACGCGGTGCGATGGGCCGTCGTACTCTGGGTATCGGCGTGATCAACTTCGCCTACTGGCTGGCGAAAAACGGCAAGCGTTACTCCGACGGCAGCGCTAACAACCTGACGCACCAGACGTTCGAAGCCATTCAGTATTACCTGATGAAAGCTTCTAACGAGCTGGCGAAAGAGCAAGGCGCGTGCCCGTGGTTCAACGAAACCACCTACGCAAAAGGCATTCTGCCGATCGACACCTATAAGAAAGACCTGGATGCGATCGTCAGCGAGCCGCTGCACCTGGACTGGGAAGGCCTGCGCGAGTCCATCAAAACGCACGGCCTGCGTAACTCCACGCTCTCTGCCCTGATGCCGTCCGAGACCTCTTCGCAGATCTCCAACGCCACCAACGGTATTGAGCCACCGCGCGGCCACGTCAGCATCAAAGCATCGAAAGACGGCGTGCTGCGTCAGGTGGTGCCGGATTACGAAACGCTGGGCAACAACTACGAGCTGCTGTGGGAGATGCCAAACAACGACGGCTACCTGCAGCTGGTGGGTATCATGCAGAAGTTTATCGACCAATCGATCTCTGCCAACACCAACTATGACCCGACGCGCTTCCCGTCCGGCAAGGTACCAATGCAGCAGCTGTTGAAAGACCTGCTGACAGCCTACAAATTTGGCGTGAAAACGCTGTACTATCACAATACCCGTGACGGTGCAGAAGACGCGCAGGACGACCTGGTACCGTCAATTCAGGACGATGGCTGCGAAAGCGGCGCATGTAAGATCTAATGAAGGGCGGGGATATCCCCGCCTTTATTTCGTAAGACAGGACACACTCATGGCATATACCACCTTTTCACAGACGAAAAACGACCAGCTCAAAGAGCCGATGTTCTTCGGCCAGCCGGTCAACGTGGCACGCTACGATCAGCAAAAATACGACATCTTCGAAAAGCTGATTGAAAAGCAACTCTCCTTCTTCTGGCGTCCGGAAGAAGTGGACGTTTCCCGCGACCGTATTGACTACCAGTCGCTGCCGGATCACGAAAAGCATATCTTCATCAGCAACCTGAAGTACCAGACGCTGCTGGACTCCATTCAGGGCCGCAGCCCGAACGTGGCGCTGCTGCCGCTGATCTCCATTCCCGAGCTGGAAACCTGGGTGGAAACCTGGGCGTTCTCCGAGACGATCCACTCCCGCTCTTACACCCACATCATCCGCAACATCGTGAACGATCCGGCGGTGGTGTTTGACGATATCGTTACTAACGAGCAGATCCAGAAGCGCGCGGAAGGCATTGCGCACTACTACGACGAGCTGATCGAGATGACCAGCTACTGGCATCTGCTGGGCGAAGGCACCCACAGCGTGAACGGCAAAACCGTTACCGTGAACCTGCGCGCGCTGAAAAAGCAGCTCTACCTGTGTCTGATGAGCGTTAACGCCCTGGAAGCGATCCGCTTCTACGTGAGCTTCGCCTGCTCCTTCGCCTTTGCCGAGCGCAAGCTGATGGAAGGCAACGCCAAAATCATTCGCCTGATCGCCCGTGATGAAGCCCTGCACCTGACCGGCACCCAGCACATGCTGAACCTGCTGCGCAGCGGTACGGACGACCCGGAGATGGCGGAAATCGCCGAAGAGTGCAAGCAGGAGTGCTATGACCTGTTCGTGCTGGCGGCCCAGCAGGAGAAAGAGTGGGCAGACTACCTGTTCCGCGACGGCTCCATGATTGGCCTGAACAAAGACATCCTGTGCCAGTACGTTGAGTACATTACCAACATCCGCATGCAGGCGGTTGGCCTGGACCTGCCGTTCCAGACGCGCTCTAACCCGATTCCGTGGATCAACACCTGGCTGGTATCCGATAACGTTCAGGTTGCGCCGCAGGAAGTGGAAGTGAGCTCTTATCTGGTCGGTCAGATTGATTCTGAAGTCAACACCGACGACCTGAGCGACTTCCAGCTCTGATGAGCCGCGTAACGCTGAGCCTTTCTGGCACCGAAGTGCTGTGCCAGGAAGAGCACCCTTCCCTGCTGGTGGCGCTTGAAGCGCATCAGGTGGAGGTAGAGTACCAGTGTCGTGAAGGCTATTGCGGCTCCTGCCGCTGCCGTCTGGTCGCAGGCCAGGTGGACTGGCTGACCGAGCCGCTGGCCTTTATCAGTGATGGGGAAATTTTGCCCTGCTGCTGCCGGGCAAAAGGCGATATTGAGATCGAGATGTGATGTTGTCCTTATCCCCTCTCCCTGTGGGAGAGGGTTAGGGTGAGGGCATCAGGCCGCAGAGCCTGATTGTCGGGTGGCGGCTTCGCCTTACCCGACCTACCAAACCTACTTCCGGTGAATAAATTCAACCGCTTTATCCGGGAAATCCGTAAACAGCCCGTCCACGTCCGCCTGCTTATACAACACCTCGTAAAGCTGATTCACATCGGTGGCATATGGCGGCAGCTGGTCTGCACGCACCGTATAAGGATGCACCTGCATCTTGCTGGCGTGCGCCTCTTTCACCATCGCCGTCAGCTTCACGTGGCCAGGCGTTGAGCCTTCCGCCACCAGCATGTGATAATCCGGCCCGATGCCGTCGGCGTACTGCGCAATCTGCTTCATCGCGCCCGGCTTGAACATCCAGTCGTAGCTGTAGTTCACCCACTTCCCGTCCGGCTGCTTCTCCTGGGTTTCGTTCCAGTCGGTATAGGCAATCAGCTGCACCAGGTTGAGATCCATCCCCATCTTCGGCTCCAGCTCGGTTTTAATGCGCTTCAGCTCGGCGGCGTCAAAACACTGCAGGTAAACTTTGTCCTTCTTATTGGTATAGCCGTACTGTTTCAGCACCTCCAGCGTCTTCGCGGCAATGTCTTTTCCTTCCTGATGGTGGAACCACGGCGCTTTGATTTCCGGGTAGATACCGATGTTTTTCCCGGTAGAGTGGTTCAACCCCTGAACAAACTCAATCTCTTCCTGGAAGGTATGGATCCGGAAGTCGGATTTGCCCATCGGGAAGCGTCCCGGATAGACCTGCACCTTCTTGCCGTTTTCAATCTCAAAGCCTTCGGTAAACTTCAGAGAGCGGATTTCATCCAGCGTGAAGTCGATGGCGTAATAACGATCATCTTTGCGCGCGCGGTCCGGGAAACGCTCCGCCACGTCGGTCACGCGGTCAAGATAGTGGTCATGCAGGACGACCAGCTGGTCGTCCTTGGTCATCACCAGATCCTGCTCCAGATAATCCGCGCCCTGGGCATAGGCCATCGCTTTCGCCGGCAGCGTATGCTCCGGCAGATAGCCGCTGGCACCGCGGTGGGCGATAACGATTTTATCCGTCGCCAGCGCGGAGCCTGTCATCAGGCCTGCCAGCAGCAGGCCGGTGGTTAATTGAGTTAATTTCATCGCAATGCTCCTTATTGACGACGCGCCAGCACTTCCGCGTGGTGACGTTTCTCGCCGATCATCACAACCACCAGCAGCAGAACCGCCAGCACGCTGCCGCCGATCATCACCATAAAGCCGCCGTCCCAGCCGAAGAAGTCAACGGTATAGCCCACAATGGCGCTCGCCGCGACCGAACCGCCGAGGTAGCCAAACAGACCGGTAAAGCCTGCCGCCGTGCCCGCCGCTTTTTTCGGCGCCAGCTCCAGCGCGTGCAGACCAATCAGCATCACCGGACCGTAAATCAGGAAGCCGATAACGATCATACAGGCCATGTCTACGGACGGGTTGCCCGGCGGGTTTAGCCAGTAAACGACAGTCGCGATGGTCACCAGGGTCATGAAGAACACGCCCGTCGCGCCGCGGTTGCCTTTAAACACTTTGTCCGACATCCAGCCGCAAATCAGCGTGCCCGGGATCCCGGCGTATTCATACAGGAAGTACGCCCAGGAGGATTTATCCAGCGCGAAGTGCTTCACCTCTTTCAGATAGGTCGGAGACCAGTCGAGGATGCCGTAGCGCAGCAGGTAAACGAACACGTTCGCCACCGCGATGTACCACAGCAGCTTGTTCGGCAGCACGTACTTCATGAATATCTGTTTCGCGGTCAGCTCTTCTTCGTGCTTCTCGCTGTAATCGTCCGGATAGTCGTTTTTGTACTCTTCAATTGGCGGCAGGCCGCAGGACTGCGGCGTATCGCGCATCAGCGCAAAAGCAATAATCGCCACCAGAATAGCGCCAAAGGCAGGCATGTAGAGCGCCGCGTGCCAGTCGTTGAACCAGGCCATCCCCAGCAGGAACAGCAGAGGTGGAAGCCCGCCCCCGACGTTATGCGCGCAGTTCCACACCGATACAATGCCGCCGCGCTCTTTCTGCGACCACCAGTGCACCATGGTGCGTCCGCACGGCGGCCACCCCATCCCCTGGAACCAGCCGCAGAGGAACAGCAGAACAAACATAATGGCAATGCTGGACGTCGCCCACGGCACAAAGCCCATGAACAGCATCACCGCTGCCGCCAGGATCAGACCGGCAGGGAGAAACACGCGCGGATTCGAGCGGTCCGACACCGAACCCATGATGAATTTAGAAAAACCGTAGGCGATAGAGATCCCCGACAGCGCGAATCCCAGATCGCCGCGTGAAAAGCCCTGCTCCACCAGATACGGCATGGCGAGCGCAAAGTTTTTACGTACCAGGTAGTACGCCGCGTACCCGAAGAAGATCCCCAGGAAAATTTGCCAACGCAGACGACGGTATAGCGGATCAATTTCTGCCTCTGGCAGACGCGCCCGATGCGGCGCAGGTTTGAAGATACTGAGCATAACAGCCTCCGTGGCCTTTCAAAAAATGACCAGGCATCTCGCGCCCGGTTACAGAGGCGGGGATGTTAAAAAAACATGCGGTTTGTTACTGTGAATCAACGCACAGATTGTTACAGAAATATGACAGGATGCGCAAAATAGCGCATGAAATCACGTTTCAGTTTCGAATTTCGCGCGTTTATGTTCGAAATCAAACAAACCACACGATCTATGTGGCTAAATGCTAAAAAACGAACATAGAGGAAAGGCAATGACAATTCACGATCCACGCTACAGCGATGTGATTATCATTGGCGGTGGCGCAACCGGCGCCGGCATCGCACGCGACTGCGCCCTTCGCGGCTTAAGCGTCACGCTTCTGGAGCGCCACGATATTGCCACGGGCGCAACCGGACGAAACCACGGCCTGCTGCACAGCGGCGCGCGGTATGCGGTAACCGACGGTGAATCCGCGCGCGAATGTATCGCTGAAAACCAGATCCTCAAGCGCATCGCCCGGCACTGCATTGAGCCAACCGACGGCCTCTTTATTACTCTTCCCGAAGATGACCTCGCCTTTCAAAAAACTTTTATAACCGCCTGTACCGCAGCGGGCATTCAGGCTGAGGCTATGGATCCGGCGATGGCCCGGCGGCTGGAGACGTCGGTAAACCCGGCGCTGATCGGCGCGGTGAAGGTGCCTGACGGCACCGTTGACCCCTTCCGCCTGACCGCCGCCAACATGCTGGACGCCCGCGAGCACGGCGCGCGCATTCTGACCGGGCACGAAGTGACCGGGCTTATCCGCGAGAGTCATCGCATCTGCGGCGTGCGGGTGTTTGATACGCAGTATAACGAGCACGGCGAGCTGCACGCCGCCGTGGTGGTCAACGCGGCGGGGATCTGGGGCCAGCGCATCGCGGAATACGCCGATTTATCCATCCGCATGTTCCCGGCAAAAGGGTCGCTGCTGATCCTCGACCACCGCATCAATAACCACGTCATCAACCGCTGCCGCAAGCCGTCTGACGCCGACATTCTGGTGCCGGGCGACACCATTTCGCTCATCGGTACGACGTCAACGCACGTTGACTACAGCGACATTGACGTCAACCGGGTCACCGCCGAAGAAGTGGATATTCTGCTGCGCGAAGGGGAAAAGCTGGCGCCGGTGATGGCGCAGACGCGTATCCTGCGCGCCTACGCGGGCGTGCGCCCCCTTGTCGCCAGCGATAACGATCCGAGCGGACGCAACGTGAGTCGGGGCATTGTGCTGCTCGATCACGCCGAGCGCGACGGCATGGACGGGTTTATCACCATCACCGGCGGCAAGCTGATGACCTACCGCCTGATGGCCGAGTGGGCGACCGATGCCGTCTGCCGCAAGCTCGGGAATACCGAACCGTGCGTTACGGCAGAACAGCCGCTGCCGGGATCGCGCCAGCCTGCCGAAAAAACGCTGCAAAAAATCATCTCCCTGCCCGCGCCGCTGCGCGGTTCGGCCATCTACCGCCACGGCGACAGAACGCCGCAGTGGCTCGGTGAAGGAAGATTGAGCCGCAGCCTGGTGTGCGAGTGCGAAGCCGTTACCGCAGGCGAAGTGCAGTATGCGGTAGAGAACCTGACGGTCAACAGCCTGCTGGATCTCCGCCGCCGCACCCGCGTCGGAATGGGCACCTGCCAGGGCGAGCTGTGCGCCTGTCGTGCGGCCGGGCTGCTGCAGCGTTTTCATACCACCACCGCCACCCAGTCGCTCGATCAGCTCAGCGCATTTTTGAACGAGCGCTGGAAAGGCATTCAGCCTGTCGCCTGGGGAGATGCCCTGCGCGAAAGCGAATTTACCCGCTGGGTCTATCAGGGGCTTTGCGGCCTGGAGAAGGAGCAACACGATGAAATTTGATACCGTCATCGTCGGCGGCGGGCTGGCAGGCCTGCTCTGCGGCATCAAACTCACGAGGCAGGGGCTGCGCTGCGCCATTATCACCCGCGGCCAGAGCGCCCTGCACTTCTCGTCCGGCTCGCTGGACCTGGTGGATGAAGCGTACCGCGACAGGCTGCCGCCGGAGCATCCTTACCACCTGATTGGCGCGCAGCATATTGACCGCTTTGCGCTGGAAGCCGAAGCGCTGCTGGCGGACTGCGGCGCGCGTCTGCAGGGAAGCGCCAGGCAAAATCATCAGCGCATTACGCCGCTCGGCACCCTGCGATCCGCGTGGCTCAGCCCGGAGGAAGTCCCCGTTGCCCCCGTCAGCGCACGACGGGTGCGGGTGGTGGGCATCAGCGGCTTTCTGGATTTTCAGCCCCATCTCGCGGCAGCATCGCTCTGTCGCCAGGGCGTCAACGCCGACACGGCGGAAATAGAGCTGCCCGAGCTGGATATCCTGCGCGACAATCCGAGCGAGTTTCGCGCGGTGAATATCGCCCGTTTTCTGGATAACGAGGACAAATGGCCGCTGCTGTATGACGCGCTCAGGCCGCTCGGTGAAACCTGCGATGCGCTGATGATGCCCGCCTGCTTTGGCCTCAGCGACAACCGGCTGTGGCGCTGGCTGTCTGACCGTCTGCCCTGCTCGCTCGGCCTGCTGCCCACGCTGCCCCCTTCCGTACCCGGCATTCGCCTGCACACCCAGCTCCAGCGCCAGTTTGTTGCGCAGGGCGGCGTGTGGATGGCGGGTGACGAGGTGAAAAAAATCACCCTGACCGACGGCGCGGTGAGCGAAATCTGGACACGCAACCACGAGCATATCCCGCTTCGCGCCCGCTATACGGTGCTGGCGAGCGGGAGCTTCTTCAGCAACGGGCTGCTGAGCAGCCGGGAGGGCATCCGGGAAACCATTATGGGGCTGGATGTGCGGCAAAGCGCCTCCCGCGCGGACTGGTATCAAAGTGATTTCTTTACGCCGCAGCCTTGGCAGCAGTTTGGCGTGATTGTCGATAACCGGCTGCATCCGCAGCGTTCCGGTCAGCCCGTCGGTAATCTTTTTGCCATCGGCTCGCTGCTGGGCGGATACGATCCCATTATCCAGGGATGCGGCGGCGGGGTTTGCGCCGTCACGGCGCTGTATGTAGCAGAGCAGATTAGCCAGCGCGTGGAGGCTGAACGATGAACGACACCCGTTTTGAAAGCTGCATTAAATGCACGGTCTGTACCACCGTCTGCCCGGTCAGCGGCGTGAACCCGCGCTACCCTGGGCCAAAGCAGGCCGGGCCGGACGGCGAGCGCCTGCGCCTGAAGGACGGCAAGCTGTACGACGAGGCGCTGAAATACTGCATCAACTGCAAGCGCTGCGAGGTCGCCTGCCCGTCGGACGTGAAAATCGGCGACATCATCCAGCGCGCCCGGGCGCGCTACAGCACGCAAAAGCCGTCGCTGCGCGATGCGATCCTGAGCCATACCGACCTGATGGGCAGCGTCTCAACGCCGTTTGCCCCGCTGGTGAATGCCGCGACCTCACTCAAGCCGGTACGCCAGCTGCTGGATGCGACGCTGAAGATAGACCATCACCGCAGCCTGCCAAAATATTCTCACGGCACCTTCCGCCGCTGGTACAAGTCCGTCGCGGCGGAGCAGGCGCAGTACGACGATCGGGTAGCCTTTTTCCACGGCTGCTATGTGAATTACAACCATCCGCAGCTGGGAAAAGACCTGCTGAAGGTTTTGAACGCGATGGGAATCGGCGTCCAGCTGCTCAGCAAAGAGAAGTGCTGCGGCGTGCCGCTGATTGCCAACGGGTTTACCGATAAAGCGCGCAAGCAGGCCAAAAGCAACGTCACCTCCCTGCGGGAAGCGATTGTCGATAAAGGCATGCCGGTGCTGGCGACGTCGTCCACCTGCACCTTCACCCTGCGCGATGAGTATCCGCATCTGCTGGACGTGGATAACGCCGGACTGCGCGAGCACATCGAGCTGGCGACGCGCTTCCTGTGGCGCAAGTTGGACAGCGGGCAGACGCTGCCGCTGGGAACATTGCCGCTGAAGGTGGTCTATCACACCCCGTGTCATATGGAGAAAATGGGCTGGTCGCTCTATACGCTGGAGCTGCTGCGGTTAATTCCGGGGCTGGAGCTGACGGTGCTGGATTCGCGCTGCTGCGGCATCGCAGGCACCTACGGCTTTAAGCGTGAAAACTACGAAACCTCGCAGGCGATTGGCGCCCCGCTGTTCCGCCAGATTGAAGAGAGCGGCGCGGATATCGTGGTGACGGACTGCGAAACCTGTAAATGGCAGATTGAGATGTCCACCAGCAAGCGCTGCGAACATCCGATTACCCTGCTGGCGAAAGCGCTGGGCTGAACGTTGCCGGGGCGAAAGGCCCCGGCACAGGCATTACTCAACGAACAGCGATTCGACAACGTTAATCCAGCCGTGCTCGCTGGCGACCTCTTTGCCGTTGAGCCAGCGGCGCAGCATGTTCAGCGCCATCATGGCGCACACCTCCTGACGCACCGCCAGGCTATGGCGGGTGATGCTCATTTTTACCCGCAGCGCCCAGGTGCCTTCCGGCGTCGCCAGCGCGAAGTTGAGGAAATCCTCATCCAGCCCGCCGACAAACAGCGCCAGACCGGCAAAATGCTTCACCCTTCTCTCGGACGCCCAGCGGGCGGTTTGCGCCAGGGTCTCCTGCTGGAACGGCACCACTTCGCTGGCGAGCAGCGGCGCGTTGACGCGCGACAATTGCAGCGCCAGCAGGCCACCGGTGAACTGCTCGCTTAAGGTCACGCTGAGCTGGCGATTCTGGAGATGCTTTGCAATCTGCTCAGGTAACCCTTCCGTTCCTTCAAAGATCAGGCTTTCGCCCGCCACGCGCTGCACCTCAGGCCACAGGGCCAGCATCGCCTCTTTTTGCGTGGCCGGTCCTGTTAATTTGAGTTCAATGATCGGCATAGAGGAGCGATAGCCCATGGACACGCCCGGCGGCAGCGGCAGGTGGTCAAGGCTCTGGGCCAGATCGCTTTCCGAGCGGCCAAAGGTGGTCAGGCGCAGGCACAGCGGGGGTTCAGGCAGGGTAAAACGGTCGCGAAGGCGCGGCAGGATCTGCTGCTCGACCATTACCTTAAATTCGGAGGGCACGCCCGGCGTGAAGAACATCAGGCAGCGGTTCAGCTGCATGGCAAACCCGCATGCGGTCCCGACCGGGTTATCGACCAGCTCGGCGCTGGCGGGAATTTCAGCCTGCTTGCGGTTGCTTGGGGCCATGACGCGGCCACGTTCGGAGAAGAAGCGTTCCATCTGCGAAAGCCACGCCTCGTGCAGCACCAGCCCTTCGCCTTTTGCGGTCGCGGCGGCCAGCGCGCTGAGATCGTCACCGGTGGGACCGAGCCCGCCGTTCACGATCAGCACGTCGCACTGTTCGCTACGCTCGCGCAGAATGCTGACCAGGGACTCAAGATTGTCTCCCACCGTATTGCGGCGCGTTAACGGTAATCCTTGCTCAAAGAAAAGATCGGCAAGCCAGGCAGCATTGGTATCAATAATCTGTCCATGCAGCACTTCGTCGCCGGTGGATAACATCTCCACGTTAATCATTGTGTTCTCCCGCTTATTTAGTCAAAACACTATAGCGCAAACGCGGGGTGGAGATGAGAGAAACTGGCGCGACGGAACGCCGCGCCGGAACGATTAGAAGCCTGCGCTCACGCCCACGTACGGGCCGTCAGCCAGCGCGTTATCGCGGTTGCCGTCTTTACCGGCCAGGTTCAGATAACGGTAGCCCGCTTCGATGGTAATCGGACGCATGATGGTCCAGCGCGCGCCGGCGTTGGCTTCTTCATAGCTGTCGATGCCGCTGGAGAGGGAATCCGGAGAGTAGTAGTACTCGCCAAACAGGCCGAAGCTGTCGCCAATTTTCCACTGCAGGCCGCCACCCACAGCCGCCGCATACCCTTCATCACCGTCGTTCGGGTTGGTATAGATACCTTTACCGCCAACGGTGGCCAGGAATGGGCCAAGAGGAATATTCAGACCGAGGCCGAGGCTTGCCGCGTCGCCGTCGTCATCGTTGTGCGTCCAGCCGCCGGTCATTGCCAGACCGGAGGTGTCAGTACCCAAACCAAAACCGAGGTGGGTATAGTCCTGACCCGCCGAACCATTAATGCTAATGGCGTTAGCCGCCGCAGATACAACCATCAGGCCGAGGCCCAGTAATGCCACTTTTTTCATTGTCGCGATCCCGCATAATTATAGAGAAGTCCCCAAAACCGCGAGATTTTAACCTGAGTCTCCCGGGGATCAAGCACTCTGCGTGCGGCGGACAGGAAGATTGTAACGATTTGAAACCTGCGGCTTTTTTACGTAAGCAGCAGAAAGCGCATTTTGACGCACAGGCCACCCAGCGTTTCGCTGCGGGTCAGCTGCAAATGGCTGCGGTGCAGCCGGGCGATGTCCCCCGCCAGCGCCAGCCCAATCCCGGCACCGGGGGCGTCCCCGACGTTGTCCAGCCGATGGAACGGCAGCATCGCCTGGTAGATCTGATCCTCTTCAATGCCCGGTCCGCTGTCCTCAACGCTCAGCTCAACGGCAGCGCCGTCAACGCGCAGGAAAACGGTCACGGTTCCGCCTGCAGGCGTGTATTTAATCGCGTTCTCCAGCAGGTTGGCGCACAGTTCACCCAGCAGAACGTCATCGCCCTCGATCGTCACCGGCTGCTGTACACCGTCATACCCTAAATCAATCGCCTTGCTCCGCGCCTGCGCCAGCCGGGAGAAGCAGCAGTTCTGCACCACCTGAACCAGATCCACGGGCGTAAAGTGACGCTCCCCCTGCTCTTTTCCCTTCACCGCTGAAAGCTGCAGCAGCCGCTCGGTGAGCACGATAGTGTCGTCCAGGGTGGCATTCATTGCCCGCAGGCTCTCCTGCCACAGGGCGGGATCCTGACGCGCGAGAGCGACGGAGACCTGGGTTTTCAGCACCGCCAGCGGCGTTTTGAGCTGGTGCGACGCATCCGCGTTAAAGCGTTCCTGACGCGAAAGCACGCCGCGCAGCCGGTCGATATAGCGGTTAAAGGCGACAATCAGCAGCCGGGTCTCCGACCAGGGCAGCAGCTCCGGCAGCGGTGCGAGCAGGCCCGGCTCGCGCCGCACCATCAGAGACGAAAGCTGGCGCATTGGGCGCAGCACGCGGCGCAGCAGCCACGCGGTCAGCACCAGCGTGAGCAGCACCAGCAGCCCCTGCGAAACCCAGGATGAAAAGAGCAGCTGGCTGGCGAGATAGCGGCGGGACTGGAGCGTCTCCGCGACGTAAATCTCCGCCATGCCAAAAATATTATCTTCATTTACGGGCTGCAGCAGGCGCGCCACCCGAATCGCCTGGCCGCGATATTCCGTGTGGTAAAACCACGCCAGCGCCGGATAGAGCGTGGTGCGCGACGTCGCAGGCGGCATCTTCGGCAGATCGTCATAGCCGGAGATCACCCGGCCATCGGGGTCGACCACCTTATAGTAGAGCCGGTCGTTCATGTTGAGTTCAAAGCTGTCGAGCACCACCCAGGGCACGTCTACCGCCAGCCTGCCGTTGCGTACTTCCAGCCGCTCCGAGATGGTGCGGGCAGAGGATAACAGCGTGCGGTCGTAGGCCTGCGTGGCCGCCTGCAGCGCGCTGACGTAGCTGTTAAAGGCCGACAGTCCCCACAGCAGCAGCAGCGGCAGGCCCAGGAAAAGCAGCAGTTGGAGGTAGAGCGACTGCGGCTTAACCCACCTCATCGCCGCACTCCAGAACGTAACCAAGCCCCCGCAGGGTGGTGATCCGCACGCCGCTGCCGGTCAGCTTCTTACGCAGCCGGTGAATATAAAGATCGATGCTTTCAGGGCTGACGTCGTCGTTCAGGCTGAACACCTGGTCGAAAAGCTGCTGCCGTGAAACCGGACGGGTCCGGCGGTGCATCAGCACCTTCAGCAGGGAGAGCTCTCGCGGCGTCAGGGAAAGCGGTTCATCGCGCAGCAGGAAAAAGCCCTCGTCGTCATACTCCAGCTCCCCAAGGCGCTGGCGCTCCTGCGTCCGCCCCTCGCTTCGGCGCAGCAGGGCGCGCAGGCGCGCGTCAAGCTCCTCCAGCTCAAACGGTTTTGGCAGATAGTCATCTGCCCCGGCGTTCAGCCCCTTCACCCGATCCGCCACGTTGCTGCGGGCGGTAAGAAACAGCACCGGCAGCGTCTGCCCCCGTTTTCTGAGGCGCTGGACCACTTCCAGGCCGTCAAAACCGGGCATGCCGATGTCCAGAATGGCAACCGCGTAGTTTTCACCCTGCAGCAGATGGTCGGCGGCACGTCCGTCGGAGACGCAGTCCACGGCAAAGCCTTCCTGCACCAGCGCTTTCTCCAGCCAGTGAGCCAGCTCACGATTATCTTCTGCGAGTAAGAGACGCATGTCACATCCTGTAAAGTTGGTGCCCCATTGAAAGGGAAATGAAAGGTTATTGTTTTAACAATCACGCAACGGAACCGCTACAAGGTGGTTCACATAATCAGAAAAAAGACCCATACCCGTACCCCGGCGTGAGGATAAATGATGAAAAAACAATTGCTTTCTACCCTTGCTGCAAGCGTATTGCTGTTGAGTACCTCTGTCGTTCAGGCCCAGGACGCTCCGTCCCGTACCGAATGTATCGCCCCGGCCAAGCCGGGCGGCGGCTTCGATCTCACCTGCAAACTGATTCAGGTCAGCCTGCTGGAGACGAAGGCCATTGAGAAACCGATGCGCGTCACCTACATGCCAGGCGGCGTGGGCGCGGTGGCCTATAACGCCATCGTCGCCCAACGTCCAGCGGAAGCGGGAACGGTGGTGGCCTTCTCCGGCGGCTCGCTGCTGAACCTGTCGCAGGGCAAGTTTGGCCGCTACGGCGTGGACGACGTGCGCTGGCTGGCGACCGTCGGCACCGACTACGGGATGATCGCCGTGCGTGCCGATTCCCCGTGGAAATCCCTGAAAGATCTGCTGACCGCTATGGAAAAAGATCCGAACAGCGTGGTGATTGGCGCGGGCGCGTCTATCGGCAGCCAGGACTGGATGAAAGCGGCCCTTCTCGCCCAGCAGGCGAAGGTTGACCCGCACAAGATGCGCTACGTGGCCTTTGAGGGCGGCGGCGAACCGGTCACCGCGCTGATGGGCAACCACGTTCAGGCCGTTTCCGGCGATCTCAGCGAGATGGTGCCGTACCTGAGCGGGGATAAGATCCGCGTGCTGGCGGTCTTCTCGGAAAACCGCCTGCCGGGCCAGCTGGCGAACGTTCCAACCGCCAAAGAGCAGGGCTATGACCTGGTCTGGCCGATCATCCGCGGGTTCTTCGTCGGGCCAAAAGTGACCGATGCCGAGTACCAGTGGTGGGTCGACGCGTTCAACAAACTCCAGCAGACCGAAGAGTTTAAGAAACAGCGCGATCTGCGCGGGCTGTTTGAATTCAACCTGACCGGTAAGCCGCTGGATGAGTACGTCAAAAAACAGGTGAATGACTATCGCGAACAGGCGAAAGCCTTTGGCCTGGCGAAATAACCGGAGGCGCTATGAGCGATCGTATTTTTGCCGGGATATGGCTGCTGTTCTGCGTTGGCGGGATGTTTGTCGCCTGGCAGATCCACAGCGAATACAGCTATGAACCCGTAGGGCCCCGCCCCTTTCCGATGGGCATCGTCGGCCTGATGCTGCTCTGCTCGGTGGCGCTGCTGCTTCGCCACCCGGATACCGTCGAGTGGCCGCCGCGTCGCATTCTGCAGCGTCTGCTGGTGATGGTGATTGTCCTGCTGATGTATGCCTGGGGCTTTGAGTGGCTCGGCTTCCCGGTGGCAACCGCCATCCTGACGATGGTCATCGGCATGCTGTTTAACGCCACCCTCCCCGCGGCGGGGATCTCTGGCGTGGTGATGGGGATTTTACTGTGGTACGCCTTTGACCGCCTGCTGGACGTGACGTTACCGCTCGGCGCCTGGCTTAATTAACGGAGCACGCTATGGATACCTGGATTTACCTCTCGCAGGGGTTCGCCGTGGCGATGACCCCGGAAAACCTGGTGATCGCCCTGATAGGCTGTTTCGTGGGCACAATTGTCGGCCTGCTGCCGGGCCTTGGGCCGATCAACGGCGTGGCGATTTTACTCCCGCTGGCGTTTGCCCTGCATCTGCCTGCGGAATCGGCGCTGATCCTGCTGGCAACGGTCTACATCGGCTGTGAATATGGCGGACGCATTTCGTCGATCCTGCTTAACGTGCCGGGAGATGCGGCGGCGATTATGACCGCGCTGGACGGCTACCCGATGGCGCGGCAGGGACGCGGCGGCGTGGCCCTCTCCATCTCTGCGGTCAGTTCGTTCTGTGGCTCGCTGATTGCCATTGGCGGCATCATTCTGTTTGCCCCTGCGCTGGCCCAATGGTCGCTGGCGTTTGGTCCGGCAGAATATTTTGCCCTGATGGTGTTCGCCATTGCCTGCCTCGGCAGCATGATGGCGCAAAATCCGCTGAAGTCGTTTTTATCCGCGCTGATTGGCTTAGGGTTAGCCACCGTCGGCGTGGATGCCAACACCGGGGTCTATCGCTTTACCTTCGACAGCGTTCACCTGTCCGACGGCGTGCAGTTCATTGTCGTCGTGATCGGCCTGTTCTCTGTGTCTGAGATCTTACTGATGCTGGAGCATACCAGCAGCGGGCAGACGCTGGTGCGCAAAACCGGCCGGATGCTCTTTAGCGCTAAAGAGGGCGCGCAGTGCATCGGCACCACGCTGCGCTCGTCGGTGATTGGCTTCTTCGTCGGCATCCTGCCGGGCGCCGGGGCCACTATCGCCAGCGCCATCACCTACATGACCGAGAAGAAGCTCAGCGGCAACAGCGATAGCTTTGGTAAAGGCGATATTCGCGGCGTCGCCGCGCCTGAGGCGGCCAATAACGCCTCGGCCTGCGGCTCGTTTATCCCGATGCTGACCCTGGGCGTGCCGGGATCCGGCACCACGGCGGTGATGATGGGCGCGCTGACGCTCTATAACATCACGCCCGGCCCGGCAATGTTTACCGAGCAGCCCGATATAGTCTGGGGGCTGATTGCCGCGCTGCTGATCGCTAACGTGATGCTGCTGGTGATGAATATCCCGCTGATTGGGCTGTTCACCCGCATGCTGACCATTCCGCTGTGGTTCCTGGTGCCCGCCATTGCCGCCGTCTCTGCGGTGGGGGTGTACGCGGTGCACAGCACCACGTTTGACCTGGTGCTGATGGTGGTTCTGGGCGTGTTCGGCTACATCTTGCGAAAAATGCACTTCCCGATGTCACCGCTGATTCTGGGCTTTGTGCTGGGTGAGATGCTGGAGCAGAACCTGCGCCGCGCCCTCTCCATCAGCAACGGCAATATGTCGATACTGTGGGACAGCAGCGTCGCGAAGGTTCTGCTAGCGCTCGCGGTCATGGTGATTGTGGTGCCGCCGGTGTTGCGCCTGCTGCGTCGTCGTCAGCGCAAGCCGGAGCCGGATATCGGCTAACTACGCGGACAGCTGGGCATTTACCCACTGCTTTAACGCCTGGCGGGAGATCTTAATCCCGCCATTTTTTAGCTCAGCCGGCAGCACCAGCCAGTGAACGGGCTGTTCAAACCGCGCCAGCCTGCCCTGCACCCATTCCGGGAAACGGGTGATATCCGTTCCCGGCTCGCACTCCACCACCGCCACCGGACGCTGTCCAAACTCTGCGTCATCCAGCGGGACGATAAACACCTGGTTAATCTGCGGGTGCGCGGCGATAACGCGCTCCAGCGATTCCGGCTGGACCCCCTCTCCTCCGCTGAAAAAGAGATTGTCCATGCGGCCTAAAATCGTCAGACGGTCCCCATGCCATTCCCCGCGATCGCGGGTGGCGAACCAGCCCTGCGCGTTGGTCAGCGGCATCAGCGCGCCGTCTCGCCAGTAGCCGGAAGCCATGCTCTGCGCTTTGATCCAGACTTCACCGTTAACGACCTGCACCTCTCTGCCCGGCAGCACACGCCCCACGTCCGGATCGCCGTCAGCCTCTTTTGCGCAGACGGTAGAGGCAAACTCGGTCAGACCGTAGCCGCAGTACGTCCGAACGCCCTGCTCCAGGGCCTTTTGCGTCAGCGTCACGGGAATAGCCGCCCCGCCAAGCAGCACCGCTTTCAGTGCGATGTGGCTTTCGCTATTCAGGAGACGCCAGAGCTGGGTCGGCACCAGCGAGGCGTGGGTGCAGCCGCGCAGCGCCTGCTCCAGCGGCTGCTTCTCGCGCACGGTTAAGCGCGCACCGGCCTGCAGCCAGCGCCACAAAATCCCCTGGCCGGAAACGTGAAACAGAGGCAGCGAAAGCAGCCAGTCGTCGTTATCCCCGTAGGGCATCAGCGACAGCACGCCGCGGGCGCTGGCAAGATGGGCGGCGCAGGTATGCACCGCCGCTTTCGGCAGCCCGGTGGAGCCGGATGTGAGCGTCATGGAGGCCAGCCGCGCCGGCTGCCACGCAGCGCAGTACGCATCCGCCGGCTCGCGCATGCTCAGGCCATGAAGGCCGTCGTAGCTGCCGTCCAGCACCAGCGCAAAGCGCAGCGTCATCTGCGGGATCAGCACGTCGAGCAGCGGGCGCGGCAGCTGGGGATTAACGGGAAGAATACGCGCCCCGCACTGAAGCAGCGCCAGCCATGCCAGCAGCGTTTGCGGGTGGTTATAGGCCAGCAGCAGTACGCCGTCGCCCTCCGCCACGCCCTGCTGGTGAAAGCCTGCCGCAAGACGGTCGACGCGCGCGCAAAGCTGCCGCCAGGTGAGCGCTTCGTCATTTAGCCTCAGGGCCGGTTTATCGGCAAAACGCGCGCACCAGTGCCGCCAGGGCCAGTCGGTAAAGCTCATAGCAGCGGCTCCAGCGCCTCTGCGTCGAGGCACGGCAGCGTGCTGTCAGGCCACTGGCGGAGAAGCTGCGCCTGCATCAGGTTCAGCGTGTCGAGGCCGGGAACCGTATCCGGCGTTAACCAGGCGGCAATGCGCGCCAGCTGGGTCAGCCCCAGGCTGGACTCTATCGACGAGCTGATCACCGCCGTCAGCCCCAGCGCGTGCGCCGCCGCGACCTGCTCGCGCACCTTCACCAGGCTGCCGGTCAGCGTCGGTTTAATCACCACCGCGCTGACGCCGGGCTCGGCGATAAATTCAAAATCGTCCTCGCGCAGGCTTTCATCCCAGGCGATGGCAATCCCCGTTTCGCGGGCAAACGCGCGCGAATCGTCGCGGGTTTTGCACGGCTCTTCGAGGAAGGCAATGCGGCTGCGGTACGCCGGGTTGACGTACTTCGCGAACTGCTGCGCCTTAAGCGGCGTCCACGCGCGGTTGGCATCCAGACGCAGGTGCAGATCGGGGATTGCTTCCAGCAGCAGGTTGGCGACCATGCCGTCGCGCACCGCTTCGTAGAGACCGACTTTGATTTTCGCCACTTTCTCGCCCGGCATGGCGGCGAGCAGCGCGAACAGCTCGTCCGGGTCGCCCGTGCAGAGCGGTGCCGTGCGGTAGTTAGCCTCTTCCGGCAGGCTGCCGTCCAGCTCCGCCAGCGCGCAGCTGATGCCAAAGGCCGCGGAAGGCGCGCCCGGCAACGCCGGGTTTGCACCCTCGCGCCACGCCTTTACCCACGCCAGCAATGCAGACTGCGCGTCATCCAGCGATTCAAGGCTAAAGCCCGGCAGAGGCGAAATCTCGCCCCAGCCTTCCCGCCCGTCCTGCTGCAGATGCACAAAGAAGCCGTCACGGGTTTTTAACCGCCGTTCACGCAGCACCACGCCCGCGTCCATCGGTATCTGCCAGCGGTAAACCTGCGCGCGACGCATTACGGGTTCCGTTTGTATTTGCTGAAGTCCGGCTGGCGTTTTTCATTAAACGCGTTGCGTCCTTCCTGACCCTCTTCGGTCATGTAGAACAGCATGGTGGCGTTGCCCGCCAGCTCCTGCAGACCCGCCTGACCGTCACAGTCAGCGTTGAGCGCCGCTTTCAGGCAGCGCAGCGCCATCGGGCTGTTTTGCAGCATCTCGCGGCACCAGCGGACGGTCTCTTTTTCGAGATCGGCAATCGGCACTACGGTATTCACCAGGCCCATATCCAGCGCTTCCTGAGCGTTGTACTGGCGGCACAGGAACCAGATTTCGCGCGCTTTTTTCTGCCCGACGATGCGCGCCATGTAAGAAGCGCCCCAGCCGCCGTCGAAGGAGCCCACTTTCGGGCCGGTCTGGCCGAAGATGGCGTTTTCAGCGGCAATGGTCAGGTCGCACATCATGTGCAGCACGTGGCCGCCGCCGATGGAGTAACCCGCCACCATCGCGACAACCGGTTTCGGGCAGGTGCGGATCTGGCGCTGGAAATCGAGGACGTTCAGGTGGTGCGTACCCGCATCGTCCTGGTATCCGCCGTAGTCGCCGCGCACTTTCTGATCGCCACCGGAGCAGAAGGCCTTCTCGCCTTCACCGGTCAGGACAATCACGCCGATGCTGTCGTCATAGCGCGCATCCGCCAGGGCCTGAATCATCTCTTTGACGGTCAGCGGACGGAAGGCGTTACGCACCTGCGGACGGTTGATGGTGATTTTGGCAATGCCGTCGGTGGATTTGTGGTAACGAATGTCGGTGTAGCCTTCGGAGCAGTCCTGCCATTCAACCGGCGCATAAAGCATGTGTTCATCAGGATAGATCATAGAGTGTCCTTTATTCGAAGACGCAGTATCTGAGCCAGACACGCGGCAACCGCGTCGGGGTTTTCCCGGTGGGCGTTGTGTCCGGCGTTGGGAATCGCATGGCGAACGGCGTCCAGCTCAGCGGCCAGAGCCGCGAACTTCTGGTCACGTTCACCGTAGATATAGTCAAAAGGGGAATTGCATACGCTAATCGCGGCACGCAAATCGGGCTGCACGGCCAGCGACGTCGCTTCGAGCATCTTCGCCAGCGTCGCGCCGTTGTTCTGGCTGCGCAGGGCAATAAGCGTCTTGCGCTGGTGGTCCGTGAGGGAGGCAAATACCGGCTGCTGGTACCAGTCGGTAAAGACCTTTTCCAGCGGTTCGGTGCGAAAACGCGTCGCCCAGCGGTGGTCGGATACCCGCCGCGCAGTGCGCTCGTTCTCATCCCGCAGGCCCGGATGCCCGCCTTCAACAATCACCCCCAGCAGCCCCTTCGGCCGCTGGCAGGCATGAAACATCGCAATGCGGCCGCCGAGGGAGTACCCCACCAGCCAGAATTTTAGTATGTTGTAACTAAGAAGGGTTCGGGTGAGCAAATTGCTCATCTCGTCGAACCCCGTCACGGTTATCTCCCCTGACTCACCGTGGCCCGGCAGGTCAAGATAGAGCCGGGGATAGTCGCTGAGCTGCTTCCCGACAGCCTGCCACTCGCGGCAGTCGCCGGAAAAACCGTGCAAAAAGACCAGCCAGGGATAGCCTGGTTTTCCGGCCTGCTGCACGCCCGAGAGGATCACAGCTGGCTTACCTGCGCCAGCAGGCTTTGCAGGGTCTGCGCGCCGTCGGCCTCGTTCACCACCAGCTCAATCAGCGTCGCGCCCGGCTGCTTCCAGGCGGTGCTTAACGCCGCTTCCAGCTGTTCCCAGCTTTCCGGGCGATGGTATTTCAGGCTGAACATCGCCGCGGCGTGTTCAAACTGCACGTTCTGCGGCATCAGATAGAAGCGCTCGCGCTCGCTCTGGGGCGTTGGCAGCAGGGAGAAAATCTGCCCGCCGTTGTTGTTGACCACAATCAGCACAAACGGCGCGGACGCCTGACGCAGCAGCGCCAGCGCGTTGAGGTCGTAGAGCGCGGAGAGATCGCCCACGATCGCCAGCGTCGATTTCGCGCTGGCGCGCTGCACGCCCGCCGCCGTCGAGATCAGCCCGTCGATGCCGCTGGCACCGCGGTTGCTGTATACCGGGTAGCCCGACGGCAGCTTCGAAAAGGCGTCAATCAGCCGCACCACCAGGCTGTTGCCGACAAACAGCTGCCCCTGTTCCGGCAGGTACTTGCGAATACGGTGCGCCAGCCCGGCTTCGCTGAATGCCTCACAGCGCGCTTTGGTGATTTCCCACGCCTGACGCGACAGCTCCGGGATCGCCACCGCCCAGGGCTGACGTTTTTCCGCCGGGTGCAGTTCCAGCCAGCTGTCAATTTTGCTCACCAGACGACGGCCGCGATGGTGCGCCGGGTCGAGCCGCCCTTCCAGCACGTCCACCACCCAGTACTCTTCCGGGGTGCAGGTCGCCTGCCACTGCAGCAGACGTTTTCCGGTGAGGCTTGCGCCGATCTGGACCACAATCTGCGCCTGCGAAAGCTCAGTAACCGCTTTCGCGTTACCCAGCCAGAGATCGGCGCACGGCAGCGGCTGGCCGGTCTGGGAAAGCACGTCGCCAATCAACGGCCATCCGAGGGTTTGCGCCCATTCAGCGACCAGCCTGCCTTCCGCGGCGCTCATGCGCCCGGCGATGACCACGCCTCGCTTCTGCCGCCAGAAGAACCAGTCACGCTGTTTCGCGCTCTCAAGATGCGTCTGCTCGCGCAGCCACGGCTTTTCGCTCTGCCACCAGTCGCCGAGCGACCGCTGCCAGTCAAGGCCGGTATCGTCCAGCTCGCCGTAAAGAGGCTCGGCAAACGGGCAGTTGATATGCAGCGCCCCGCTGCGCAATGCCGCCATGGCGTGATCGACGGTGGAGACCAGCCAGCTTGCCGGAATGTCCTGGGTGGGACGCGGTAACGAAACCGTCTGCGAAGGATGAGAAGAAAAGAGTCCCGGCTGGCGAATGGCCTGATTGGCGCCGCAGTCGATTAGCTCAGGCGGACGGTCGGCCGTCAGCAGGATCAGTTTTTCACCGGTTAACCCGGCTTCAATCAGAGCCGGATAGAGGTTCGCCACGGCGGTACCGGAGGTGACAATCACCGCCACGGGTTCTTTACTGACCTTCGCCAGCCCGAGCGCCAGATGACCAAGGCCGCGTTCGTCAAAATGGGTGTGGTGAATCAACGCCCGGTTTTCAGCGGCCGCCAGCGTCAGCGGCGTTGAGCGAGAACCCGGTGCAATACACACGTGCCTGACGCCATGGCGCGTCAGGGCTTCAAGGATCACCGCCGCCCAGCGTCGGTTAAAAGAACTTACTGACATGAGATTGTCCGGTATCAAGAATGCGACACAGTATAAATAATAGAAAAAATTGGAATTTTGATATGAATCGGGATTGCGCGAATCAGTATTAATCCCTTAGGAGCAGAGAGCGCAATCCGGCGGCTTTGTTTTCGATCTCCTGCCACTCCTGCTCCGGATCAGACCCGCTGACAATGCCCGCCCCGGCGTAGAGCCTCAGAGCATCATTTCGCACGCGCGCCGAGCGTAGCGCCACGCAGAATTCGCTTTGTTCAGGGGATAGATACCCGGCCGAACCGGCGTACCACTCGCGGCTAAAGGGTTCAACGTGCTGAATAAACTCGCGCGCTGGCTGTCGCGGCAGCCCGGCTACCGCCGCCGTCGGCTGTAGCACGAGCAGGCACAGCTCATCGTCGGCCTGCTTGAGCTCGGTCCAGATACAGCGGCGTAAGTGCTGCACTTTACGCAGGCGGACAACCTGAGCCGGCAGCACCTCCAGCGTCTGCGTATGGTGTTGAAGACGCTGGCAGATATCTTCCACCACCAGCATATTTTCACGCTGGTTTTTATCGTCATTCAGCAGCCACTCGCCCAGACGCTGCGCCTGCTTATCGTCAGTATGGCTGGCGACGGTGCCCGCCAGCGCTTCGGTGCGCAGCAGCTTGCCGCGCCGCCGCCAGAGACGCTCGGGCGTGGAGCCGAGAAACGCGTTGCTGGCGTCGAATATCATGCAGAAATGATAGCAGTTTAAGTTCAGGGCGCGGCTGGCCGCCATCAGCGCGACGGGGTTAACGCGCGCTTTACACTGCAGGTCTGTTGCGCGGGCGAGAACCACCTTTTCGAAATCACCGCGTGCAATCGTCTCTGTCGCTTTGCCGATAAGGCTAAGCCATTGCGGTTTTTCCGGGTGATGGGTTTCGCGCTCAACCTGCACGGAGAGCGGACGGATAGGTCTGGCAGGAAGCAGCTGCTGTAAGAACGCCCGCGCGGTGCGGACGTCGTCCTCAAGCGAGCTGTCGCTCCACAGCTGCAGGCGCAACGTGGCGTGGCCAGCGGTACGTCGCCACAGCAGGCGCGGTAAAAAGAGGCTGCCCTGCTCCGGGTTAAACGCGTTCAGGCCGCAGATTCGGGTATCTTCAGGCGCGTGTTGCGCGCTTAAAAACTGCGAGGCTAAGGTCAGAGAGGAGAATTGGACGACCGCTCCCAGCGCGGCCAGCTCTTCATCGCCGTTACGCTGCTGCCAGTAAAACTGCGGATAGCACTGCTGCTCGCCCAGCCAGGCGAGGGGATCGAAGGCATCGTTTAACGGGAAAGAGACGTCGAAATGACGCAGGCCGGATGTGGCAGGTAACGCTTGCGAAAGATGGATACGCAGTTGTTCCAGCGCGAGGAAAATCGAATTCACGCGAACCTCTCCCTGTTAAAACCTCATATTATACGGGGTACCATAAGAAATATCAGTACCCACGTATAGGGAGTGGTTATGCGGCTTAACGACGGGCTAACAGCAGACCCAGCACCAGCCCTACGGCTGCACCCACCCCAATGCCCTGCCACGGTTTTTCGTGGACGTAGTCATCGGCTCGATAAACCGCTTTTTTGGCGCGGTAGTAGTATGTATCAGACGCATGGCTGACGCGGTTTTTAACGTCGTGGAGCGCCTGCTCGGCACGGGCTTTCAGCTCGATATATTTCTGATCGGCAGGGTCGCCCGAGGAACGTAACACCTCTTCCAGCGTTTCGCTCAGTAGGGTCAGGTCGTCGTCGATACGGGTATCCCAGGATTGAAATGACATATTTTTCTCCATGTTAGTACACCAGTCCGCTAACTATAGACAACGACGCGCCATTACGCCTGTTTCGCTTCGCGCGCCATGCCGATGTGCGGAATACCGTCTTCGTCGTAGACGTCGGTGACCGGCATAAAACCGAAATGACCGTAGAAGGATTGCAGGTGCGCCTGCGCGCCCAGGTATAACGCCTTGTCCGGCCACTGTTTCTGGCACGCCTCCAGCGTTTTTTCCATCAGCTGATAGCCCAGTTTTTCACCGCGCGCGTTACCGCTGATGATGACGCGGCCTATCACCACGGGCTCAACATCGTCCTCGCTTTTCAGAATCCTCGCATACGCCACCAGCTCGTTATCCTTCCAGCCGAGAATATGGCGGTTTTCGCCAACGAGGTCATCGCCGTCGATGTCCTGATACGGGCAGGTCTGTTCAACCACAAACACTTCGCAGCGCAGTTTAAGCAGCGCGTAAAGGGAATGAACGGTAAGCTCGCTATGATGTAAATCTTGCCACTGGATCATCTCTTTCTCCTTCCTGGGGTTCATCACGTTATACTAAACCCCTCCCCGTTCGGCAAAGGGCTGATTGCGTTATGGAACTGATTTTTCTGGGTACGTCCGCTGGCGTGCCAACCCGCTCACGAAACGTGACGGCAATTCTGCTGGATCTTAAGCACCCCACCCGCGGCGGGCTGTGGCTGTTTGACTGCGGTGAAGGGACGCAGCATCAGCTGCTGCACACCGCGTATCACCCCGGCAAGCTGGACAAAATTTTTATCACTCACCTGCATGGGGACCATCTGTTTGGCCTTCCCGGCCTGCTGTGCAGCCGCTCCATGGCGGGTAACGCCAACCCGCTGACGATTTACGGGCCTGCGGGTATTCGGGAATTCGTTGAAACCACGCTGCGCCTGAGCGGCTCGTGGACCGATTATCCGCTGGAGGTGGTTGAAATTGGCGAAGGTCTGGTATTCGACGACGGGGATTATCAGGTGCGGGCTTTTCCGCTTAACCATCCGGTGGAGTGCTACGGCTATCGCGTGGAAGAGCATGATAAACCCGGCGCTCTAAATGCCGCCGCGCTCGTTGCCGACGGCGTCAAGCCAGGGCCGCTGTTCCAGCGACTCAAACAGGGCGAGAGCGTTACGCTGGAGGACGGGCGCACGATCGACGGCCAGGATTATCTCGCCGCGCCCGAGCCGGGCAAGAAGCTGGCGATTTTTGGCGACACGGCGCCGTGCCCTGCCGCCCTTCAGCTTGCCAAGGGCGTTGACGTGATGGTGCACGAGGCCACGCTGGAAACGGCGATGGAAGAGAAAGCCAACGGCCGCGGCCATAGCTCAACGCGTCAGGCGGCGCAGCTTGCCCGCGACGCGGGCGTCGGGAGGCTGATCGTCACTCACGTCAGTTCTCGCTACGACGCGCGGGGGTGTGCAAGCCTGCTGGCAGAGTGCCTGGCGGTGTTCCCGGCGTGCGAGCTGGCGGAAGATTTCGCTAAGGTCAGCGTTTAGCCCTTCATTTTTCTCTCAGAATGCCGATAACGATTAAAAGGTCAGCATTTCTCTCGAGGGTAGAATGGATAATTTCCAGAAAGATATTGATGACAGGGCGAATCTCACCCTGTCGAACCGTTTTGAACTGTTGCTGTTCCGTCTTGGCACCTCTCTGAACGAAAATAAATCCGAGCTGTTTGGCATTAACGTCTTTAAGCTGCGTGAAATTGTGCCAATGCCGGAATTCACAAAACCCGCCGGGATGAAGTCGCCCCTGATGGGGATGGTGAATATTCGCGATCAGGTGATCCCGGTGATCGACCTGGCCGCCGTGGCGGGCTGTAAGCCCACTACCGGGCTGAACATCCTGCTGATCACCGAATATGCCCGCAGCGTGCAGGCCTTTGCCGTGGAATCGGTTGAGAACATCATGCGTCTGGACTGGAAGCAGGTGCACGCGGCGGAAACCGCCGTCAGCGGCCGCTATATCACCAGCATTGCCTGCCTGGAAGAGAAAACGGATACCAACGATCTGGCGATGGTGCTGGACGTTGAGCAGATCCTCTATGACATCACCCCGGCCAATCACGATCTCCACGCGACCAATCTGAAGACCACCAAATTCAACATCAAGCCGGGTTCTGTCGCCATTGTGGCGGAAGATTCCAAAGTGGCGCGTTCGATGCTTGAGAAAGGTCTGCAGGCGATGGAGATCCCGGCGCAGCTGCACATCACCGGCAAAGACGCGTGGGAAAAAATTGGCGTGCTGGCCGCTCAGGCGCAGGCCGAGGGCGTGCCGATCACCGATAAGATCGCTCTGGTGCTGACGGACCTCGAAATGCCGGAGATGGACGGCTTTACGCTGACGCGCAAAATCAAAACCGACCCGGTGCTTAAGGATATTCCGGTGGTGATCCACTCGTCCCTTTCCGGCAACGCCAACGAAGACCATATTCGCAAGGTGAAGGCGGACGGGTATGTGGCGAAGTTTGAGCTGAACGAGCTGTCGTCGGTCATTGAGGAAGTGCTGGACCGCTCGATGAAGAAGATTGACGGGCCGTTGATCAGCCGTAAAGCGCTGGCATAACAGTCGAATGCACTGCCCTTATTTCGGGCAGTGCATTCTATTTTAGCTGATGATTACTTCTTGTCGTCGGCATAGCGACGCGCATTGTCATAAAGATTAACGCACATGCTCTTTCCTCTCTGATTAATGACGCTTAATTGCGCCTGATTGTGTTGAGGTTAACCAGCTTCCAAAACCTTCCGGAAGCAGATTGAACTCCGCGGCCTGAACACGGAACGTCAGGCGACCATTGTCCACCCTCGCCTGCTCGACAAGATGGCCACGCGTCTTTACGCTGGTACGGGTGACAGTAAACGTATCGATCGTTTTTCCGTTCTGATCGAGTGACTGCCAGGTGCCCACGTAAGGCTGGAAGTCGGCTACCGCAGGTCCACTCTTTTGAGCGGCTGCCGCATTCTGCGCTTTGGTTTTGTGAATATCGCACCCGTTACCGTCCGTAACCTGCGTGCATCCCGAGCGCTCAAGCTGGGCACGGTATTTCTCGCTAATGGCGTGCGCAGGCGAGATCAAAATAGCGGCCAGCGTCAGCGTGGTTATGAATCTTTTTTTCATCTCTTTCTTATCCATCATCAAAATATAATTTTATTCTCAGCAGAGAAACCACCGAATAAGAGTTAAACGTTTCTTCTGAATGTCAGCATTAATACTTTGTTAATTCACAGCAGCGTTATAATTAAATTCACACGCCGCTTAACATGGCGCTCAAAAATAATAATTACCAAATAAATGTATACATTTATTTGCTTCACATGAAATAACGGATTTATTCTCTGACAAAGCAAAGGGTATATTTATATTTAGCATAAACCCTAAAGAAGAAAACTATTTTTTTCCCGGAAAAGAGGGAGTACATCGTACAGCTGTACGCTTTGGTGTAGAGAGAACATTGGTTCGACGCTGGGTAAGAGCCTGGTAACTCACGGTATTCATGGCATAAATTAAAAGGCCTGAGTCCGGTAGAAAACCGAACCCAGGCCCTGTTAGTCGCTTTTCATGAACTGCCCGATTTTATGGGGCAGTCCAGATGCGGGCTTTTTATTTTTTACCGGCTTACATCAGCGGCATCGCTCGCTGCACGATGTCAATCAGCGGCTGCGGATAGATACCGAAGATCAGCACCAGCAGCGCGGAGATAAGCACCACGATACCACCGGCGCTGTACTGCCAGTTGGATGGCGCATCGCGATTGAGCTGCTGAGGCGCGCTCAGGTACAGGCTCACGGCCACGCGCAGGTAGTAGTAGAGACCAATCGCGGAGCCGATAACCACGCCCGCAGTCAGCCACCACAGGTGCGCCTGCACACCAACGGCCAGCACGTAGAACTTACCGATAAAGCCCAGCGTCATCGGGATACCCGCCAGAGAGAGCATCATCACGGTCATTACCGCGGACAGAATTGGACGGTGCCAGAACAGACCACGGTAGGAGAACAGTGAATCGGCATCCGGACCACGGTACGGGCTGGACATCAGGCTCACCACGCCGAAGGCGCCGAGGCTGCTGAACAAGTAACCTGCCAGATACACGCCCACGGCTTCCATCGACATCTCACCGCTCTGCAGCGCAATCAGCGCCACCAGCAGGTAGCCCAGATGAGAGATAGACGAGTAGCCCAGCAGACGCTTGATGTTGGTCTGGCTCAGCGCCATCAGGTTACCGAAGATGATGGAGACGAACGCGATGATGCCCAGCACCACGCGAACGGCTTCGCTGTCACCCACCGGTGCGTACAGGAACAGACGCATGACCACACCGAAGATAGCGATTTTGCTCGCCGTCGCCAGGAAGGTCGACACCGGAGCCGGAGCGCCCTGGTAGACGTCTGGCGTCCACAGGTGGAACGGAACCAGAGAGAGCTTGAAGCCGAGGCCAACGATCATCATGCCCAGACCTGCCAGCAGCAGCGGCTCATGCAGCATGCCGTCGCCGAGGCTCTTACCGAGCGCCATGAAGGAGAGGTTACCGGACTGTGCGTACAGCAGCGCAATACCAAACAGCAGGAAGGAGGACGCAGCAGCAGACAGAATGGTGTACTTGATGCTCGCTTCCAGAGAGCGCTTCTGACGGAAGGCGTAACCAATCAGGCCGAACAGCGGCAGAGAGATCAGCTCAATGCCGAGGAACAGCGCGGCCAGATGGTTGGCATTCGCCAGCAGAATGCCGCCCAGCGCGGCAATCAGAACCAGCAGGTAAAACTCTTCTTTGTTGTCGTTGTAGCCTTCAAGCCACGGGTACGCAAAGGTACAGGTTGCCAGGCTCGCCAGCAGCACCAGACCGGTGTAAAGCATGGCATAGCCGTCAACGCGCATCAGCGGGGTGACGTCCATCGCCCCGCCCTGGCCAACAAACCAGAGAGAGACTAACGCGGCGTTCAGGCCGATGACCGACAGCGTGGCATTCAGGAAGTGATTGCGTCGCCACGCAATGGAGAGCATCACAACCACCACCGTCAATCCGACGATCAGCAGCGGTAGCAGCGCGATCAGTTGTTGTGGAGTTATTGTCATGGCGAATTACGGCCTTGTAGTAGAAGCAGAATTAACAAACCACTGCTGGATGTTACCCATCGCGCTGTGCGAGGTATCCAGAATCGGCTGCGGGAAGAAGCCCAGCAGCACCAGCAGTACGACCAGCAGCAGGATGATGAACAGCTCGCGCAGCGACATCCCCGGCAGTTCTTGTGCAGCAATTTCGCTCTTCGCTTTACCGAAGTAAGCGCGGTGCAGCATCGCCAGCGAGTAGACGGAAGCGAACACCAGACCAAAGGTGGAGATCACGGTAATTACCGGTACCACTTTGAAGCTGCCGAACAGAATCATAAATTCGCCGACGAAGTTACCGGTGCCCGGCATCCCCAGGGTAGCCACCGCGAAGAACATGGACAGCGCTGGCAGCCATTTAATTTTGCTCCACAGGCCGCCCATCATGCGCATGTCGCGGGTATGCAGACGTTCGTACAGCTGACCGCACAGAATGAAGAGACCGGCTGCGGACAGACCGTGCGCAATCATCTGGATCACCGCGCCCTGGTACGCCAGCTGGCTGCCGGTGTAGATAGCAATCAGCACGAAGCCCATGTGGGAAACGGAGGTGTAAGCAATCAGACGCTTGATATCGTACTGCGTGAAGGCCATCCAGGCACCGTAGAAGATACCGATCACACCCAGCCACATAGCAATCGGTGCGAATTCCGCGGAGGCGTTCGGGAACAGCGGCAGTGCGAAGCGCAGCAGACCGTAGGCCGCCGTTTTCAGCAAGATGCCCGCCAGGTCAACGGAACCCGCCGTTGGTGCCTGGGAGTGCGCGTCTGGCAGCCAGCCGTGCAGCGGAACCACCGGCATTTTCACCGCGAAGGCGATGAAGAAGCCCAGCATCAGCAGGTATTCAACGCCGTGGGACATCGGGGTCTTCAGCAGGTCTTCGTAGTTGAAGGTCCAGGTGCCGGTTGCGCTGTGGTGAACAAACACCAGCGCCAGAATAGCAATCAGCATTACCAGACCGCTCGCCTGGGTATAGATGAAGAACTTGGTTGCCGCCGTGATACGCGTTTTACCGTCGGACGCCTTATGGCCCCACAGCGCGATCAGGAAGTACATCGGCACCAGCATCATCTCCCAGAAGAAGAAGAACAGGAACATGTCGATGGCAAGGAACACGCCGATCACGCCGCCCAGGATCCACATCAGGTTCAGGTGGAAGAAGCCCTGGTATTTTTCGATTTCTCGCCAGGAGCAAAGTACCGCCAGAACGCCGAGCAGACCGGTCAGCACTACCATCAGCAGCGACAGACCGTCAATCGCCAGGTGGATCGTAATGCCGAAACGTGGGATCCACGGCAGGATGAACTCAGACTGCCACTGCGGAATGCCCGCAGACTGGGTCAGTGAGTAACCGCCCTGCAACCACAGTTGCAGGCCAAGCGCGAGCGTCAATCCCATGGTGATCAGCGCGATCCAGCGCGGCATCTTCACGCCAAAGCGTTCGGTCTGCCAGCACAGGAAGCCGCCGATGAAGGGAATTAATATTAGCCAGGGTAGTAACATGGCGATTTACATTCCTTTTTAAGGCCCCCTGCGGGGGCCTGATTTTCAACGAATTCGAATAAAATTCACTTAACGATCAACGCAATACCATCAGCAGCGCCAGCACGACAACCGCACCGATGCTCATGGACGCCACATACCAGCGCAGGTAGCCGTTCTCGCTGTACAGCAGGCCTTTACCTGCAAAGCGGGAAAGGATCGCCGGGATGTTCATCAGGCTGTTCAACGGGTCGCGTTTCAGCAGCCACGCAATGCCCAGGAACGGCTTAACGAAGATCATGTCGTACAGCCAGTCGAAGCCCCACGCGTTGTACCACCAGGTGCCCAGCAGACGGCCCGGCGCGCTGTTGGCAACGGCGGTTACCAGCGTACGTTTGCCCAGCCACAGCCATGCCGCAATCAGGATGCCCGCGATAGCGACCACACCGGAGGTGATTTCAAGCGTCAGAACGCGACCGTGCTCAAGCTCGGTGGTGTCTGGCAGTACGCCCTGCAGCGGTGGCACAATCATCGCGCCAACGAAGGTGGAGAGTACCAGCAGCACAATCAGCGGCAGGTGGTGGGTAATCCCCTTCCCTGCGTGAGCGTGAATTTGTTCTTTACCGTGGAATACGATGAAAATCATACGGAAGGTATACAGGGAGGTCATGAACGCACCGACCAGACCCGCAACCATCAGATTGATATGACCATTCGCCATGGCACCCGCAAGGATTTCGTCCTTACTGAAGAAGCCCGCGGTAATCAGCGGCAGTGCCGCCAGCGCCGCGCCGCCCACCAGGAAGCAGACATAGACCAGCGGGATGGACTTACGCAGTCCGCCCATCTTGAAGATGTTCTGCTCGTGATGGCAGGCCAGAATGACGGAACCGGATGAGAGGAACAGCAGCGCTTTAAAGAACGCGTGCGTCATCAGGTGGAAAATGGCCGCGTCCCACGCCTGAACGCCCAGCGCCAGGAACATGTAGCCAATCTGGCTCATTGTGGAGTACGCGAGCACGCGTTTGATGTCGGTCTGCACCAGCGCGGCAAAGCCTGCCAGCACCAGCGTGACCGCACCGACGATACCCACCAGATGCAGAATTTCCGGAGTCATCAGGAACAGGCCATGAGTACGCGCAATCAGGTAAACACCGGCGGTTACCATGGTCGCAGCGTGGATCAGCGCGGAGACCGGGGTTGGACCCGCCATCGCGTCTGCCAGCCATGTCTGCAGCGGCAGCTGCGCGGATTTACCCACGGCACCACCCAGCAGCATCAGCGTCGCCCACCACAGCATGTTGTTGCCTGCTTCGAAGTGCGCCGGCGCCAGTTCCACCATTTCGCGGAAGTTCAGCGTGCCCAGTTCGTTGTAGAGAATGAACAGCGCGAACGCGAGGAAGACGTCACCCACGCGGGTCACGACGAACGCTTTCATGGCCGCTGCGCCATTCTTCGGATCGGTGTAGTAGAAACCGATCAGCAGGTAAGAACACAGACCCACGCCTTCCCAGCCCAGATACATCAGCAGCAGGTTATCGGCCAGCACCAGAACGACCATGCTGGCGATAAACAGGTTGGTGTAGGCGAAGAAGCGGGAGTATCCCTCTTCACCGCGCATGTACCAGGAGGCGAACATGTGGATCAGGAAGCCGACGCCGGTAACCACGGAGAGCATGGTCAGCGAGAGGCCGTCCAGTACCAGGTTGAAACCGATGTTGAAATCACCGACCGACATCCAGGTCCACAGCGGCACGCTGAAAGGCTGGCGTCCGTTGTTGAAGAAGTCGATACCCGCATACGCTGTGACCAGCGCGGCCAGACCGACAGAGCCCATGCCAACGGTCGCGGACAGATTCTCAGACCAGCGGCCGCGAGAAAACGCCAGCAGCACGAAGCCAATCAGCGGAAAAATAATGGTTAAGGCAAGCATGTTCATCCACGCAACTCACTTACTGAATCGATGTTCAGATTCTGGCGGCGACGATGGAGCTGCAGTAACAGCGCCAGGCCAATACTCGCTTCGGCAGCCGCGAGGCTGATGGCGAGAATGTACATCACCTGACCATCGGTCTGGCCCCAGTAGCTTCCGGCGACCACAAAGGCCAGCGCGGAGGCGTTAATCATGATTTCCAGGCCGATCAGCATAAACAGCAGATTGCGGCGGATAACCAGACCGGTCAGACCCAGAACGAATAAAATCGCAGCGAGGATCAGTCCATGTGTTAAGGGGATCATGCGCGCTCCTCCGTTTTTCTTTTCGCGCGGTCGTCAGTGCGGTTGCTCAGCACCTCGCCAGCACGCTCTTCGCGGCCAACGTGGAAAGCCACAACCAGGCCTGCCAGCAGCAGCATAGAGGCCAGTTCCACCGCCAGAACGTATGGGCCAAAGAGCGTGATACCCACCTCTTTCGCGCCAATTGGCGTGCCGTCGATGCCCTGATCGTTAACACCCAGAATGGCGTAAACGATCACCACCAGCATGATGGCCGACAAAATCGCCGGGCCAATCCACACCTGCGGTTTTAACCACTGACGTTCCTGCTCAATTTCAGAGCCGCCCAGGTTCAGCATCATCACAACGAAGACGAACAGCACCATGATGGCCCCGGCGTAAACGATGATTTCCAGCGCACCGGCGAAGTGCGCGCCCAGCGCGAAGAACACCCCGGAAATAGCCAGCAGCGAGATGATTAAGTACAGCAGCGCATGCACCGGATTGGTGTGCGTAATCACTCGCAGCGTGGCCAGGATGGCGATAAGGCCACAGATATAAAAAGCGAATTCCATTGCCCTCTCCTTACGGTAACAGGCTCTTGACGTCGATAGGCTTAGCTTCGTTCTCTGCTTCGCCCTTATCTTTGCCGTCGATTGCCATACCCGCCATCCGGTAGAAGTTATATTCCGGGTATTTGCCCGGACCGGAAATCAGCAGATCCTCTTTCTCGTACACCAGGTCCTGACGCTTGTACTCACCCAGCTCGAAGTCTGGAGTCAGCTGAATCGCCGTGGTTGGGCACGCTTCTTCACACAGACCGCAGAAGATGCAGCGTGAGAAGTTGATGCGGAAGAACTCAGGGTACCAGCGGCCGTCTACCGTCTCTGCTTTCTGCAGAGAGATACAGCCAACCGGACACGCTACCGCACACAGGTTACAGGCAACGCAGCGCTCGGAGCCGTCCGGGTCGCGCGTCAGCACGATACGGCCACGGTAGCGCGGCGGCAGATATACCGGCTCTTCCGGGTACATCCGGGTTTCGCGTTTAGCAAACGCGTGCAGGCCGATCATCCAGATACTGCGTACCTGGGTACCGAAGCCTACCAGTAATTCTTTTAAGGTCATGGTCTATAGCCCCTTATGGCTGCTGCCAGAGAATGACAGCTGCCGTTACCAACAAGTTGACGAGCGTCAGCGGCAGGCACACTTTCCAGCCGAAGGACATTACCTGGTCATAACGTGGACGCGGTAACGCTGCGCGAATCAAAATGAACATCATCATGAAGAACGCGGTTTTCAGCGCGAACCAGATGAACGGCGGTAAGAACGGGCCATGCCAGCCACCAAAGAACAGCGTTACCATCAACGCGGAAATGGTGACGATACCGATGTACTCGCCCACGAAGAACAGACCGAACTTCATACCGGAATATTCGATGTGGTAACCGTCGGCCAGTTCCTGTTCGGCTTCTGGCTGGTCAAACGGGTGACGGTGACACACGGCCACGCCCGCGATAGCAAAGGTAATAAACCCAAAGAACTGCGGGATAACGTTCCAGATGTCGGCCTGGTTGTTGACGATGTCGGTCATGTTGAATGAACCGGCCTGCGCCACCACGCCCATCAGGGAAAGACCCAGGAACACTTCGTAGCTCAGCGTCTGCGCGGAAGCACGCATCGCGCCCAGCAGCGAGTATTTGTTGTTACTGGACCAGCCTGCGAACAGCACCGCGTAAACCGCGAGGCCTGCCATCATCAGGAAGAACAGAATGCCGATGTTCAGGTCAGCGACCACCCAGGTCGGGCTGACCGGAACGATAGCAAACGCCAGCAGCAGCGAGGTGAAGGCGATCATCGGTGCCAGAGTAAAGATCACGCGGTCAGAGAAGCGCGGAACCCAGTCCTCTTTAAAGAACATCTTGATCATGTCCGCCACCAGCTGGAGTGAACCACCCCAGCCCACGCGGTTCGGCCCGTAACGGTTCTGGAACAGACCGAGCAGACGACGTTCACCAAAGCTCATGAACGCGCCGCAGGTGACCACCACCAGCAGGATAACAATCGCTTTCAGAATGCTCAGCAGGATGTCGATAAGATCCGGCGTTAACCAACTCATGCTTTTGCCTCCTGCAGATTATCAAGACGCGCACCCGCCAGAACCGGCGCGATGCCAGGCATACCCATCGGCAGACCCACCTGCCCTGCTGTCAGGCTTTCAGAGATAATCAGCGGCAGGCTGATTGTCTGGCCGTCATAGCTAAAGGCGATGTTCGCACCCGCGTTAACGCCAAGCTTCGCGGCATCCGCCGTGTTGAGCTTGATGTAAGGCTGCGGCATACGGGTCTGGAAGACCGGTGAACGCTGGGACAGCTCGTCGCTACCGAACAGATGGTAGTACGGCGCAATACGCCACTGACCATCCTGAGCCTGGAAGCTCGCCGGTACGCTGGTGAAGAAGTCCAGTCCGGTTTCGGAGGCTTCAATCAGACGCACGCCCGGATCGCCGTGGCGCAGGGAGCCGCCCACTTCAGCCTGGAACTTGTTCCACGCCTGCGGGGAGTTCCAGCCCGGAGCCCATGCGAACGGGATTTGCGAACGCGGCGCAGACGGCTGGTTGTTCCCTTCCATGGAGAAGGCGAACATGGTGTCTTTATCCTGCGGCTGGCGCGGTTCGTGCACGCTGATGTTAGCGCGCATCGCGGTACGGCCGCTGTAGCGGTGCGGTTCACGTGCCAGCTTCTGGCCACGAATGCGGAAGCTTGCTTCAGGTGCGGCATCTTTAATGCCTGCCAGCTGAGGCAGTTTTTCGACTACCGCGTCGATAACGTGGTCGAGCTGCGTCCAGTCCACTTCACGGCTCTGCACGGTGCTGTGCAGGGAGTGCAGCCAGCGCCAGCTTTCCAGCATCACGGTGTTGCTGTCGTAGTACGCCGGGTCGTAAACCTGGAAGAAACGCTGGGCGCGGCCTTCGTTGTTGATAACCGTACCGTCGCTTTCTGCGAAGCTTGCCGCAGAGAGCACCAGGTGCGCTTTGTCCATGATCGCGGTGCGCTGATGGTCAATGACCATCACCAGCGGCGCTTTGGAGAGCGCGGCGTCAACTCGAGCGGCAGAAGCGTGGCGATGCAGGTCATTTTCCAGCACCACAACGGCGTCAGCGGAACCGGACTCCAGTTCGCTTAACGCTTCTTCCAGCGAACCGCCGCCAATCATCCCCAGACCGATGCTGTTCACCGCACGGGCAATCATCGTCACGCCAACGTCCGCACCGCGGCCTTTCAGGGCTTTGGCAACGTTGGCTGCCGCCTGAATAATCTCCGCGCTGCCGGCGTTGGTACCGGAAATAATCAGCGGTTTCTTCGCGCCCGCCAGGGCCTGAACAATCACGTCGACCTTGTTTTGCAGATCGCGATCCAGCTCGACGGCCGGAGAGTTGCTGTCCAGCGCGTGGGCAATCGCAAAGCCAAGGCGCGCCTGATCTTCAACCGGCGCGCAGTAGGTCCACGCGGCGATATCGTCCAGGCGGGTGTTGTCGACGTTGGTCACAAACAGAGGATGCTTCGCGCGCTGGCCGATGTTAAGGATTGCCGCAATCTGCCAGTCAGCCACTTTCTGTGCCGCTGCCATCTCGCGCGCTTTGCCCTTCACCGCCTGACGAACCGCCAGAGCCGCGCGTGCACCGGTCTGCGTCAGGTCTTCACCCAGCACCAGAACCGCATCGTAAGATTCAATTTCGCGCAGCGCAGGGGTATGAATACCGCCTTCGCGCAGCACTTTTAGTACCAGCTGCAGACGCTCCTGCTCGCCCTGAGCGATACCGGTATAGAAGTTTTCTGCCCCAACCAGCTCGCGCAGCGCAAAGTTGCTTTCGATGCTGGCGCGCGGGGAGCCGATACCGATCACTTTCTTCGACTGGCGCAGAATATCTGCCGCGCCCTGCATCGCCTGCTCGGCGTTCAGGGTAATGAAGTCGTCGCCACGGCGCTGAACCGGCTGACGCGGACGGTCTTTCAGGTTCACATAGCCATAGCCGAAACGACCGCGGTCGCACAGGAAGTAGTGGTTTACGGTACCGTTGTAGCGGTTTTCGATACGGCGCAGTTCGCCGTAACGTTCACCCGGGCTGGTGTTACAGCCGAGGGAGCACTGCTGGCAGATGCTAGGTGCAAACTGCATGTCCCATTTACGGTTGTAGCGCTCGGAGTGGGTTTTATCAGTGAATACGCCGGTCGGGCAGATTTCTACCAGGTTACCGGAGAATTCGCTCTCCAGCGTACCGTCTTCCGGACGACCGAAGTAGACGTTGTCATGCGCGCCGTACACGCCCAGATCCTGACCGTCTGCATAGTCTTTGTAGTAACGCACGCAGCGGTAGCAGGCGATGCAGCGGTTCATTTCGTGAGAGATGAACGGCCCCAGATCCTGGTTACGGTGGGTACGTTTAGTAAAGCGATAGCGACGGAAGCTGTGACCGGTCATCACGGTCATATCCTGAAGGTGGCAGTTACCGCCCTCTTCGCAAACCGGACAGTCGTGCGGGTGGTTGGTCATCAACCACTCCACCACGCTTTCGCGGAACTGTTTGGCTTCTTCGTCATCAATCGAAATAAAGGTGCCTTCGGTGGCTGGCGTCATACAGGACATCACCAGGCGACCACGCGTGTCTTCCGCGTTTTGATATTGCTTCACCGCACACTGGCGGCAAGCACCGACGCTGCCCAGCGCCGGATGCCAGCAAAAGTACGGAATATCGAGGCCAAGAGACAGACAAGCTTCCAGCAGGTTGTCCGCCCCGTTGACTTCGTATTCTTTGCCGTCTACATGAATCGTAGCCATTAGCATGCTTCCAGTTGGCTCGGCCGAAACCGAGCGTTAATCAAAATTCTGTTTTTACCAGCGCGCTTTCAGCAGGTTCGGCTGAATACCATTGATTGAATGGGTATTGCTGAACGGCTGCTTGATGCCTGCTTCGAATTCGTCGCGGAAATATTTAATCGCGCTCTGCAGCGGCTCGACGGCACCCGGTGCGTGGGCGCAGAAGGTTTTGCCTGGCCCTAAGAATCGACACAGTTGCTCAAGCGTCTCGATATCGCCCGGCTGGCCTTCGCCACGCTCGATAGCGCGCAGGATCTTCACGCTCCACGGCAGACCGTCACGGCACGGTGTACACCAGCCGCAGGACTCGCGAGCAAAGAATTCTTCCAGGTTACGCACCAGCGAGACCATGCCGATCTCGTGGTCGACGGCCATCGCCAGCGCCGTACCCAGACGGCTGCCTGCTTTACCAATGCTTTCGAATTCCATCGGCAGGTCAAGGTGGGCTTCGGTCAGGAAGTCCGTCCCTGCCCCACCCGGCTGCCAGGCTTTGAATTTCAGGCCATCGCGCATGCCGCCGGCGTAGTCTTCAAGAATTTCACGTGCGGTGGTACCGAACGGCAGTTCCCAGACGCCAGGATTCTTCACGCGACCGGAGAAGCCCATCAGCTTGGTACCGGCATCTTTGCTTGAGGAAATGCCCTGATACCACTCCACGCCGTTCGCGAGGATAGCCGGGACGTTACACAGGGTTTCGACGTTGTTGACGCAGGTCGGTTTACCCCAGACGCCGGAGCTTGCCGGGAACGGTGGCTTGGAACGCGGGTTCGCACGGCGGCCTTCAAGGGAGTTAATCAGCGCGGTTTCTTCACCGCAGATGTAACGACCGGCGCCGGTGTGCACGAACAGTTCGAAGTCAAAGCCGGTGCCCAGGATGTTTTTACCCAGCAGGCCCGCTTCTGTCGCTTCGGCAATCGCGCGACGCAGGTTTTCTGCCGCTTCGATGTACTCACCGCGCAGGAAGATGTAGCCACGGTACGCTTTCAGCGCAAACGCGGAGATCAGCATGCCTTCCACCAGCAGGTGCGGCAGTTGTTCCATCAGCAGGCGGTCTTTATAGGTGCCCGGCTCCATTTCATCGGCGTTACACAGCAGGTAACGGATGTTCATGGATTCGTCTTTCGGCATCAGGCTCCACTTCAGGCCGGTGGAGAAGCCCGCACCGCCGCGCCCTTTCAGGCCGGAATCTTTTACCGCGTTAACGATGTCGTCCGGTGCCATGCCGCCAAGGGCTTTACGCGCACCGGCATAGCCGTTTTTGCTCTGGTATTCGTCAAGCCATACCGGCTGTTTGTCATCGCGCAGACGCCAGGTCAGCGGATGCGTCTCAGCAGTACGAATTACAGTTTTCATTTGTACTGCTCCAGCAGGTCAGGAATCGCTTCCGGCGTCAGATGGCTGTGAGTGTCCTCATCAATCATCATGGTCGGCCCCTTGTCGCAGTTACCCAGGCAGCAGGTTGGCAGCAGAGTAAAGCGTCCATCGAACGTGGTCTGGCCCGGCTTGATATTGAGCTTCTTCTCAATCGCAGCCTGAATGCCCTGATAGCCGGTGATGTGGCAGACAACGCTGTCACAGTAGCGGATCACATGGCGGCCTACCGGCTGACGGAAGATCTGGCTGTAGAACGTGGCTACGCCCTCTACGTCACTGGCCGGAATACCCAGCACTTTCGCGATCGCATAGATCGCCCCATCCGGCACCCAACCACGCTGTTTCTGTACGATTTTCAGCGCTTCAATGGACGCCGCACGCGGGTCTTCGTAGTGGTGCATCTCGTGCTCAATCGCGGCACGCTCTGCTTCACTCAGCTCAAAAGCCTCGGTTTGTGGTTGTTGATTCTCGTGCATAATTAGCGGTCCACATCTGACATAACAAAATCGATACTACCCAGATACACAATCAGGTCGGAGACCAGACTGCCGCGGATGGCGGACGGGATCTGCTGCAGGTGCGCAAAGCTCGGCGTACGCACGCGGGTACGGTAGCTCATGGTGCTGCCGTCGCTGGTCAGGTAGTAACTGTTAATACCCTTGGTCGCTTCAATCATCTGGAAGGATTCTTGCGCCGGCATGACCGGGCCCCAGGAAACCTGCAGGAAGTGGGTGATCAGGGTTTCGATATGCTGCAGCGTGCGCTCTTTCGGCGGCGGCGTGGTCAGCGGGTGATCCGCTTTGAACGGGCCTTCCGGCATGTTGTTGAGGCACTGCTCAAGGATGCGCAGACTCTGGCGCAGCTCTTCCACTTTCAGCATCACGCGGGTGTAGCAGTCGGACACGCCGCCGCCAACCGGGACTTCAAAGTCGAAGTTCTCGTAGCCAGAGTAAGGACGGGCTTTACGCACGTCGAAATCAATACCGGTCGCGCGCAGGCCAGCACCTGTAGTACCCCACTCCAGCGCTTCTTTCGCGCCGTAGGCAGCAACGCCCTGGGAACGGCCTTTCAGGATGGTGTTGCGCAGAGCGGCTTTCTCGTAAGAGGCCAGACGTTTCGGCATCCAGTCGAGGAACTCACGCAGCAGGCGGTCCCAGCCGCGCGGCAGATCGTGCGCCACGCCGCCGATACGGAACCATGCCGGGTGCATACGGAAACCGGTAATCGCTTCCACCAGATCGTAGATTTTTTGACGATCGGTAAAGGCGAAGAAGACCGGGGTCATCGCGCCGACGTCCTGAATGAACGTGGAGATGTACAGCAGGTGGCTGTTGATGCGGAACAGTTCTGACAGCATAACGCGAATCACGTTAACGCGATCCGGTACGGTGATGCCTGCCAGTTTCTCAACGGCCAGCACGTATGGCATTTCGTTTACGCAGCCGCCGAGGTACTCGATACGGTCGGTATACGGAATGTAGCTGTGCCAGGACTGACGCTCGCCCATCTTCTCAGCACCGCGGTGGTGGTAACCGATGTCAGGGACGCAGTCGACAATCTCTTCGCCATCAAGCTGAAGAATAATACGGAATGCACCGTGCGCAGACGGGTGGTTCGGACCGAGGTTGAGGAACATGAAGTCCTCGTTTTCGGTACCGCGCTTCATGCCCCAGTCCTCCGGCTTGAAGGTCAGCGCTTCCATCTCCAGATCCTGCTTGGCTTTGGTCAGCTCAAACGGATCGAATTCAGTCGCACGTGCCGGGTAGTCTTTACGCAGCGGGTGGCCGGTCCAGGTCTGCGGCATCATGATGCGCGTCAGGTGCGGGTGGCCGTCGAAGGTCATGCCGAACATTTCCCAGGTTTCACGCTCGTACCAGTTGGCGTTCGGGAAAAGTTTGGTGATCGTCGGCAGATGCATATCGTTTTCAGACAATGCCACCTTGAGCATGATATCCGTGTTGCGGTCTATTGAGATCAGGTGGTAGAAAACGGAAAAATCCGCAGCAGGGAGGCCCTGGCGGTGAGTACGCAGACGTTCGTCCATGCCGTGTAAGTCAAACAGCATGACGTAAGGTTTTGGCAATTTCTTGAGGAAATCGACAACTTCCAGCAATTGTTCACGCTTCACCCAAACAACGGGTACCCCGGTGCGGGTCGCCTGAACGGTAAAGGCATCCGGCCCAAAACGGTTGCGCAGTTCGCCAATGACGGGGTCATCAAGATGATCCCGGGTCTGCCAGGCGGCTTCTTGCGCGGTTAAGTCGGTCATATTGTTCACCATTGCAAATGGTCCGTGGTGACTGTTAAGCCTGGCTTCGCGCTATTTGAGTAGTGATATGCGAAGGTTTTCTCCAGGCCTACAGGCGCAAATTAAATTTCGTCAGGCGTACGCAGGTTGGTGACGGCAATACGTTCACCACGTTTACGCTCGCGCTCGGACTGCATGTTCGCGCGATAGACACCCTGATCGCCAACAACCCATGAGAGTGGGCGACGTTCTTTACCGATAGACTCCTGCAGCAGCATCAGCGCCTGCATATAGGCTTCTGGACGCGGCGGGCAGCCCGGGATGTAAACATCCACCGGAATGAACTTATCAACGCCCTGCACAACGGAATAAATGTCGTACATACCGCCAGAGTTTGCACATGCGCCCATGGAAATAACCCATTTTGGCTCCAGCATCTGGTCATACAGACGCTGAATAACAGGTGCCATCTTGGTAAAGCAGGTACCGGCCACCACCATCAGGTCAGCCTGACGCGGGGAAGCACGCAGTACCTCGGCCCCAAAACGCGCAACGTCATGCACCGCAGTGAATGACGTCACCATTTCAACGTAGCAGCAAGAAAGGCCAAAGTTGTATGGCCAGATGGAGTTCTTACGACCCCAGTTGACCATATCGTGCATGGCATGTTCGAGTTTGCCCATGTACACGCTTTTGTTGACTTCTTGCTCCAGGGGGTCGGTTACGATCTCCTGTTTTTGCAGGGGGTAACGGTCATTCTCACCGTTAGGATCTATGCGGGTGAGCGTATAATCCATCTTATTGCCTCGCTGTTACTGCTGACGATTAGAGATACTGTTTTCCGGGTTGATGTGTTCACGACGTGAACGCGCAGGCGTCCAGTCAAGCGCGCCAATACGCACCAGATAAACCAGACCGGCCAGTAGCACTAAAATGAAAATTGCGGCCTCGACAAAGCCCACCCAACCACTTTCGCGAATGGAGGTCGACCACGCGAACAGGTAGAGCGCTTCCACGTCGAAGATGACGAAGAACATCGCTACCAGGTAAAACTTGGCAGACAGGCGTAAGCGAGCGGAACCTACTGAATCAATACCTGATTCGAAAGGTGTGTTTTTGTGCCTTGCACGGGCGCGACCGCCCAGGAACCAGCCGCCGACTAACATCAGGCAGCACAGGCCAATGGCTACAATAAGAAAGATTGCGAATGCCCAGTGATGAGCGATGACTTCTGTGGATGTTGACATACTCATTGCTTACTCATCAAAAGTGATACCGATGACACTGCTCTTGCTGGCAGATAGGCATCACATCGATTCATGGGGAGGAACAAATAACCTTACACTAACTGTCAGAAATGGGACGTAGACAGCAAAATGATGGGGTTTTTTACTCCTTTCTATAACCTTTTGTCAACTTTAACAAAGGTTTCTTCACATTAAATTACATCGAGCGATTCTCATTAACATTTGGTGCCCTTTAACCCTGGTGGTTACCTGACTTTTCGTCAAATGCGTGTTGTTGAATCGTGTCCGTTTTGGAAGTAAAAAAAATAACCCTCCTATTTTGACAGGATTTGCCAACGATTCCTCCCCCCAAATAGGAGTATTTTCTTGATCTGAGACACGCTTTTGTTAATTCACCCAAAAAACCGGCAACATATTTGCTGCTTTTTTAACATCAAAGGGTTATGGATGAAGTTAGAACAGAAAGTGAACAGCATTTGAGCAGATGCATTTACCCCATTGATATGTATGATTTATTTATGAAAACCTTGTAACGAGCGAGGATAATATTGGCAAAAAAAAGCCACTGCGTGCGAAAACGGCACGAGTGGCTTTTTTTTACACTTACAATTTGTTACCAGAATTTTGAGCTTTTGATCACTCAAAGTCACCTTCAACGATCAGGGAATCATCCCCCCCTTCGGAGGTAACATGCTCGAACTGCCATGGGTTATGGTAATTTTCCATCGCCTCAAACACCACCTTCGCCAGCTCGTTATGACTGGACGCGTTATGGCAAAGCAGATACTCGGTATCCGGCAGCGCGGGGAGACCATCAGATTTACCGAGAACGCGTAAATCAGGGCTCATCATCTCTACCGGACGGGCCGTTACGCCAAGACCCGCTTTCACGGCGGCACGCACTGCGGGCAGCGTGGACGCTACATAGGCCAGACGCCACGGAATGTTGGCTTCATTTAACGTCGTCAGCACCATATCGCGGAAAGGACTCGGATCGTCCAGTAAAACCAGCGGTACGGGTTCCCCTTTTTGCAGCACATATTCCGCCGCGCAATACCAGTGCGTTGGCGATGTGCGCAAGGTCAGACAATCAAACTGCCCGGGACGATGCGTCGTAACCACAAGGTCGACCTTGTTCTCATTTAACATCTCAACCATAAAGGCGTTACGTTTTACGCTTACATCCAGCGCAAGCTTCGGATAAACCGAGCTAATTCGATTGAGAAGAAACGGCAATATAGTATCCGCTGACTCATCAGATGCCCCTAAGGTTAACACCCCCTGAAGGTTGCTAAACATTAATGACATACATGCTTCATCATTAAAGCGAAGAATTTTCCTGGCATAACCCAGTAGCTGAATACCGTGTTCCGTTAAGAGCTTATTGCGCCCGTGACGGGCAAAAAGCTCTTTCCCAACCAGTTGCTCCAGCCGCTGCATTTGCTGGCTAACGGCGGACTGAGTTCGGCAGACGGCGGCAGCAGCTGCTGCAAAAGTGTTGAGATCGGCGACCGCAACAAACGTTCTCAGCAGATCGAGGTCGAGATTCATTATCGGACGATTTGCATTTATCATATCTATTCACTTTCAGGTTGCTCGTGCGGAGCTGCCCGGGTTGAAGCTGTGTGTAACAGTTAAGCAATTCCTTCTGAAGGTTTTCCCTCGCATCCCGGCCCGGCAGACTGCCTGACAGATAGTTATTGTGCTGCTTTATATCAACAGTCAGAAAGCACGTTTCATGACGTTATTTTTATTCTCTTAAACGTTCAGGATATTTAGATGTTCGCAGGGTTATGTAAATTACATTAAAGGCGTAACACTTTTTCTGCCATCTTTTTCGCAGCGCTGTCAACGTAGCAGGAGATGTTTGACACATTCCAGCCAGAGATAACTCCAACAATAACAATCAATTAAATCGGAAAATCAGTTTCAAATATGCAAAATCACTGCATCTTCCTACTGCTTTCCTTATAGACATCTTAACCCAAATCCACTTTATTTATAAGTCTTATTGCAATATTCAGGATTAAAGGGGTTTGTTAAGCTTCTAAACTAATTTTATTAGAATTAACTAAAGTTGCATTTTGTTGGTTAATAATAAATAAATTTTAATTTAGATTATGGCCATTCATTAATAACACTTAACATTAATTTCACATGATTAACTTTTAGCCGCTCCGGGCTATTACTGCAAGACCCCTTCAACACTCAGGTTTTACGAAAAGTCACCCAGCGTGACTTCTGCTTGTTGTCTGCACGCCTTTTATTTTACAGCAGAACAATATACATATTTCATAGAAATATGCAGCACAATTAACCTTTACTTATGGTTTGCGCGTTACGTTAAGGCAGTAAAAGCGTCAGTCAATAGTAAAAAAGATTCATCACAATTTCGCAGTAAGCACAAAATCTTCTACTGCACACCCTTCAAAACGAAGCGAGGGGGGAGTACATTATTCCGTGCTGACTTCCACGGCAGGGAGCGGCAATAATAGCGAAAAGGTTAAAGGTTCATGTCCCCTATCGAAAAATCCAGCAAGCTTGATAACGTCTGTTATGACATCCGTGGCCCGGTTCTGAAAGAGGCAAAACGCCTTGAAGAAGAAGGCAACAAGGTTCTGAAGCTCAATATTGGTAACCCCGCGCCATTTGGTTTTGAAGCGCCGGATGAAATTCTGGTTGATGTGATCCGCAACCTGCCTACGGCACAAGGCTATTGTGACTCAAAGGGACTTTACTCCGCCCGTAAAGCCATTATGCAGCACTACCAGGCGCGCGGTATGCGTGACGTTACCGTCGAAGATATCTATATCGGCAACGGCGTCTCCGAACTGATCGTTCAGGCCATGCAGGCGCTGCTGAATAGCGGTGACGAAATGCTGGTTCCCGCACCGGATTACCCGCTGTGGACCGCTGCCGTATCGCTCTCCAGCGGTAAAGCGGTACATTATCTTTGCGACGAATCCTCTGACTGGTTCCCGGATCTGGATGACATTCGCGCGAAAATCACGCCTCGCACGCGTGGGATTGTGATCATAAACCCGAACAACCCGACGGGCGCGGTCTATTCAAAAGAGCTGCTGCTGGAGATCGTGGAGATCGCCCGCCAGCACAACCTGATCATCTTCGCTGACGAAATCTACGACAAGATCCTGTATGACGCGGCTCAGCACCACTCTATCGCCGCGCTGGCCCCGGATCTGCTGACCGTCACCTTCAACGGCCTGTCTAAAACCTACCGCGTGGCCGGTTTCCGTCAGGGCTGGATGGTGCTGAACGGCCCGAAAAAACACGCGAAAGGCTATATTGAAGGGCTTGAGATGCTGGCGTCGATGCGTCTTTGCGCCAACGTGCCCGCGCAGCACGCGATCCAGACGGCGCTGGGCGGCTACCAGAGCATCAGCGAGTTTATCGTCCCTGGCGGTCGTCTGTACGAGCAGCGTAACCGCGCATGGGAACTGATCAACGATATCCCGGGCGTCTCCTGCGTGAAGCCGAACGGGGCGCTGTATATGTTCCCGAAAATTGACGCGAAGCGCTTCAATATCCACGACGATCAGAAAATGGTGCTCGATTTCCTGCTGCAGGAAAAAGTGCTGCTGGTTCAGGGGACGGCGTTTAACTGGCCGTGGCCGGACCACGTGCGTATCGTGACCCTGCCGCGCGAAGACGATCTCGAAATGGCCATCAGCCGCTTTGGGCGATTCCTCTCTGGATACCATCAGTAATCTTAAAAATCAGGCTACTTCGGTAGCCTGATTTGCATCTTCCCTCCCCTCCCCGCACAATGAATTCCTGTCGCAGTAAAGACAAAAGGTAACCTATGAGTCAGAGCCATTTCTTTGCCCACCTCTCCCGCCTGAAACTGATCAACCGCTGGCCGCTGATGCGCAACGTGCGTACAGAGAACGTATCTGAGCACAGCCTGCAGGTTGCCATGGTCGCTCATGCGCTGGCTGCCATTAAGAATCGCAAATTTAACGGGCAGGTGAATGCCGAGCGCATCGCGCTGCTGGCGATGTACCACGACGCATCAGAGGTGCTGACCGGAGACCTGCCTACGCCGGTGAAATATTTCAATTCGCAGATTGCTCAGGAATATAAGGCTATCGAGAAGATTGCCCAGCAAAAGCTTATCGAGATGGTGCCCGAAGAGCTGCGCGATATCTTTGAACCGCTCATCGACGAGCATCAGTATACGGAAGATGAAAAGTCGCTGGTCAAGCAGGCCGACGCGCTGTGCGCCTATCTGAAGTGTCTGGAAGAGCTGTCTGCGGGCAATAATGAGTTTTTACTGGCGAAAACGCGCCTGGAAAAAACGCTGGAATCCCGCCGCAGCGAAGAGATGGACTATTTCATGCAGGTATTTGTGCCGAGCTTCCATCTATCGCTGGATGAGATTAGCCAGGATTCACCGTTGTAATTTTTCGCCGGGTGGCGACTTCGCCTTACCCGGCCAGCGCTTCTGCGCTCACGCTTAAAACGGGAATAAAACCGGAATTAACACCACGCACACCACCATCACCAGCACGGTGAACGGCACGCCCAGCTTCACGAAATCGCTGAACTTATAATTCCCCGGCCCCAGCACCAGCGTGTTCACCGGCGATGAAACCGGCGTCATAAACGCCGCGGACGCCGCCATCGCGACCATCATCGCAAACGGGTACGGCGACACGCCCATTGATTTCGCCATCGCCAGCGCAATAGGCGCCATAAGCACCGCCGTCGCGGTGTTCGAGATAAACAACCCTATCGTGGCGCACATGACAAACAGACAGACCATCATCATGTACGGTCCATACCCACCGCCCACGTCCATCAAGCCTTTTACGATCAGATCCACCCCGCCGTTTTTTTGCAGCGCCAGGGCAAAGGGCATCATCCCGACGATAAGAATAATGCTCGGCCAGTGAATGGCTTTATACGCGCTTTCGGCGTCTATGCAGCGGAATTTCCCCATCAGCAGGCAAGCGATGATTGCTGCGACCGGATTGGGGATTTCATCGGTCAGCATCAGCGCCACCATCAACACCAGACAGAAAATCGCGTGGGGTGCCTGGCTGTGCGCCGGGGAGGCGTCGCTCTCCTCGACCGGCATGTTAAGCACCACAAAATCGCGCCCTTTTTGCCCGAGCTGGCTGATTAGCTTCCAGTTACCGACGACGAGAAAGATATCGCCCAGCAGGATCGGCTCATCGACGACGGCCCCTTCCATCGCTACGCCATCGCGCTTCAGCCCAACAACGTTCAGGCCATATCGGGTACGGAACCCCATTTCACGCACGGTTTTACCCAACAGTTCCGATTCCGGTATCAGAGACACTTCGGCCATACCCACATCCAGCGCCTGGTCGGAGAAATACTCCCCGCGCAATACCATCGGCTCCAGCTGCTGTTCGCTGCAGAACTCGCGCAGATCCACCTCGGCGGTAGACATATCGATCAGCAGGACGTCTCGCGCGCGGAATTCCGACACCCCGTTAACGTTGACGATTACCCGGCGAAAACGGCGCCAGCGCTCTACGCCGATCACGTTCGCGCCATAACGCTCGCGCAGCTTCAGGTCATCAAGCCGCTGGCCGATCAGCGGCGAGCCGGGGCGAATGGCCAGGCGGCGCGCCCGCCCGGTGAGGCGGTACTCTTTGATCAGATCGCGGAAGGTGCGTCGCTTCCACCCCTCTTTGTTCTTATCCTGCTTGTCGCCCTTCAGGGCAAAACGGGTCAGCAGCATGTAGACCACGCCCATCGCCAGAATCACCAGCCCAAGCGGGGTGACGCTGAAAAAGCTGAAGCCCTGAAATCCTTCCCGAAGCAGCTCGCTGTTGACGACCAGGTTCGGCGGCGTCGCCACCAGCGTCATCATACCGCTGATCAAACCGGCAAAGCTCAGGGGCATCATCAGGCGCGACGGCGAGCTCTGCATCCGCATGGAGACGCTCAGCACCACCGGGATAAAAATGGCGACCACGCCCGTTGAGCTCATAAACGCTCCCAGACCGGCGACCGTCAGCATCAGGTAGATCAGCATCTTGGTTTCACTGCTGCCGGCCACCTTGACCAGCCACGCGCCCATGATGGTCGCCACGCCGGTGCGCACAAGGCCGTCGCCGATGATAAACAGGGCGGCAATCAGGATAACGTTGGGGTCGCTGAACCCGGAGAAGGCTTCCGGTAGCGTGAGCGTGCCGCTCAGCGCAAACGCGACGATGACAAACAGGGCGACGGCATCCATGCGCACCTTGCCTGTGGCGAAGAGAATAATGGCGATTAAAAGCAGGCTCAGAACCCAGATCAGTTCACCGTTCACAACCTATCCTTGTCAGTGGAAGATGAGAAATTTTGCCATAAAAAAGCCCCAGCAGCGTGGGGCTATATCATGGGATTACATTTTTAGCGAGACGGTTACAACTCCGTCGGGCGCTTTTGACACCGCCAGCGCCGCCAGGGAATGAATCACAAAATCCGCCTCGTCCAGGCGTGGGGACCCCGCCGGAACGTTTACGGCAATGACGTGGCTACCGGCGTTCAGCCCGGCCATCACGCCAGCGGCCGCATCTTCCACCACCACGCACTCTGCAGGCGCGAAGCCCAGCATTTCTGCACCAAGCAGAAAGGCATCCGGCTCCGGCTTGCCGCGTTTGACGCGCTCAGCCGTAATGAATACCTCTGGCTTCGGTAAGCCGGCCGCCTTATGGCGGGCATGAGCGACCGGAACAGAGCCGGAGGTGACGATAGCCCACGGGATCTGCGCTTCGTTCAGATGCTCAAGCAGTTCGCGCGCCCCCGGCAGCGCGGTAATGCCCTCGGTGTCGGTGGCCTCAATCTGCTCCAGGTATTTGAACTCCGCCTGGATCTCTTCCTCAGAACGCTCCGCTAAGAAGTGCCGCAATGAGGTAATGGCCTGTTTGCCATGGATAAAATTCAGCACGTCCTGGTGGTCGATGCCGTGCCGGTCGGCCCAGTGGCACCACGAGCGCTCCACAACCGGCAGTGAATCCACCAGCGTACCGTCCAGATCAAACAGAAAACCTTTACACTGCACACGCACCTCCGTCAGGCATTAATGATTTGTTGAATTTCGTTGCTACTTAAATGGTACTGACGCGGGCAGGCGTGCCACGCGCTCAGCATGCGCTGGTATTTGTCCCACATTGGGGTCTGCGCGTTGAAGCCGTGGGTGCCCGCATCAAAGTGGGTATAACGCCCCTCGGTGTTCACCATAAAGCGAACATAGCTCAGATAGCGCGCTTCCGTCGCTGCGTCAAAGCCTAGGAAGGTCACACGACGTTCGTCAATGGTCTGCTGGTCTTTGAGATTCGTCCAGGACACATGCAGGGCGTGATACATCTCCATAATGTCGATCACGATGCGGCAGGTTTCTTCTTTCAGCTCGCCAAACTCGCGGTCCAGTTCGCGCATTTGCAAACCAAACCCACGTTCGACGATGGTCTGCAGGCGGCTGTAGCGCGCAGCGTTATCGGGATCAAGCATAGTCATCATCTTGTACTGGTTAGACAAAATCAGACGTTGAGCATGGGTCATTTCCATCTTTCGACTCCTGTAGCGCATTGCACTGTAAAAAAAAGACACGGTAACGGTGTGTTACTGTGCCTTCTTTTGTTAGTCGTTTCGATGATCAATCACAAGTCATCGAGGAATGTTTTATCCAGCTGCTTAAAAGCACGCTTTAACGTGTCCGCCAGCGCCTGGTAATCCGGCTTGCCTTCAACCGGGGCCAGCGCCTGCCCGGCCTCCTCCAGTTTTCCACGCACTTCATAAAACCAGTGTAAAATAGAAGGCGGAAGCGGCGTAATGGAGCGTTTGCCTAACCACCACAGCCCCTGCATCGGCAGGCTTAACGCGAAGAGCGCCGTCGCGACGGCAGGGCCAAGCTGTCCACCGAGGGCGATTTGCCAGCACAGGGTAAAGATGGCGACGGGGGGCATAAAGCGAATCGCATAGCGCGTGGCGCGGATAGTGCGATTCTCAATAAACATTGGCGCAAGGCGCTTTTCCATTGGCCACGTCTTTGCGTAATGCTGTCCCCGACGAAACAGACTGAAAAAGTTCACGGACGGGATTTCGGGTGTCGACATGGCTGTACCTCAACTTCACATATAAAAATTAAAATTTTTGTGCAAAACCACAACAGGCTATGACAACGTTCAAAATATTTTGTCATCGCTACCCCGTATCGGGTATCCTGTGCCAGCCTGATAGGGCCGTAGACGAGAAGCATTAACTCGTCAAATTATCGCATATTATGCCATTGGCTGAAAATTGTGCAAAATGGCATAAAATCATAGTTATTTCTTTCATCATGCCAGAATGTTCGTTTGCCATGATGTTAATCATAAATGTCTGAGTCATCATGCGTTACGCTGTTAGACTCACTGACGTTTTTTTAGCCACGTATCAATAATAGGTACTTCCATGTCGAGTAAGTTAGTACTGGTTCTGAACTGCGGTAGCTCCTCACTGAAATTCGCCATCATCGATGCGCTCAACGGTGACGAGTACCTCTCTGGTTTGGCCGAATGTTTCCATCTGCCTGAAGCACGTATCAAGTGGAAGATGGACGGCAGCAAACAAGAAGCGGCTTTAGGTGCAGGCGCCGCTCACAGTGAAGCGCTGAACTTTATCGTTAACACTATTCTGGCACAAAAACCAGAACTGTCTGCTCAGCTGACTGCGATTGGTCACCGTATCGTCCACGGCGGCGAAAAATACACCAGCTCCGTTGTGATCGACGAATCAGTGATTCAGGGCATCAAAGACTCTGCATCCTTCGCACCGCTGCACAACCCGGCGCACCTGATCGGTATCGCTGAAGCGCTGAAGTCCTTCCCGAATCTGAAAGACAAAAACGTGGCCGTATTCGACACCGCGTTCCACCAGACCATGCCGGAAGAGTCTTACCTCTATGCCCTGCCGTACAGCCTGTACAAAGAGCACGGCGTACGTCGTTACGGCGCGCACGGCACCAGCCACTTCTATGTGACTCAGGAAGCCGCGAAAATCCTGAACAAACCTGTTGAAGAAGTGAACATCATCACCTGCCATCTGGGCAACGGTGGTTCTGTTTCTGCTATCCGCAACGGTAAATGTGTTGATACCTCCATGGGTCTGACCCCGCTGGAAGGTCTGGTGATGGGTACCCGTTCCGGTGACATCGATCCGGCGATCATCTTCCACCTGCACGACACCCTGGGCATGAGCGTTGACGACATCAACAAAATGCTGACTAAAGAGTCTGGCCTGCTGGGTCTGACCGAAGTCACCAGCGACTGCCGTTACGTTGAAGACAACTACGCAGAAAAAGCAGACGCTAAACGTGCAATGGACGTTTACTGCCACCGTCTGGCGAAGTACATCGGTTCTTACACTGCGCTGATGGACGGTCGTCTGGACGCGGTTATCTTCACCGGTGGCATCGGTGAGAACGCGGCAATGGTTCGTGAACTGTCCCTGGGCAAACTGGGCGTTCTGGGCTTCGACGTTGATCACGAGCGTAACCTGGCTGCTCGCTTCGGCAAGTCTGGTTTCATCAACAAAGAAGGCACCCGTCCTGCTATCGTTATCCCAACTAACGAAGAGCTGGTCATCGCGCAAGACGCGCACCGCCTGACTGCCTGATTCCACACCGCCAGCAATGCTGGCGGTGCTGTTTTGTAACCCGCCCAACGCGGCGGTAACGAAAGAGGATAAACCGTGTCCCGTACTATTATGCTGATCCCTACCGGAACCAGCGTCGGCCTGACCAGCGTCAGCCTTGGCGTGATCCGTGCTATGGAACGCAAAGGCGTTCGTCTGAGCGTCTTTAAGCCTATCGCCCAGCCACGTGCCGGTGGCGATGCGCCAGACCAGACCACCACCATCGTTCGTAAAAACTCCAATCTGCCAGCGGCTGAACCGCTGAAGATGAGCCACGTTGAGTCTCTGCTCTCCAGCAACCAGAAAGATGTGCTGATGGAAGAGATCATCGCTAACTACCACGCTAACGCGCAGGACGCGGAAGTGGTGCTGGTTGAAGGTCTGGTCCCAACCCGCAAACACCAGTTTGCCCAGTCTCTGAACTTTGAAATCGCGAAAACCCTGAACGCAGAGATCGTTTTCGTGATGTCTCAGGGCACTGATACCCCTGAGCAGCTGAACGAGCGCATCGAACTGACGCGCAGCAGCTTCGGCGGCGCGAAAAACACCAACATCACCGGCGTGATCGTCAACAAGCTGAACGCGCCTGTGGATGAGCAGGGCCGTACGCGTCCTGACCTGTCCGAAATCTTCGATGACTCTTCCAAAGCGAAAGTCATCAAAGTTGACCCGGCTAAGCTGCAGGAATCCAGCCCGCTGCCGGTACTCGGCGCGGTGCCATGGAGCTTCGATCTGATTGCCACCCGTGCAATCGATATGGCGCGTCACCTGAACGCTACCATCGTTAACGAAGGCGACATCAACACCCGCCGCGTGAAGTCCGTGACCTTCTGTGCGCGCAGCATTCCGCACATGCTGGAACACTTCCGCGCAGGCTCCCTGCTGGTCACCTCCGCAGACCGTCCTGACGTGCTGGTTGCAGCGTGCCTGGCGGCGATGAACGGCGTGGAAATTGGCGCCATCCTGCTGACCGGAGCCTACGAGATGGACCCACGCGTCAGCAAGCTGTGCGAACGCGCGTTCGCAACCGGCCTGCCGGTCTTCATGGTGAACACCAACACCTGGCAGACCTCCCTGAGCCTGCAGAGCTTCAACCTGGAAGTGCCGGTTGATGACCACGAGCGTATCGAGAAAGTTCAGGAATACGTTGCGGGCTACATCAACGCAGACTGGATCGAATCCCTGACTGCCACCTCCGAGCGCAGCCGTCGTCTGTCGCCACCGGCCTTCCGTTACCAGCTGACCGAGCTGGCGCGTAAAGCGGGCAAACGCGTTGTGCTGCCAGAAGGCGACGAACCACGTACCGTTAAAGCGGCGGCCATCTGTGCAGAGCGCGGCATCGCGACCTGCGTGCTGTTGGGTAACCCGGATGAGATCAACCGCGTAGCGGCGTCTCAGGGCGTTGAGCTGGGCACAGGTATCGAAATCGTTGACCCTGAAGTGGTTCGCGAAAGCTACGTTGCCCGTCTGGTTGAGCTGCGTAAGAACAAAGGCATGACCGAAGCCGTTGCGCGCGAGCAGCTGGAAGACAACGTGGTGCTGGGCACGCTGATGCTGGAGCAGGACGAAGTTGACGGTCTGGTTTCCGGTGCGGTTCACACCACCGCGAACACCATCCGCCCACCGCTGCAGCTGATCAAAACGGCACCGGGCAGCTCGCTGGTCTCCTCCGTGTTCTTCATGCTGCTGCCTGAACAGGTTTACGTTTACGGCGACTGCGCAATCAACCCGGATCCTACCGCAGAACAGCTGGCTGAGATCGCTATCCAGTCCGCAGACTCCGCGACCGCTTTCGGTATCGAGCCGCGCGTAGCGATGCTCTCCTACTCTACCGGCACCTCTGGTGCAGGTAGCGACGTAGAGAAAGTGCGTGAAGCGACACGTATTGCGCAGGAAAAACGTCCCGATCTGATGATCGACGGCCCGCTGCAGTACGACGCCGCGGTCATGGCTGACGTTGCGAAATCCAAAGCGCCGAACTCGCCGGTTGCAGGCCGTGCGACCGTGTTCATCTTCCCGGATCTGAACACCGGTAACACCACCTACAAAGCGGTACAGCGTTCAGCAGACCTGATCTCCATCGGGCCAATGCTGCAGGGTATGCGCAAACCTGTGAACGACCTGTCCCGCGGCGCGCTGGTTGACGATATCGTCTACACCATCGCACTAACGGCGATTCAGTCTTCGCAGCAGCAGTAATGTTAAAAAGCCCGGTGTCGCTAGCGCCACCGGGCAACAAAAAGGCGACCACTTAACCGGTCGCCTTTTTTATTTACAGCAGCTCTCTCGCCGCCGACACAATATCGTGCGCCGTCAGGCCATACTCCTTCTGCAGGAACTCCTGCGTCCCCACCTGGCCGTAACGCTCCTTCACGCCCACGCGACGCATCGGCACCGGGCAGGTCTCCACCAGCACTTCCGCCACCGCTGACCCGAGGCCGTTGTGAATGCTGTGGTTTTCGCAGGTGACGATGCGCCCGGTTTTCTCGGCGTAGTTTTTCACCAGCATTCTGTCGATAGGCTTCAGGGTAAACATGTCGATGACCGCCGCGCTGACCCCCTCCTGCTCAAGCTGGCGCGCCGCTTCCAGCGCTTCCGCCACCATGATGCCGTTGGCAATTAGCGTGATATCGCTTCCTTCGCGCAGCACGTTGCCTTTGCCAATGGTGAAGGTTGAGCCCGGTTCATACACGCTCGGTGCCTGTTTCCGAATGGTCCGCACCCAGTAGAAGCCTTCCAGATCGATAAGCTGGCGCAGCACGTCCTCGAACATCACCACGTCGGTGACTTCCAGCACTACCGAATGTGCCAGACCGCGCACGATGCCCATATCTTCGAACGACATGTGCGTCCCGCCGTTGTGGCAGGCCGTCACGCCCGCGTCTGAGGCAATCACCTTCACGTTGTTGCGCTGGTAGTCCAGGGACATAAACAGCTGGTCGAAGCAGCGGCGGCTTGCAAACGCGGTGAAGGTGTGCACGAACGGCTTACGGCCAGTGAGCGACAGCCCCGCCGCGGTGCCGATGACGTTGGCCTCCATAATGCCGCAGTTAATCACGTGCTGCGGATAATCGCGCGCCACGCCGTCCATCGCCATTGAGCTCATCAGGTCCGCTTCCAGGGCAATAATCTCACTGCCGGCCTCAATCTGCTTTGCCACAAAGCCCGCGTAGACCTTACGCATCTCAACGGCGTCTTTCTGTCCTGCCGGTGCAACCTTAATCATGTGAAGCCTCCAGTTGGCGAATCGTCTCGTTGAGGGCCGCTTTGCTCTCCGCGGTCAAACGCAGGTGGTGCGAGTTGCTGAGCTGTTCCAGGTACGGCACCCCCTGCCCTTTAACGCTGTCGAGGATCACCACCCGCGGACGCGCATCGGCCTCCGGTACCCTCGAGGTCACCTCCAGCAGCGCCGGAACGTCATCCCCCTTCACCGTCATCACATCAAAGCCAAAGGCGCGGAATTTCCCTTCCAGGTCGAACGCGCAGACGATCTCGTCCAGCTCGCCGTCGAGCTGCTGTTTGTTCCAGTCGACGAACACCGTCAGGTTATTCAGGCGATGGTGGGCAATAAACTGGAAGGCCTCCCAGCACTGTCCCTCGTTCAGCTCGCCGTCGCCGACGATGCAGAAGACCCGATTCGGTCGCCCTGCTAGCCTGTGCGACAGCGCCATGCCGCCAGCGATGGAAATTCCCTGCCCGAGCGAGCCGGTGGTGGCGTCCACGCCGCGCGTTTTCAGGCGGTCCGGGTGGCTAGGCAGACGCGTGCCGTTCTGGTTCAGGGTGCTCAGCTCCGCCATCGGGAAGTAGCCCTTAATCGCCAGGGTGCTGTAGAGCGCCGGCCCCGCATGGCCCTTTGAAAGCACAAAATAGTCGCGCTCTGGCCAGTCCGGATCCGCCGGGTCGATCTTCATCACCGCGCCGTACAGCACGGCCAGGGTTTCGACCACCGACATGCTGCCGCCGTAATGCCCAAAGCCCAGCTGCGTTAGCGATTTCAGCGTCTCAAGGCGGATCTGACGCGCCAGTTCAGTTATCTCGTTCTCATTCATGATTTGGCTCCGGTATTTTCCTGCGCGTTACCGCCGGCAGGTTTGTTTTTCGCGAAGAGGTTGTACGCCACCAGCAGCGCGAACAGCGCCACAACCAGCCCGGTGATGGCGAGCGGTGACAGGAAGCGCGCCAGGTTACCCAGCACAATCCCGACCGCGCCGAAGTCGGCATCCGAGAAGGTGGTGTTAGCAAAGCCAATCGCGCCCAGTACCGGCAGCAGCAGAACCGGCAGGAAGGTGATCAGCAGGCCGTTGGCGAAGGCGCCTATCATTGCCCCGCGGCGTCCGCCGGTGGCGTTACCGAACACGCCCGCCGTCGCACCGGTGAAGAAGTGCGGGACCACGCCCGGCAGGATCAGCACCCAGTTGAACTGGCCGCAGATGATTAACCCCACAATCCCACCCAGGAAGCTGAACAGGAAGCCAATCAGCACCGCGTTTGGCGCATACGGGTAGACCACCGGGCAGTCCAGCGCGGGACGCGCGTTCGGCACCAGCTTTTCCGAGAAGCCGGTAAAGGCCGGGACGATTTCCGCCAGAATCAGGCGCACGCCCTGCAGGATGATGAATACGCCCGCCGCGAAGGTGATCGCCATGATGATGGCGTATACCAGGTAGTTCTGGCCGCCGCTGAAGGTCGCCTCGACGTACTCGCGTCCGGCGCTCACCGCCATGATCAGGTAGATAATCATCATGGTCAGGGAGATGGAGATCGAAGAGTCGCGCAGGAAGCTCAGGTTCTTCGGCAGGTTCATCTCTTCGGTTGAGCGGGAGCCTTTGCCGACCTTGCTGCCAATCCAGCCGGACAGCACGTAGCCCAGCGTCCCGAAGTGGCCAAAAGCAATTTCATCGTTACCGGTAATGCGCTTCATGTAGCGCTGCGCAATGGCCGGGAAGAAGGCCATAATCAGGCCGAGGATCAGCGAGCCGGTAAATACCAGCCCCACCCCTTCAAAGCCCGCTACCGTCAGGATCACGCCAATCATGCACGCCATGTAGAAGGTGTGGTGCCCGGTCAGGAAGATGTACTTCAGGCGGGTAAAGCGAGCGACGACAATATTCGCGACCATGCCGAAGGCCATGATCAGCGCGGTCGAGGCACCGTATTTTTCCAGCGCAATTGACACAATCGCTTCATTGTTTGGAATAATGCCCTGGATATTAAAGGCGTGCTCAAACATGCCGCCTAGCGGGTTTAACGACCCCACCAGCACCGTGGCGCCACCGCCCAGTACAATAAAGCCGAGAATCGTTTTAATGGTGCCTTTTACGACATCAGAAAACGCTTTTTTCTGCGCGACCAGACCAATTAATGCAATTAACCCCACCAGTATCGAAGGGACTTTTAAAATATCGACAACGAAATTCAGCGTTTCAAGGATAAACATATCCACCTCGCCTTATCAGGGTTATTGTCTGTCGAACCAGGCGCGCAGCTGCGCTTCAAGTTCGTTGATATCAATGATGTTGTTGATCACCACCAGCTGGCTTTCCGGCACGCTGGCGCTGGCCGCAATGTCTTTCGCCATCACGAACAGGTCCGCCGCGCCCGGCGTGGCGGAGGAGAGATCGGAGTGTTCAACTTCGGCCTCGATGTCCAGCTTTTTAAGCACTTTTTTAATGTTCATTTCGACCATAAAACTGCTGCCCAAGCCAGAACCGCAAATAGCCATGATTTTCATTGTTGTCCCCTTATTTTGAGTAGAGCACGCCCCATCACGCTGGCGCGTAATGTTGTGAATAATCGGATTAAAGAATTAAATCAGAAGCGGTCAATAATGGTTTTAATGTCCTCCAGGGTATTCGCCTGATGTAATTTTTCCATCTCCTCGTCGCTGGAAAATAATTCAGCGAGCGCGGATATCATTTCGATATGGCTATGTTTATCCGGTGCCACAAGCATAATAATCAGATCGACAGGGTCAAACTCTCCGGCACCAAACGAGACGCCCTGTTTTAGTTTTAGTAATGACAAGCCCAGTCCTTTGGCGCCTTCCTCCGGCCGCGCATGCGGCATGGCTAGCCCTGGTGCCAGCACATAATAGGGTCCTAACGTGTGGTGCTGCTGGATGATTGCCGTCACGTATTCCGGTGCAATAACCTGCAGATCCAGCAGCGGTTTCGCGCATATCTCCAGCGCCTGTGGCCAGCTTTCAACGCTATCCTGCAGCGTGATGGTTGTATCATATATCCACTTTTTGAGCATTTTCCCTCCCGCCAAACGCTAAAGATGGGCAAACTTTATTCAACCCATCAATCATTGACTGCGATCGCGATCACAAAGATAGCGCTACCAATTACTAACATGCAGAAGTGTGATAGCGCTATCAAATTATCATCATCGTGTGAAATCACAGCAAAAAAAGGGATTTAAGGCGTATACTGCCTGTCATCTGAAATGAAGGAAAAAAGAACGCGTCTGGTCAGCAGGAAGGTGTATGTCTTTAACCCGAAAACGGCGCAGTACCGGAAAAGTCACGCTCGCTGATGTCGCACAGCTTGCCGGAGTCGGCACGATGACCGTCTCCCGTGCGCTCCGCACGCCTGAACAGGTTTCCGATAAACTGCGTGAAAAAATTGAAGCTGCGGTGCAGGAGCTGGGCTATATGCCCAATCTCGCCGCCAGCGCACTGGCATCCGCGTCGTCATGGACGATAGCGATGGTTGTTCCCAACCTTTCCGAAGCCGGTTGTTCAGAGATGTTTGCCGGCCTGCAGCAGGTGCTGCAGCCCGCCGGATACCAGATCATGCTGGCTGAGTCCCAGCATCGGCTTGAGCAGGAAGAGAAGCTGCTCGAAACGCTGCTGGCGTCGAATATCGCCGCCGCGATTTTGCTCAGCGTCGAGCACACCGACACCGTTCGCCACTGGCTGAAAAACGCCTCGATTCCGGTGATGGAGATGGGTGCCATGCGCGCCGATCCGATCGATATGAATATAGGGATCGATAACGTGGCGGCCATGTACGAGCTAACGGAAATGGTGATCAGGCGCGGCTACCAGAATATCGGCCTGCTGTGTGCTAACCAGGAGCAGTGGATTTTCCAGCAGCATTTGCAGGGCTGGTACAAGGCGATGCTGCGCCATCATCTGTCGCCGAACCGGGTGATTAACGCGGCGATGCCGCCGAGCTTCTCGACCGGCGCGGCACAGCTGCCAGAGTTCCTGCTGGCGTGGCCGGAGCTGGATGCGCTGGTGTGCGTATCAGACGAGCTGGCCTGCGGCGCGCTGTATGAATGTCAGCGTCGACGCATTAAAGTGCCGGACGATTTGGCAGTGGTGGGCTTTGGCGATAGCGACGTAAGCCGCGTTTGCCAGCCGCCGCTGACGACGATGGCGGTACCGCATCGTAAGATTGGGATTGAGGCAGGAAAAGCGCTACTGGAACGTCTGAATGACGGAGACTGGCGCGACCAAAAAACCATCGCGTCCAGCCTGTGCCTGCGGGAAAGCTGTTAAGGCTTACTCAGCCTCTTCCTCTTTTTCCGCTTTGTTTTCCGGCTTAGCGGATTCGTTTTTGGCGTTGCGGGTCATCCACAGCGCCAGCGCTTTTAACGAATCCGGCGTGAACTCGTCGCAGCGGGCGGTAATCTCTTCCGGCGTCATCCAGCAGACTTCGCTCACTTCCTCTTCCTGCAGGGCGAAAGGCCCGTGGGACACGCAGCTAAACAGTCCACCCCAGACGCGGCAATGTTCGTCTTCGAAATAGAACTGCCCGTGCTCGGCAAACGGCACTCCGGCGATACCTAACTCTTCTTCCGCTTCACGACGCGCGGAATCCAGCAGCACTTCATCGGCCTGCACGACGCCGCCCGCGGTGGCATCCAGCATGCCTGGAAGAAAATCTTTGGTGTCCGTGCGGCGCTGGACCAGAATCTTGCCCATGCCATCATGCACAACGATGTACGTTGCACGGTGACGCAGGCGCTCTGCACGCATTTGTTCGCGGCTCGCCTGCGCGATCACTTCATTTTCTTCGCTGACAATGTCAACCCATTCAGTACTTGCCAAATGATTCTGCTCCACCATCGGGAAACCTTCTCGTCTAAGCGCTCTTTCGGCGCGTTTGCAGTTGTGGTGTAACTTACGGATTAATCGCTACCTGCGCAATAACTTGCTGATCATTAAGTGCGATAACGCTCAGGGTATTTCCATCCAGCAGGCCATAGCTCGCAGGATATCCGCCTTTCGGGATGCTGACCGACCCCGGGTTAAAGTGATAGATCTCACCGCGTTTTTCAGCAACCGGAATATGAGTATGACCGTAAACCAGGACATCGCCAGCCGCGAGCGCAGGGAGATTGTCCGGGCTAAAAAGATGCCCATGCGTCAGGAACAGCCGGCTATTTTCCAGCAGCACCTGTTGCCACGGCGCGGTAATGGGAAAATGGAGCAGCATCTGATCCACTTCGCTGTCGCAGTTGCCGCGAACGGCGATAATGCGCGAGGCAAACGGGTTAAGCTTGTCCGCCACCTGCGCCGGGGCATAGCCTTCCGGCAGCGCATTGCGCGGACCATGATTTAATACATCCCCCAGAATCACCAGCCATTGCGCCCCGCTTTGCGAAAACAGAGAAAGCACTTGCTCGGTCGCGGGCAGCGATCCATGGATATCCGACGCAAACATCAGTTTCATCAGTCACTCCTCGGGAAAACAGACTGCCCCTATCATACCTGAAGCGTCAGGGCTTATCAGCCCGCGCGCTTAGCGGAGAGTGCCACATAGCGCTGTACGGAGGCCCGCTGCCACTGGAACGCCGCATAATCCACCAGCAGTTGAGGCACCTCATCGCCGTTGAGGATCAAACGGTTCAGCATCAGCGCCAGATCGGTATCGGCAATGCACCACTCGCCAAACAGGTTCGGATTACCGTGGGCAAGCAGCGAGGTGGCGGTTTCAATCAGCTTTTGCGCGCTGTCGACGCCTTCTGCGCTGAGCGCGGGCTTTTTCACACCGGCAAACACGACATCCGTGGATCGCTCGACGCGAATCGGCACCAGGTCGCTGCGCAGCCACGCCTGGATCTGCCGCGCGCGGGCGCGTTTTTGCAGATCGTGAGGATAGATGCGCTCCCACTCCGGCGGCGCAAAGCGGTCTTCCAGATATTCATCGATCGCCGACGATTCGCTCAGCGCAAAGCCATCGATTTCCAGCGCCGGCACGCGTCGCGTCAGGTCGTAACCCTGCCACTGGGGTTTGAGGTGTTCACCACCGTCGAGATCGACGGTCTTCAGCGTAAAAGAGAGCCCCTTTTCGGCCAGCGCAACGTAAACGCTCATAACATAGGGAGAGAAGAAATTCGCATCGGACCACAACGTAATTACGGGCTGGTTCATAACATCCTCATCGGCTGATCGGTTTTTACTCAACATATAATCTCTTTGCGTCGCTGTCACTTGATGAAAACTCACGATTTACAACCACCACCTATACTCATTTGTCATGGCACCACTATTCGACTGACAGGAGTTGAGAATGATTGACCTTTATTACGCCCCTACCCCAAACGGCCATAAGATCACCCTCTTTCTCGAAGAAGCCGAACTGGATTACAGAATCATCCGCGTGGATATCAGCAAAGGCGAACAGTTCAACCCTGTGTTTTTGGCTATCTCGCCGAACAATAAAATTCCGGCCATTATTGATAGCCAGCCAGCGGACGGAGGCAGGCCGTTGAGCCTGTTTGAATCCGGTGAAATTTTGCTTTATCTGGCGGAGAAAACCGGCAAGCTGCTGAGCGGTGAACTGCGCGAGCGTCACCACACTCTGCAGTGGCTTTTCTGGCAGTCAAGCGGCTTTGGGCCGATGCTGGGGCATAACCACCACTTCACCGCCTTCGCGCCGCAGACCATTCCTTATGCCATCGAGCGATATCAGGTTGAAACCCAGCGTCTTTACGGCGTTCTGAACCAGCGGCTGGAGAAAACGCCGTGGCTCGGGGGCGACCATTACAGCATCGCCGATATCGCCTGCTGGCCGTGGGTGAATACGCACGAAAAACACCGGATTGACTTAGCCTCTTACCCGGCGGTGAACAACTGGTTTGAGCGTATCCGGACCCGCCCGGCCACCGAACGCGCCATGCAAAAAATCCAGCAAATTTAACCCTGTAGGAGGCTGGGTGCCTGCGAGGCTCTCATGTATTATGGGCGGGAAATACTGACACGGAGAAGACCTGCAATGTCACAGCCCGACGCTATTATTCGTATAAAAAATTTACGCTTGCGCACGTTCATTGGTATCAAAGAGGAAGAGATTGCCAACCGTCAGGATATTGTCATAAACGTGGTGATCCACTACCCGGCAGACATAGCGCGGGCCAGCGAAGACATCAATGACGCGCTGAACTACCGCACGATAACCAAAAACATCATTCAGTACGTAGAAAATAACCGCTTCTCTCTGCTGGAGAAATTAACTCAGGATGTGCTCGATATCGCACGCGATCATCACTGGGTCACTTATGCTGAAGTAGAGATCGATAAACTTCACGCCCTGCGCTATGCCGACTCCGTCTCCATGACGTTAAGCTGGCGACGCCAGGCGTAAACCTGGAGGTTGTATGAAGATTCTGCTGACTGGCGGTACAGGCCTGATTGGGCGCCATCTCATTGCGCGTTTGCAGGCGCTGCATCACGACATTACCGTAGTGACCCGCAGCCCGGAGAAAGCGCGTCAGGTGCTGGGAGCGGGTGTCGATATCTGGAAAGGGCTGGCCGATCGGCAGAATCTGGACGGCTTCGACGCCGTCATCAACCTTGCGGGCGAACCCATCGCCGACAAGCGCTGGACCGAAGAGCAGAAACAGCGGCTGTGCAGCAGCCGCTGGAATATTACCGAGAAGCTGGTTGAACTGATTCGCAACAGCCAGACCCCGCCGTCGGTGCTGATTTCAGGCTCTGCGACGGGGTACTACGGCGATCTCGGTGAAGTGGTGGTGACCGAGGAAGAGCCGCCGCACAACGAGTTTACCCATAAACTTTGCGCCCAGTGGGAGCGCATCGCCTGCGCGGCGCAAAGCGATAACACCCGCGTCTGCCTGCTGCGTACCGGCGTGGTGCTTGCGCCGAAAGGCGGCATTCTGGGTAAAATGCTTCCGCCCTTCAGGCTTGGGCTCGGCGGGCCGATCGGCAACGGGCGTCAGTATCTGGCCTGGATCCATATCGACGATATGGTGGACGGCATCATCTGGCTGCTGGATAACGATCTGCGCGGGCCGTTTAACATGGTTGCGCCGTATCCGGTGCGTAATGAACAGTTTGCCCACGCGCTGGGTCATGCCCTGCATCGCCCGGCGATTTTACGCGTGCCTGCGACGGCGATTCGCCTGTTGATGGGCGAAGCGTCCGTGCTGGTGCTGGGCGGACAGCGCGCGCTGCCAAAACGGCTGGAAGCGGCCGGGTTTGCGTTTCGCTGGTATGATTTAGAAGAGGCGCTGGGGGATGTGGTATAAAATAAATCCCCCGTCTATATTTAACGAGGCTAACTAACTATATAAGACCAACAATCTAAATAAAGTTCAGTAAATGATTCTTCATTCATACTTGTTAATGAGTGAGTTTTATAATAATTAAATATAATTTTTACATCATCACTTAAAATATCATATTTTTTAAGTGGCAGAAAAATAAAATCCTTAACCCAATTTGTAAATGGCAATAAATCAATCACGTTTTTTGGTAGTTTACCTTTATTAATGGCTATTTGCTTATATTTTTCATTAAAACATGGCATCACAGCTCGGCTTTCGAATAAATAATCGTCGATTAAATACTTAAATATACTTGGTTCAATGTTAACATTACCCTTAGAATCATCAACTAAGTGAAGTTTGTAAGATATCGTACTATCTTCTCCATTTTTCCTCGTATTTATTGTAAGTTCTGAGACCGAGATGGAAATTTTCCTTCTTTGGATCAGTAAACCTAAAACATCGAAAACTGGGGATAGCCTATATAACCCATATTCATCATCATATCCCATAGGATCATCTACAATTATTATAGGTTCATCACCATCTAAGTAAGTGGATAACTCATTATCACATATTTCATAATTTTTCCAAAGCTGATCCATTGTAGAGCCATACATTGAATATAAATAAAAATCCGCCAATGCATTATCTTTTGTATTAGAACGAATATACTCCATATGTTTGAAACAAATCTTTCCTATTAACTCTTCTAGTTCCTCACTTCTATCCGCCCTCCCTTTCCTTCGGTCTATGGTAAGCCAATAACCAGCATCATGAGAAAATATGTCTACATATCCCGTTAGGAATTCAAATCTTTTATTTAATTCAAATCTTACACCTTTATAATAAGTTGCAACGCCTGCTCTATCTGACAAATCAACTGATAAGTTGAAATCAACATTCAAATCAAAATCGGTCGATTGTATGTACTCCCCTTTGTTTTTCCATCGCTTATTTCTATTGGATTTTATTATGATATTTTCATTGAAAAATAATTTTATTGGACAAGATGAAAAATCATTTCTTAACAAATTAAGCACATATGAGAAAAACTCAGGCTGAGCTTCATCTTTAAGCACATCAAAATTAAAACGATTAGTAGCTACTCCAATTCCAGATTTTTTCACACGGAATATCAAATCTATTTTTGTACCATTTTTTCGAAGGGGAATTTTTTGAAGGGAAAATTTATGTGCATTAAATTCAATATCAATCGTATTTAAATTATATCCAGGCTGCTCTGCCATCTTTGTATAAATAGAGACTTTATCACAAAACGTAAACGCCGTCTGAAGGCCAATACCAAAGAACCCTGTTGGCTTAGCCCACCCAGGCATTTCACTTCTTATTTTTTTACGAAATAAAGTTGTTTCAGAACCCACTTTAAATATCTTCTCTATATCATCTAATGACATACCAATTCCATCATCAGATATCACAAGTTTGAATGTCTCATCAACATCATTCTCACTTAACCTCTCAAGTTTCACTCGGATTAATGTATCACTCAATTTTTCATTAAAATAATTTCTAATCTCAAATTGTGATAGATTTTTAACATCTAACTCGTCAATAACATCTAACCAAACTTTGTAATAAGTAGCATCAATAGCATTCTGTATGACTTCTCTAACATAAGGATAGTTTTCACTATAAACTAGAACACTTGTTATATAATGATAAATTCTTTTATGATCAAGAGTAATTTCAGGAGCCCTACCGTTTATTGCTAAAAACCCTTTAATATCGCAGTTTAATTTTTCAATAGTTGGTAACGGTCTGAAACCAGAATCTGGGACAAGCTTATTCCATATCCTTTTTTGATAATCAAATTCATTCTGTATGTAATTAAACCATTCTTGCTGCGCATGATATGATTCATAGTCTTCACACTCTGCATCAATTTCTATCATCTCAGAATCAATGTATAGATGTTTAATTGATGCGTGCTTTCTTTGATGAGCTATGGAAGATAATGGAACGCATCCTATACTAGCCAAAAGAGAAGGGCAAAAACGTCCATCATCTATGTCTAATAGATCTCCTATTCTGAGTAGGGCTGCTATATACCTTGGGTGAGCATAATCATTCGCATCAACACCATCGTTATATTTAGCTATGTTCAACAACGATTCTCTAGCCATACCATGGCATGCCACTATTTGAGCAACAAAATTAAATAAACGTTTGGGGATTAATGATGTTCTTGGTGAATGCAATGCTATTCTATCAGGCTCATTAACATTCATTCCAGATCTCACTGCATGAATTTTTCTGAAATAATCAGCGATTAGAAATGTTAAAGAATTAGATATATCCAATGCTCTTTTTATATCATTTTCTTTTTTATCATTAAGTACATTACTTGCATGAAGAGCTAATTCATGATCACTTTGTGCGATTTCTTTTAACTGCCTTATGAAATCAGGGTCCTTAAGTAATCGTTGTTTTTCCTCATTGGTGATTATCATTCCAGCATCATGCCAGTAACATGACTCCAACAACATCCAGCAGTCTGTTGCAGAAAGATACTGTATATTTGGAGCTATCACCTTCTCTATTTGGGTTATGATGGTAGAAGAATGTGATGAATCATGAAGGCTGTAATGAGGATAGTCTCGTGAAATGGAGTTTAATGCTCTCGATAATAATTTCTTGTCAAATTCCCATTGAGCCCATAATAATGAATAATTAGCGTTCTCATCCGAAAGTTTTCTAAGTCTTTCTTCTATTTTCATTGTCACCTCTCATTACAATTAATTTTTTATAAGAGTAAATATACTCAGCCAAATCATCCTCTACCGTATAAAAATAACAAGCCGGGATATTCAAAACTTCCGCCAACTTACACGCCAGCGCAAAGTCAGGCGTATGGATCCCCTTCTCATACTGGTTCATACGTGCGCTAGCCGTCGCTTCATCAATCCCCGCAAGGATCCCAAGTTTTTGCTGTGATAGTCCGGCTTTCAATCGCGCCGCTTTAAGTCGATGGGGAAGCATGATGACTCTTCAAAATCTGGAAGTAGAGTCATGATTCTGGTATTCCGTTATTGAAATTGTACTAAGTATTACTTAGTATTTGTGTCTGCAATTTGAACAAAATCATATATAAAGGAAAATGTATGAATAGAAATCAGGACATGCACCCAGCAGATATCATTGCCATGCTCCACAAGCGTAAGCTCTCATTGGCCGCTCTTTCTCGCCAGGCGGGTTTAAGTTCTTCTACGCTAGCAAACGCGCTCTCCAGGCCGTGGCCCAAGGGGGAAAAGATCATCGCGGAGGCACTGGAAAAAGATGCGGCATCGATCTGGCCCAGTCGTTATTACGATCAATATGGCAACTATGTCGATCGTTCAAAGTTAATGAGAACCAAACGCTAACCCACCTCATCAGAATCCATTTTGTTCGCCAGTTCCATTCCGGTGTTAAGGTAATAAGCCTAATTCATCGGAATGGCGTAACAATGGCAACCATCACCACTCCCCGGCTTCATCTCACCCCTTTCGAACCCTCTGACTGGGCGTTCTTCCGCTCGCTGCGCGAAAACCGCGACATCATGCGCTACATGGCCGCGATTGCGCCTGAAAAAGAGACCCGACGCGTGTTTGCCGCGCGCCTGATGGCGGAGCATGTCTTCGTGATCCGCTTTCGGGATGACGATACGCCGCTGGGCGATATCGGCCTGCAAATCAGCCCTGAGAATCGTGAAGAGGCGGATATCGGCTACACGGTTGTGCCTGCCGCGCAGGGGAAAGGCATCGCCAGCGAGGCGCTGTGCGCGGTGTGTGACTATGCGTTTAACCAGACCGGCGTGAGGGCGATTAACGCGTACGTGCTGGCGGACAACGGCGGGTCTGTGCGGGTGCTGGAGAAAGCCGGGTTTGTGCGCACGCAGGTGCTGGAAAAGGCGTATGAGATTGACGGCGTGCGTTATGACGACTGGGTGTATCGCCTGGAGTGTGGTGCGGCCTGAGGCCCTCAACCCGGCCCTCTCCCAAAGGGCTGAGGAATCCCCAGTAATTTATAAGCAGAAGCAATAAGGTCGTTTCAGAACGAGTTAAAGCTTTCAGCGACGCCCTGGTCCGGCTGTAAATCGCCGAAGCGTTTCCGTAAGGCCGGGGCGAGGCGCACGGATGCGCCGAGAGGGCGTGGCCTGCAGGGATGCAGGCTCATGCCCGACCCGATAGCCTGAAGGAATAAGCTGAGGGCACCGCGAAGCGGCGATTTACCGCCGGGAGCCCGGGTCGCCAGGGCGGTGGCGATTGAGCCGCCCTGGCACGTTCACCGGTCATGTCCTTACAGAGTAGCAAGGAACGTAAAGTGAACGGAATGACCACCGGAGCCGTATGTTCCCCCTCACCCTAACCCTCTCCCCAAAGGGGCGAGGGGATTGTTCAGTGCTAGCATTAATTTGTGGGGAATCCTCAGCCCAAAGGGAGGGGGAAAGGCGAAAAATTACTTCAACGATCCCTTCAGGAACTGCTGCAAACGCGGGCTCTGCGGGTTTGCCAGCACCTCATCGGGGTGCCCCTGCTCTTCAATTTTCCCCTGATGCAGGAAAATTACGTGGTTGGAGACGTTACGGGCGAAGCCCATCTCGTGCGTCACCACCACCATCGTTTTGCCCTCTTCGGCCAGCTTCTGCATGATGCGCAGCACTTCACCGACGAGTTCCGGATCCAGCGCGGAGGTCGGTTCATCGAACAGCAGCACTTCCGGCTCCATCGCCAGCGCGCGGGCGATAGAGACACGCTGCTGCTGGCCGCCGGAGAGGTGCACCGGGTACTTCATCTGCTGACGCTCGTCGATACCCACTTTCGCCAGGTATTTCACCGCGCGCTCGCGGGCTTCCTGCTTGCTTAAGCCGAGCACCTGAACCGGCGCTTCCATTACGTTCTCCAGCACCGTCATGTGGCTCCAGAGGTTGAAGTGCTGGAACACCATCGTCAGGCGCGTGCGCAGCAGGCGCAGCTGATTCTTATCCGCCACCTTCAGCTGGCCGTCTTTGTCACGGACCAGGTTAATATTCTGCCCGCTCACCACAATCGAGCCTTCGCTCGGTTTTTCGAGGAAGTTAATGCAGCGCAGGAAGGTACTCTTACCCGAGCCGGATGAGCCGATGATACTGATCACATCGCCTGCATTCGCCTGCAGCGACACCCCTTTCAGCACTTCATGTTCGCCGTAGCGTTTGTGCAAATCAATAACGTTTAATTTGTTCTCAGCCATCATCTTTCTCAGTGCGTCGAAGAAGGTTTTATATGCTGCAACCAGCGTTTTTCAGCCTTACGGAACAGGCTAATCAGAACATAAGAGATAATTAAATAGAGCACCGCCGCAATGCCAAACGCGGTAAACGGCTGATAGGTCGCGGAGTTGATATCGCGCGCGATTTTGAGCAGGTCCGGCACCGTGGCGGTAAAGGCGAGCGCGGTGGAGTGCAGCATCAAAATCACTTCGTTGCTGTACGCCGGTAGCGCAATGCGCAGCGCCGACGGCAGAATAATGCAGCGGTAAAGCTTCACGGAGGAGAAGCCGTACGCGCGTGCCGCCTCGATCTCACCGTGCGGCACGGAACGAATGGCCCCGGCGAAAATCTCGGTGGTATAGGCGCAGGTGTTGAGCGTTAGCGCCAGCACCGTACAGTTCAGGCCGCTGCGGAAGAACGCGTTCAGCATTTCCGTGCCTTTTACGATCTCCAGCGTATACATCCCCGAATAGAACACCAGCAGCTGCACGTACAGCGGCGTACCGCGAAACACATAGGTAAACAGCCAGATCGGGAACTGAATAAATTTGTTGTTCGACACGCGGCCGATGGCAAGAAACACCGCCAGAATGCCGCCCATCACCACGGAAGAAATCAGCAGCCAGAGCGTAATCGCCACGCCGGTAAAGCGGTAGCCATCCGTCCACAGCAGGGATTTCCAGTATTCCTGAATAATCTCAATCACAGGTCAGCCCTCTTCACACCCACGGAGTAGCGACGTTCGAGCAGAAGTAGCACACCATTGGAGACGGTCGTAAAGACCAGATAGATCGCGCCGCAGACCACCGCAAAGTAGAACGGCTCCCAGGTGCTCTTGCCCGCCAGCTGAGTCGCTTTCACGACGTCTTCAAGACCGAGCAGCGAGACCAGCGCCGTCGCTTTGAGGATAACCTGCCAGTTGTTACCGATGCCCGGCAGCGCATAGCGCATCATGGCCGGGAACATGATCCGGCGAAACGTTTGTGAAGAGGTAAAACCAAATGCGGTTGCCGCTTCAATGTGTCCTCTTGGGACCGCCATGTAAGCGCCACGGAAGGTTTCCGTGAAGTAGGCACCGTAGATAAAACCGAGGGTAATAATACCGGCCACCATCGGGTCGATATCAATTTGTCCCATGCCCATCGCATCCGTCACGCTGTTCAGCGCAATCTGCAGACCGTAAAAGATAAGCAGCATCAGCACCAGATCGGGTACGCCGCGAATGAGCGTGGTATAGCCTTCGAAAATGAGCGCCAGCGGTTTGTTAGCCGAAAGCTTCGCCCCTGCGCCCGCCAGACCTATCAGCACCGCCAGCACCACGGAGCTGATGGCCAGCTCAAGGGTGACAAGCGCGCCCTGTAAAATAACGCCAGAAAATCCGTACAGCATACCGCGAGCCCTGTCGTATCGTGAGTGGTAAACCGTGTCTTATCCCCTCCCGCAGCGGGAGGGGCCGCACGTTATTTGACGGAGCGATTAGCCGCCGTACACATTGAAATCGAAGTACTTTTTCGCCAGCTTGTCGTAGGTACCATCAGCGCGCATTTCAGCAAACGCTTTGTTCAGCGCCTCACGCAGTTCGTTGTCTTCTTTACGCAGGCCCATACCGGTGCCCACGCCAAAGAGCTTCTCGTCCTTAATGGACGGACCGCCGAACTTGTAATCTTTACCCACCGGCGTTTTCAGGAAGCCTTCGCTTGCCGCGACTTCATCCTGGAATGCCGCATCAATACGGCCTGCCGTCAGGTCTGCGTAAATATTTTCCTGGCCCTGATAGGAGACGATTTCGATCCCCTTCGGTGCCCAGTGTTCGTTACCGTAGGTTTCCTGCGTGGTGCCCTGCAGCACGCCCACGCGTTTCCCCTTCAGCGACTCGAGTGTCGGTTGAATATCAGAAGACTTCGCCACTACCAGACGTGAATCGGCCGCGTAGAGCTTGTCGGTGAAGGCAATCTCCTGCTGACGTTTCTCGGTAATGGAAAGCGAGGACATAATTACGTCGATTTTTTTAGCTTTCAGGGACGGGATCAGCGCATCCAGCGGGTTCTCTACATAAGTACACTGCGCTTTGATGCGTTTGCACAGCTCATTGGCCAGATCGATGTCAAAACCTACCAGTTCACCCTTAGAATTCTTCGATTCAAACGGCGCATAGGTTGGATCGGTACCAATACGGATTTTCTGCGGAATGGCTGCGAATGCCGCGGTGGCGCTGGAAAAGGCCAGCACGAGGGATAGTGACAACACGAGTTTTTTCATATTTGTCCTCAACAAACTGTCTACATACGGTTTTTTACGACGACGGGGTGGGGTTAATGTGCCATTAATCCCCGCTGTCAGGCAAAGAATAATGCCTTTCTGGCGGGATTTTTTGCATTATAAATGCTTAAGTATGCACATAGCGACCCAATATGGTGCACAACCTGCACCATATTGAATCATTCGCACCCCAGGAGCACCATGTTAGTGCATCGCCGTTATGCGTTAGTCACCGTAGACGTTGAAGTCGAAGTATTTCTTCGCCAGTTTGTCGTAGGTACCGTCTTTGCGCAGCTCGGCAAACGCTTTGTCAAAGGCGGCTTTCAGCTCTTTATCGTCCTTGCGCAGGCCGATGCCGGTACCGTCACCAAAGTATTTTTTGTCTTTTACGGACGGGCCCGCAAAGGCGTAGTCTTTACCGGCCGGCTGCTTCAGGAAGCCTTCGCTCGCGGCGACTTCATCCTGGAACGCGGCGTCCAGACGGCCTGCCGCCAGGTCAGAGTAGATCAGATCCTGGTTCTGGTAAGCCACCACGTCGACGCCCTTCTCGCGCCAGTTGGCATTCGCGTAACCTTCCTGGGTCGAGCCCTGGAGCACGCCCACATGCTTGCCTTTCAGCGAGTCGATGGTCGGCTGGATCGGAGAACCTTTCGCGGCAATCAGACGCGAATCCGCAGCGTAGAGCTTGTCAGAGAAGGCAATCTCCTGCTGACGCTTTTCGGTGATGGAGAGAGAAGAGATAATGGCGTCGATTTTCTTGGCTTTCAGCGACGGGATTAACGCGTCGAAGTCGCTGCCCACCCATGTGCATTTCACTTCCATACGTTTGCACATTTCATTTCCCAGATCGATATCAAACCCCACGAAATCGCCTTTCGCATCCTTGGAAGAGAATGGCGCGTAGGTTGCGTCTGTACCGATACGAACCGTCTGTGGAAGCGCTGCGTAGCAACCTGCTGCCGCACTTAACCCCACCAGCAAAGACAGAGCCAGAACCGTCTTCTTCATACATTTACCCTCAAGTACCGTGATTTTATTATGTATTGTGTTGTGTGTTGTGTTGCAGGCTTCTCTTGCAGGTCTTATGCCACATTGCCGTCTGGTCAAAACTTCGACGTTAAATATGTTAATAAAACGTTGCGATATTGCCTTAATGGTGAAAGATAGCAGGTCTGCCGAACGAACCGGAAAGAGAAAAAGGGAAAAAGCGAATTAAATGTCGAGGATATGATCGCCGTTGCATAATTGCCCTGAAACAGGGCAACGTCTCTTTTCATGCACAGCATTTGTGCACAGAATCAGGCTCCTTGCCAGCGGGTAAAGAGGTCTTCGGGCAGATCGATGTCAAACTGATCCAGCACGCGATTGACGGTCTGATTAATCACATCGTCCAGCGACTGCGGCCGGTGATAAAACGCCGGCACCGGCGGCATGATCACCGCGCCCAGTTCGGCGGCCTGGGTCATCAGGCGCAGATGGCCCAGATGCAGCGGCGTTTCCCGCACGCAGAGCACCAGCGGTCGACGCTCCTTCAGCACCACGTCCGCCGCGCGCGTGACCAGCGTGTCGGTATAGCTGTTCACAATCCCGGAGAGCGTTTTGATTGAACAGGGCAGGATAACCATGCCGGCGGTTTTAAACGAGCCTGAGGAGATGCTGGCGGCGATATCGCGCGCATCGTGAACCATGTCCGCCAGCGCCTGGACATCGCGCAGGGAGAGATCCGTTTCAAGGGAGAGGGTTTGCCGCGCCGCCTGGCTCATCACCAGATGCGTTTCCACTTCTGCCACGTTACGCAAAACCTGTAGCAGGCGTACGCCGTAAATCGCGCCGCTGGCACCGCTGATGCCTATAATGAGTCGTTTCATGATTTCGCCCTTGCTGATTTCTGGGCTGACTGTGCAGGATTTTGCGGGGAGTTGCAAGTGAGGGCGAGCGCCCTCACCTGCGGAGAGATTAACCTTCGTTATGCATCTCTAAGCTTTCGAGATCGTTTTGCAGTTGAACGGCTTTCGCATCGTCATTGCGCAGCGAATCAAGATAGTCGAGGTACTGCTGGTCAACGTCTTTCGTCACGTAGACGCCGTTAAACACGGAGCATTCGAACTGCTGAATTTCCGGGTTCTCGGCGCGCACCGCGTCGATGAGATCGTTCAGGTCCTGGAAAATCAGGCCGTCGGCACCGATGATCTGGCGAATCTCGTCCACTTCGCGACCGTGAGCAATCAGCTCGTTGGCGGTTGGCATATCAATGCCGTAGACGTTCGGGAAGCGAATTTCCGGCGCGGCAGACGCCAGGTAGACTTTCTTCGCACCCGCTTCGCGCGCCATCTCGATAATCTGCTCAGAGGTGGTGCCGCGAACGATGGAGTCATCCACCAGCAGAACGTTCTTGTCGCGGAATTCCGCGCGGTTGGCGTTCAGCTTACGGCGCACGGACTTACGGCGCAGATGCTGGCCCGGCATAATAAAGGTGCGGCCAACGTAGCGGTTCTTCACGAAGCCCTGACGGTATGGCTTGTCCAGAATACGGGCGATCTCCAGAGCGATATCGCAGGAGGTTTCCGGGATAGGAATAACCACGTCGATGTCGAGATCGTCCCACTCGCGGGCAATCTTCTCGCCGAGCTTCGTGCCCATGTTCACGCGCGCGCTGTAGACGGAGATCTTGTCGATGAAGGAATCCGGACGGGCGAAATAGACGTATTCGAACAGGCACGGGTTGCTGACCGGGTTGTCGGCACACTGACGGGTAAACAGCTGGCCCTTCTCGGTGATATACACCGCTTCGCCCGGCGCAACGTCGCGCAGGAACTCGAAGCCCAGGGTATCCAGCGCCACGCTCTCAGAGGCAACCATATATTCGGTACGGCCATCGCCGAGGTCGCGCTTGCCCAGTACCAGCGGACGAATGCCGTTTGGATCGCGGAAGGCGACCATACCGTGACCGATGATCATCGCCACGCAGGCGTACGCGCCGCGGATCTGGCGGTTGGTCGCGGCAATGGCAGCGAAGATATTGTCTGCTTCCAGCGGGTAGTGACGGAAGTTATCCAGCTCGCTGGCGAACACATTGAGCAGGATTTCTGAATCAGAGGTGGTGTTAATGTGGCGACGTTTCTCTTCGAACAGCTTCTTACGCAGCTCATGAGCGTTGGTCAGGTTGCCGTTATGGGCAAGCGTGATGCCATACGGTGAGTTGACGTAGAAAGGCTGTGCCTCAGAGGCGCTGGAACTGCCAGCAGTAGGATAACGAACGTGACCGATCCCCATATTACCTTGCAGACGCTGCATATGGCGGGCTTCAAACACATCGTTTACCAGGCCATTGGCCTTACGTAAACGGAAGCAGTTGTTTGCATCAATGGTGATGATACCCGCAGCATCCTGCCCACGGTGCTGAAGCACCGTTAACGCGTCATAAATCGACTGGTTTACCGGCATGAAACCGGCGATACCGACAATACCGCACATTCGTCTTTTCCTCGTTAAGCCACATCTCAGGGTTTATGCCCTGGGCAAAAAACTCGACGAGCTTTGCAGATAGTCAAAGAACCATCTGATGATGAAGCTGAACTCTGGAATGAGCTGCGATTTCTGCCAGTCTTCACTTTTGGAGAACCCGGTGAAGGTATCCAGGAAGAACAGGATCGCGGCCACAATCAGCACGCCTCGCAACGCCCCGAAACAGATGCCGAGCACCCTGTCCGTTCCTGACAGACCGGTTTTCTCGACCAGCTGACCTATCACGTAATTCACGATAGCGCCGACAATCAGCGTCGCGATAAACAGCACCGCGATGGCGATTCCATTTCGGACCAGTTCATCTTCAAAGCCCGTGAACCAGACAGACAGGTAAGTGTAGTAATGACTGGCAACAAAGAAAGCACAACCCCAGGTTACCAGCGATAACGCTTCACGAACAAAGCCACGGATCAGGCTAACCAGACAGGAAAAACCAATCACCGCAATGATGGCGTAATCAATCCAGACCATATGTGTCCCACGATTAAACGCCCTGTCATCCAGTTCGGGGCGAATTCTAACAGAAAAAGAAAACGTTTGCGTAGGGATTTCCTTCCCGCGCGTAAATAAAAAAGGCGCTGAAAAAATGTTCAACGCCCCTCACCCTAACCCTCTCCCCAAAGGGGAGAGGGAACTGTACGATGCAGTATGATACAAACGCGCTCGATGCGACTTTCACCCTCTCCCCTTTGGGGAGAAGGCCGGGGTGAGGGGGTAGATCTTATCAGTTCGCGCTGTAGCTCATCACCACACCGCTCAACCCGGAGATCTGCTTCAGCTCGCCCAGCGACCCTTTCAGCTTGTCTTTCGACGCCTCAGGCCCCACGAGGATGCGGGTAATTTTACCCTGCACCGGCGTGGAAGGTGAAGTGTAAACACGATATCCCGCGCTGCGCAGTTTTCCGACAACCTCGTTGACTTTATCGGCGTTTTTCAGCGCCCCCAGCTGCACAACATAGGCTTTGCCGGTCGGCGCTGCGTCTTGCTTCGCCGGCGGTGGGGTTTCAGACGCTGCAGCCAGCTGCTCTGCTGCTTTATCTCGCTGTTGCTGTGGCTTCGGCTGCGGTTTTTCTACCGGCTTCGTTTTTTCAACAGGCTTTGGCTTCTCTACCGGTACCGGATCGATCTCGATGTTGTTATTCGCCGCCAGACGCGACGGGTCGAGCGACGGCGCAGCGGCATCGCCCGCGCGGACTTCTTCCGCCGCCCCTTCAGGCGGCTGCGCAGGCAGCGCCTGCGTCGCCGCTGGCAGCATATCCGGCTCATCGCGGTCGCCCGGCTTCGGCACCAGCGGAATGGCTGCAAACTCGTCCTGATAATGTTTTTTCTGCCCGTCGAGCAGCCCGGGAAGAATAATCACCCCGAGCGCGACCAGCACAATGGTTCCTGTTAAACGGTTCTGAAACTTACTCGCCACCGGTTCTCCCCGCGTCCATCACTTCCATGACATGTGCCACCGTGTGGAAAGAGCCACACACCAGCACGGTATCTTCTGGTTTAGCCTCCGCCATCGCGGCATGCCAGGCCTGCGCCACGCTACAGTAGATTGCGCCTTTGCCGAGATGCTCCATCAGCTGCTCAGCGGTCGCGCCGCGCGGCCCCTCCAGAGGAGCACAATACCAGCTATCGACCACACTCTCCATGCAGGCCAGCGTCCCGCCGATATCTTTATCATGAAGCATACCGATAACCGCCAGCACGCGCCCGGTTTTTGGTAACGATTTGAGACGTCCTGCGAGATACGCCGCCGCATGCGGGTTGTGCGCCACGTCGAGTATCAGACGCGGTGACTCGCTGACTATCTGGAAACGACCCGGCAGCAGCGCATTCTGAATGCCGTCACGGATTGCCTGCTCGCTGACCGCTAATCCGCTGGCGCGCAGTGCCGCCAGCGCAGTTGCCGCGTTCGGCTGCGGTACCTGCGGCAGCGGCAGGTTGTCCAGCACGCCCTGCGCATCGCTGAAGCGCCAGCCGTTGTCCTGCACCTCATAGTGCCAGTCAACGCCGCGACACAGGAGCTGAGCGCCCTTCTCGTTTGCTACATCAGCGATGGTATGCGGCATGTCCGGCTCGCCGACCACGGCGGGCTTATTCGCCCGGAAAATACCGGCCTTCTCGCGGCCAATGCTTTCACGATCCGGGCCCAGCCAGTCGGTATGATCCAGCGCGATGCTGGTGACCACCGCCACGTCCGCATCCACCATATTGGTGGCATCCAGACGCCCGCCCAGCCCCACTTCCAGGATCACCACGTCCAGCTGCGCCTGCTTAAAAAGCCACAACGCTGACAGGGTACCGTATTCGAAATAGGTTAATGAGGTTTCTCCGCGCGCAGCTTCGATAGCCGCGAACGACGCCGTATGGGCAGATTCCGCCAGCTCGCTGTTCTGCACGCGAACCCGCTCGGTGTAGCGCACCAGATGCGGAGAGCTGTAGACGCCAACCTTATAACCCGCCGCCATCAGAACTGATTCCAGCGTGCGGCAGGTCGTCCCTTTACCGTTGGTTCCGGCGACGGTAAACACGAAAGGCGCCGGTTTCAGCACGTCGAGACGAGCAGCAACCTGGCTTACGCGATCAAGCCCCATATCAATGGTTTTACTGTGCAGGTTTTCCAGATAAGAAAGCCACGCGGCCAGGGGCGACGTGGCTTGGGGAATGCTTTTATTTTCCATAATGCCCGGTTGTCATTAACAGGTTATAAAGCAAAAGGGCAGCGCCATCTGGCCCTGCCCTTTTCAGTTATCAGGCCTCGGGTTCCTGATCCGGTACCACCACGCCTTCGCGCGGCTCATCCGGGTTAGGCGCTGGCAGATTCATCAGCTTCGCCAGAATGCTGGCCAGTTTCAGGCGCATTTCCGGACGGCGGACGATCATATCGATAGCGCCTTTCTCAATGAGGAACTCACTGCGCTGGAAGCCCGGCGGCAGTTTTTCACGAACGGTCTGCTCGATGACGCGAGGACCGGCAAAGCCGATCAGCGCTTTTGGCTCAGCGATGTTCAGGTCGCCCAGCATCGCGAAGCTTGCGGAGACGCCACCCATGGTTGGGTCGGTCAGCACGGAGATGTACGGCAGACCGCGCTCCTGCATTTTCGCCAGCGCCGCAGAGGTTTTCGCCATCTGCATCAGGGACATCAGCGCTTCCTGCATACGTGCACCGCCGGAGGCAGAGAAGCAGATCAGCGGACAGTTGTCTTCCAGCGCCTGCTCAACGGCACGCACAAAGCGCGCGCCCACCACGGAGCCCATTGAGCCGCCCATAAAGGAGAACTCAAACGCGGCGGCAACAACCGGCATCTCGTGCAGGGTGCCTTTCATGACGATCAGCGCGTCTTTCTCGCCGGTCTCTTTCTGTGCAGAGGCCAGACGATCTTTGTATTTTTTGGAATCGCGGAACTTCAGCACGTCTTTTGGCTCAAGCTCGCTGCCCAGTTCTACCAGAGAACCTTCGTCCAGCAGGCTATGCAGGCGGTTGCGCGCCGACATACGCATGTGGTGGTCACACTTCGGACACACCTCAAGATTGCGTTCCAGCTCTGCGCGATACAGAACCTGGCCGCAGCTATCACACTTCGTCCATACCCCTTCAGGAATGCTCGCTTTGCGCGTCGGGGTAATGTTGCTTTTAATTCGTTCAATCCAGCTCATTGATAACCTTTCTGCCTGAACCTGGTCGTATGCCAGTTTTGCTATAAGAGGCGAATAATGCCATTTTTGCCTCCAACAGACCATGAATGTTGCACATTAAAACATAACAGCCCGAAACTTTGGATAAAAAAGTGGTCGAACCGCCAGCGTGCATTTACTTCGCTTGCTTTGCCGCCGCACGTTTGTGACGAATAATTTCGATAATGCCTGGCAGTACGGAAAGCACAATAATCGCTACAATCAGTAACTTAAGGTTTTCCTGAACCACCGGCAGGTCGCCAAACAGGTAGCCTGCATAGGTAAACAGCAGTACCCACAGCAGGGCCCCTACCACGTTATACATTGCAAAATGACGATAGGACATATGGCCCATTCCCGCCACAAACGGTGCAAATGTGCGCACAATAGGCACAAAACGCGCAAGGATAATGGTTTTTCCGCCATGACGTTCATAGAAGGCATGGGTCTTGTCTAAATAGCTGCGGCGGAAAATTTTCGAGTCCGGATTGCTGAACAACCGCTCACCGAACACCCGCCCGATGGTGTAGTTGACCGCATCACCGATAATCGCCGCGACGATCATCAGCACGACCATCAGGTGGACATTCAGGTCATTGGTTGGCAGGGCAGATAACGCACCGGCCACGAACAGCAGCGAGTCTCCCGGCAGGAACGGGGTAACGACCAGACCGGTTTCACAGAACAGAATCAGGAACAGAATGGCGTAAACCCAGACGCCGTACTGCGCGACCAGCTCCGCCAGGTGAACATCAATATGCAGAATGAAATCAATCAGAAAACGTATTACGTCCATATTGTCTAAGCCTTAATTGCACCTTTGTTTAGTCCGCTAAAAACAGCGGGCCCATTGGCGGTTTTGGCAGGTCAAACCGATCCGGATAGTCTACCGAGACCAGATAAAGCCCTTCCGCTTTCGCCGTTGCTGCCGCAAGCGTTCTGTCCTTCGCTGCCAGCAGTTCTGCAATCCAGCTCTCCGGCTGGTGTCCGGCGCCCACTTCCATCAGGCTGCCTACAATATTCCGCACCATATGATGTACAAAGGCATTGGCTTTGATATCCACCACCACATACGCGCCATAACGACTGACGTTAATGTGCATGACGTTACGCCACGGCGTACGGGACTGACACTGCACCGCACGAAACGACGTAAAGTCATTTTCACCAATCAGGCACTGCGCCGCGCGATGCATGCGTTCTGCATCGAGCGGTTCATAAAAATGCGTCACGCCCTGGCTTAATACCGCCGGGCGCAGACGCTGGTTGTAGATGACATAGCGATAGCGACGCGCCGTCGCGCTGAAGCGCGCGTGAAAATCATCCGGCACAGCTTTCACCCAACGCACCGCGATGTCACCAGGTAAATTCGCATTTACACCCAGCGTCCAGGCGGCATCCTTACGCACGGCGGTGGTTTCAAAGTGAACCACCTGCCCCGTGCCGTGAACACCCGCGTCCGTACGTCCCGCGCACAGGACGCTAATCGGCTCGTTTGCCACCTGTGAGAGCGCTTTCTCCAGCTTTTCCTGAACGCTGCGCACCTCATTCTGACGCTGCCAGCCATAATATTTACTGCCATCGTACTCAATACCGAGGGCAATTTTATGAACCGGCTTTTGTTCCACTTCGGACATCAGTACAGATACTCCTGCACCAGCTTCTCGGCAATCTTGACCGCCATCAGCGCGCCGCCAAAGCGAACGTTATCGGCAACGGACCAGAACTGAACCTGCTCCGGCATACCGTAGTCGTTACGCACGCAGCCAACGGAGAGATGCGCGCTGCCGGTGGCGTCGCCAACCTGGGTCGGGAACTCGCTCTCTTCGGAAAGAACAATATCTTCACCGCGGCCAAACGCATCGCGCGCTTCTTCTGCCGCCAGCGGGCGCAGCGCCTCAAAACCGACCATCTGCGCGTGGCCGTAGAAGACCGGGGACTGCACGACGATGGCGGAAATCATCAGCCCCTCATCCTGCAGAATCTTGCGCGCTTCGTCGACGAGACGGCGCTCTTCGCGCACGGAACCTTCACGATCCGGCAACAGCGGCAGCATGTTGAACGCCAGCTGGCGGCCAAAGAAATCATCTTCGTCGATCGGGATGCCGTTCAGCAGCTTCGCACTCTGCCCGGCCAGCGCGTCAACGGCCTTTTTACCGTTCGCCGACGCGGACAGCAGGCTGGTGACGGTAATGCGCGACAGGCCGCCGTCGTCGATCAGCGGCTTCAGCGCGGTCAGCAGCTGGCTGGTCAGGCTGTTCGGTACCGCGATGACGTTACGGTTGCGGTAGTCAGCCAGCACAAACGGGTTGACGTCCGGTACCACCAGCGGCACGTCCGGCTCCAGGGAGAACAGGCCGCTCAGGTCGATCACCAGACAACCCGAATTGGTCGCCTCTTCAATGTAAGACGCCGTGGCTTCAGCGCCCGCGGCGAAAAACGCCAGCTGCGCCTGGGTCCAGTCAAACGCGGCCGCATCCTGAACCATCACGGATTTACCACCAAAACGCAGATGCTCGCCCGCGCTGTCGGTGCGCGCCAGCGCATAGATATCGCCCACCGGGAACTGACGCTCGGCAAGAGTTTCGAGCAGGGCTTCGCCCACGGCACCCGTGGCACCTAAAATGGCAATGTTCCAGCCTTCAGACATGGTGGTTTACTCCAGAAATAAAAAAGCGTCCCTGTCGGCGTATCCGACAGGGAGCATTATGAAGACATTAATGCGCCGGGTGATGAACGGCGTTAAAACCCAGTTTCTTGAGCAACGTCGCAGCCGCTGCGTCGTCGCACATCACATACAGGGAAGACCACTCGCGGCGCTCAACGTAATTCTTACGCAGCTTGTCAAATTCACCCGGGATCCCCGCCACCTTACGCAGCAGCGCATCGTCGCGGCGCACATCATACACCAAATGCACCAGCCTTTTCAGCGTTGCCTGATCGAGCGGGCCATGCAGGGTAATGCGGCCAAATTCAGGCGCGGGGAGTAAAGTATCCAGCGCCACCTGCTGCGGATGGCCGATAAAGGCGCTGTAAGCTTCAAACACCTGCGTCGTGCCGCGCGCTTTACCTTCAAGCGTATAGCCCGCGATATGCGCGGTAGCAACGTCAACCTTGTTCAGCAGCTCAACGTTGAGATCCGGCTCCGGCTCCCAGACGTCCAGCACCACGCTGAGGTCCTGCCCTTCATTCAGACATTTCAGCAGCGCGGCGTTATCCACCACCGGGCCACGGCAGGCATTTATCAGAATAGTGCCAGCCTTCAGACGGCGAATCAGCGCCTCGTCCGCGAGATGCAGGGACTTATACGGCCCCTCTTTAAACAGCGGCGTGTGGAACGTCAGCACATCGCACTGTTCAACCAGCTCATCCAGCGCGCGGAAATCCCCGTCGTCACCGTTATCTTTGCGCGGCGGATCGCACAGCAGCGTGCGGATCCCTAACGCTTCAAGGCGCTTTTGCAGGCGCCCGCCAACGTTACCCACGCCGACAATCCCCACGGTGCGGTCTTTTAGCGCAAAACCGTCGCGCTCGGCCAGCATCAGCAGCGAGGAGAAAACGTATTCCACGACGGCAATGGCGTTACAGCCCGGCGCGGCGGAAAAACCGATTCCGGCCTGCTTCAGCCACTGATCATCCACATGATCGGTCCCTGCCGTTGCGGTTCCGACAAACTTAATCGCTTTACCGGCAAGCAACGCCTCATTTACTTTGGTCACCGAGCGCACCATCAGCGCGTCTGCGTCATCCAGTTCGTTAACCGGAATCGGGCGACCAGGGACAGCCTTAACGTCGCCGAGGCGGCTAAACAGCTCGCGGGCGTAAGGCATATTTTCATCAACGAGGATTTTCACGTCTGAGTACCTGTTTGAGAGGAAGAAAACCTGCCAAGTGTGCCATAATCTGGCCGCCAGGCATATACGTATGCCGGGTTTACGCTGAGTTTTGACTTTAAGGATTTTTGACGATGCAGCCCATTTCAGGTACGCCGCCACGCCCTCCGGGTGAAAGCCCCGTCACGCCAAACGTTGCCGGTGAACAGCCGCTATCCACGCAACAGCGCACCGTGCTGGAGCGACTGATCACGCGCCTGATAGCGCTGACTTCGCAGCAAAACGCGGAAGTCTGGGCCGGGGTAAAGCATGATTTAGGCGTGAGGAACGACGCACCGCTGCAGTCGCGCCATTTCCCTGCCGCCGAGCAAAATCTCAACCAGCGTATTACGACCGCGCAGCAGAACCACACCACGCGCCAGATTGTCACGCAGCTGACCGAGCTGCTGGGCCAGGGAAATAACCGTCAGGCAGTCAGTGACTTTATCCGTCAGCAGTATGGCCAGACCGCCCTGAGCCAGCTGACGCCAGACCAGCTTAAAACCGTGCTGACGCTGTTGCAGAACAATCAGTTATCTATTCCTCAGCCTCAGGTACGCCCGTCAACCGAGCGCCCGCTGCAGCCTGCCGAGCACAACACGCTGAACCAGATGGTGACCAAACTGGCCGCCGCGACCGGCGAGTCGACGAAGCTTATCTGGCAATCCATGCTCGAACTGTCCGGCGTGAAGGCGGGCGAGCTGATTCCGGCCAAACAGTTTACCCATCTGGTGACCTGGCTACAGGCGCGCCAGACGCTCAGCACCCAGAGCGCCCCTACCCTGCATACCGTTCAGGCGGCGCTTAAACAGCCGCTGGAGCCGCACGAGCTCGAGGTGATTCGGGATTACGCCCAGCAGAACTGGCAGGCCACGCCGCAAACGGTGCTGACCACCGCGCAGGTGCAGGATCTTCTCAATCAGATCTTCATTCGCCGCGCCGAGCGGGAAGGCGGCGTGCCGGAGGTAAGAAACGTTCAGCCGATCTACAGCCCGCTGTTTGCGCCCGTTGTAGAGACGTTCAGAACGCTCTCTGCCCGTCCGGGATTGATGTTTATTGCGCTACTGATTGCACTGGCGATTTTCTGGCTGGTTGCCTGACGTTTTGCCCGGTGGCGCTCCGCTTACCGGGCCTACAACGGCTCAAGTCCTGCGAAACGCCACCAGCGTCACCACGATCCCCACCACCGCGGAAAACGCGCCGGCCAGGAAGACGGACGGGTAGCCAAACGAGGTGGCCAACAGCCCCGCCAGCGGCCCGGTTACCCCGTATGAGATATCCTGAAACGCCGCATAGCCGCCCAGCGCCGTACCGCGCACCTGCGGCGCCACGCGCTTCACCACCTCAACGCCCAGCGCCGGGAAGATCAGCGAACAGCCGCAGCCGGTGAGCGCGGCGCCAAGCAGCGCCACGGAGGCGACCGGCGCCTGCCAGAGCAGCACCAGCCCAATGGTTTCGATCACCAGCGACGCCACCGCCACCTTCACGCCGCCAAAGCGATCCGGCATCCAGCCGAACAGGACGCGCATCAGGACAAACGCGCCGCCAAAGGCCGTCAGCGTAAAGCCCGCCATCGCCCAGTCGCGGCTCATGAAATAGAGGGAGACGAAGGTGCCAATCACCGCAAACCCCACGCCCTGAAGCGCCAGCCCGAGCCCCGGCTGCCAGATTTGCCCCACCACGCTCCACAGCGAAGGACGATCGCCTTTGTGCGCGGGCACTTTACGCACTGAACCGTTAAACGCCCACGCCAGCAGCGGCAGCACCATGGTGGTACCCGCCAGCGCCGCAAATCCAAACTGGCTGTGGATCAGCAACCCCAGCGGCGCGCCTGCGGCCAGTGCGCCATAAATGGCCATCCCGTTCCAGGACATGACTTTGCCGGAGCGCGCAGGCCCCACCAGCCCCATCCCCCAGGTCAGGGTGCCGGTCAGCAGCTGGCTTTCACCGAAGCCAAGGATTAAACGGCCCACCACCAGCAGCGCAAATTTATACGCGGCGTCGACCGGCAGGAGAGCGGCCAGCAGCCACGCGCCGCCCGCCAGCCCGCAGGCAAACATGCCCTGTAAGGCCGAGCGTTTTGCACCGTGCTGATCCGCCAGCCGTCCGGCGTAGCCGCGGGTTAACACCGTGGCTAAAAACTGAATGCCCACGGCAATGCCGACCATGGTGTTGCCGTAGCCGAGTTCCTGATGAACGAACAGCGGGATCACCGGCAGCGGCAGGCCAACGGTCATGTAGGTCAGGAATACCGCAAAGGCGATGCGGAAAAGAGAAAGGTTCCCGGAAGGAGTGCCCTTCTCGGGGGTAACAGCCTTCATGCATAACTCCGTGTTCAGGCATAAAAAAGGGAGCCTTCCGGCTCCCTTCTATTATACATTCAAACGCTTATGCTTTCAGCTTGCGCATAACCAGCGTGGCGTTGGTGCCGCCGAAGCCGAAGCTGTTGGACATGACGGTAGTCAGCGTCGCTTCCGTTGGTTTGGTCACGATGTTCAGGCCAGCCGCCTGCTCGTCCATCTCTTCGATGTTGATGCTCGGGGCGATAAAGCCGTTTTCCAGCATCAGCAGTGAGTAAATCGCTTCCTGCACGCCCGCCGCGCCCAGAGAGTGGCCGGTCATGGCTTTGGTTGCAGAGATAGCCGGGCTGTTGTCGCCGAACACTTCACGGATCGCGCCCAGCTCTTTCACGTCGCCTACCGGAGTAGAGGTACCGTGGGAGTTCAGGTAGTCGATTGGGGTATCAACGCCGTGCATCGCCATCTTCATGCAGCGCACCGCGCCTTCGCCGGACGGTGCAACCATGTCGGCGCCGTCGGACGTCGCGCCGTAGCCCACGATCTCAGCGTAAATGTGCGCGCCGCGCGCCAGCGCGTGCTCCAGCTCTTCAACCACAACCATACCGCCGCCGCCCGCGATGACGAAACCGTCACGGTGCGCGTCATAGGTACGGGAGGCTTTGTCCGGGGTTTCGTTGTACTTGGTGGACAGTGCGCCCATCGCGTCGAACTCACAGGCCATTTCCCAGCCCAGCTCTTCGCCGCCGCCAGCAAATACGATGTCCTGTTTGCCCAGCTGGATCTGCTCAACCGCGTTGCCGATGCAGTGTGCGGAAGTTGCACACGCGGAGCTGATGGAGTAGTTCACACCGTGGATTTTGAACGGGGTCGCCAGGCATGCGGAAACCGCAGAACCCATGGCTTTGGTGACCACGTACGGACCTACCGCTTTCAGACCACGCGGGCTGCGCATTGCGTCAGCACCGAATACCTGCGCTTTTGACGAGCCGCCGGAACCGGCAATCAGGCCCACGCGCGGGTTGTTCTGATAAACCTCTTCACTCAGGCCAGAATCTTTGATCGCTTCCTGCATGGAGAGATAAGCATAAATAGAGGCATCGTTCATGAAACGAACCACTTTACGGTCAATCAAACCGGTGGTGTCCAGTTTGACGTTACCCCATACGTGGCTACGCATACCTGAATCTTTAAACTCTTCAGAGAAAGTGATCCCGGAGCGTCCTTCACGCAGAGATGCCAGGACTTCCTGCTGGTTATTACCGATGCTGGAAACAATGCCCAGGCCAGTAATCACTGCACGTTTCATTCAATACCTCTGTAAGTCGCACTATAAAAAGTTTCGAGTCGCACAATAGCGTACACTTGTACGCCGAACAAGTCCGATCAGACATTTTCTGAGGAAATTTGCACCGATGGACTCACATCGTTAAGATCGTGCCACTGCCTGTCAGACGAGTAACTTACGTGAAACAAAACGCTATACAACCCGCCAACCTCGAATTTAACGCTGAGGGTACACCTGTTTCCCGAGATTTTGATGACGTCTATTTTTCTAATGATAACGGACTCGAAGAAACCCGCTATGTTTTCCTCGACGGAAACCAGCTCAGCGCCCGCTTCCCGACGCACCCGCGGAGCCTGTTTGTGGTCGCGGAAAGCGGATTCGGCACCGGGCTGAATTTTTTAACCCTCTGGCAGGCGTTTTACCAGTTTCACGCTGCGCACCCTGAGGCTACGCTACAAAGATTACATTTCATCAGTTTCGAAAAATTCCCGCTCACCGCGCACGATCTGCGGCTCGCCCACCAGCGCTGGCCGGAGCTTGCAGTCTGGGCGGAGCAGCTTCAGGCGCAGTGGCCGCCGCATATCGGCGGCTGTCACCGTCTGATTCTGGACGGCGGACGGGTGACGCTGGATTTATGGCTGGGCGACATTAACGATCTGACCGATACGCTCGACGACTCGATGAACCAGACGGTGGACGCGTGGTTCCTGGACGGCTTTGCGCCCGCCAAGAACCCGGACATGTGGAGCCAGCATCTGTTTAGCGCGATGGCGCGGCTGGCGCGTCCCGGCGCAACGCTCGCCACCTTTACCTCAGCCGGCTTTGTTCGCCGCGGCCTGCAGGACGCGGGCTTCACCATGCAGAAGACCAAAGGCTTTGGCCGCAAGCGCGACATGCTGGTCGGCACGATGGAGCAGACGCTGGACATTCCCGCTCGGGCTCCCTGGTTTACGCGCAGCGCCAGCGCATCGCGCGAAGTGGCGATTGTTGGCGGAGGGATCGCCAGTGCCCTGCTCTCTCTCGCGCTGCTGCACCGGGGCTGGCAGGTGACGCTCTACTGCGCTGACGAGGCGCCGGCCAGCGGCGCGTCCGGCAACCGCCAGGGCGCGCTTTACCCGCTTTTAAGCGCGCACGATCCGGCCCTGTTCCAGTTTTTCCCCGCGGCCTTTACCTTCGCCCGTCGCCTGTACGACACGCTGCCGGTGGCATTCGACCACGACTGGTGCGGCGTGACGCAGCTCGGCTGGGATGAAAAGAGCCAGCAAAAAATCGCGCAGATGCTGTCGCTGGGCTTGCCGGAGGAGATTGCCCGCGCGGTCAGCGCGCAGGAGGTGGCAGACGCCGCTGGCGTGGAAACCGGCTGTGGCGGCATTCAGTATCCGCTCGGCGGCTGGCTGTGCCCGGCTGAACTGACCGCGGCGGCGATTAGCCTGGCGCAGTCACGCGGGCTGACGGTGCATTATGCCCATAAAGTTGAATCGCTCAGCCGGTCAGAACGATGGACTTTGCGTTTTGCTGATGGTAAAGAGGCTCACCATGCCAGCGTTGTGCTGACAAACGGGCACAACATCAGCCAGTTTATCCAGACAGAGACGTTGCCGGTTTATCCGGTCGGCGGCCAGGTAAGCCATATCCCGACCGCGCCCGAACTGAGCAAGCTGCATCAGGTGCTGTGCTATGACGGCTATCTAACGCCGCAAAATCCGTCAAATGCTCATCACTGCATAGGTGCCAGCTACCACCGTGGCGAAGCGGATATGCGCTACAGCGAAGCGGATCAGCAGCAAAACCGCCAGCGCCTGATTGACTGTTTCCCGAATGCGGCGTGGGCGAAAGAGGTTAACGTCAGCGAGGGCGAAGCGCGCTGCGGCGTGCGCTGTGCGACCCGCGATCATCTGCCAATGGCGGGAAACGTGCCGGACTATGAGGCAACGCTTGAGGCCTACCAGGATCTGGCAGAAAACCGGGATGCGGCGGTGAGTGCTCCGGTTTATCCGGAACTGTTCATGCTGGGCGGATTAGGATCGCGAGGATTGTGCTCCGCGCCGCTGCTGGCTGAAACGTTAGCCGCGCAAATGAGCAATGAGCCTGTTCCGCTGGACAGAACCACGCTTGCGGGGCTGAACCCGAATCGACTGTGGGTACGGAAACTGCTGAAGGGGAAAAGGGTTAAGTAGGGTGCGGTCGAATCCCCTCACCCTGACCCTCTCCCCAAAGGGGAGAGGGAAGAGAAGGCGGCTTAGCGTTTAGCCTGCTGGAACAAATTGTCCCACATGCCCAGTACCAGTGACTGGTCGCGCGGAGAGAGCTCCCCGGCCAGAATGGCTTTCTCCAGGCTGCGAGTGACTTCAGCGTGAACGGCGTCGGCAGAGTGATCGTCTCCTGCTTCCAGCTCGGCTACCGCCAGCGTCAGGTGACCACGCAGATAACCGCTGGCGAACAGCTCATCATCACTGGCGTGTTCCACCATGTCATCAATTAACGCCAGAATGCGTGATTCAAATTCTGCGATCATCTTCTTTCCTCTGTTAAAGATCTTCCGGCCAAGGGAAGCATTCCGCCGTGATCTCCGGCGTGTGGTAATAATTCTGTAAAGCCCCGATCAGGCGCGCCGGACGTTCCGGGATGCCTTTCTCAAGATACTCCATCACCTGCGCATGAACGCGGCGCTGGAAGACGATACGGTCTGGCTCGAAGTCGCCTTCAAGGTTGTCACAGCTCACGTTGAACGGGAAACCCGCCGCCACGCAGAACAGCCATTCCAGCGCCTGTGGCTTCACTTCCACGTCTTCAAACTGGCCCTGCGTGGCGGCGTCACGCCCGTCCGGACAGTACCAGTAACCGAAGTCCACCAGCTCGCGCCGCGCTTTCCCCGCGATGCACCAGTGCGAAATCTCGTGCAAACCGCTGGCGTAAAAACCGTGGGCAAAGACGATGCGGTTATACGGAATCTCTGCATCAGCAGGAAGATAGATCGGTTCGTCGTCGCCTTTAATCAGACGGGTATTAAAATCATCAGCAAAACAGCCGTCAAAGATCTCAATCAGCTGTTCGTATTTATGCGTACTGTTCATTAGTTCATCCCCAACCAGGTGAGGATCTCCTGTCCATGGCTGTCATAAAGAAGTTTGGCGCTCATCACCGCCGAGACGATAACAATCATCGGGCGGATCAGCTTTTGTCCTTTGCTTAATACCAGACGCGAGCCCGCGCGCGCGCCCAAAAACTGCCCTGCCATCATCACAAAACCTGTTGCCCAGATAACCTTGCCGCCAATGATAAACAGCAGCAGGCCGCCGAGGTTCGAGGTCGCATTCAGCACTTTGGCGTGGGCGGTGGATTTGGCGAGGTTAAACCCGGCCAGCGTCACGAACGCCAGCGCGTAAAACGAGCCTGCGCCCGGGCCGAAGAAACCGTCGTAAAAACCGACGCAGCCGCCGGCAATCAGCGCAAACGGCAGGCCGTGCAGACGACGCTGGCGGTCTTCCTCACCGAGCTTCGGCATCAGTAAAAAATACAGGCCAATGCAGATAACCAGAATCGGCAGGATCTGGCGCAAAATATCGGACTGCACGTGCTGCACCAGCAGCGCGCCCGACGTGGAGCCGATAAAGGTCATCAGGATATTGAGCTTCTGATCGGCCAGGCTCACCACCTTACGGCGGATAAAATAGAGCGACGCGGAGAGCGAGCCGCCGCAGGCCTGAAGCTTGTTGGTGGCAAGCGCCTGCGCCGGGCTCATGCCTGCCGCCAGCAGCGCGGGCACGGTCAATAGCCCGCCGCCGCCCGCGAGCGCATCGATAAAACCGGCCAGCATGGCCACAAAGAACAGCACCACCAGCAGCAGCGGTGACACCATAAACAGATCGACGAAATTATCCATTAAAGTACATGCTCATCCAGTAGCGCCTGGCAGGAAGGCGGCAACGGAGGCGGTGTCTTCTTCTCAGGCTTAGAGGTTCCAGGTTTTGCCGGCTCAAACCAGCTTTGCAGTTCGTAACCACAGCCATCGCCTGGCGGAGGTAACGGCTGATCTTCACATTCCAGGCTGTTCGCCGGGCAGCGCAGACGAACGTGCATATGCGCACGATGCTGGAACCACGGGCGCACTTTGCGCAGCCAGTCGCGATCGGTTCCCGCATCCAGGCAGAGCTGCTGCTTGATGGCAGGGTTGACGAAAATCCGCGTGACGTCGTTATTTTCTGCCGCCAGCTTGATCATGCTGAAAATCTCCGGTGACCATCGGGAGGCAACGACCCGTTTGCCGTCGCCCGAGACCAGATCCAGCGCCTGCGGTTTCAGCAGCTGCGCAGACGTCCAGCGCGTTTTCGGCAGCTGCAGGAAGATATCGACATCCAGTCCGGTCTGGTGGCTGGCGTGCCCGCCGTTGAAGCGGCCACCGGCAGGCATCCCCATATCGCCAATCAGCATCGTCCCCAGCCCCAGGTTATGCACCTGGTTTCCCAGTCGCTGAATGAACAGCACCAGGTCAGGGTGGCCGAAGTAACGACGCTGGTCGGTACGCATCACCTGGTACGTATCCGATTGCAGCGGCAGCTCCTGCGCGCCCACAATACAGCCGTTAGAGAAGGCGCCGATGGACTGCGCGCTTCCCGCCACCGGATGGGTGATTTTTTGCCACGGCGTGGCGGCCAGACTGGCTCCACTGGCCAGCAGCGCCAGCAGAGCAATTGCGGTTTTTTTCATGTTTACCAGCGTGGAATGGTGGTCGTCACGTCCGCATTCTGCGCGCGCTGGCGCAGGAAGTGATCCATCAGCACGATCGCCAGCATCGCTTCTGCGATCGGCACCGCGCGGATCCCCACGCACGGATCGTGACGTCCTTTGGTGATCATCTCAACTTCTTCGCCATCGCGGTTAATCGTGTGGCCCGGCACGGTGATGCTTGAGGTTGGCTTCAGCGCGATGTTGGCAATAATCTGCTGTCCGCTGCTGATACCGCCCAGAATGCCGCCCGCATGGTTGCTCTGGAAGCCCGCTTTCGTGATTTCGTCACGGTTCTGGCTGCCGCGAAGCGCCACCACGTCGAAACCGTCGCCAATCTCGACGCCCTTCACCGCGTTGATGCTCATCAGCGCGTGGGCGATATCGGCGTCGAGACGGTCAAATACCGGCTCGCCCCAGCCAGCCGGGACGCCGTCTGCCACCACGGTAACTTTCGCCCCAATGGAGTCGCCCTCTTTTTTCAGGCCGCGCATCAGCTCGTCCAGCGCTTCCAGCTTGTCCGCATCGGCGCAGAAGAACGGGTTTTGCTCGACCTGATCCCAGTCTTTGATCGCCAGCGGAATGTCGCCCATCTGGGTCAGACAGCCGCGGATAACGATGCCAAATTTCTGCTGCAGATACTTTTTGGCAATCGCGCCAGCGGCCACGCGCATCGCGGTTTCACGCGCGGAAGAGCGTCCGCCGCCGCGATAGTCGCGAAAGCCGTACTTTTGCTCGTAGGTATAGTCAGCGTGGCCCGGACGGAACACGTCCTTGATAGCACCGTAGTCCTGGGAGCGCTGATCGGTGTTTTCAATCAGCAGACCGATGCTGGTCCCGGTGGTGCGGCCTTCAAAGACGCCGGAGAGAATTTTAACCTGGTCCGGCTCGCGACGCTGCGTGGTGTAGCGAGAGGTGCCCGGACGACGGCGGTCGAGGTCGTGCTGTAAATCTGCTTCAGTCAGTTCGATGCCTGGCGGTACGCCATCAACGATACAGCCCAGCGCCAGCCCGTGCGACTCGCCAAAGGTGGTTACGCGGAATAACTGTCCAATACTGTTTCCTGCCATCACGGCTCCGATGTTGTTGTTTGTGTTTGAGCGTTGTGAAACGGGCCGAAGCCCGCTGGATTAATCTTTATAGATGCTGAAATGTTCGCGCGCGTCGAGCAGCTGCGCTTTAGTCAGCATAAAGACGCCGTCACCGCCGTTGTCGAACTCAAGCCAGGTGAACGGCACATCCGGGTACTGCTCTATCAGATGTACCATGCTGTTGCCCACTTCACAAATCAGAACGCCGTCATCGGTCAGGTAATCCGGCGCGCAGGCCAGAATGCGGCGGGTCAGCTTCAGGCCGTCAGAGCCTGACGCCAGGCCCAGTTCCGGCTCGTGACGATATTCGTTCGGCAGATCGGACATGTCTTCTGCATCGACGTACGGCGGGTTAGTGACGATCAGATTGTACTGCAGCGTCGGCAGGTCGCGGAACAGGTCAGAGCGGATTGGCGTGACGTGATGGATCAGACCGTGCTCTTCGATGTTGTGTTCGGTCACGGCCAGCGCGTCGGTGGAGATATCGACGGCGTCCACTTCCGCGTCCGGGAAGGCGTACGCGCAGGCAATCGCGATGCAGCCGCTGCCGGTGCACATATCCAGAATGTGCTGCGGCTCATGGTTAATCAGGCCTTCAAAGTGGTTGTTGATCAGTTCGCCAATCGGCGAACGCGGTACCAGCACGCGTTCATCGACGTAAAACTCGTGGCCGCAGAACCAGGCTTTGTTGGTCAGATAGGCGACCGGGATACGCTCGTTTACGCGACGGATCACGCGCTCAACGATGCGGTGTTTTTCGCTGGAGGTCAGGCGCGCGGTGCGCATGTCTTCCGGAATGTCCAGCGGCAGGTAAAGAGACGGCAGCACTAGCTGAACGGCCTCATCCCACGGGTTGTCGGTACCGTGACCGTACCAGATATTGGCGGCGCTGAAGCGGCTAACCGACCAGCGCAACATGTCCTGTATGGTATGCAGCTCGTTTACTGCTTCATCGACAAATATTTTATCCACTCTTTCCTCCAGGGCATGCTCGCATAATTTTCGGCGGCTAGTTTGCCATGAAGACGGCGATAAATCAGCAATGACGCGTACCGCTTGAGGTTAAAAAATGCGTTTAGTCGGGTACACTATCGGAAATACGAGATGAGAATGACGAATGAAAAAGAAAACATCGCTCAGCGAGGAGGATCAGGCTCTATTCCGCCAGCTGATGACCGGGACGCGTAAAATTGCGCAGGACACGATTGTCCACCGCCCGCAGCGTAAAAAAATCAGCGAAGTCCCGGTCAAACGGTTGCTGCAGGAGCAGGCGGATAACAGCCACTATTTTTCAGATGAATTTCAGCCGCTGCTCAATACGCAAGGGGCTGTGAAGTACGTGCGTGAAGACGTCAGCCATTTTGAACTGAAGAAATTACGCCGCGGTGATTATTCGCCGGAGCTGTTTCTCGATCTGCACGGCTTAACGCAGATGCAGGCGAAACAGGAACTGGGGGCGTTGATTGCCGCCTGTCGCCGCGAACACGTTTTTTGCGCCTGCGTGATGCACGGCCACGGTAAACACATTCTGAAGCAACAGACGCCGCTGTGGCTGGCTCAGCACCCGCACGTGATGGCGTTTCATCAGGCACCGAAAGAGTACGGCGGAGATGCCGCATTGCTGGTGTTGATTGAAGTTGAGGAGTGGCAGCCGCCAGAGTTGCCCTGACAGAAGGGCGGGTAATACGTAGTACCCCGCCCTGTCACACGTCACGTCAGATGGCTTTTGCCATCTTCAGGTTGCACGGGCTCATTTGCCAGTTGAAGACCCCTTTGCCGGTTTCGTCGAGAGTGACGTTGGCAATGGCAGAAGTGGTGAACATTGGCGGCGTTTCGCCCGGGCACAGCTCAGATACCAGATAGCCGACCAGCGGCAGGTGGGAAATGACCAATGCGGAAGCGACACCTTCATTGCACAGCGCCTGAAGGTAAGCGCTGACAAGACCGACATCGCCGCATGGCGTCAGCTCAGGGAGAACGTCCACGCTGGATGGCAGGTTCATACACTCCCCTACCACGTCCAGCGTCTGTTCTGCACGCAGGAACGGACTCACCAGAACGCGTTCAATGTCCACTTTTTGACCTTTAAGCCACGTCGCCATTTGACGGGATTCGTCACAGCCACAGACGGTTAAAGGACGTACTGAGTCACTGGCGGCATCGAGTGCCGCGTCGCCGTGACGCATGATAAAAACTTGCATATTGCACCGCTTTTGTTAACCAGAATCACCGGCGTTAACTACCCGCGATTAATGCTCTGAGGTAGAAAACCCGATGGCCGGGCATTGTGCCTGATCCATTCGGTGAATGAAACGCTGTTTTTTACCTCAATGGCGTAAGTATAGTCAATCTCTGTTTACAAAATCGCCAGAACAGGTTCATTCACCTCAGGATTTACCCTTCTTTGACTTCAGTTTACGAAATCAGTTTCCCTTGCAGGCCAGAATGTCTGGCCCCGCTCCGCCATCTGCAATAATTCGTCACACGGTGTAAACCGCGGACCGTATTGCGAGGCCAGACGTTGCAGAATGGCAACCACTTCACCCGCGCCGAGAGTGTCCATGTAACGGAACGGGCCGCCAAGGAACGGCGGGAAACCAATACCAAATACCGCGCCGATGTCGCCGTCGCGCGCGCTTTTGATCACCTGTTCACCAAAGCAGCGCGCCGCTTCATTGAGCATCATCATGACGCAACGTTCAGCGCACTGAACGGCAGACAGTTTTCCCTGACCGGTGGCCGAAATAAGCCCATAAACCGAAGGGTCGACCTGTTTCTTGCTTTTACGCCCTTTCGCGCCGTAAAGATAGAAACCGCGTTCATTTTTTCTGCCTTTGCGATCGTCCTTCAAAATTGCAGAAACAATGTTTGCAGGCGGGGTAAAACGTTCGCCATATGCGGCTTCCAGCACAGGTATAATTTTAGTGCCGGTGTCTATTCCCACCTCATCCAAAAGTTGGATTGGCCCGACGGGGAAGCCAAACTTTACGAGCGCCTCGTCGACGTGCTCGATTTTCTCCCCTTCCGTCAGCAGCCGCATCGCTTCGTTGATATAGGGTGCCAGAATACGGTTGACGTAGAAACCAGCCTTGTCCGCGACCACAATCGGGGTTTTACCCTGTTTTTTCGCCAGCTTCACCACGGTGGCGATGGTCTGCGGGCTGGTCGTGGCGTGCGGAATCACCTCCACCAGCGGCATTTTTTCGACAGGACTGAAAAAGTGCAGACCAATGACCTGCTCCGGCCGAGCGGCTTTCGCCGCGATATCGCCAATCGGTAAAGACGAGGTGTTTGAGGCGAAAATGGTGTGCGGTGCGCAGTGCTGCTCCACGTCAGCCACCATCTGCTGCTTAAGCGCCAGATCTTCAAATACGGCTTCAATCACCAGGTCCCGGTGTGCAAAACCGCTGTAATCCGTCGTGCCGGAGATCGTCGCCAGGGTTTTATCACGCTCGCTTGCCTTGATATGGCGGCGTTTGACCTTCCGATCAAGGTTCTGCCAGCTGTACTGCAGCGCGTGGTTGATGCCCTTTGCGTTGATGTCTTTGATACGCACGGGCAATTTGCCTTTACTGGCGGTAACAAACGCGATGCCGCCGCCCATCAGCCCACCGCCCAGCACGCCAACGGCGCGCAGCGGAGCAGGCTCTGCCTCGCTGCCTGGGTCTTTTTTCACCTCAGTACTGGCGAAGAAGATGCTGCGCAGCGCCTGCGACTGCGGCGTCATCGCCAGTTCGCCAAAAGCTTTAGCTTCAGCGGCATAGCCGCTGCTGCTTCCCTGCGACAACCCTGTTTCAATCACTTCCAGAATGCGCTTTGCCGCCGGGTAGTTGCCTTTGGTTTTTTGCTCGGTTTTTTTGCCCACCATGTTGAACAGGAGCGCGCGCCCCAGTGGCCCTGCCAGCACGCGCTCGCGCACGGGGAGAGGACGTTTTGTCTGACGTCCCTTCAGCGCCAGTTCAACGGCAGCGTCCAGTAAAATGGTGTGCGGAACGACGTCGTCAACCAACCCCACTTTCAGCGCCTGACGGGGGCGTAGCTGCTTGCCGGTTAAGATCATCTCCAGGGCGGTGCTAACCCCAACCAGACGCGGCAGACGCTGTGTTCCACCCGAGCCTGGCAGCAGGCCTAACTGCACTTCCGGCAACCCTAAAACGGTTTTCGCATCGTCGGTGCAGATACGGCTGTGACAGGCCAATGCCAGCTCCAGCCCGCCGCCCAGACAGGCACCGTGGATCGCGGCAATAACCGGGACCGGCAAAGCGTTGATTTCAGCCATTACCTGCTGGCCCTGACGCGCCAGGTCTTCTGCTTCCTGAGCGCTTTTCGCTCGGGCGATCATGTTGATATCGGCCCCGGCAATAAAGTTATCCGGCTTGGCCGAGATAAAAACCAGACCACGAATCGCTTTATTTTCGCGGATCTGCTTGAGCATGGCGCGAACCTGAGTGCCGAACTCGGCCTTCAGGGTATTCATCTTTTCATCAGGCACATCAATAGTGATAACCGCGACGTTATCGAGGCGAACCGTCAGATTAAATGCAGATGGCATATCCATTATTCAGCCTCCAGAACCATTGCTGCGCCAAGACCGCCCGCCGCGCAGGCGGTGACGAGACCAAACCCGCCGCCGCGGCGGCGTAGCTCGTGTAATGTTTGGGTGATCATACGCGCGCCCGTGGCTGCAAACGGATGACCGTAGGCTATCGAGCCACCCAGCACGTTGAATTTACTCTGATCCACTTCGCCGGTGGCATGGGCGCGGCCCAGCACGTCGCGCGCAAAACGCTCGCTTGCCAGCAGTTGGACGTTTGCGAGGGTTTGCGCGGCAAAGGCTTCGTGCATATCAATCAGGGTTAAATCCGCCAGCGTCAGCCCCGCGCGATCCAGCGCCAGCGGCGTGGACCACGCCGGACCTAACAGCATGTCCTGCCAGACATCAATGGCGGTGAAGGCATAGCTGCGCAAATAGCCCAGCGGCGTGATGCCCAGCTCTTTGGCACGCGACTCCGTCATCAGGATCACCGCAGCAGCACCATCGGTCAGCGGCGTACTGTTGGCCGCCGTCACGGTGCCGTGCTTGCGGTCAAACGCCGGGCGCAGTTTGGCGTAATCCGCCAGCGTCGAGGTGCCACGAATATTGTTGTCTTCAGTAAGAGGCTCTCGATAGGGAGGCGTGTAGGCGGTCATGACCTCATCGATGAGTTTGCCCTCCGACCAGGCTTTCGCAGCCAGCTGATGCGAGCGATGCGCCAGCGCATCCTGCTGCTCGCGGGTGATACCGTAGGTTTTCGCCATCTGCTCGGCGGTATCGCCCATTCGCAGGCCGGTGGAGTATTCCGCTACGGCAGGCGGCACGGGCATGAGATCGCGCAGGCGCAAACGCGAGAAGAGTTTGAGCTTCGCACCGGTGGTGCGGGCTTTATTGGCATCCACCAGAATACGGGCCAGCTTTTTACTGACGCCAATCGGCAGTACGGAGGAAGAATCGGCGCCGCCTGCGATCCCGGCGCGAATGGTGCCTGCCATCAGACTTTCCGCCACGTTTGCTACCGCCTGGAAGCTGGTCGCACACGCGCGGCTGACGCTGTAGGCGTCGGTATGAACGTTCATGCCGGTACCGAGAACAATTTCCCGCGCAATGTTGGGGGCTTCAGGCATCTGCACCACCTGGCCGAAGACCAGCTGTTCGATGACCTCAGGCGGAATTTCGCTGCGAGCCAGCATCTCACCCACTACCATTTTCCCCAGATCGACAGCCGGTATACCGTGAAACGCCGTCGCCTGACGCGCAAACGGCGTACGCAGACCGCTGACAATGGCAATGCGGTCACCTTGTCGGGTGATTAGCGGTAATGCCTGACTCATAACCTTCCCCTGTGAAAAAATTTTACATGAACATAAAGTGGTCTGACCTGATAACAGTCTTAACCATTTTTTTACATTCAGCCAATCAGGGAAGCATAAAAATGCGAGGTAAAACACAGAGAAGAAAAAGAAAATGCCCAGGGTAAAAGCAAAACGGTAACCCGTAGGTTACCGTTTTTAGTGTTTGCGGCCTCTCCCGTGGGAGAGGGTTGGGGTGAGGGCACCAGACCGCAGGAATTAACGCAGACCCAGCTGGAAAATCAGCGTTTCAGCTTCGCAGGCAAACACAAAGTCGATATCCAGCTTCACGCCACCGTCCACTTCCGTGAAGGTAGATTTGATTTCACACGGATCGGACTCCACATCACGCGCGCGCTTGCTCAGCGCGGCCAGCGTTTCTTCGGCTTCGGCGCGGTTGGTGAACACACGGCTGTAAGACGCGGTGCAATCGGTGTTGTCCATGATGGTGCCAACATCCATACAGCAGCAAACCGGGGTTTCATCAGCACTGCATTTACTCATAGCTCAATTTCCTCTGTATTCGCGCAGCGCGCGAGATAAACACGATGCTGATATTTTACGCCCCAGCGCTGGCTCTCTCCAGCCGTTAATGGCGCAAAATCGGATAAGTGACCGATATCACACTAAAAAATGATCTAAAACAAAAACCACCCTTTTGAGTGAGCCGCGATGGTCACAATTTTGCCAACCAGATCTCGTTTCAAGAAACATGTTTGAAAATATTAATAAACAAACTTGCAACATTCAGGCTGGTCGGACCTATACTCTGGCCACTGGTCTGATTTGTCTGTCATACCTCAGACCCTACACTTCGCGCTCCTGTTACGGTATGTAACAATTATTGAATAAAAATAACTCAATGAGGTTATGGTCATGAGCCAGAAAACCCTGTTCAACAAGACTGCGCTGGCAGTCGCAGTGGCAATCGTCTCTACTTCCGCCTGGTCAGCGGGCTTTCAGCTAAACGAATTTTCTTCCTCTGGCCTTGGCCGTGCGTATTCAGGGGAAGGTGCAATCGCTGATGATGCTGGTAACGCAAGCCGTAACCCTGCATTAATCATGATGTTCGATCGCCCGACCTTCTCTGCTGGTGCGGTGTATATCGATCCTGATGTCAACATTTCCGGCACGTCACCTTCTGGTGCGAGCCTGAAAGCAGATAACATTGCGCCAACGGCGTGGGTACCTAACCTGCACTTCGTTGCACCGATCAATGAACAGTTTGGCTGGGGCGCATCCGTCACGTCTAACTATGGCCTTGCTACCGAGTTCAACAACAACTACCCGGCAGGCGAATACGGCGGTAAAACAGACCTGACAACGCTGAACCTGAACCTGAGCGGTGCTTATCGTCTGAACGACAGCTGGAGCTTCGGTCTGGGCTTTGATGCCGTCTACGCTGATGCAAAAATTGAGCGTTACTCCGGTGAACAAACGGCTCGCTTGCCGAAAAACAGCAACAAAATTGCCAGCCTGAAGGGCGATGAGTGGGGCTATGGCTGGAACGCCGGTATCCTGTACGAACTGGACAAAAACAACCGCTGGGGCCTGACCTATCGTTCCGAAGTGAAAATTGACTTCGACGGCGATTACAAGAGCGGCATCCTGACGCCGGTCAACAACCTGGTTCCGGGCGCGGGCACCACCATCCCGTGGGGGACTTCCGGTCAAACTGTCCCTGGCTCACTGTCGCTGCATCTGCCAGAAATGTGGGAAGTCTCCGGTTACAACCGCGTTGCGCCACAGTGGGCTATTCACTATAGCCTGGCCTATACCAGCTGGAGCCAGTTCCAGGAGCTGAAAGCGACCGGCACCAACGGTCAAACGCTGTTCTATAAGGACGAGAGCTTCCACGACGCCTATCGCATTGCGTTGGGTACCACCTATTATATGGATGACAACTGGACGTTCCGTACCGGTATCGCATTCGATGACAGCCCGGTGCCGGCTGATAAGCGCTCCATCTCCATTCCGGATCAGGACCGCTTCTGGGTGAGTGCTGGCGCAACCTACGCGTTCAACGAGAATGCTTCTGTCGATGCGGGCGTTTCTTATATGCATGGTCAGAAAGTGACCTTCAAGGAAGGCCCGTACGAGTTTACCTCTGAAGGTAAAGCCTGGCTGTTCGGTACTAACTTCAACTACGCGTTCTAATCGCGCAGGGATCAAAAAAGGTGAGCGTTGCTCACCTTTTTTATTTATTCCGAATCAATATCTTTGAGTTCGTTTTCAATAGCCTTCGCGTTTGGATTATCTTCCGGCTTCAGCTTGCCGCCGTTGGCGATAAAGTCATGGTTCTGGAAGTACGCTTCACGCACCATAATGTACGGATCGGACGACTGGCGCAGCAGGCCGTCTGAATCAAGCAGTTGCGCGCGGGTTTCAATCCCCTCCACCGTCCATTTACCAATCGACAGCGGCCAGGTCAGCCACGACAGAACCGGATACAGCGTATCCACCATATCGCCGCCATCATCACGCACGGTGAAGCTGCCATAGAACGGCAGATGAACGTAAGGGCCGTAACCGACGCCATAATGCCCCAGCGTACTGCCGAAACGGTGCGGCTGTTCACGCTGCAGTTTCGGGTTTGCCATACCTGCGACATCGATAAAGCCACCCATCCCCAGCAGGGAGTTCAGGAAGAAGCGCGTAAAGTGCACCATCCCCTGATACGGATCGCCCTGCAGGAAATAGTTGACCATCACCGCAGGCTCTTCCAGGTTACTGGTAAAATTGCTTAACCCGTTACGCGCAGGCTGTGGAACGTAATCGCGCCATGCTACTGCCACCGGGCGAACCACGTACGGGTCCAGCACGTTGTAGTTAAAGCTATACATAGAACGGTTAAATCCTTCGAGAGGATCGGAGCGTCCCGTTTGCTCCCCGGAGCTGGCGCAGCCCACAAGCATCGTCGCGCCCAGCGCAAGCGCCGACAGCCGAAGTTTCATAAATATCTCCCTGTGCAGTATGGCTATCGTTGATTGCCATCCGTAACGGAGCATCTGGCGCTCCGTCTGAAAACGTGCAAGTGATTGTAACAGCACGTTTACCGATGTCTATGAGTACAATTACGGGCAGTAATCACCGTGACTCTGATCTCAGCATAGCCGGACTTTTGGAATTCGTTTCGCTGGCAATTTTATAATGTCTTTGAACGAGATGTATCACCTTTGTTGTCATTCCCGCCAATTTAAGAGCATCCCCACAGGCATCCCGATAAAAGCCGCTACGCTTAAAAGAAAGATCAACCTCCGGGAGCAGATATGAAAGAAGTGGATGAAGACAAAATTGGCGAAAATAATGAGGAACATGAAATCGAAAGCGAGGAGAAAGCGCGCGGTGAGGAGATAGAGATTGATGAGGATCGCCTCCCCTCCCGTGCGATGGCCATCCACGAACATATACGCCAGGACGGCGAAAAGGAGATGGAGCGCGATGCCATGGCCCTCTTCTGGTCAGCTATCGCGGCGGGACTTTCAATGGGCGCCTCGCTGCTCGCGAAAGGGATATTTCATGTGCAGCTGGAGGGCGTGCCCGGCGGATTTTTACTGGAGAACCTCGGCTACACCTTCGGCTTTATTATCGTCATCATGGCCCGCCAGCAACTTTTTACTGAGAACACCGTGACCGCCGTTCTGCCGGTAATGCAAAACCCTACCCTCGGTAATTTCGGTTTATTGATGAGGCTCTGGAGCGTGGTTCTGCTGGGAAATATCATCGGCACGGGCATTGCGGCCTGGGCGTTCGAATATATGCCGATATTTGATGAGCCCACCCGGGACGCGTTTGTGAAGATCGGTATGGATGTCATGAAAAACACGCCGGTCGAAATGTTCTCTAATGCCATCATCTCCGGGTGGATTATCGCCACAATGGTGTGGATGTTCCCTTCTGCCGGTAGCGCTAAAATCGTGGTGATCATCCTGATGACCTGGCTGATTGCGCTGGCGGATACCACGCATATCGTGGTCGGTACCGTTGAGATACTCTACCTGGTCTTTAACGGCACGCTTCACTGGAGCGATTTTTTCTGGCCGTTCGCCATTCCGACGCTGGCAGGCAATATCTGCGGCGGAACGTTTATCTTTGCGCTGCTAAGCCATGCCCAAATCCGTAACGACATGTCGAATAAACGCAAAGCCGAGCTTAAGGCGCAGGCAAATAAGGATAAAGCGGCAAAAAAATCAACCTGAATGGTGACTCTTTGAGCAGTCAGGCGGCGATGCGCTTAACGCAAAGTGTAAATAACGCTATACTCGTGCCGCCTCGTCCCCTTAGTTAAATGGATATAACGAGCCCCTCCTAAGGGCTAGTTGCAGGTTCGATTCCTGCAGGGGACAATCTAAAGTTCTTTCACAGCATTTCACGTCATTACACAAATCCTCTCTAATCCAGCAATTTAGCGCCATGTAGGCCCATTATTCATTTCAGGTCATTTCATGACATTACATCTCTCTGATGGTATCTTTGATGGTATTCGTCGGTTCGATATCCCGATACCATCAATGTACTGTCAGAGGCTTACTGCATATGGCTTTAAACGAGCTGTCGCCTAAAAAAATCGAGAACGCAAAGCCTAGGGATGCTGACTACAAACTAACGGATGGTGGAAGCCTTTATCTGTTGGTCAAAAAGAATGGGACCAAGGCATGGAGAATGAATTACCGCTTTAATGGTAAACAAGCTACGTTGGCATTAGGGGTTTACCCGGACGTTCCGCTTGCTGCAGCGCGAAAGCGTCGTGACGAAGCTAGACAACTACTGGCAGATGACCGTGACCCGCGTGAAGCAAAAAAGTCTGAAAAGGACGGACCAGCGTCCCCCAAATTCGAGGAAGTAGCCAGAGAATGGCATAGTGGGACGATGGGGCATCCTGAATGGAAGGAAATTACCCGCACCAAAATTCTACGGGAAATGGAAAATCATCTGTTTCCGGCTATAGGTTCAAAGCCCATTGATACGCTAAAAACACGTGACCTTCTTCCAATATTGATTGAGATGACCAGACAAGGCATTGGTGCGACCACTGGACGGGTGAAAACCACTATGGGTAGTATCTTTCGTTATGCCGTCCAGCGTGGGATTGTCGATTACAATCCAGCCCACGATCTGAAAGGTGCGATTACCAATCCCAAAGTAAGGCATCGCCCTGCCCTACCGCTCGAACGTTTACCAGAGCTGATAGCTAAAGCGATAAATTATACTGGCAGACCATTAACGCGGCTGGCAGTTCTCTTTTCCTTGCACACTTTCGTACGCTCCAGCGAACTTCGCCATGCCCGGTGGGAAGAGATCGACATTGAAAACGGTCTTTGGACAATACCTGGGCAACGGGAAAAGATCTCTGGGGTAAAATATTCAGATCGTGGTGCGAAGATGGGGGCGGTACATTACGTCCCGCTTTCTACCCAAGCTATTAAAGTACTGGAGGATATCCAAAAGATCAGTGGTGAATATTTGCTGGTATTCCCAGGTGACAGCAATCCGTACAAACCAATGAGTGAGAACACCGTAAACAAGGCCCTGCGAACGATGGGTTACGATACTCAGGCTGATGTTTGCCTGCATGGATTCCGGGCAATGGCCTGTTCTGCCCTCACGGAATCAGGGCTTTGGTCTCGTGATGCGGTTGAAAGGCAGATGAGCCATCAGGAAAGGAATGAAGTACGGGCAGCATATGTGCATCTTGCACAACACATGCAGGAACGCCGCCAGATGATGCAGTGGTGGTCTGATTACCTGTCGTTCAATACAGAGAGATATGTCGCTCCGTACGATATGGGGCTTAAAAACACAGCATTATTGATAGGGAATACATCTGATGAGCCATAAAAATGAAAAGAATATTTGGGTACTTAATAAAATACCCCCCCTTGAATATTGTTCAATATCACGAGCAGCAAAATTACTCAACTGTGAAATTGAGGATTTTCTACATTGGCATGATGTTGGTGTTATAACTTTGGGTATTAACCTACAAAAAACAAAAGGTGTTTTAAGAATTAAGATAGGGAATCACAACGCAGAAGACAATCCCTTACAACTATATTTTGATGGAAATTTAACCTTTAACGAATTGACTCGAATCAATAAGATATGGTCCCGTCACTCAAAAGTGTACAAACTCATAACAGCAAAAGATGACCTAATCCTCCCTTTGATTCACAAAAATACACTTTCAACAACTTATGAATTTAATTGCTTTATCAGCGATATATGGTCTATCGACTCAAGGAATTTATCCGTTCTACTTAAAGATACAGGTAATGTGTTTGAAGAAACAAAACTGAGTGCCTTGACACCCTCTGACAAAATATTGTCGAATAGTTTCCAGCCTGAGATAGATGAAAGACCGGTGATAAACCTAGACAATATCTTTATAACTAAAGAGACAATCGATAAAATTTACACACATGCACTAAGTGGAAAACCACTACCATTCATGGAGGATTTAATTAATCCTGATGAAAATGAAAGCCATGATATTAAGCAGATCTTACCTCACAAAGAGAAACTATCTAATTTTATTAGATTCCTAATACAATCAAACCCAACAATAAATAAAAACATACTATCAACTACAGCAAACAATAGACACAAAATCTTAAGGGAATATCTTGAGGATTTGAAGTCAAAAGGAACTGAGATTGATTATGACATCCCATCTTCACCCACACTTGAGCGCTATCTAAATCTTTAAAATTTTCAATAAACAGTTGAAAATTTAGAACAGTTTAAGTCAAAAACGTATTTAAATCTGCTGTGTTAATCACTTAGATAACTTAACACGGCAGGTAAATACATATGCACACATATCCTCAACAAGGTCATGCCAGACCCAAAGCAACAGCTGACTTTCTTAAAGTTACCACTGTCACTCTCTGGCGCTGGGAAAGAAGCAAACCCGACTTCCCAAAATCTACCCGACTCTCAGAACGTGTCTCTGTTTATGATGCTGCAGAGATACGTGCCTGGTTGGCAGCTAAAAAACACAATTAATCTACAGAATGAAAGCTATCAAGCGTAGAAAATCTGGCTCAATTACCTCAGTTGGAAGTGAATCAATATATCTGAGGACAAATTAATGCAGCGCGAGGAGGCCAAAATCATCATCACAAAAAAGACCAACAGAAAATACTGATGGCCTCGCAAGGATGTTTGTTTAGTGAAATCAGCCAAGAGGTTTCTGTCATTGTGCATTACGTCATTCAGCTTTCCGGTGCCAGCTTTGCTTTCCTACGCTGGCGGCGCTTAATCTCGCCCTTAACAGCTGTAACAATAAATTGCGCTTTAGTCTCACCATCTTCGAGGCTGCTTTCTAATTCGGCAACCACATCATGTGGGAATCGAGCATTAAGCTGTTGTGACTTGTTGTTGGTTGAACCTGTTGCCATTACTGGATCTCCTTATAGTAAGTGCGATTCAGTATACGCAAAAAAAATGATAATAAAAGACTTGAAGTGCGATTCACTTGGGGGTAGCTTTAAAAAAGAAGGTGCGATTCACCTTGTGAGCGCGAAGCCCGGTAGTGCTGAAACACTAGCCGGGCTTCTGACCAATCCGTTATATGAGGTAACGAAAATGGCTAAACAGAAGTGTACCTGGTTATTTACCGCGTTCAACCGCAGCCAGCGTAGTGCACGCCCTCAGACGTTGAGGATCACGGCAGATAGAGAGTGTTCAGCTCGTCTCAGGCTTGCTCCTGACTATGTGCTGAGCTTTGCCGGGCGTATTCCGTGTGGAGGTAACCATGCGTAGTTATCCTCAGCCCGGCGAACGCTGGCAGCATGAACGTGGCTGGACCGTCACGATTATGAGATTAATTGAAGCATCGCCCTCCGTGGCGCTGGTTAACCCTGAATTCAGCTGCGAAGTGCTGATTCGTCATGACAGCGACAATAAGCTTTCTTCCTGCCCTCTGGCATGGTTTGAGCAGCAGTATACTCGCCTGTTTGATGCGCCACTTTTCAAGCCTTCGCCAGCTCCGGCAGGCGGCAGTGGCTCCGGCCCGCTGACACTGCATCCTTCTGTGGCATTTACCCGCTGGCGGGAGCGCAGCATACGGCGTTCTGCTGAACCTGACGACAAACACTATTCAAAGTTTCTCTGACAAAACACCGCTGAAAACGGAGTAATCCATGATGAATATCTCAAACGGGCACAACGGTGCTCAGGGCCACGCTTTGCCTGAAAAACACAATACCGGTGCTTTTTCCTATGGGTTGTCAGAGGACGGTTTCGGAAAGCTGACCCGCGCAAGAAATGCCTGCGACATGCTCCAGCTTCTCTTTTCTGAATACCCGTGTCAGGGCGGAACGCTGGATGCAGGCTGTGCGCCAGGCATCGCCGCGCTGATGGAGTACCTGAGGGCAGATTTGACGGATATCGCGCAGAGCTGCGCATTGATTGAAGGAGGCATCCAATGAACCAGCCGCAGGTTTCCATTTTTCCGGCAGAAATGACCACCGCGCTGTACCGTCGGGCAATTGCTTCGGCATGGCGTCAGAAAATGCTGAACGAAACCAGCAGCGATCAGTATGGTCCGCACAGCCTGACGGTTGAGCGTATTGAAATGGCCATTGCCCTGCATATCGAGTGCGCACTGATTAAAGAGTACGGCGAAGCACAGGGCGCCGCTGTCGCGCTGGCACTGCTGACCGACATGCTGGAGCCGTCACTGCTGACAGCACCGCCGGTACTGACCGTGCGCGGCTGTGAAGTGATGGCGGAGCTGTACCGCACGCTTCCGGCGGCCTTTGATGATTTCTGCAGCACGGGTGTGGCGCTGTATCAGGGGGAAGTATGACAACACAGACGGTTACGCAGATTTCAGCCGCAGCTCGGGGGAAATGGCCCGTTATTCTGCAGATGCTGCGTATTGATATACCTGAAAACGGCAGGCACGGTCCATGTCCGAAATGTGGGGGCAAGGATCGTTTTCGCCTCGATGACCTTGACGGGCGTGGGACGTGGATTTGCAGCCAGTGCGGCAATGGTGACGGTCTGGATCTGGTTAAGCTCATGACCGGTTACGGCGTCAGAAAGGCTGCGCAGGAGGTGGCGCAGGTGCTTAATGCGTCGGATGTGCAGGAACTACCCGTTAAGCCCGCCAGGCAAAAAGCTCCTAAACGCGACATGAGTCTTACTGTGGCGGCGCTTATGAAAGATAGCCGCCTGGGAGAAAGCCCCTATCTGACCGGAAAAGGGTTCGCCGGATACCCGGCCTCCCTCACCGGTAGCGCGCAGCATATCAGCGGTAAGGATTTTCCTGCCGGTTCCCTGCTGTTACCGCTCACGACCAACACCGGAGCCGTGACCGGTGCGCAGCTTATCGCCCCGGCGGGTGAAAAAAGCATACTGCCCGGCAGCACGATGAAAGGCGCGTTTGTGGCGCTCAGCCCGTTACCGTCTGAACCGCCGGTACAGGTGGTGATTGCCGAAGGTTATGCCACGGCGCTGACGGTAAGCCAGCTCACCGCCGGATGCGTTGTGGCGGCCATATCGGCGGGCAACCTGCCTAACGTGGCGCAATCGCTGCGGGCACGCTGGCCTGAGGTGAAAATTATCATCGCCGGTGATAACGATTTTCATGACGGGGGCGAAAATCCCGGCAGATCCTTTGCTGAGCGGGCGGCAAAAGCCGTTGGCGGCTGGATGACGCTGCCACCGGGAGAGATTAAGACCGACTGGAATGATTTCCATCGGGAGCACGGTATTACCCGTGCCCGTGAAGCCTTTCGCAACGGTCTGGTGCTGTGCGGGGAGGGACGCACGCAGCTGCCGTACGGGTTCCGTCTAACCCAGGAATATCTCTGGTATGAAAAACAGGTACAGCGCAACGGTGAGACGGAAATCCAGAACGTCAAAATATGCAACCCGCTGCGCGTAACGGCAATCACCTGCGATGCTGATGGCGGTAACTTCGGGCGACTGCTGGAGTGGGAAGATACGTGGGGAGAGCGCCGCCGCTGGGCGATGCCGATGGAAATGCTGAGCGGCAGCGGTGAGGAGCTGCGCCGGGTACTGCTGGTTAACGGGCTGTCCTATATCAGCACCACCGGTGAGGCCCGCGCCCGCCTGATGGAATATATCTCGCTCTGTAAACCGGAACGCCGCGTGACCTGCGTCAGCCGCACTGGCTGGCATGGTCAGGTTTATGTCCTGCAGGATGAGGTCAGCGGTGAAGGTGCTGAGGGTGTCATTCTCCAGACCACTTCCGTGCAGGGGCGCGATTTCCGTGTGTCAGGTACAACGGAGGAATGGCGGGAGCACGTTTCCCGCTACTGCACCGGCAACTCCCGCGTGGCGTTTGCCGTCAGTCTGGCCTTTGCTGCCCCCCTGTTACGGCTGGTTGGTATGGACGGCGGCGGCTACCACCTAAAGGGGGAATCGACGGACGGTAAGACCACCACCATGAAAGCGGCAACTTCCGTCTGCGGCGGGCCTGACTACTGGCAGACGTGGCGGGCAACCGGCAACGCGCTGGAGGGATGCGCCAGCCGCCGCAACGATGCCGCCATGATGCTTGATGAGATCCGGGAGGTGGACGGACGCGAGGCAGGCAATATCGCCTACATGCTGGCAAACGGTCAGGGGAAGGGCCGTGCCGGTACGGACGGTGAACTGCGCACCCGTAAGCAGTGGCGGCTGCTGTTCTTTTCAACCGGCGAGCTGTCACTGACTGAACATGCGGCAAAAGCCGGTGAGCGTACCTTTGCCGGGATGGAAGTCAGGATGATCCAGATCCCCAGCGATTCCGGGAAGTTTGGCGTATTTGAGGAGCTGCACGGCTTCGACAGCGGCAAGGCGCTGGCGGAACATCTGGAGTGGGCCACGTCCAGCTATTACGGTTCGCCGTTCAGGGAGTGGCTGAAAGCCCTGACCGCTGACCTTAACGGGCTGACGGCACAGGCAAAGTCACTGATGAAGGAATATACCGCCGCCCTGACCCCGAAAGATGCGGGCAATCAGGTGGGCCGGGCAGTGAACCGCTTTGCACTGGTGGCGATGGCGGGCGAGCTGGCAACCCGTCTGGGTATCACCGGCTGGCCTGAGGGGGAAGCCCTGCGGGCAACCCGCGTCTGCCTGAACGCATGGCTGAAAGATCGCGGGCACACCGCCAACCAGGAAGATATTGCCGCACTGGAGCAGGTACGCAGTTTCTTTACCGCGAATCAGTACAGCCGCTTTGCAGACTGGCACGACGAACGCAACCGCCCCGGCAATATGGTGGGCTGGCGCAGGGTTGAGAAAGGGAGTACCGCACAGGGCACGGAAGCCTTCACCACGTTCTACGTCATGCCGTCCGGCTGGAAAGAAATCTGCCGGGGATTTGACCCGCGCAAGGTGGCGCGTTTGTGCGCGGATCGTGGATATCTGCTGCCTTCTGCCGACGGAAAGCTCCAGACAACCATTCGCCCGCCAGAGATGAATCCCCGCAGGCTCTATGTCTTCAACAGCGAGGTGCCGGGATAAGGCTTTGCGTGAGTCTTATTTATTAAGGGTAACAGGTGAAACAGGTGGAACAACCGTATTTTACAGGGGCTGAACCTGTTCCACCTTCTGAAATAGTGAGGTGGAACAGGTGGAACGCCAGCCGATCCGCTGTTCCACCTTGTTACCTGCAATGTTCCACCTGGGCTGGGCATATAAATAGCTTATAAAACAATGCTGTAACACATGTTTCACCTGTTCCACCGCATCGGGGACATAAAGCAGACTGAAACAGAGGGCATTTTTATCTGGCTGGCTTTCATAGCCACGTCCGAGTAACCGCAAACGTGCGATGTGCCAGCCACCACACACTGAGCACTGATAGTGAGCTTGTGTCAGCCACGACACAATTGACGTAGCGAACCAACCCGACAGGAGAAGTCATGAACAACATCGTAGAAAATAACAACCTTTCCACTTTTCCGGCTGTAACGCAGCGGGCACTGGAAACCCTGAACACAGCCAGAAACGCATGGATTGATGCACGTCGTAAGCAGAAAGCGGCGGCGGATAATATTGCGGCAATCCGCCAGCGTCGCGCTGAAATGGAAGCCACAACGAACGCACTGAGTGAGGAGTGGCGTACGCTGTTTCGTAAAAGCCAGGGCGTAGTCTCAAAGGAAATGAAAAAACTGCGCGCGGAAATTGCGTTGGGGCGTGAAACGCTTGAGGATTTTGACGATCTGCTGGCGGCTCAGGAATGTGAGAATGCACTTTTGCCGCAGGAGGCTGCGGAATTAGCCGGAAAGTACATCCACGCGCACGACGCCCTTGTGGGTATTCGCGCAAAACAAATCTGGGAGGATTTTATGCAGTTGCATGGTAAAGCCCTAATCCAGACACTGAGCCTGCTGAAATCCACAATGGGCCGGGAAGCCAGCGCAGTTGTCGGTGTGGTGCATTCAGTTAATGACCCGGACACATTGCTGAAAGACTTTATTCATAAAAATATCACCAAACCGGCTCTCACTAACGATGTGATGCCGGACCAGGACCCTGTGTTTAAACTGGCGGGCGTAGCCCCGGATTATGCGGCCCGTCTGGATTTCAGTAAGCAACTATCCCCTGCAGCCCTGCATAAGATGAAGATACGTCAGGAACAGAAGTTGCTGCAAAAAAACAATAGTGTATCGGAGGGTTTGTAATGGCGCTGAAATGTCCTGAATGCGGCACTATGGCCCATGCCAGAACCAGTTCTTATGAAGCACCTTCCGTTAAACGCTCATGGTATCAGTGCCAGAATCTTGAATGTTCCTGCACATTTACAGCGCTGGAAAGCGTTGACACGATAATTATGAAGCCGCATAAACCCGTGCCATCTGAACCTGAGTCGCAGGATGATTCTCCCGCACGTAAGCCGCAGACGCTGGGCCGCTACGGTTCGGCCTGTACCCTCAAAGACCGTCATGCACAATAAAATGGGGAGGAACCATAATATGACAGAACAACAATTGACGGAAAACCAGATTCAGGCAGCAACCGGACACGTAGTAACACTCCTCGCCAGAGCAAAAAAACCACTTCAGGATGCGGATTGGCTCATGCGGTTGCCTGCAGATGAAATCACCCGCCAGACAGAAACACTGACAAAAGGTCTTGCCTCCGGCTGGCAGTCCCGGATTATTGACCTTTACCAAAAAATGCAGGTCTGGGTGGAAGCCAGACAGGCCGAAGATGCAGCTATTGAGAATCTCAGGGCTCTGCGTCAGCATCAGGCCGAAACTGAACAGGCGAGCAAAGACAATCGGGTCCAGTTCAGGGAATTGCTTAGCCAGAACGGCGGTATCGTGACCCCAGAGATGAAAGCTCTTCGGGCTGAGTATCTGGAACAACAGGAAACAGCCGCCGAGCTGGCCGGTCTGATTACTGAAAAAGAAGAGCAGTTGCCGGTACTGGCTGACGCGACCGGTCGTAAGGCAAACGCCTACGTAAACTGCCATCATGGCATCACGGAAGAGCGTATTGATGAGCTTCTGCGTGACTTTTTTATTTTCAACGGTGCTGAATTGAGCAGCCTGCTCAGGATGAAGTACAGACAGTTTGAACGTGATAGCTCAGCACATATACCGGGGATTATTGAAGGTACAAATGATGCAGATACACTGTATCGTGAATTCATCCTGAATCTCATGCTGAAATGGACGAGCGAAATATTGCCGCTGAGATTCCGGGACGACGTGATGAGCCTGGCCGGTTCAGCGCCGGTATCAGGCTCACATGATGACAGGAAAAAAAGAAAACTGTTTTGATCTGAACAGAACAGCTCACTTAAGCCCGGCCTGTGCCGGGTTTTTGATGTCTGTAGCCTGAGTGCATGTCTATACTGCATGAAAACGCATGAGTCTCATGCAAACAGTGAATGTACGTCAGAACAGCCACGGCGCGACCCAACGACACTCATGCAGGTGCATGAAAACCACTACATAAAGCGGGCAGGCGTGGCGGGGCTACGAGTGCGAGATTTCGGGTTGGAGTGTGCGTTTGAGCCCTGCCGGTTGATGTTCATAGTATGATGCTCACAGCACACGCGCGGTGGTAAGGTACAACAATGTGACAATCACTGAACGGAGGCTGGCAATGTAGTGAACTCAGAGACGCTCTGACGCGTCATAATGGCATAACAAGGAGAGTAAAAAATTTTGGATTGCATACAAAGTTCGACAGCAAGTCTTATTTTAGTCAAGGATGTTTGTTCCTTGCCGTCGTTTTTCTCAATCACATGGTAGTGATTATCGTTACTTAAACCCATTTATATGTATAAAAACTATCACGTTACACTGGAAGTTACGGTTAAATTGATGAGATTAAAAGTGTGACCCTCAATCCATTTTTCATACTTGTTCCATGTTCAGAGTGGAAGTATTGTATGTTACAAAAGATAGCTCGTGTTAAGGGACGATAATGGAACCAAAGATTTTTATCTCATACAGCTGGTCTTCACTGGCACATAGAGAACGAGTTAAGCAGATTGCCGACAGGTTAATCGGCGATGGCGTTGATGTAATAATAGATATTTATGATCTGAAAGAGGGCCACGATAAAAACGCTTTTATGGAAAAGCTTGTTGTCGACAGCACCATTACTAATGTACTTGTCATGTGCGACAAAGCTTACACCGAAAAGGCAGACCAAAAAATAAGAGGGGTTGGAACCGAATCTCAAATAATCTCTCAACAAGTGTACACTAAGGTCGCGCAAACTAAATTCATTCCAATTTTATGTGAGCTTGATGAGCATGGAGAGCCATACCTACCTGTATTTATGAGTTCCTTGATTGGGATAGATTTTTCATCCCCAGAAAAAGAAAATGAAAATTGGGAACAGTTAGTAAGGCTTTTGCATGGTCAACCGTTACATAAAAAACCTAAGTTAGGCCCACGTCCCTCTTTTCTTAATGAAACACGGTATGAACCTACAAGCGAGCCTCTAACAAAATTTAACGGTCTTAAACAGGCATTACTACAAAATAAAAAAGGAATTACTCATTATCGAAATGATTTTTTAGCATCTGCATTTTCATACCTTGATGATTTAAGAGTCAGAACAGCTCCAGAATCTTCAACATATGAATTTTTAGCTAATAAAATTGTTAATGATACTGCAGCCATGAAGCCAATTAGAAACCTTTATTGTGAGTGGTTTCTATTAGAGGCAGAATTTACAGAGGAAAAAGATTTAACTGATATCTTTGTTTCGTTCCTGGAAAGGTTGCTTACTTTGCCTATAGTCCCAGCAGGCATTGGCACATACCAAACAAATTGGTTTGATGCTCAAAGCATATTTATTTATGAGGCTTTCCTTTATTTTATTGCAAGCATGATAAAGAAAGGTAAATTTAAATTAATAAATGAAATTCTTTCCACTCACTTTTTAGCTCAAGAAAGTGAATTATCCAGCAAACAAGATTTCGTTTCGTTTGATTCGTTTTTCACAAGTTCAAACACAATACAACACGCTTTGAGCACGGAAAGAAAATTTTATAGCCCAGTGATTGAGTTCATTAAGCGAAATGCAGATCGAAGCGACATTACCTTCACTGACATCATAGAAGCTGACATATTATGCTTGGCATATTCTTGTTGTCATGATGGAATATATTGGTACGCAGCCACCACACCTTACGCTGGCTACAATGCGGTCCCTAATATTTTCTTACGGGCAACACAGCATAAAGGTTTTATAAAGCTGAAAGAAGCACTTGGGATTGATAGTGCTGACGACTTCAGATACAAAATACAAGAGAAACAAGCACTGCATGAAAAACAAAATTATGGGTACGGAAGAGGCCCGGCAAGTTATAAAACGCTGATGAACATTGGCAACATTGACACTTTAAAATAAGATATCTGAAATTTTTTGTGCCGTTAATAACAATTTTCATGACTGTCTGCCTACTGCGGACAGTCTTTTTTTCAAATTCGATTCGACAAACGCTTTTAGAGATAGAATATCTTTATGTCATAAAGGGCGATGGAATACACTTTTAAATCCTGTTATGGTGCGGACTAGCGGAAATTTAAAGCCCTTCAGGTTTACATTTATACCCCTCGCTTCCAGAGCTGGCGCTGAGTGGTAAATTGCATTTTATAATGCGTAGGGTGTGATAACTTTTTGGGCGTTTTTTCAGCATCCTTGCAAATTTGACGGCCCACTGTTCCATAGCTCTTCAACTCATCTGTGCGTTATTTGAACTAATGAAACAAGCTGATTCCTATGGTTTCAATGAGACGTTTTTATCAACTGATGGTATCCATGATGGTATCCCAAAAAAATCATGGGAATAGATACTTAAAAAACAAATAATTAACTAAATTTTCGATTCCTGCAGGGGACACTTCTATCTTCCTCTGTTTTCACCCAAATTAGCCCGTTCGCTGCAAAAACTCATTGAGCAGAAGCATCCTGCTTTATTTGAGCATAACGCGCAGCCAGTTGCTTTAGATGCAGCTCAAGCTGGGTCTTTTCAGCTTCAGGGAGCGCATTTCCTGCAGGATACTGCGACAGGCGCCTGAGCTGCTCTTCAGCGGGTATCGCATGGTTAAATGACTGCATAGTCGAAAAAACCACGGATTTAAGCTCACTTACGGTGATATATTTTCCCTTTTGCTCATCCAGACTACTCAGCCGATCACTCAGTTGCTGAAGCTTCATCATCCCCTGATACCAGCTGTTCATTGCGCCTACCGGCAACGCCGTCGCGTTAAACTTTTTTTGCCACTGTATTAACAGCGCCTTAGCCTCTTCAGGTCGCAATGTCTGGAGTTGTTCTAACAGCTGAAGGCTATAGGAAATACTCCAGTCAGGAGGCAGTTTATCCAGTCGGTCAAGCTGCCGTTGCGTATCTGTGATAAACGTGGCGGGTAACGTATCTCGCTGTAATATGGCGTCCCGCTGAACGGACGTGAGCACTTCAGGTAACGGTGCCGTAGAGGCAACGGCCTGAGCCGTCAATGGATCGGGGCTGGACAGAAAACACCATCCCCACTCCACGGCGACGCTGACCACCAATGCAGAGCACACTCCAGCGACAAAAGGTTTCCATGGTCTGACAGACCCGGGATCTGCCATACGGCCTTCACTATTCGGCTCAGTTTCCTGCTGCACAACATAGACCCATTTCACCTGTTCGATCGGCTCTGCCCTCTCCGAAGGCGATTCACTGTCGGGCCTGCTCCCATTCAAGTCTGTCACGCCATTACTGGTTTCCAGCCTTGCTGCGCTTGAATGTATCACCATTCGTAACGTATCAAACTGGCTAAGGTGTTTGAGCTCAAGGCGCTGAAGCACCGCCCCCAGGCTGGCAAGCAATTCTTCAGCGTTGTAAAGATCGCTAAGATCGCTGTTGTTTAGCGAAAGCATACGCATGAGCTGCTGCAGGCGCTGGCTCAGGCTGCTCAGGATCTCCATACGAACCTGCAGCGACTGCGGCCAGAGAACATCCCACTGACGGCTAATCAGAGCCTCCAGGATAGCGAGCCCTTCGTTCAGGCCAGTTAATCGAGACAGATGCGTACGGGCAAGGGTGTACCAGGCTGCGGTCTGCAGCTCAACGCCGTTTTGCTCGAATAATGAAAGGCAGCACTTTTCAACGTATACCCAGTTCACATCCGGGCGCGCCGGATGGCTTAGTTTATTCAATTCGTTACGCAGGGATGTATATTCCGGCAGCGTGCGCGGGTCGCCGCCGGTTTTTAACGTTTTATGTGTGGTCATCCTGGAAGGCCTGAATATCCGTGTCGGTTAATGTCGTCAGTTGATGTGTGAGGTGTTTTACGATTTAGAATGGCAATGACTAACAGAAGGAATGAGAGTTATCGCTATGACAACAGCGCTAAAATCAGGCCGAAAAAAATACCTTCATCAAATAGCTGTCCTGACTGCGGCGATGTATCAGGGGGAGTATAAGTCCAGTGACTCACTCCCCCCACCCGCATGAACAGGCGTCCTTGAGAAATCACATTTTCTCCGGAGCAAAAAGTCACCTCGACACAACCAGCCACGCTCTGCCCATACAGAAATACCGGCATAAATTTTACCGCCCGGTTGTCATAACGCAGAACGATACCGGTAATCTCAAAAACCCCTCCCTCCACCAGCAGGTCAGGGACGGATGCCGTCAGCGGCTCTACATTCAGTCCGGTACCTGTCAGCCACTCATCCATCTGCGTCTGAAGTTGCTCCATTCGCAGGCGAAACTCAGCTATATCCAACTGACTCTTGCTGCAAGGCAAAGCCGGGGCGGGTTGTCTGGCCTGCAATTTTTTCAGGAACTGTGATTTTATTGACATGGTGCTAACTGACCTTATATCCGGGTTGACGTGTCGAGATACTGCTGTTGCCTGAGGTGCCTCAACAGAACCCGTCCTTCGGGCATAAACTCGGTGCCATAGCGCACCAGCCCAATCCCTTTGAGCTCGGCGTCAATGGCATAGCGCAGTTCGCCGGGTACATTCTGCTCCAGCAGAACCACGTCTATTTTTTTCAGGCGTGGCTCATATTTGAGCAGGACGGCAGACAATGTGCCCATAAGCTCATGGGCCGTTCCAGGCATGCCCTGCAGGATTTTTGTCATATCGGGCAACCCGTAGTCGGGCAGATGCGCCAGCGTGCCGGCGCGACAGTTGAGAACGCGCTGCATGTTATCAAGTACCGAAAGGATGACCTGGTTTTCTTCAGCAACCTGATTAAGCTCGAGGCCGCCGGTAAAATTTCCGGTCAGCATCTCATACAGCGAAGGTGTGTTATGTCCCTGGGGCATCAGTCATCCTTAAGCGATTGCAGCGTCAGATGGTTTTCGCCGGCTTCCAGAATGCGCGGTTTGTCCGGATCCAGATCGCTGCGCTTGATAACCTGCTTCCAGGTGTCGTTAGTCATGTCCGGGTGCCTGAACAGCCCCACTACCGCGACAAACTGCGCTTCTTCTTCCATCGGCATATCAAGGCTTACATCCCCGCCCGGCTTCACCACGACGTCACGACTGGCCAGCATGTCGTCTTTCAGAATGCTGGCATCATCCTGAAGAAGTTGCTGATAGACCGTCTTATCAAAGGTTTTGCGGTCTTTGAGCTGATAAACCCGCACCACAACAGGCTCTGACAGTGAGTTATTTTCGCGGGAGTCGGTGTTCAGCGCCTCACGCGCGGTGAAATCCAGATGCAGTATTTTAATCTTTTTATAGAACACGGAAGTAAACGCCGATTTGGTACCGTCGGTGATGCTCTGCGTCACCCCGCAGCCTGTCAAAGTGAGCGCCATCAGAGGTACCAGCCAGCGAGTGGCTTTATTTAAACTTGTACGTAACACGTCGGTTTCCTTGTTGCGGTTTCGCAGGCTCCAGCCCGCTGTAATAGCCCAGCTCTGTCGTAAAGGTTTCAGGTATGTCATCCGGAAGGCTCTCACCCTCTGCGCCCAGCACGCCGTTCATTCCCAACCAGAAAGGATTTTCACCCAGCGGTGGTACGGCCAGCAGTCGGACAGAAGTAGTCAGGGTAATTCTGGCCTTGAACCGCCAGCCCAGATACACCCGCAGCATCACCAGGAAATCCTGGTACAGCTGGCCATCCGGCTTCCAGCCCTGCGCTTCCTGTACGTTATCCGTCTTGAGTGCAACCAGCAGTTGGCTGCCGGCATCCATCGCTTCGTCACCTAACGGCGTATTGCCATCCAGCAGAAAATCATCATCGCCATAAAAACCCAGCGGCTGATTGACCTCTACCGGCCGGAGACAATACGGACTTACCTGCACCGTCGTATCGGGGGCCAGCAGGCTCACCAGTGCCTGCATCCCCTCCTGGGTTTTGCCCGGCTGCTGCAGCACTCCCAGCAGAGCCAGAAAGCGCGACACGGGTGTGGCAATATGATTTGCCGTACCCGGTATCCCCAGCCCTACCAGACCCAGTAACGACTGCGAAATGCTGTCCGTTCCGCCGGGCTCAAACGTGGCCGGGTAGGAGTATTTTCGCCAGATGCGGTAAAACTGCGTCAGGATGCGATGGCTGAAAATATCCAGAAAGCCCTGCAGCGCCTCATGCCCTTCCCGGCGCTGGGTAATGTCATCGAGATACGCCGTCGGTAAGGGAGAATCAACGCCGTACATGCCCATAAAGGTTGTGCGGATAACCGGAGGCTTATTGTCATCGTCTTCGCCATACTCGACGGCCCTCAGCTCGCTGACCGGAAACCCCATCCCCGGATGCGGCGCGAAACGTACCGGGTCATCGGCGGGATGACTGGTTGAGCCCATCAGCGGCCTTCCAGGATTGCGCTTCTCCAGCAGCTGGCATAAACGATAAAAGTTGATGCGGTGAAGATCGGCCTCCAGCCGCGGCGTCAGCCGGGAATGCGGCGGTTGTGCTTCTCTTGCCATTCCAGGCGTTCTCCGGTCGGTTGCAGGATAATAATGAGGCGGTTAAACAGATAGATGTCGGTATAGAGCGCGAAGAAGCGGCTCAGCATCTCGCCGAACAGGCAGATGTCGCCGCGCCCGGCAAAACCGTGGCTGTCCAGCGTTACTTCAATCTGCACGCCGCGGACCAAATAACCCTGCTCAAATCGTTCAGTTTCACTGTGCTTCACGTCAATGATGGCTTCCAGGCGACGGCGGTTCATCTCGCTATCCGTCCATTCATACAGCGCCAGGGTACCCCGCAGCACGTCGGCATTATCCATCATCGACAGAAATCCGCTGCCGAGATGGCTCAGCACGCGCCAGTGGAAACGATCCTGCGCTGGTGGATAACAGGGCAGCGTTGGCGCACACAGGTTGCGCACGGCGATGCTGGCCGAGGTGGTTTTCATCACCGTATCGAGCACGGTACTTTGCAGCGCCCGTCGCGGTAGCTGGCCGTTGGTGCCGGTGAGCGTCAGGGACAGGCTTTCGTCTTCCGGGACGGTGTGGTTGTCAAAGGCTTCGCCACCCAGGATAAGCCAGGTATTATGCAGCCCAGACGGGCCGCGCCGCACGCGGGTGTGATAGTAATATTCCGGCGCTTCATGGCGCATCATTCCCCCTTTATGTCGAAAGCTCGAGAACGGCACGTAGGTATGCTGGCTGGATGACATCACCGAATCGACCGCGTAAATCTCGGTATGACCATCCTGTACGCGCATCGGCCGCAGCAGATATTCGGTCTGCAATGAATTTAGCGTGAGCGGATCGGATTCCAGTGGGAACAGATTGATCACGGGCACGCAGTTCAGGCGCAGATGCTTTTCGGTAAAGCTGAAGTCATGCTCCCAGCGTTCCGCCAGCACTACGTCAATTTCAAACCAGGGGAGTTCAGCAGGAAAGTTGACGCTCTCCAGTCCACACAGGCCGGTGAACATGAATTTCTCGCGGAAGGTGAAGTACTCCAGCAGCAGCTGATAGCCGCTAAAGCTGCTGCTGCCCTTCGGCCACAGGTCGTCGTCATCGCCAAATCCCAGCGCGCTGAAATACCCGTCGAGCGGTCTTCTGTCCATGTCGCCAGGCATCCGCAGCCAGAGGCGGGCAACATTCATGGTGAAGGCTTCGTGCATGGCGCAGGCGAGCGGCGCGTCGGCGTTGAAGTAGAACGGGATTTGGCTGAGATCGACACGGCCCCAGTCGGCAAGATGGCTGCAGTTAAACCGCAGGCTGATAACCGAATGCCCGTCTGGATCAGTAGACAGGCGGGCGTGCTCCAGCGACAGAGGCTGAAGGATGATCTCTTTGGTGGTGGTGTACCGGCAGCGCGTCCCCTTTTCACCTATCGGCCGCGAGTGCACCTCAAAGCCTTTGACAATGCGCATCTGCTCTTTCATCTCACGCCAGTCGGGTGTGAACTCCACCACCGACATCGACGGAATGGTGCGCAGGTAATGTGGCCAAAGCAGGCTGACCAGCCCTTCTGTCAGTTCAGGCAGGTCATCATCAAGCTTCTCGCGAAGCCGCCCCATCATGAAGGCAAAGCCTTCAAACAGGCGTTCCACGTAAGGGTCGCGCGCGCCCGCTTTATCGAGGTTGAGCATTGCTGCCTGCTCGGGGTGAGCGCGGGCAAATTCTTCGCCGGCTTCAAGCAGGTAGCGCATTTCAGCGTCGTAATAACGCAGGGTTAAATCGTCCATAAGAACCTGAATAGATGAATTTTAAAGGTAGGCCAGGCGTTTTACCCGCATAGCACCGCGCTGCTTGCCGGATCGAGCGCGATCAGACCGGCCAGAAGCTGGTCCATCTCAGGCTGAAGCCGAGATTTATCGGTCTCGCTGCGGGTGGCTTTCATGCGCAGCAGTCTGAGGCGGCGCGATTTGACTTCAAACAATAGCGCCGGCGTCCACTGCGTGAGGGTGATTGACTGTGCAGCACCATCGAGTTCCCCCAGCAGATGCAGGGCCAGTTCGTTCTTACCCTTTTGTTCCGCCACGCGCGCCATCAGCAGGCGCAGCAGCCATTTGTCTTTCGTGGTGTCAGTGCCCGGGCGGGTCTGCAGCCAGTGGAGTGTCGCATCCAGGCCATCCGTGTCCGCTTTCACAAGCGCTTCCTGCTCAAGAGCCAGAATATCGTTGTCCGTCCCACTGACAGTACTGACCGGCTCATCACGCCAGCCGGACATATCATCCAGCACGCTCTGATTTATCCAGTTCAGCGTGACCTCATCGGCAAACGGCGTCCCGTCATTGAAGGCCAGCGTTTCAAGCCCGGTGAGGCGACGCAGCAGTACTTTCAGGTCGGCAATGATGATATCGGCCAGCACATCCTGGCCCAATTTCACCAGGGCCTGATGGATATACCACTGCAAATCCAGCCAGAGGTGGTTGGCGCCGCGCGAGAAGGTGCTGTCGGCGTGCTCCAGTATCTCCAGCCAGCTCTGCTGCAGGTACAGGCGTTTGAGCATGGCCCGCTGGTCAGCCCGCGGCGGTTCGATGCGTGTTTTCCCTTCGGCATCCGGGGCTGGAATAGCACTCAGCGTGTCATGTCGCAGGCTTTTCATCAGCCGGTGTGCGGGAAGCCATCCATCCGGTTGTTCACGCAAATATCCCGCCAGAGTACGGGCCTGGGTCAATAGATCCTGACCGGACGAAATGCGGCTCAGGACGGGTGCATCATGCTCTGTCGTGTGCGATGAGATCTGTGGCTGGGACGAGTTACTGGCGTTCTGAGGAACCAAAGCATCCACGCCACCGGCCTTCATCAGGCGGGATTCCAGCGCGCTGTACAGCGCATTCAGTTCCGGCCGTGACGTTTCCGGCTCTGTTTCCAGACTGTCGCGGATGAGCAGCAGCACACCCGCAGTGCGCTGAGCATCGCTGCGAACTACTTCCGGCCAGAGGGAGAGGCTATCGAGCAGACGAGAGCCAGCTAGCCACTCAAGCGCAGGTTTTCGGCTCCGCTCGCGCTGCGGGTGAAGCTGCGCTCCATAGCGCTGCAGCAATCCTGCCAGCAGTTCAAGCCCTTCGGCAAAGCCGGTTTCCCCGTCCTGATGCAGACGCGCCCAACAGTAATAGGTGGCAATCCGGATATCTTTGGCGGTGGTGGTTAGCAGTTTTTCGGCAAGCGTACAAATCAGCCCGGTATCGATGCCGGAGAGTTTATTTACCTCCTCTCTGATACGCTGGAAATCATCGTCATAACCCGGGTCTTCCCCTGTAGGATTGGTGTCGCTGACCGGGGCAAGCCAGGGCTGCCAGCATTCCGTGCGGGCCTGCGCCTGCTGCCGTAGCTCAATTTCGTCCGCCTGACAGGCGGCAACAAGATTCTGCAGACTGCTCATTCTTCAATTCCGTCCATGTCACTGTTTTTCGTGCTGGCCATCAGCGCCTGAGCCGTGGCCGCGCTGTCGATGCTGAAGATCCGATCCGGCAGCGTGAAGCCGCGCAGTGCCAGTAATGCCAGCGGCCCGCTGCCCAGCTGTGAACGCAGTACCCACTGCAGGGTGCGACCATCGGAGGCGGTGAAACTTACCATCCACTGACTGCGGTCAAGCTGCTGCCGCTTGCCCTGGTCCAGCCAGCGAATAAAACCCCAGGTCCCGCTGTAATCCCCAAACAGTCGCGCACCGGCGTTGACCGAGGTCCAGGTCAGCATTGTCCCTGGTTTATAAGTGTCTCCCGGCCAGCGGAAGGACTGCCAGTCGGCCATCTGGTTAAAGTAGTGCAGCTTTTGCCCATCAATGGTCAACTGAGTTTCCACTACCTGGGGTGCCGGACGTGCCTGCAGCTCAAAGCTGATGCCCTGACTGCCATCGGTAAACAGAATGTCTGACAGCTCGCTCAGTTGATTTATCGCCCGCAGGAACGTTGGGTTAAAGTTCAGTCCCTGGCTGTTAACCTTATCCGGCACCCACTGGCTGCCCTCTTTGTGCAACACACCGCTGAGTTCAGTCGTCAGGAAGCGTTCAATACGTCCGCTGTCCTTACGTATAAATTCGGCCAGCATGGGCAAGGAGGCATCGCTCTTGCTCGCGGCGAACGGGAAGCGCCCGTCAAATGCCGTGTGCCAGTTCGCCACAACCGAGCGGCTCCATTTGTCATTCAGACTTGCTGCCGACGGCTGAAGCACGGTCTCCCAGGCCTGGGCCAACGGCTGCACAAACATCGTGCTGCCAAAACCGCTCCACTCTTCGCCAAGGCTTGCCGAAATGAGGCTGCCGTACTGCTGGGTGTCGGTCAGGTCAACGCTTTTGCCCTGGAATACGGTTTGCGCCAGGGTCTGCATCATCTCCTGCGGGTCTGAGGCGCTGGCCACCTGCTGCAGGCGCAGGCGCACGCGGGTGATACGGGTCAGATAGGTCTGCAGACTAAGAGAGTTGTCAGCCGACATGACGTTACTGCCGTTGTTTTTACCCAGAAGCTGAAGCAGCGGGCCGAAGGTTTCATCAAGTGGCCCCTGTGGGCCTGACGCTGACTGGTCAATCGCAGGTTTGTCTTTCCCGCCTACGAGGTCTTTAGCCGATTTGATGATTGAGTCTGAAAGGCCTTCGCTTTTCTGGCCGGTCTGTCCCTGCCAGGCGAGGGTATTCATCAGGGCAATCAGTGGCGACTGGCGGACATCGCTCATCAGCGTCAGTTGGTCGGTGACATCGGCAATATTGTTCGCAGGATTCCAGCGCAGACTGTTAAGGAAGTTCAGCCAGCTGCCGGCGAAGTCAGTGAAGTAACGCTCTGTCAGGCGCGCTTTGAGCGCTTCCGGGGAAAGGTCCGCCGATACGGCTTTTCGGGAGTCGCTCAATACCCAGTCAATTTCATCCTTGCGTGAACTGGCCGCTTTCTCAATGGCCTGCTGAATCCCCCCTTCCCATGCCTGGCGGGTGAACATGCCCGGTACGACTTCATCGGTGGTGAACAGGCGACGGGCGTCGGTGCCGCTGGTCATGTCTTCCAGGGACACATCCGCGAAATTACGGCGTACGGATTTGAGCATGTTTTCATACAGCGTGCTTTCCGCGTTGCGGCGGCCAATCTGCTGCAACAGCACCTGACGGCTCTGGCTGACCAGCTGCGCGTCCGGTGTGATTTTCCACTGTGGCTGCTTTGGCAGTTCAGCGATATAGAAGGCCCATAAATCCGGCGACAGACTCTGCCACAGCCCGGTTGAGATGCCCATACGCGTCGGCTGCACGGTTTTCATCGCTTGTGCATAAAATGCACCGTCGGCTTTATCCGGGCGAGCCATCATCAGCCAGGCTTTAAGCTGGTCATAACCCGGTTTCGCCAGCTGCACCCGCTGGTCGCTGTTTGGCGCTGAATTGACCAGCGCTGCGAGCTTTTGCGCCAGGGCAGCATTTGCCGGGTCGCGTATTAGCCGGTTGTTAGCCACGCCGTACCAGGGCAGCATCGCGTTTAGCAACTGCTGATTATGGTCGAGGCCGAAGCGCTGATACCAGGGCGTGCCCTCCTGAATATTGTGCAACATGCGCCCGGCATCGTTTCGCAGTTCATGCAGTGCCGTCAGCTGATAATCGGATACCGAAGGATGTTCAACCAGATTGCGGGCTTTTCCTGCCACAGAGGAAATTTGTGCATAGTTCAGCATAAACGAGACCAGCAGCCCCGCCCCCCAGAGACCGATGATGGCCGCCAGCGTCCAGGCGAGCGTCTGTTCCCATGCCATACCGACACGGCGGCCACGTACACGGGTGCAGTCGTCAACGATCCCCTGCCATGTCACCGGCAGAGCGAGGGCATGGCGTTGTGACTCCGGAATATATTTCTCAGCGTCGGCTGTTCCCCCTGACATCTCAGCAGGTTTATTCTCCGGCAGGCTGAACATCAGGCCGCGCAGCGGAACGCGCTGCTGAGCGTCGGAGAGCCATGGCAGCAGTTGCTGGGCCCAGCGGGCGATACCGCCATCTTTGAGATGCTGGCCCAGACGCAGCAGGAAGTCGTGGCGGTTGTTTTCTGCGACCTGACTCACCCCCTGCGTCCGCAGGGTCGGCAGCATCAGTTCAAGCTGGCGGGTAATGTCGTCGGCTTTGGCTCGGAGCGGGAAAGTGGCTCCGATCGGCTGTTCAATACGCTTAGCCTGCGACCACTTACTGTCTCGCAGTTGCCATAACCATACCGGCGCGGAATAGCGCAGCAGTTCGCTGATTTTTTCCAGCCCGCGCAGATCACTATCGCTCATCTGCGACGTAATACTCTGGCCTTCGCCAATTACGCGCACGATGCCGTCCAGAGGACGACCACGTCGCAGCTTGCGCAGAGCAGTATATTTTTTTTCGTCGGGTTCAGCGGTCAGGCTGCCGCCGTAAATCAAGACCGTGCGGTTACCTTCCAGCCACTGACGGGCTTGCAGATTGGGCACCAACTGAGCGATGGCGTTCTCATCGCCTGTGACTAACAGCAGGCGAGCTTTACTTCGCCAAAAGAGGCTATAGCGGCGACGGAGATGGCTGCTGATGTCCACCTTGAGCGGCAGCCCGGGCGTTCTTTTCTTTTTGACCGGCCTGGAAGAAACTTCTCCCATAACTTTATCCCGAATCATTAAATGAAAAGCGATAAACCCCAGCACCAGTACGCAAAGTGACACTCCCCAGACAACAAAACAGGCCGTTATGATTCGACGTAACACGTCCCATTCAGTGGAGAGATCTTCCCCCCAATACCACCACAGCAACCCACCTGCCAGCACAAGCAGCGTGACAGTAGCAACAAACAACACCGCCGTGGCAAGCACAGAAAATTCAGCGGGTTTATTTTCCTTCACCATAAGGTTTAATAATTCCAAGTGCGAGAGTGTGTAGAGGATCTTTGGCTATCCAGCCGCAGGGTTCTTGATTATTTTTTGCGTAAAGGGCCGCCAGAAGCAGCACGATAAGCATTTCCATATCACCGGGGTTCCCCCAGTTGAGGTCCTGAACGTGATGGGTTACATTCCAGCCGCTTTGCGCCAGGGCGGGCAGCGTCGGCTGTGAGAACAGCATGCAGGCATCAGGCGGATTTTCGAGTTCACTTTGCTGCTCAGCTCGCTCGCAGACTGCGGTTAAAACCTCTTTCCCGGCGATATCATAAACCTCCCCCCGGGTCAGGCTGACTAGCCCTCTCTGCGCGACCAGACACAGTGCAGCGGACTCACCGGCAGGCTGCGCTGAGTTAAACGAAGCAGCTATCGAATGACACCCAGCGACAAGAATGACCGTTTTTTCAGAGAGCGTTTGAGCCGTTGCGGCAAGTGCAGACAGCGTCTCTTCGCCTTGCCATGCCTCCGGTTTTTCAGGAAGCGCCACGTCCGGAAATGAAATCTGCATTTGAGTACAGAATGCACGCCAGCCCTTCAGAGAACCCTGCCAGTAGCATCGCCATAATTGTGGGAGGGAGGAATCTGCGCGTTGCGTCTGCCATTGCAGCACCAGCATTTTTGCCAGCAAAGCTTCACGTTCAGCCACCGTATCGACCAGCGTTCGACCGATACGCAGCGCTTTCCCGCTCGGCTCATTTTTTATCTCAGGAACCCGATGCTCCCGCTTTAGCAGCCGCAGCCAGTGTGGCGTATCGGTTCCGGCCGGGCCCAGCAGCACCATATCACTGAGCGCGAAACGGTATTGATGCTGCTCCCACCAGGCCTGCTGCTGCTGCTCAACCAGTTGTTCATAATATCGGGCGTTATGGGCCGACATCCGGTAATACAGCAGGCGTATTAACCAGAGCACGCCCATCACAACCAACGCGCAGGCCATTCCTTTTATAACCAGCTCTGCACCGCTCCCGGCAGAACGAAGCAGCGCGCCGCCCACCCCGCACAGCAATACCATCAGCGCGCCCGCTGACAGCCATCGCTTGCCATCAGGAGGGCGCGCGACCCGGTAGGGTGGATACTCCGGTAACGGCCTCACAGCTCAATGCCGCAATCGGGAAAGGAGCTCACCAGCGTGCAGCCGCAGGCACAACGGTGACCGTGCAGCGCCACCGGCTGTCCGTCCACTTCCGATATCGAGCTACCTTCGATAATGACCGTCATGCCATGTTTATTGCACCTCACCGCATCGCCTCTGCAGGCAATTCCTTTCCCGAAGCAAAGATAATGCCCGCCCAGCACTTTCCCGCCGTACTCCCGCAGGGTGTCGCCCTCGCGTATCACTGCTTTCATCCTTCATCCCTCCCTGAATCAGGCCGTTACGGTCGCCTTAAGTTTTTCCGCCCAGCTGGACTCAATCATTGATTTTGCCAGCGCCAGCCGCTGCTCGCTGATGACCTGCGTTTGCTGTGCAACCACCGTGCCTGGCTCCATCGTTGGTGCCTGCAGCTGTGCTGCATCAGGCAGCATCGGCAGCGGTTTGCCGGAAAGCAGATCGATGGCCTGCGTTTCGAGATAAACGGCCCCCACGGTACCGGCAAGCCCTGCGAGTTTGCCCTTCGCGCTTTTCTGTTTGATGATAACGGCCGCGCCTGCGGCAAGGGTCGCGACCCCCACCACCGCCCCGGCAATCATCAACGGCGTCATCGGCTTACTGCTGCGGCTGCCGAAGTAGATCATCCGGTAGAGGAAATAGCTGCCCCAGGGTTCGCGGGAGCCGAAGGCGTTGTGCATAAACCACGCGCGGGAATCATGGACCTGATCGTCAAACAGCGCCCGCACCAGCCCGGCAGGTTCAGAGGCGTTACTCGCTTCGCCGGTTGTCGGGAAAAGCACTTTCACGCGATCGTCCCCGGCGGTTTTCATGCTGAGCCATTCGCCGTACTCATTGTCGTGATTCAGCAGGAAGATGGCGTTGCTCATTGAATCAACGGCGGAAAACAGCCAGTTACCGGTATCCGACCGGGAGAGGCCGCTGTAATCCTCCCTGAACTCTTCGGCGGCCTGGCGCAGCTGAGTTTGCCCCAGCGCGGCGTCAAAATCCTTCGGCCCCGGCGGGAGCATCAGGAAGCCCTCTTCAGGTTTATGTTTCGCCTTCATATCCCGCCGAGCATCGTCAACCTCTTTCTTTGCTTCTTTCCATGCTTCCTCAGACTGCTTTCTGACCAGCGGATCGCTGTCTTTATCCAGCCCGTTCGCCGCCGAATCAACATAGAAGCGCTGGGTCTTGTAGGTTCCCCCGGCATAGCGATTGATACGCCACGCGGTGATCCAGCCCATCTGATCTTCAAGGGCTTTCTCCAGGCTGACCGGCGCGCGCGGCGGATCGTATTTTGCGGCCTGTTCGGGGGGAATGGGTTTATCGGGAGCTGTCAGGCCGAGGGTGATTTCGCGCCATGCATTGAAACGATTGACTAAAGCAGTATCAATATCGAATTCTAAGATTCTATCGGCATCCATTACCCTCCAGCGCTGAGATTTAAGATCTTCAGGTAAACTATCTTCGGGGGCTTTCAGAGGGGCTCCAGATTCAAAAGCAGCGGCATACATCTCATTCAACGCAATTTGTGACAACAGCAAACTATCGCCATCACCATTTGCCTTACCCTGATCCCCTGGCGGGTAACCACCGCCTATATCCGAGTGCATTCCCGGATAAACAACCTCCTGACTGTTCGCCGGATACGTACCATCCGGGCGGCGGATCGAATCCAGCGGGAAACACAGCCGCTGTTCGTGGGAAGAGACCAGGTGGACACACTTTTTAATCAAGCCCCCGTAGACCTTCTCTGCTGGCAGCTCCTGGGTCCCGTCCGCCCAGCCCATATGCCCTTCAGCAACCGGGGCGATATGCGCCACCCCCACCGAGGCCACCGTATCCAGCAGGCCAAGAAACTCCACGCTGAGTGGAATTTTCAGCCCCCCCACCGCCAGGCACTGCTCGGGTTTGTCTTTTCCCTCTGCAGGCTTTGGTAACAGTTCGCTGAGCCAGCGGACAAAGGCCCGCGCCGCCGCTGCCCCGCGCGAAAAGCCGTACACGTACAGTTTAATCCCCAACAGCTTCGGCTTTCCGGGGTCGACAGGCACCAGGGCCTTTTGCAGGGCTGGTGCCATATCTTTCAGCAGGCTCTGGAAGGTCTCATAACGGTTAGCGCTGCCGGTCAGCCCAAAGGACGCCATAGAGGTCGCCATTTTGTCCACCGCCGTCCAGCTCGCACTGTTCGACAGGCTCTTCTTGGTTGTCGTCCGCTTCAGGGCATCGATAATCCGCAGCAGGCCCCAGTTGATACGATCCTCCCCGTGGGTTGCTGCCGCCAGCCCCATCATGCTGAAATCCAGATCGTTCACCTCGGGAAAAGGCGTCCCGACACCGGGAATATAATATTTGTAGTACTTATCTTCAGCGCTACCATCCGCATCCAGCAGTTCTTCACCTTTAGTGACTCCACCGGCTGCACCCTGCCCGATGGTGGCGCGAAACAGACGGGCAATATTAGTGGGGTGCTTCGGGTCAGCAATATATAAGTCGTGATTGAGGTTATTACCGGTACCGTCAAAAAAAAAGCTGATATGCAAAGTCTTACAGCAGGGGGGCTCCACGCGCCGCCCGGCGGCCAGGCACAGCTCCTGCCGGTAGGCCAGCTCTTGGTTGTCCTGCTGCGCGCAGTTTGCGCCAACCAGCGCAGCCTGAGTGGGTAAACGCCCCTGAGCCGGAAATACCGGCGGGAACCACGCCAGATCGGTAATTATTTCGGACATACTTTTGGCTCCGGCATCTTAAGAGGCTCTTTGATCGGGTGTTCAGGGTGACCATAGTTGGCACAGCTGGTCGTCACTTTCACCTCATCACAGGGCAGAAAATGCACCGTGATCCCGCAGATTTCCTGTCCCGTATAGTCCGGCACCGGTACCACCGCGCTGTGCTGCTTATTCTGGGCCTGCATATCTTTTTTCCATTTTTTGAACTTCTCTCTATCTGCAAAACCTGGAAAACCCTTCGAGCCACCCACTCCTGTCTCCCAGTCGACCCTCACCGTCATTCCGGGCTGCCATTTCGCCGGCACGCCATAGCAGCATCCGCCGCCGCCGCCCTGCCAGGGACCAATAGCATCAATGCCTGACTGACCGTCGACGCTGAAATGGTTGATTGCCCATTTGGTGTGATTGATCGCCTCTATGGTTCCGCCGCCACCCCGGCTTTCTGCGTTCGCCACGAGTTGACTGCATCCCGCCAGCAGCAGGGCACCCAGTACCACGAGGTAATGTCGTATTTTCATTTTGCATTCCTTTTATGAATTAACAGGTTACTGCGTCTTGCTTAACCATGACTTTTCACTATGGCATGGCTAAGCATTACTGAAAGGAAAAAACGTCAAACGGTGATTAGAGCCTGCCGGTAGGCCAGCTCGTGGTTATCCTGCTGCACGCAGTTTGTGCCTACCAGCGCAGCCTGAGCGGGTAATCGCCCCTGAGCCGGAAACGCCGGCGGGAACCACGCCAGATCGGTGATTATTTCGGACATACTTTGGGCTCCGGCATCTTAAGAGGCTCTTTGATCGGGTGTTCAGGGTGGCCATAGTTGGCACAGCTGGTCGTCACTTTCACCTCATCACAGGGCAGAAAATGCACCGTGATCCCGCAGATTTCCTGTCCCGTATAGTCCGGCACCGGTACCACCGCGCTGTGCTGCTTATTCTGGGCCTTCATTTTTTTTTCCCAGACCAGATACTCATCCCATTTGTCAAACCCTGGAAACCCATCCATATCCCCAACACCTGTTTCCCAGTCGACTTTCACCGTCATACCCGGCCGCCACCTCGCCGGCACGCCATAGCAGCAGCCACCGCCGCCGCCCTGATACGGCCCGATAATGTCTATCCCCGACTGACCATCGACGCTGAAATGGTTGATTGCCCATTTGGTGTGATTGATCGCCTCTATGGTTCCGCCGCCACCCCGGCTTTCTGCGTTCGCCGTCGGCTGGCTACAGCCCGCCAGCAGCAGGGCACCCAGTACCACGAGGTAATGTCGTATTTTCATTTTGCATTCCTTTTATGAATTAACAGGTTACTGCGTCTTGCTTAACCATGACTTTTCACGATGGCATGGCTAAGCATTACTGAAAGGAAAAAACGTCAAACGGTGATTAGCGCCTGCCGGTAGGCCAGCTCGTGGTTGTCCTGCTGCGCACAGTTTGTGCCTACCAGCGCAGCCTGAGTGGATAAACGCCCCTGAGCCGGAAACGCCGGCGGGAACCACGCCAGATCGGTGATTATTTCGAACATACTTTGGGCTCCGGCATCTTAAGAGGCTCTTTGATCGGGTGTTCCGGGTGGCCATAGTTGGCGCAACTGGTGGTCACCTTGACTTCATCACAGAGCAGAAAATGAACCGTGATCCCGCAGGTTTCCTGCCCTGTATAGTCCGGAACCGGTACCAACGCGCTGTGCTGCCGATTATTAGCACTCATTTTTTTTTCCCAGGCCCGATACTTAGCTGTATCCGCAAACCCAGGAAAACCTTTCATTGAGGCTTCTCCGCTTTCCCAGTCAACCTTAACCGTCATTCCGGGCCGCCATTTCGCCGGCACGCCATAGCAGCAGCCGCCGCCGCCGCCCTGCCAGGGACCAATAGCATCAATCCCCGACTGACCGTCGACGCTGAAATGGTTGATTGCCCATTTGGTGTGATTAATGGCAACAATGGTTCCACCACCGCCGCTCCGGGTTTTAGCTTTCGCCGACGGCTGACTGCATCCCGTCAGCAACAGGGCAACCAGAACCACGAGGTAATGTCGTATTTTCATTTTGCATTCCTTGTATAGCTGCTCCCCCGGAAGGCAACAGCCTCATGATCCCACTTTCAGACTTCTGCCGAAGGTCGTCCGGTCAGGGTCCCAATAACCCAATCCTCGCGCTCTTTATCCAATATCATCCCTTTGGCAGTGGCTGAGAGCATACCGTTGAAGCAGGCAGTAAACCGTTCATCCTGCGAGGCAAATCCAGTATCAGGAACATCCCGATGGCGAAGCATCAGCTTGACGTCGCAGATGCACATCAGGGCTTCAAACTGACTATCACGCAAAGCGATATTCTGACACTTCTCGTTGATTGCGGGCTGTGCTCCCTGCCCCATCAGCAACCCCGGCTTTTCGTCGAGATCCAGCCAGCTCCAGAACAGAGCCGGACGCTGCAGCTGGGCCTGCTGATCCGGTTCCAGAATATGAGAAAACAGATAAGGGAAAATACGAGCATCAAAGTATCTGAACAGCCCTGCACGTCCCTCATGTGTCGCATCGGTGCAGGCAGTTAACCATTCAGCCAGAGTAGTAAAAGACCAGGGAGAACAGAGCACCAACAGCGGGGCTGTCTTTTGTACTTTCTGAGCCAGTTCAATAAACCACTGCTTCTGCTGAGGATCGTTTAAAGAGATCCTGATCAACAGCGGCGACTCTTCAGGCAGGGCATCTTCCGGCAAACCCTTATAGAGAGACTGCCATACCAGAGGCGGTGAAAAATCCCGCAGTACAGGGATGACTGAAAAATCAATACCGCACTGGTCGAGAATAAAATCAAGGTGGGTCATGCTTATATCAGCGCAGGTTTGCTGAAGCAGATTCACCCAGTCAGTGATATGGGTCGTGTTCACTTATGCCTCCCTTGGCACAAAGCCCTGTGCCAGCCGCTGCGCCTTTTTCAGACACTCTTTGCACACTGACGAAGGCAATTCTGGCAGCGGATAATCCTCACTCGCCGGGCCCTGTAATTTATGTTGCCCTTTAAGGCTTAACAGGCCAGGACCATGCACGTTGATTTCGCCCTGTGGCGTGAGCTTGATGTAAGCACCGCCGCAGGCAAGCGTGATACCATTCTTTGCCGTCAGCTGCAGGTGCCCCTGAGTGGACTGCACCGTGACATCCTTCATCGACGTGATAGACAGCGTATCCGAGTGGGATTCCACCGCCAGCGGGCCTTTGGCAGAGACCAGACGCATACCTTCCTGGTGGGCCAGAATAGAGATAGCCTGACTGGCATTGACGGAGTAACGCTGCGCCGCGCTGATATTAACCTCCCCAAGGCTTTGCAGATACATACCCTTTCCGCTGTGCAGCAATGCTGTTTGCAGTGTGACGGCGGCAATACCTTTCGGCGCAGACATTAACAAAGTCGGTTCTTTGAGTAGGCTCGCTCCTGAAACAAGCGCCTGAAGGGGTTGTGTATCCGGTGCGAAGTTTTGGTGGGTCCTTGCAACCTCTCCCCATTCTGCTACCAGATTTACCGCACCTTTCAACAGGCTAATCGCCTGCTCCATCGCCAGAACGTCGCCCTGTGCCTTTGCCTGGCCGTCAGCGCTGATAAAAATTCCTTTCTGCGCCCGGATGGCGCCCCAACTGTCCGTCCGGAGCTCAAAGCCCTCGCCGCGCTGCTGTTTTTCACTGTCGACCAGGTGCCCCAGATTCAGCTGGCTCTTGCCGCCGTACTCCGTGCTGACCTTGATATGCTCTTTTCCGCGCTCGTCATCAAGGCGGATTTTGTTGTTCGCCGGGGTGCGAAGGACGTTGCGTTTATAATTCTGGATGGTGACGTGGTCGCCGTGAGCCGAGTCGTGCAGCACGCCGGCAATGTACGGCCGGTCCGGGTTGCCGTCCTCGAAGCCAATAGCCACTTCGGTGCCCGCCAGCAGCGGCAGGTGCAGGCCGTAGGTCTCCCCGGCATACGGGCGTGACTGCCGCACCCACAGGCTTTCGAACCCTGTCTCCCAGCCGTCACGGTCAAACAGCATGCTGACGCGGTAGCGCCCGTCCTTATCGATATGGCCGTAGACGTCATTTTCGGTGGTGCTGGTGACGCGGGCCGGCAGCGTCCCGGCCATCACCGGGCGAGTCCCCGGCTCGGGGCGGAAGCTGAAATCCGGGCTGTCCGGAATGCCGTCAAAATGAAGGCTGAAGTCTTCATCCCGCCGCGCGTGGGTCTGCATCGCCGTGATGACCACGCCGTGCGCAAACACGTCCGCCACTTCATACCCGCCGGTAACGTACAGCCGCATCCCCGGAGAGAGCGCCGGGCTGCTGGTGGTGGCCCGGGTCCGCGTCTGGCCGTTCAGGTAGCGCTCATGCCGGATGCGGGCATAAAACGCCCCGGACTCGGGCGCCGGATTACGCTCATACGCGCTGCCCGGCGTCAGATAATTGTCGGCATAGTGGTACGCCTCCCCGTACGTGGTCGCGTCCCCCCGGGTGACGTCAACCAGCGTATTCATATCCTCTGTGGCCTGACGGTAGTTGTAGTCCCGGGTGCTGACCTGCTTCTGCACCACGTTATGATGGCTCTCCATCCCCCACACCGAATCCACGCCCTGCGAGTGCTGCCCTGACGGCGGCACCGACGGAAGGGTCAGGCCTTTCTCGTACCCCTGCTGGCTGTCGTAAAACTCCACCACGTCGATGTTCAGGCGCGTGTCGGTGGTGAAGCGGAACCAGATGCCGACCTCGCCCAGCAGGCGGGTGATGAAGTGCAGGTCATTCTCGCCGTACTGCATCACCTGCTCACGGCGCGGATACTCTTTTGTGAGCGAGAACAGAAAGTCCTGACCGCGCATGCCGTGCCGCTCGCGCAGGATTTTTTCCACAATCTGCGGGACCGACATGTCCTGGTAAATCGCGTTCTGGTGCGAACGGTCAAGCAGTGCCAGACGCGGCCGGAGCGTCAGGGCGTAATGCGTTTCATCTTTTGATGTGCCGAGGCGTTCAAAACCGGACACCACCCCCTGAATCACCCGCAGCGGCTGCCGGATTTTGATGCCGTAACCCTGGTCAACCGGGGCCTGGAGCGTCAGCGAGCCGGGCTTCATCAGCATCATCTCTTTGCTGATGCCGTGGTCGCGGCTGGTGAACTCAACGCGGTAGCTGAACGGTCTGCTCAGGGCCTCGTCGCCTGAAAAGGCCAGCACGTCGGGCTCTGCGTCACAGCCCTTCACCACGAGCAGGTGATGGTTGTGGCTGTATCTGATCGGGGGGTTAGTACTCATGCGTTGTCCCCCTCAGTCCAGTCAAACTCCAGGCCGATCCCTTCTTCATCGTCCCAACTCAGGCGTAACGAACGCGGCTTCTGTTTTGCGGCCATGCAGGTCAGCAGCTGCTGGCTCAGCACCGGCAGAATCTGTTGATTCAGCAGGCTATCGACGTTGCGCGCGCCGGTGTCCGGAAGCAGGCAGGCGGCGGTCAGGGCGTCATACAGGCTCTCATCAATCTGCGTGGCCAAGCCGTAGTGACGATGCAAGCGCTTGCTGACCTGTGCCAGTTTCATTTCCACGATGGTCCGCATGGCAGTTTCAGCCAGCGGACGGAAAATCACCGTCTGGAAGCGGGCGAGCAACGCGGGCTGAAAATGATCGCGCAGGATCGGACGCAGCAGTTCGTGCAGGTCTGCTTCGGTGGCTTCCGGGTTTTCGTCCAGCAGCTGCATCAGGTGGTCGCTACCGAGGTTGGAGGTCATCAGGATGACGGTATTGCGGAAATCAATTTCGCGCCCTTCGCCGTCGCGCATAAAGCCCCGATCAAATACTTGGTAAAACAGGTTCATGACGTCGCGGTGCGCTTTTTCCACCTCATCAAGCAGCACCACGCTGTACGGGCGTTTACGCACCGCTTCGGTGAGGATACCGCCCTGGCCGTAGCCCACGTAGCCCGGCGGCGAGCCTTTCAGCTGAGAAACCGTGTGCGGCTCCTGGTATTCAGAGAGGTTAATCGTTATGAGTGACTTCTCGCCGCCGTACATTGCATCGGCTAAAGCCAGCGCGGTTTCGGTTTTACCCACGCCGCTCGGCCCCACCAGCAGGAATACGCCCTGCGGGCCGTTCTCGGACGTGAGGCCGGTTTTTGCCGCACGCAGACGCTGAGCAATGGCTTCGAGCGCCACGTCCTGCCCAACCACACGCTTACCTATTTCATTTTCGAGGGTCAGCAGTTCGGTTTGCTCGTCTTTCATCAGCGATGACAACGGTACGCCTGTCCAGTCGGCAATTACATTGGCAACGGTGCGTACATCCACATCAAGGGAGAGCAGCGGGTTGCTGTGCTGCATCTCGTTAAGCTCCCGATGCAGCTGCTGAGTTTCGCTTTGGCGCGAGATATCCCGACGGCTTTCCAGCAACTGACCGGTCAGCTTCAATTCCTGACCGTACTGGGTTTCCAGTTCGTCAAGCGCCACAATCAGGCGCACCTCTTCCTGCTCAATTTCGCTCAGACGCCCGGCATGGCACTGATTGCCTATGGCGATATCTTCGAGTAGCGCCTGCTTCTCCATGTCGAGCGCAGAGATACTCGCGCGAAGACGGATCAGCTGTTCCGGTACGGTGTCGAGACTCATACGGACGCGGGCGGCGGCGGTGTCCAGCAGATCGACCGCTTTATCAGGAAGCTGGCGTCCGGTCAGATAACGACGCGAAAGGGTAACTGCCGCACGAACCGCATCGTCGGTAATGTGTACATTGTGGTGGTCAGCGTAGCGGGATTTCAGACCGCGTAGCATCAGGCAGGCGGTGTCATCGTCGGGCTCATCCACTTTTACCATCTGGAAACGGCGCTCCAGGGCGGCGTCGCGCTCGAAATATTGTTTGTATTCAGACCAGGTAGTGGCCGCAATAGTGCGCAGTTCGCCACGGGCCAGCGCCGGTTTCAGCAGGTTGGCGGCATCTGCGCCACCCGCCTGGTTGCCCGCGCCGATGATGGTGTGCGCTTCATCAATAAAGAGCAGGACTGGTACAGGCGATTGCTGCACCGCATCAATGACGTTTTTCAGGCGCTGTTCAAACTCACCTTTCACGCCCGCACCGGCCTGCAGCAGGCCCAGGTCAAGGGTGCGCAAACTGACCGTTTTGAGAGATTCCGGCACATTACCCTCGGCTATACGCAACGCCAGGCCTTCAACCAGTGCGGTTTTTCCCACGCCCGGCTCACCGACCAGGATCGGATTGTTTTTACGGCGACGGGAGAGGATGTCGACCATCTGACGGATTTCCGTATCGCGACCGAAGACCGGATCGATCTTCCCTTCCTTTGCCTTTGCGGTGACATCAAGGGTGAATTTGTCCAGCGCGTTCTGTAGCGCAGGGCTCAGTTCCCCCTCTTTCATTTCCACTCCGGCCGGACGCCCAACAAACTCCACCTCGCCACCGAGGCTCTGCGTCAGTTCAGCTTCATGCTGTATTTCCAGACGCTCATCCGATTGCGCATCCAGCAACGGTCGCAGGCGCTCCAGTTGGTTCTGACCAAGCGTTAACAACGGCCAAAGGCCGTCACAGCGTGCCAGTTTCGGTTTTTCCACCAGGGCCATCAGCAGATGGACGCTGCGAATCTGCTCCTCTTCGTTGAGTGAAGCAAGTAGCCAGGCCTGCTGCATCAGAGCCTCAATTTGGTCAGACAGCTGAGGCCGGTGGCGAACAGAGCGAGGCTGTTTATCGAGCCAGCCGAGCAAATCCTGCCAAATGCTATCCATATCCCATTCGTAGCGACGCGCCAGCACCGTCAGGTCACCTTCGCCCTGCTCCAGCAGCTTCAGCAGCCAGTGCTCCGGCAGAATTTCTGCATGGGCGCGCGTCTGGCAGAGCGAAGCAGCGCCTTCCAGCGCTCGAGCGCAGTATGGATTAAGACGTCGAAGGAGGATTGCCGGGTTTTCCATGTTGATTTTACTCACTGTTGAGGACCTTTCAGGCACGCTACCGCCCCTGACCGTTACCAAGGCCCATAAGGTCTATTTCCGTGATAGGATGTTTTCTTTGCTCAGCGCCCGCCGCTGCGGACGTTCAGCAAAAAAGAAAAGCGGACAGGGGAAACCTGCCCGCTTGCGACTTACGCGGTGGCGCGTTCGTTCCAGGAATCGGAATGAATAATGTTGCCGTCTTTGTAGGTCCAGGTGATTTTTTCGTAACGCAGTTCAATGCGCTCAAGGTGGTTGTGCTTCTCTTTAGAAGAATCCTTGATGTCGTACATTTCAGGATTCACTTTCACCACCTTCACGTTTTCCAGTTTGGTGTTGAAATACTCCACTTCCTGACCCGCGTCGTTAATTTTGTACCACTTGAATTCAGCAGACTTCAGGGTCTGACCGGTGGTCACGGCCTTGTAAAGGTACGGGCTTGAGGAGTCGATTTCCTTCGTGAACAGGAACGGCGTGTGGATACGCGTGCCGGTCAGCTTGCCGGTATTGTTATCGGTCGGGATGTACAGATTGTGTTCCTGAGCGACCACTTCGATGCTGCCTTCGCGATCCTGAACGTCTACAGACCCTTTAATGTCCGCGCCGCCGTCGTCTTTCAGCCAAAGATAAACAGGAATTGCCATGGAATTACTCTCCATTTAATTGTGATGCGCCATCATCCTGCGATGGCACCGGGTGTTTGCCGGGTATCTGACAGGCGTTAGCCTGCGGTACCAGACTGATTTCGACACGACGGTTGAGCGCACGCCCTTCCAGGGTGTCATTGGTTGCGACAGGACGACTTTCGCCATAGCCCTGCACCGCAAAACAGCTTTCCGGCACGTCGCCGGTGTCGCGCATCCAGTTGCGTACCGCTTCAGCACGTTTCAGAGATAGCGTCTGGTTTAGTTGCGGATTGCCGGTGTTATCGGTATGCCCGGACACGACAATCAGCCACCCCGGCTTCGCTTTAATGCCAACCAGTGAATTCACCAGCATTTTGGTGGAGCCTGCTTTCAGTACGAACTTGCCGGAATCGAACAATGACATGCTGTCGAGGCGCACAATTTTCGGTACCGGCTTGGGCTTCGGCTGCGGTTTGGGTGGCGGAGGTGGCGGCACATACGAGCGGATCGCTTCCAGTACCGGCATCCGTAAACGCTCCCCCTGATAAAGCCCCAGCCCCAGCCGGGTCGGTACGCCGTTACGTGCATAATCATCCAGCAGCGCCGCATCCTCGCGAAGAACCGTAACGGCGCTGGCTTTCGGACCGAAATCATCCATAGAGATGCCGTTGTAACGGACGATATCGAAGCTCACGCGATGCAGCAGCTGCCGATTGTTCCAGCCACTGCTGAGCAGCGCAGCGATGGCCGCCAGGGTAAAAATCCACAGGGCACAGCGCCAGGTGCGGGCCCGCGGAGTGAGCCCGCAGCCCTCCGGCAGCAGCGGCAGGACGAAATCCGGCAAGGGCGAAATCACCGTACTGTCCGTACCTACCGGCTGCCAGCCGACCACCTGCTGCATGGCAGTATGACGAGACAACCACGCCGTCCATGCCGATGAGGCGAGGCTCCCGGCAAGAATCGGCCCCATTCCCCACAGCACCGCTGCAGGTGCGATAGTCGGAACATCAGGGTTCTCATCGATAAATACCGCCTGGACATGCTGATGGAACCAGTTCATCAGGCTGTTCATCAGCACCTGCTGCTGCATCACAGGCGCACCGCCGTGGTTGACCCACGCGGCGATAGAACAAGGCGCGTTCGATTCACGCCAGACGCGCCTCTCTTCACCCGGAATTGCTGCCTGCCAGAGCATGTCATCCGTCATCGCACTGCCGATCTGTCCATTCAAAATCAATGGCACAGAATGTCCCGTTTCTTTACGCAGCTGGCTGATCTGCCAGCGCAGAGCCAGCAGATGGCTTGTCAGGGCTTCGCTGTCGGCGTGTTTTTGCGGGCAGACACTGACCATCACCGACAGCTGACGCCCCCAGTCCGGGCGCTGCCATAGTATTTGACGAGCAACCTGCTCCAGATCCTGATAGTCCTCAACGCGGATCCAGCATCCCTGCGTAACGGTCAGTACCGGTGACTGTTGCGGCCAGGTCAGCGGCAAATCGCCACAAACCAGCACCACGGGTTGACGGTAAATAGCTTCCGGAAGATCGTCCAGACACAGGGTGGCGTCGTGTTCAGCACGAGGTCTGGCGATATACCAGAACGCGATGACAAGCCCGAGCATTGCCAGTAGAACGAGCACCGAAACCAGCCGGGATACCGGCAGAAAACCCAGACAGACCACGGCACTCAGCAGGGCTGCCCACAGCGCAAGTCCACGCTGTTGTGCAGAACTCATTTTATGACTCCCGGCAACAGGGACAGCAGCATCCGATCGAGCCAGCGATCCAGCCCCCACCAGAGTGCTGCGAGAACAACCACGCTCAGCCCAATACGCACGGGCCATGAGCCCAGCCATCCGCCCATTCCCCGCCCGGCACGGCTTTCTGCCAGTACAGGATGGGTCTGCGGATAGCTGAACGGCGTAACATGTTCACTGAGTGCACTAACCAGCTTCTGGCGTTCCGGGTCGTTCAGCGCGCGAAAGCTTCCCAGGAACCCGAGCATCATTACCCGCTGGAAGCAGGTCAGAACGGCATTATCCGGTGCAGGTTCGTGCAGAACATCGCGCATCCTGTCACACAGGGTGTCGCCGGCATCCATCGTGCCGAGAAAATGCCCCTGCAGGGGTATGTCATACCACTGAACACAGGCGTCATCCTCCACACCACGGCCTTTAACCGCCTCGTCAAGCAATGCGCATTGTGCAGTGAGGATATGCTCACAGCTGGTCTCATCCATCCCGCTCGCTTTCAGTTCACGCTGAACGCGCTCCACATCAGCGATACAGCGTTCCCACAGGAGTCGGCCTTCACCTTCCTGAAACTGCGGGCCATGGCGGAGGCTGATGACCTGAAGCCAGGTATCCTGCAGCAAAGCATCAATATCAACAGACACGGCAGTGCCGCGTTTACGCTCACTCATGTTCTCAGTACCGCAAAGAGTTCAAGTTCTGGCTCGCCGAGCATGCCCGGGACGTAGAACATACATGTCCCGCTCTGGAGCATGTCCGCTGCAAGAGGATGGGAGAGATCGAGACTGAAATACTGATTTTCCAGGCGCAGTGGAATAGCGGCTGGCACGTGGCGCAGTGGCGTCAACGGCACGCCCACGCGGGAAGAGTTGACGATCCCACGCACATGGTCAGGACTGCCCACCTTACACTGGCGCGGAAACTGTTCCTGCAGTTGCGCCACCGGGATCGGTGAACGCACAGAAAGATAGTAATCAGCCCCTTCGCGCAGTCGCGGGTCATGCAGCCGAGCCTGCCAGAAGTGCAGTCGCGGATCATAATCAAGTGGCAAAGACACCACGCGGGACGGCAGGCTGGCTTCAAGCAAATCGCCAAGCAAATCAAACAGCGGCGGAAATACCGCGTTGAGTTGCTCATGATTCCAGACTGGAATGGCGCTCACCTGATGCTCCAGAGAGAAGGTCAGCAGGCTCCCCGCCAGGCGAGAAAGTTCCGGATACAGACGTTCCGGCGGGCTTTGCAGGTTACGCTGGAACTGCCCAAGCACGGGCTCTGCACTGTTCAGCGCATTGAGCAGCCAGAACAGCGAGACATCTGCCACGGCGAAGTCCGCCATACGCTCATTGCTTTCACGACGCATTGCCATCAAACGACAGAGACGAGCCCGCAGCTGGGTCATCAGCTGTTCCAGTTGGGTAACCAGCCAGTGGCTGCCCTGAAGGGCCAACAGCGGTGGGAGAAACGTCTCATCAAGTTGCCATATACCCTGCGAGTCTTGCTGCAGTCGGGCGATCGGGCAGGTCAGATAATCGCTGTTGTTCTGGTGGGCAAAACGCAGGGTCAGTTCCGGCTGCATTACCGCAATCTGACGGGTGTCTTCCCCGAAGGTATTGCGCACATCCCGCCAGCGCTGGCGATACCGCACCGGGCGCTCGGCCACTTCATCGGGTTTCAGGCAGTTGCCGCCGTTTGCCCGCAGCAGCGGAAGAGCCAGCACGACCGTCACCGCCTGCGATTCGCTTTCAAGCGACAGCACCGGCGGCAGAGAATCAGCATTGTCCGTATCAATCAGCGTACCGTCCTGAAAACGGACATGCAGATGACGGGCCTGCAGACGTCCGAGCCTGAGAGATTCCGGTTCGAAAGTGGCGTCAATGACTCCCCAGGGTGAGGTGAGCCCCAGCCGGGCAATACATTCGACAGACCAGGCCGCATACGCGACCTGCTGCTGAAAGTGCTGGGGAGAGACCATTATGCCCCTGCCCCATAACGGTTGTTCCGTTTTCATCGGCTTCCTGCCCGTTTTTACGATTTCGCTTTCGGCATCTGGGAGACCAGCGACAGGTTCACGTCCATGCCTTCTACCTGGAAGTGCGGGATCGCGTACAATTTCACGCGGAAGAAGCCCGGGTTGTCCTCAATGTCTTCCACCACCACTTTCGCATCACGCAGTGGATGCGACGCCTGCAGTTCATCGCCCGGATCGGTCATTTCGGTCACCAGACTGCGGACCCAGGTATTCAGCTCCAGTTCCAGCAGTCGGCGATCCTTAGTGGTACCAATGTTTTCACGCTGAATCAGCTTCAGGTAGTGGGCGATACGCGACAGCAGGAAGATGTACGGGAGACGGGCGTTGATGCGGCTATTCGCCGTTGCATCTGCGGTGTCATACAGCGCCGGTTTCTGAGTGGAGTTAGCCGAAAAGAAACAGGCGTAGTCGCGGTTTTTGTAGTAGGACAAAGGAATGAAGCCCAGATTCGCGAATTCGAACTCACGGGTTTCAGGAATCATCACTTCGCTCGGGATTTTTACCTGATTGCCAGTACCGAGATCGTACAGATGGATTGGCAGGTCCTGAACCGCACCACCGGCCTGTGGCCCACGGATCTGTACACACCAGCCATTATTGATAAAGCTACGCACCATGTTGGAAGCAAAGGCAAACGATGCGTTGGTCCACAGGTATTTGTCGTGATCCGGACCTTTGACTTCTTCGACATAATTGAAGCTGCGAACCGGAACGGTATCCGGGCCATACGGTAAACGACCCAGCACGCGAGGCATTACCAGGCCGATATAGCGCGCGTCGTCTGTATCGCGGAAGGATTTCCACTTGATGTACTCTGCGCGGTCAAAGTAGTTACCAATATCTTTAATTGCAGCGACGTCTTCCATGGACTCCTTGAGGAAGAATTTCGGACCTGCCGAGCCGATAAACGGCATATGTGCCGCAGCGGATACTTTAGAGATATTGCGCAGCAGAGCGACATCCTGCGCTGAAGCGTCGAATTCGTAAGCAGAAATCAGCGCCGCAATCGGCTCGCCGCCCGGGGTATCATATTCGTCGATGTAGGTGTGTTTATACAGACCACTCTGGATCACCTCCGGACAGTCTTCAAAGTCCTGCCGCAGGTCTTCTTTAGACATGCTCAGAAGCTCAATTTTCACGTTCTGGCGAAAATCGGTTTTATCCACCAGCGACTTCACACCGCGCCACAGACTCTCAACCGCCTGAAACTCATCATGGTGCATTACAGCGTCCAGCTGGCGGCTGATCTGGTAATCAAGCTCAGCGATATGGTGATCAATCAGGCTTTTATCCAGTTTTTCGACTTTCGAGCCAGCTTTGGTTAGACACTCCAGAAACACCTGCATACCTGCAGTCAGACGCTCATCAGCGGTCGCATCTGACATCGCCTGGGCATCTTGCCAGATATCCAGCGCGCTCAGCTCAGAGACAGGGCTCAGATTGATTTTCTCAAACAGGGAAGCGTAAACCCCACCTGCAGCAGGACGTTCCAGCACCACGCTTTCACCGCCAGCAATATTATTTTGTACAGACATGAGCATTCCTTGATTAATCCGTTAAAACAGCTTGATGGTTAAGGTTTTTTTGATGCCAGTGCTGATAATTCATTTCGCAACTCAGCGCTAAGAGACTGGTCAAGAACGATTTTTTCCAGCTCTTTTCGGAAAGTCTGGTTATCCAACAGGTTGGCCTTCAGATCGCGCAGCAAGTTGCGCATCGCCAGCATCGCCTTCAACTGCGGTATCTGGGCAGCAACCTGCTCTGGCGTGAAATCCTTCATGCTCTGGAAAGTCAGCTGAATATTGTCTTCACCACCATCGTCAGACAGCGTATTTTTAACGGTCAGATTAACTTTTGGGGAATATTCGGAAAGAACACTATCAAAATTATTTTTGTTAATGTTAACCTTTTCACGCTCAGATATTGGCGCAGATTCCTGCCCATTGCTGAAATCACCCGTAACAAGCAGTTTTAATGGTAATTCCATTTTCTTGCTTGCTCCGCCAGTATGCAGGTCAAGCTTCAGGTTAATACGTGCCTTAGGCACCTCATTCTGAAAACTGTCAGCCATCTAATCATCCCTCTTTGTTTTGCTATGCAAACTTCACGGTATCGTTCTTGATGCGCAATAATAGAATAATGATCGACACAAAATCAAATGTGCAGATCATTTATCCGCAATCGGATATTTCTTAAGAATTTTCCACTAAAACATTATTGCGAAATGCCTGACTAACCCAGAAAAAGACGCTACTTATGGCATATAAAACGAAGATTTGTATCGAATAAACGATCTCAGGCAGATAAACACTCACAAAAACATCCTGTCTTGATTTGCATCATAACAATGATATCCAAAACAATAAATGCGCAGCCAAGCCTTATTGTTCCAAGATAAAATAAAGACGTTAAGAAATAATGAAAACACACGATTTTATTGATTACATGAATAACACATAAGAAATATCGCAGGGAATATTCCTATTCATTTACCTGTCGCATTAAATAATTTTCTCAGCTAAGTGACCTGCCACAAATTTACCCGTGGCGCTTTTATTCGATCCGCCCCTCTTATGGAGATGTTTCTATCGCCACGCATTTGGAGAGATACTCTGACAGCACGTAATATAAAAACTGTAAAATCAAGCACCTCCCTGATTGCCGCTTTTTTAATCAAAAACGAGTAATAGCACATATCGTATAACGGTGTTACATTATGCCGCCCACCCAATGTCAGCTATGGCCAGGTAACGCCGTAAAGATCGGTAAAGCCTGCAACCATGACCTTGTACTACGGTCTAATAGGCACGTGGTATCGCACTATGCGTTACTTTCACCGGCTCTACATAGGTTTCTCTATTTTGTCTCAATCCAATTTCAAACGCGCATTTTTACACCCGCGTTACTGGTTTACATGGTTTGGTCTTGGCATTCTTTGGCTGCTGGTTCAACTCCCCTACCCTGTGCTGCGTATGCTGGGGTCGAAACTGGGCAGCGTATCCCGCTATTTCCTGAAGCGTCGTGAATCCATCGCGCGCAAAAACATTGAGCTTTGCTTTCCTCAGTACAATGCTGAAGAACGTGAAAAACTGATCTCTGAAAACTTTAAATCCATCGGAATGGCGCTGCTCGAAACCGGTATGGCCTGGTTCTGGCCGGATGAACGCGTCCGCAAGTGGTTTGATGTAGAAGGGCTGGATAACCTTAAACGTGCACAGCTGCAAAAACGCGGCGTGATGGTTGTTGGTGTTCACTTTATGTCGCTGGAGCTGGGTGGAAGGGTGATGGGCCTTTGTCAGCCGATGATGGCGACCTACAGACCTCACAACAGTGCGCTGATGGAGTGGGTACAAACGCGAGGCCGCATGCGTTCCAATAAGGCGATGATCAGCCGTAATAACCTGCGTGGAATGGTCGGGGCTCTGAAGAAAGGCGAAGCCGTCTGGTTCGCTCCCGATCAGGATTACGGACGCAAAGGCAGCAGCTTTGCCCCCTTCTTTGCCGTGAAAGACGTAGCGACGACCAACGGGACTTTTGTCATTTCGCGTTTGTCAGGTGCCTCCATGCTGACCGTAACAATGGTGAGAAAAGCGGATAAGTCAGGCTATCGTCTGCACATCTCTCCTGAAATGGCTAACTATCCGGAAAACGAGTGTGAAGCGGCAGCGTTTATCAATAAGGTCATCGAAACAGAAATCATGCGCGCGCCTGAGCAGTATCTGTGGATGCATCGCCGTTTCAAAACGCGCCCCCTTGGTGAAGCCTCACTCTATATCTAAGCCCTTCATGAAGGTTAGTTTCGCTAAGAAACTAACCTTTTCAATTACCTGTCATCCAGTTGGAAAGCAATTTTTATAGCGTCGCTCAAAGCGAATTTATTACGCTGTGAAATCAAACTGTCGCCGTTCCCCGACACTCGTAAGTGCCGGAAATTATTTGAAAAAATCCCTCTTGCCACCCCTCATTTTTAGGCGTACATTAGCGCCGTCTGGCTACAGGAAAGCACAGAATTCTGAGCTGGAGTCGGCGGCGTAACGGGAAAATTCTCATTTCTGGTTTGGCCGGATTTCAGCTCTCTATAATCAGTTGGACTCTGTTTTTAAGTGCGTACCACAAGATACGCGGAGCGATGAAACGTGAAATATTTCTTTATGGGCATTTCGGTGATCGTTTTAGTCTGGGCCGGAACCTTTGCCCTCATGATCTAGTGAAGAACATGCAGTCAAAAAAACAGGAGCCATCGGGGCTCCTGTTTTTTTATGTCATGATGACGCGAGGTTTTCAGCAACGCTCTTTGAGGTGAGAAGACCGTCGGCCCGGAACATACCCTTGATGCCCCTTACCGCCTGACGAATACGGTCGCTGTTTTCGATTAAAGCAAAGCGCACGTGTGTGTCGCCATAATCACCAAAGCCAATGCCTGGGGACACACATACCTTCGCGTCCTGCAGCAGCTTTTTAGCAAACTCCAGCGACCCCATCGCTGCGTACGGTTCCGGAATTTTCGCCCAGACGTACATGGACGCTTTCGGCATCTCCACCATCCAGCCGGCCTCATGTAACCCTTTTACCAGCACGTCGCGGCGACGTTTATACTGGGCAGCAATGTCGTGAACGCACTGCTGATCGCCTTCCAGAGCGGCAATAGCGGCAACCTGCAGCGGCGTGAAGGTACCGTAATCGTGGTAACTCTTGATGCGCGCCAGTGCACTTACCAGCGTTTTGTTACCCACCATAAAGCCAATACGCCAGCCCGCCATGTTGTAGCTTTTCGACAGGGTGAAGAACTCCACCGCCACGTCACGCGCGCCCGGAACCTGCATTATCGACGGGGCTTTCCAGCCGTCATAGACAATATCGGCATAGGCTAAATCATGAACCACCAGCACGTCATAACGTTTGGCCAGAGCGACAACTTTCTCGAAGAAATCAAGCTCCACGCACTGCGCCGTTGGGTTCGACGGGAAACCGAGGATCATCATCTTAGGTTTCGGGTAGCTTTCGCGAATGGCACGTTCCAGTTCGTTAAAGAAATCGACACCTTCCACCAGCGGCACAGAGCGCACCTGCGCCCCGGCAATCACCGCGCCGTAGATATGGATTGGGTAACTTGGATTGGGTACCAGCACCGTATCACCATGATCCAGCGTGGCCAGCATCAGGTGTGCCAGCCCCTCTTTCGAGCCGATGGTGACAATGGCTTCACTTTCCGGATCGATATCAACCTGATAACGATCCTGATACCAGCGCGAGATCGCGCGACGTAACCTGGGAATACCGCGCGAGGTTGAGTAGCCGTGCGTATCCGGGCGCTGGGCAACCGTGCAGAGCTTTTCAACGATATGCGGTGGCGTGGGGCCGTCAGGGTTACCCATGCTGAAATCGATAATATCTTCGCCGCGCCGACGCGCAGCCATCTTCAGTTCAGCAGTGATATTGAAAACATAAGGGGGGAGACGATCGATACGCGTAAAACGGCGTTCAGGACTGAATTCAGCCATAGATTCCTCAGATTAACGTTAGCGCCCGGACCGTCCGAGCGACGCTGCCACCGATGTGGCGTGCTTAGAAAATAACCTGAAAAAATTCATGCTGTCGAGAGGGAAATGAAAAAAAAGCCCCCGCGCGAAAACCGGAACACGAGAGCGCCTGAAAGTGGAGGCAGGGTTCTGATATCGGCTTTCCGTTAGCCATTATTTAACACGCTGATATCAAAACAGTTACCTGCCGATATGGCGCTGAGAAAAAATCGGGTCGCATCAATCCCCACCTGACAATCCCCTTTGTAAATTATGGTTTTTCCTCATTTGATAAACCCGACGGATAGCTGGTCAATACGCCCCAGGTTTTTTATCATGGTTCTTTCCCGTTTTCCCAGGTCTGCTCCGTGCACGAGATATTCACTATGCTGCTGGCGGTTTTTGACCGTGCGGCATTAATGCTGATTTGCCTGTTCTTCCTCATTCGCATTCGCCTGTTTCGCGAGCTGTTGCATAAATCTGCTCATTCGCCCAAAGAGCTGCTGGCCGTTACCGCCATCTTTTCCCTGTTCGCCCTGTTCAGCACCTGGTCCGGGGTGCCGGTAGAGGGTTCGCTGGTTAACGTGCGCATTATCGCCGTCATGTCCGGCGGAATTTTGTTTGGCCCGTGGGTGGGTGTCATCACCGGCGTGATTGCCGGGACCCATCGCTACCTGATTGATATCGGTGGCGTAACGGCGGTGCCGTGCTTTATCACCAGCATTATCGCCGGGGTGCTTTCCGGCTGGATCAGCTGCAAGATCCCCAAAAAACAGCGCTGGCGCGCCGGGATTGCTGCGGGCATGGTGTGCGAAACGCTGACCATGATCCTGGTCGTCGTCTGGGCCCCCACCACCGCGCTGGGGCTGGATATCGTCTCGAAAATCGGTATTCCCATGATCCTGGGCAGCGTCTGCATCGGTTTTATCGTGCTGCTGGTGCAGAGCGTTGAAGGGGAAAAAGAGGCCAGCGCCGCCCGTCAGGCCAAGCTGGCGCTGGATATTGCCAACAAAACGCTGCCGCTCTTTCGCCACGTTAACGCGGAGTCGCTGCGCCAGGTCTGCGAGATTATCCGCCACGACATTCACGCTGATGCCGTCGCCATCACCAATATCGACCACGTTCTGGCCTACGTTGGCGTTGGGGAACACAACTATCGCGACAGTGATGACACCATTAGTCCGACCACCAGACAGGCGATTAACTACGGCAAAATCATTATTAAAAACAATGATGAAGCTCACCGAACGCCGGAGATTCACTCGATGCTGGTGATCCCGCTATGGGAGAAAGGCGTTGTGACGGGCACGCTGAAAATTTATTACTGCCACGCGCATCAGATCACCTCCACGCTGCAGGAGATGGCCATCGGCCTGTCGCAGATTATCTCTACCCAGCTTGAAGTCTCCCGGGCAGAACAGCTGCGCGAGATGGCAAATAAGGCAGAGCTGCGCGCGCTACAGAGCAAAATTAATCCCCATTTCCTGTTTAACGCGCTGAACGCTATCTCCTCTTCCATTCGTTTGAATCCGGACACCGCGCGCCAGCTGATTTTTAACCTGTCGCGCTATCTGCGCTACAACATCGAACTGAAAGATGACGAGCAGATCGACATTAAAAAAGAGCTATATCAGATCAAGGACTACATCGCGATTGAGCAGGCGCGCTTTGGCGACAAGCTCACGGTGATTTACGATATTGATGAAGAGGTCAACTGCGTGATCCCGAGCCTGCTGATCCAGCCGCTGGTCGAAAACGCGATTGTTCACGGTATTCAGCCCTGTAAAGGCAAAGGGGTGGTCACCATCAGCATCACCGAAAGCGGCAACCGGGTGCGAATTGCCGTGCGCGATACCGGCCACGGGATTGATCCAAAAGTCATCGAGCGCGTGGAGTCTAACGAGATGCCCGGGAATAAAATTGGGCTGCTGAACGTGCATCACAGAGTCAAGCTGCTTTACGGCGACGGACTGCATATTCACCGTCTTGAACCAGGCACTGAAATCGCTTTTTACGTCCCGAATGAACGCTCCCCTGTTCATGCGGCGACATCTTTGTTACCTCAGGGTGAGTAATATGAAAGTCATCATCGTTGAAGATGAATTCCTGGCTCAACAGGAACTCACCTGGCTTATCAAAAATCACAGCCAGATGGAGATTGTGGGTACGTTTGATGATGGTCTGGACGTGCTGAAGTTTTTGCAGCATAACCGGGTCGACGCCATTTTTCTCGATATCAATATTCCCTCGCTGGATGGCGTGCTGCTGGCGCAAAACATCAATCAGTTTGCCCATAAGCCGTTTATCGTTTTCGTTACCGCCTGGAAAGAGCACGCGGTAGAGGCCTTCGAGCTGGAGGCGTTTGACTATATTCTGAAGCCTTACCAGGAGTCGCGGATTGTCAGCATGCTGCAAAAGCTGGAGGCCGCATGGCAGCAGCAGAGCGCCCCGGCGGCCGCCAGCCCGACGATACGCGAAAACGACACCATTAATCTGGTCAAAGATGAGCGCATCATCGTGACCCCGGTCAACGATATCTACTACGCCGAAGCGCACGAAAAGATGACGTTTGTCTATACGCGGCGTGAATCGTACGTGATGGCGATGAACATTACCGAATTCTGCAGCAAGCTGCCGGCAGCCCACTTTTTCCGCTGCCACCGTTCGTTTTGCGTCAATTTAAATAAGATCCGTGAGATCGAACCGTGGTTTAACAACACCTACATCTTGCGTCTGAAGGATTTGGATTTTCAGGTGCCGGTGAGCCGCAGCAAGGTGAAAGAGTTCCGCCAGCTGATGCACCTGTAGAGAAAGAGCCCTCTCCCGCGGGAGAGGGTAATGATGCGTCAGAGGATTTGACCGAGAACCTGACGCAGATGGGCACCCGAGCCCAGCAGGCCTGGGTTATCATGCACGATGAGATAAACGGGAATGTCCTGTACGTAGCTTCTGAAACGCCCTTTATCTTCAAACCCGCCGCGGAAGCCGGAGGCTTTAAAGAAGTCGAGGAAGCGCGGCACGATCCCGCCCGCAATATAGACCCCGCCAAAGGTGCCCAGCGTCAGCGCCAGGTTGCCGCCGAACCGCCCCATAATGACGCAGAACAGCGACAGAGCGCGACGGCAGTCGATGCAGCTGTCCGCCAGCGCGCGTTCGGTGACGTCTTTCGGCTGCAGGTTTTCCGGCAGACGACCGTCCGATTTCACAATCGCACGGTACAGGTTCACCAGCCCCGGTCCTGACAGGACGCGCTCGGCGGAAACGTGGCCGAGCTCAGCGCGTAACTCTTCGAGGATAATGCCCTCTTCTTCGCTGTTTGGCGCAAAGTCCACGTGGCCGCCTTCACCCGGCAGGCTCACCCAGCGCTGAGCAACATGCACCAGGTGCGACACGCCCAGGCCGGTACCGGCGCCGTAAACCGCAATCGGCTTGCCCTCGACCGGCTCAGCGCCGCCAAACTGAATCAGGTGCTCCGGCTTCAGCATCGGGATCGCCATGGACACAGCGGTGAAATCATTGATGATTTCCAGATGCGCAAAACCGAGATTCTTTTTCATCTCTGCGATGGAGAATGCCCAGGTATGGTTGGTCATTGCGACCCAGTCGCCGGTTATCGGGCAAGCAATGGCGATGCAGCCGTCTTCGACGCTCACCTGATGCTCTTCCAGATAGACGCGAACAACGGCCTCAAGGCTTGGGTAATCCAGCCCTGAGTAGGTTTTCGCCCGGGAAATTTCACCGCTACTTACATCGCATAATGCGAGACGCGCGTTCGTGCCGCCCACATCGCCTACCAAAGCATACTTTGTCATTCTTCTACTGCTCCGCTAAAGTCAGAATAAATCTTTGGGACACTGTAAATTCAAGGCGTGATAACAACAACGACCGGAAGGTGAATGCCCGTGGATTATCGATCTTCGTCACAGAATAACTTTACCGTTTCAGCACCTTTTGCACTATTGCCATAAGGCTTAATGTGCAAAGTAACGTCATTGCGTTTTGTACAAGGAAATCATCATGCTCCACCCGCGAGCCAGAACCATGCTGTTGCTGGCCATTCCGGCGCTGATCATCGGCGTGGCCTCAAGCCTGGTACTTATTGTCGTGATGAAAGTCGCGTCGGTGCTGCAAACTCTCTTATGGACGGCGCTTCCGGCAAAACTGGGGGTCACCGCGGATTCGTCTGCGTGGATCATCCTGATGCTGACGTTAACCGGTATTGCGGTGGGCCTGGCCATCCGTTTTAGTCCCGGCCACGCCGGACCGGACCCGGCGCTGGAACCCCTGATTGGCGCCCCGGTTTCCCCCTCAGCACTGCCGGGGCTGATCGTCGCGCTGATCGTGGGCCTGGCAGGCGGCGTCAGTCTGGGCCCCGAGCACCCGATTATGGCGGTGAATATTGGCCTGGCGGTTTACCTTGGCTCACGCATTCTGCCGCGCGTCGGCGCGCTGGACTGGACCATCCTCGCCTCCGCTGGCACCATCGGGGCGCTTTTCGGCACGCCTGTTGCCGCCGCTCTGATTTTTTCACAGACGCTCACCAGCAATGATGATGCCCCGCTCTGGGATAAACTTTTTGCTCCATTGATGGCCGCGGCAGCCGGCGCGCTGACGACCAGCCTGTTTTTCCATCCCCATTTCTCCCTCTCTCTGCCCCACTACGGAGAGATGCAGATAGCGGATATTTTCAGCGGCGCCATCGTCGTCGCGATAGCCATCGCGCTGGGGATGGTGGCGGTATGGTGTCTTCCGCGCCTGCACCGGCTGATGCATAAACTCAAGCATCCGGTGCTGATACTGGGTACAGGGGGATTAATCCTCGGGATTTTAGGCTCAATTGGCGGAACGGTGACGCTGTTCAAAGGTCTGGACGAGATGCAGCAGCTGGCCTTCAGCCAGGTGTTTAGCGTTTCCGATTACCTGCTGTTTGCCGTCATCAAGCTGGCGGCGCTGGTCGTCGCAGCCGCGTGCGGTTTCCGAGGTGGACGCATCTTTCCGGCGGTGTTTGTCGGCGTGGCGCTGGGGCTGATGCTGCACGAGCACGTCGACGCGGTTCCGGCGGCGATTACCGTTTCCTGCTCTATTCTGGGGCTGGTACTGGTGGTGACGCGCGATGCGTGGCTGAGCCTGTTTATGGCGGCGGTAGTAGTGCCGGATTCGACACTGTTCCCGCTGCTTTGCATCGTGATGTTGCCCGCCTGGCTCCTGCTGGCGGGCAAACCGATGATGATGGCCTGGCGAAACGACAAGTAATCAGGCGCTATTGCGCGCTTCCAGCGCTTTGGTAATCGCCCCCAGCAGCGGCGGGATGTCCGCTTTTGGCAGCATCACCTCAATTAGCGAGAGCCGCTCGTGGTGCGCCACTTTTTCCAGCACGTCCGCCAGCTGCTCCGCTTCACTGACCCGCAGGCCCTGAGCCTGAGGATCGAGGCTCAGGGCCTGCGGGATTTGCGTCCAGTTCCATAGCGCAATGTCGTTGTAACGCTGCTCCGGCCCGTGAATTGCCCTTTCAACCGTGTACCCTTCGTTGTTGAGCACCAGAATGATGGGGTGTTGTTTATCACGCAACATTGACCCGAGCTCCTGAATGGTCAGCTGCGCCGCGCCATCCCCAGTCAGCACAATCACGCGCCGGTTCGGGCAAGCCGTTTGTGCGCCGAACGCCGCGGCAAGGGTGTAGCCGATCGAGCCCCACAGCGGCTGGACGATAAAATTCACGTCGGCAGGCAAACGCAGGTCAATCGCGCCGAAGGCCGAGGTTCCCTGATCGGCAAGGATGATATCTCCCGGACGAATAAACGTTTGCAGCGTTTTCCAGAAATTATCCTGGGTAAGCGATCCTTCAGGCTGAGGGAAGTCCAGCGGGCTATGGGACAACGGAGCTGGCTTCTCGTGCACGTGCTGTTTGCACAGCTCCACCAGCGTTTCAATTGCCTGAAGCATGGGGATGCCGGTAAACCAGATATCACCGACGCGTGAAGCATGAGGCTGAACCTCTATCGTTTGCGACGGCGTTAACTGATGGGTGAAGCCAGCCGTCAGGGTATCGGTAAATCGCGTGCCGATGCACAGCAGCGTGTCCGCTCCCTCTATCGCCTCTTTTACCGGGCCGGCGCTTGCCGAACCGCTGTAGGTGCCGTAAAAACCGGCGTGACGTTCGTCGAATATACCTTTGCCCATCAGCATCGTGGCGTGCGCCATCGGCACGTCCTTCACCCACTTCTGTAGCGCCTGCTTCAGCCCGTGGCGCAGAACAAGGAAATCCGCTAACAGCGCGGTACGCTTGCTGACAGCCAGTTTATTCTCTGCGGCATCCCGGAACGCTTTCAGGCAGGCGCTATCGGCATGGGCATGCCGAAGCGTGAGAGCGTTTACAGGCGGCGTGGCGGCTTTTTTTGCCACATCGGCAGGTAACATCAGATAGCCGGGGCGACGTTCCCGGAGCATCGTCGTCAATACCCGGTCGATTTCATAACAGGCGTTTTGTTCGGTCAGGATGGCCTGTGCAACGGTGATCGGTTCGCTCATATGGTAAAAATGACGGAACTCACCATCGCCCAGCGTATGGTGCAGCAGCTCCCCTCTTTGCTGAGAAGCCGTACCCGGCGCCCCAACGATATGCAGTACCGGAACGTGCTCGGCATAGCTGCCCGCAATGCCGTTCATGGCACTTAACTCTCCTACGCCAAACGTCGTCAGCAGCGCGGCGAAGCCCTTACAGCGGGCATATCCGTCAGCGGCATAAGAGGCGTTTAATTCGTTGGCACAGCCCACCCAGCAGATATCTGGGCTGTCTATTACGTGGTCGAGAAACTGCAGGTTATAGTCGCCCGGCACGCCAAACAGATGATCGGCTCCACAATCTGTAAGACGGTCCAGCAGGTAATCGGCGACGCAGTACGGGGTACGCATAAACAGGTATCCTTCTAATGTTGACCTCACCTTGAGTATTAAATAAGCGTGATGGCTGTCCAGAATTGCCGACAAGAAGGCTATGGAAAGAATGCTTTACAAAAAAGGCTGCGCTATGCTGCTTTTTTTCACGTTAATGTAAACGTATACACTGTTTGTTCTCTTCAGCGCGAGGGGTCATAAAAATGGGTTATCAGCCGGACAAAAGTCGTTATCAGACAATGGAGTATCGCCGCTGCGGGCGAAGCGGGCTCAGGTTGCCCGCCGTCTCGCTCGGGCTGTGGCATAATTTTGGTGACGCCACGCTTCTCGAAAACAGCCGTCAACTTTTACAGCGCGCGTTCGATCTGGGTATTACGCATTTCGACCTTGCCAATAACTATGGTCCCCCGCCGGGGTCCGCCGAGCGTAATTTCGGCCGTATTTTGCAGGAGGATTTCCTGCCCTGGCGCGACGAGCTGATCGTCTCCACGAAAGCGGGATATACCATGTGGGACGGCCCTTACGGCGACTGGGGATCGCGCAAATATCTGCTGGCAAGCCTCGATCAAAGCCTGAAGCGCATGGGGCTGGAGTATGTCGATATCTTTTATCATCACCGTCCTGACCCGCAAACGCCGCTGCAGGAAACCATGAAAGCGCTTGACCATCTGGTGCGCCAGGGCAAAGCCCTGTATGTCGGGTTATCCAACTATCCTGCCGAGCTGGCGCGAAAAGCGATTGATATCCTTAACGATCTGGGCACACCCTGCCTGATCCACCAGCCTAAATTCTCGATGTTCGAACGTGCGCCGGAAGAGGGTTTGCTGGATGTTCTGCAGGAAAAAGGGGTCGGCTGTATTCCCTTCTCGCCCCTTGCAGGCGGACAGTTGACCAACCGGTATCTTAACGGTATTCCCGCCGATTCCCGTGCGGCAAGCGGCAGTCAATTCCTTAATCCGGATCAGATCACCGAAGAGAAGCTGGAGAAGGTACGCAAGCTAAACGCCCTGGCGGAAAGCCGCGGCCAGAAACTCTCGCAGATGGCGCTGGCCTGGGTGTTACGCCATGAGGAGGTGACCTCGGTGCTGATTGGGGCAAGTAAAGCGGCTCAGATTGATGACGCCGTGGGCATGCTGAAAAACCGCCATTTTTCCGCTGAGGAGCTGGCGCGTATTAACGAAATCCTGAATAGCTCAAAATAAAACCATTTTTAGCAAAAAGTGCTCTCATTCAGCAATTCGGAGTTGAGGCGATGAAACGAGGCTTTACCAACTCGTAATATTGCGTTAACAGGCCCCACGAAGGCCCCGATCGTGAAGGAGAAAGAGTATGTTCAGGTCACTGATTCTTGCAGCGGTATTACTGGCTTCAGCCCCGCTCGTCGCCACTGCGGGCGAAATCACCCTGTTGCCATCAGTAAAATTACAAATTGGCGATCGTGACGACTACGGCAGATACTGGGACGGTGGCTACTGGCGCGACCGTGACTACTGGAACCGTCATTATGAATGGCGCGGAGACCGCTGGCGCAGGCATGATAACGGCCTGCATCGCGGCTGGTATAAAAATAACGCCTATGAACGCGGCTACCGCGAAGGCTGGAACGATCGTGACGACCGCCGCGGCGGCTGGGGTCACGGCGGAAAAGGACGCGGTGGTCACGGCCACGGTCGCCATTAATGCAAAAAGGAGCCTCCCGGCTCCTTTTTCTTTTATAGCCCCAGCGCTGTACCAATCAACAGCCATAGGTTTAGCGCTACGACCACCACCACAATCGCCCAACCGGTTCGTTTTACCAGCGTCGTATTAACCAGTTCGCCCATCAGAGTTTTGTTGCTGGTGAAAATCAGCAGCGGCACCAGCGCCAGCGCAATACCAAAGCTCAGCAGCACCTGGCTCATCACCAGAATTCGCGTGGGATCGAGCCCCATCAGAATCACAACAAATGACGGCAGCATGGTGACAAAACGACGCACCCACAGCGGAATATGGAAACGCACAAAACCCTGCATCACCACCTGCCCTGCCAGCGTCCCCACTACCGTGGAAGAGAGGCCGGCAGCGACCAGGCTCAGACCAAATATCGTGGCAGCAGCATGGCTCAACAACGGCTCCAGCGTGAGATACGCCTGATCGAGATCGGCAATACCGGTATGACCGTTAAAGTGGAAAGCGGCGGCGGCTGTGGCCATCATCGCCAGATTCACAAAACCCGCAATGGTCATAGCGATAGCCACGTCCCACTTGGTTGCCGAATACCGCTCTTTGCGCGTCCCGCCGTGAAGATGCTGGGTCAGCGAGGAGTGCAAATAGATGACATGCGGCATGATGGTCGCGCCAAGTACCCCGGCGGCCAGGAACACCGCTTCCGAGGTTGGCAGGCTTGGGATCACGATGCCTTTACCGAGCTGCGCCAGGTTCGGCTGTGAGAAAATCAGCTCAACAATGTACGCCGCAGCGACAAACAGCAGCAGACCACCAATGACCTTCTCCAGCGGTTTTTGCCCCCGACGCTGCAGCATCAGGATCAGGAACGTGGCAATCCCGGTCAGTACCGCCCCCTGTAACAGCGATACGCCCAGAATCAGCTTAAAGCCGATCGCCGCGCCGATAAACTCAGCGAGGTCGGTTGCCATGGCAATAATTTCAGCCTGAACCCAGTAGAGCCAGACCGCCGGACGCGGATAGTGGTCGCGGATTTGCTCCGCAAGGTTTTTCTCCGTGGCAATCCCCAGCTTTGCAGAGAGCATCTGAATCAGCATCGCCATCAGGTTAGCCCAGACGACCACCCACAGCAGCTTATAGCCGAAGCTGGCGCCGGCCTGAATATTGGTCGCAAAATTACCCGGATCGATATAGCCGATGGCAGCAATGAACGCAGGTCCCATTAATGCGAACCGCAACTTGCGCGCTGCTCTGCCACTGCTACCCTCTACGCGACTGTTTGTCATTCTCTGCCTCTGGAAATATAGCCTTTGCTATGTTTAATGCTATCAAAATGAGAATGATTATCAAGATCATTTGAATGGTTTGAAATGATTTCTCTGATAGCTAAGAACGATAGATGGGCAGGTGGTGCGACATCACAGAATGTGAAAATGCACGGTCATTTGTGAAGAGTAGCACACAAACTTAACTTTTCACTCATTTACCTAACATAACAAAAATGTATTGTGGATCACTAATTTTGAGACTCGTCACAGGATGTAACTATAGTGTGCCCTTGATCTCGTTTTCTTTTCGCTTGTTACATAGAATGTGCACGAAAATTAAACCTGCCTCATATTTGGAGCAAATATGGACCGCGTCCTTCATTTTGTCCTGGCACTTGTTGTCGTTACTGCACTCGCATTGCTGGTCAGCACAGACCGCAAAAAAATTCGTATTCGTTATGTTGTCCAGCTGCTGGTCATTGAAGTTTTACTTGCGTGGTTCTTCCTGAACTCCAACGTAGGCCTCGGCTTCGTGAAAGGCTTCTCCGAAATGTTCGAAAAGCTGCTCGGATTCGCCAACGAAGGGACAAACTTTGTCTTCGGTAAAATGAACGACGAAGGCCTGGCGTTCTTCTTCCTGAAGGTACTGTGCCCCATCGTCTTCATCTCCGCGCTCATCGGTATTCTGCAGCATATCCGCGTTCTGCCGTTCGTTATTCGTGGAATTGGTTTCCTGTTATCCAAAGTGAACGGCATGGGCAAACTGGAATCTTTCAACGCCGTAAGCTCCCTGATCCTCGGTCAGTCTGAGAACTTCATCGCGTATAAAGATATCCTCGGCAAAATGTCCCGTAACCGCATGTACACCATGGCGGCAACCGCAATGTCTACCGTTTCCATGTCTATCGTGGGCGCGTATATGACCATGCTGGAGCCAAAATATGTGGTTGCAGCGCTGGTACTGAACATGTTCAGCACCTTTATCGTTCTGTCGATTATCAACCCGTACCGCGTTGACGCCAGCGAAGAGAACATCCAGATGTCTAACCTGCACGAAGGTCAGAGCTTCTTCGAAATGCTGGGTGAGTACATTCTGGCCGGTTTCAAAGTGGCGATTATCGTTGCCGCCATGCTGATCGGCTTCATTGCGCTGATTTCTGCGCTGAACGCCCTGTTCGCTGCGGTGTTGGGTATCTCCTTCCAGGGCATTCTGGGCTACATCTTCTATCCTGTTGCATGGGTGATGGGTGTTCCGGCTCACGAAGCGCTGCAGGTAGGCAGTATCATGGCGACCAAGCTGGTTTCTAACGAATTCGTTGCGATGATGGATCTGCAGAAAATCGCCAGCACGCTTTCTCCGCGCGCGGAAGGCATTCTGTCCGTATTCCTGGTTTCCTTCGCCAACTTCTCGTCCATCGGCATTATCGCGGGCGCGATTAAAGGCCTGAACGAAGAACAGGGTAACGTGGTTTCTCGCTTTGGCCTGAAGCTGGTTTACGGCTCTACCCTGGTGAGCGTTCTGTCTGCTTCTATCGCAGCACTGGTACTGTAACGTTTACCGTTAAAATAAAAACCGGGAGCCTGGCTCTAATGCCGATCAGTTAAGGATCAGTTGACCGATCCAGTGGCTGTGTAAGAATCCGGAAATGCTCACCCGTTTCCGGATTTTTTTATGCATATTGGACAGGCTCTTGATCTGATATCCCGTTACGATTCTCTGCGTAACCCTCTGACTTCTCTGGGCGACTATCTGGACCCGGAACTGATTTCTCAATGTCTGACCGAAGCCGGTATCGTCACCCTGCGCAAGCGTCGTCTGCCGCTGGAAATGATGGTCTGGTGCATTGTCGGTATGGCGCTTGAACGTAAAGAACCCCTTCATCAGATCGTGAACCGTCTGGACATCATGCTGCCGGGCAGTCGTCCCTTTGTCGCACCCAGCGCCGTTATCCAGGCCCGACAGAGGCTGGGCAGCGAGGCTGTCCGCCGTGTGTTCACGCAAACAGCTCAGCTCTGGCATAACACCACGCCGCATCCGCACTGGTGTGGTCTGCCCCTGCTGGCCATCGATGGTGTGTTCTGGCGCACACCGGATACGCCGGAAAACGACAGCGCCTTTCCCCGCCAGACGCATGGCGGAAACCCGGCACTCTACCCGCAGGTAAAAATGGTCTGCCAGATGGAGCTGACCAGCCATCTGCTGACAGCGGCGGCCTTCGGCACGATGAAAAACAGCGAAAATGAGCTCGCGGAGCAACTGATAGAGCAGACCGGCGATAACACCCTGACGTTAATGGATAAAGGCTATTACTCGCTGGGGCTGCTGAATGCGTGGAGCCAGGCGGGAGAACACCGTCACTGGATGCTCCCTCTCAGAAAGGGAGCACAGTATGAAGAGGTCAGAAAGCTGGGTAAAGGCGACTATCTGGTGAAGCTGAAAACCAGCCCACAGGCACGAAAAAAATGGCCGGGTCTGGGAGATGAAATGACAGCCCGCCTGCTGACCGTAACGCGCAAAGGGAAAGTCAGCCATCTGCTGACGTCGATGACGGACGCCATGCGCTATCCCGGAGGAGAAATGGCAGACCTGTACAGCCATCGCTGGGAAATAGAGCTGGGGTACAGGGAGATAAAACAAACGATGCAACTGAGCAGGCTGACGCTGAGAAGTAAAAAGCCGGAGCTTGTGGAGCAGGAGTTATGGGGCGTGTTACTGGCGTATAATCTGGTGCGATATCAGATGATTAAAATGGCGGGCCATCTGAAAGGATACTGGCCGAATCAGCTGAGCTTCTCAGAATCATGCGGCATGGTCATGAGAATGCTGATGACACTGCAGGGCGCTTCACCAGGGCGTATCCCGGAGCTGATGCGTGATCTTGAAAGCATGGCGCAACTGGTAAAGTTACCGACAAGAAGGGAAAGGGCCTTCCCGAGGGTGGTAAAGGAAAGGCCCTGGAGATACCCCACAGCCCCGAAAAAAAGCCAGTCAGTTGCTTAACTGACTGGCATTAGAGCCTGGCTCCCGGTTTTTTTATGCCCGCAATTCTTTCAGCGGTTTGGGTTTTCCTATCAGGTAACCCTGCAGATAGTCCACGCCGAAGCGCAGCAGCATCTCCCGCTGCGCCGGTGTTTCTACATATTCCGCTACGACGCACAGCGATTTCGTTTTCGCCAGATTACACATCGACTGGACGATCATCGCATCCATATCATCAGTGCAAATATCTTTAACAAAGCAGCCGTCAATTTTAATGATATCTGCCTGCAGACGTCTGAGACGCTCGTAGTTGGCATAGCCGGTGCCAAAATCATCAATGGCAATCCGGAAACCGTAATCCCTCAGCTGTTGAATATTGTTGATGCTGCTGCCGGAATTAGAGAAGGCCTGCTCTTCAGTGATCTCAATCACCACGGTCTGAGGCGCAACGCCGTAGCGCTCAAAAAGCGTACAAATCTCGGTCGCTACCTCCTGTTGCATCAGCGTGAGCGGCATCAGATTAACGGAGAAACGGGCCCCAGCCTGCTTCGCAGGGTGATCGCGCAGCCATTGCAGTAATTTTTCCATGACGCACATATCAAACCGGTGGCTGAGGTTGAACTGGGCAACCAGCGGAATAAAGCGATCCGGGGTAATGATCTCCCCTTCGCTCTCCATGCGCGTCAGAATTTCATAGTAGCCGCTACCGTCTGCCTTCTGGATCGGCTGCACGTATAAATGGAACCGATCCGTCTCCAGGGCATGCTTAATCCGCGCTAACATCAGAACACGCTCCGTTGTTTGTCCCGATGCTGCCTCCAGGCTATTCGTCAGCGCAAGCACGTTGTGCCCCGCGCAAGATTGCTCGGCCAGCCAGCTCAGCTGCCCCAGCGTGTGATGTAAATTTTCACCGTTTTCCACCATCCCCCAGGATGCACCAAACTCAATATCCAGCCCGGTGTTGTTCCAGAAAATCTTACGGCTGTTCAGCCGATCGACTATATGCTGGAGACGCTCTGCAATTTCGGGCCCCAGCAATACCACCACCAGCTCGCTTCCGGGCAACTGGAACAGCATCTCGTTCTTTTGCAAAAGCGGCTGCAGCGACGTGGCAATCGTTCGTTTGCAATGGACCCGCATGAGGATCCCGTAGTGGCGACTCAAAAATTCCAGGTTATCCATGCGCAACAAACAGACTTTGGCCTCCGGATGCATCTCAAGATGCTCTTCCAGCGCACGGATATTGGGTAAACCGGTCAGCGGATCGGTGAGCGCCCTGCCCTGCCACCCCCGCTTCAGCCACTCGCTGCGCTGGTAAATCCGCGACATGTAAAGCAAGCAGATGGCAAAAGAGATCAGCACGGACAGAATAAAGGAGAGCGAATGGCCTGTTTCCACCCCGTTCAGGAAGTTATAGTTGTAGGTCAACAGCAGAAGCGCTGAAGCGGCCCACAGCAGAGAGATAAGCGCGTAGGTCAGGCGGCTTATCGCAAGGGTAAAAAGAATAAAAATCAGCGGCATTAAATAGCCCGCAATAACAGGTGATTCAAAAGGCGCGCATAAAACGGCGAGGCTGAAGCCTAAAAGCATCAGCCAGACAAATATATATAATGAATTTTTGTGGAAAAACACGGGCTTCACGCTTCTACGCCAGAAGGTGATGGCATAGCGGGGATTAATTATCATTCTTAACGGGTAATAGAACATCATGGTAAAAATCAGCGCCGCGCAAATCAGGCTTTGAATATCCACGACGTTATAAATTACCGTTCCTTCGCCGAAGAAAGTGGAGATAGTTACCGGGAAATCAAATAAATAGCCTGCCAAATACATCGACAGCTTAATGCCGACGGGAACGATAAAACCGAGCCAGAATATACGTAACCCGACGTGCTTGTTTGGGATGCAGTAGCGCCAGCGCTTGCCCAGCATGAGGCGCAGAAGGCCACACGCCGTGAACAATGCAAAGGTCTGACAAAACAGTAATACTGAATATTGTAGCGGCGCTAAATTAACATAAAATAAATTAGTGACAGTAAAACCTAACAAAATGGGAAGAACGGCCCGGCGACCAAATAACAGTATTACCGCCAGCATTACGCTCAAGGGTAACCACGCTAAATAAACGTCGTGACCATTTACCATTGCGCGGGGAGAGAGATAACGGGAAAAAGGTACCGCAATCAGGCATATCGCCAGGGCAATTATAAATATCTTTACATTATTGTACGTTTTTCTATTCATTAAGCTGATGAGATTATTATCCGTTCATTTTATTGACCGCATGGATAATAGGTTTATTAATTGCACGAATCAAGTTGAAGTCTATTTATAGACTGGTTTATTGATTTCGATTGAGGTCAGGTACAGGAATACCTTCTTTTTGATAACAAAAGCGGGGAAGGATTTTACAAACGGATAAAAAAAACCCTCGTCTTTTGACGAGGGTTTAAAATTTTGGTGGAGCTAAGCGGGATCGAACCGCTGACCTCTTGCATGCCATGCAAGCGCTCTCCCAGCTGAGCTATAGCCCCACATTTGACTTTACTAACCGCACTCTGTTGGGTTCAGAGTTTGGTGGAGCTAAGCGGGATCGAACCGCTGACCTCCTGCATGCCATGCAGGCGCTCTCCCAGCTGAGCTATAGCCCCATCGTAAAGCTGTCATGTTGACGGGCGGCATAATATGAATTCCGCCGCGGAGTGTCAACGGCAAAATCAATGACTGCGGTTCAATCGCCGAAAAATCATGCAAATGAATCACTTTGCGAGCCTGCTCGCAGTCATGAGTTAAGCCTGTCACGTTTTCATGTAAAACGGTGCTATAAAATGAGCCGTTAATTAACCCCACGGATATTCAGGAAATTGCATGTTCAAGGAACGAATGACGCCGGAAGAGTTAGCCCTGCTCACTGGCTATAGCCGACAGACCATCAATAAATGGGTACGCAAAGAGGGTTGGATAACGTCACCTAAGCCCGGCGTCCAGGGGGGTAAAGCACGCCTGGTGCATGTGAACGAAAAGGTGCGTGACTTTATCCGCAGCGCACGCCGGGCAACGGAAACATCCGCTATGCCTGACGGCATCAGCACTGACGGTTCGCTTCATACCCTACTCGTGACGCTGGCCAATGAAATGACGCCGGAAGAGCAGAAGCAGATGACATCGCTGCTATTGCGGGAAGGGATTACCGGTTTGTTGCAACGTTTAGGGATTCGCGACCAGAATTAATATGAAAAGACTACGTAGCAAAATGACCACGGAAGAGCTGGCGGAGAATTTGGGTGTTGCCAGACAAACCGTAAATCGCTGGATACGGCAACAGGGGTGGAAAACCGAAGGACTCAATGGCGTAAAAGGCGGTCGGGCGCGGCTCATTCACGTTGATGCGCGCGTGAAGGAGCATATTATGAGCCTCCCGGCTATCCGTAACCGCCAGGCGGTTTATCATCTGGCCGAGGTAACCTCATCCTACAATGAACAGCCTTCACGTCTGCGTCCGGGCATTATCGAAACGCTGGAGAGTATGACCGAGCTTGAACAGCAGCGTCTGGATACCTTACTGAAGCGCGAAGGCATACGCGGGTTTCTTGCTCGTCTGGGTATTGCTGAATGAAAGGCAAAAAAAACGGCAGGATACCCTGCCGTTTTTCTTATAGATGGCTTAATTACTGCTGATTTTCACGTTCTGCAATAAAATCCAGCGCCTTGTTGATGCGCGCCACGCTGCGTGACTTGCCGATGGCATGGACAGTCACGTCCAGCGCCGGAGACTGACCCGCACCGGTTACCGCAACGCGCAGCGGCATACCGACTTTACCCATGCCCACTTCCAGTTCGTCTGCGGTCGCCTGAATGGCGTGATGCACATTCTCAGCGTTCCACTCGGTGAGCGCAGCCAGCTTGTCACGCACCACTTCCAACGGCTGACGCGCAACCGGGCGAAGGTGCTTCTTCGCGGCGTCGGCGTCAAACTCATCAAACTCTTCATAGAAGTAGCGGCAGCTTTCGGCAATTTCTTTCAGCGTTTTGCAGCGCTCGCCGAGCAGTTTCACCAGATCCGCCAGCTCAGGGCCGGTGCGGGTATCAATATTTGCCTGCTCAATGTGCCACTGCAGGTACGTCGCCACATATTCCGGCGGCATGGTATTGATGTAGTGATGGTTCAGCCACAGCAGCTTGTCGGTGTTGAATGCGCTGGCAGATTTGCTCACAGAGCTCAGAGAGAACAGCTCGATCATCTCTTCGCGGCTGAAGATCTCCTGGTCGCCGTGAGCCCAGCCCAGACGCACCAGATAGTTCAGCAGCGCTTCCGGCAGATAGCCATCGTCGCGATACTGCATGACGCTGACCGCACCGTGACGTTTAGACAGCTTTTTACCGTCGTCGCCGTTGATCATGGAGACGTGCGCGTAGACCGGAACAGGTGCATTCAGCGCTTTCAGGATGTTGATCTGACGCGGGGTATTGTTGATATGGTCTTCACCGCGGATAACGTGGGTAATTTCCATATCCCAGTCATCAACCACAACGCAGAAGTTATAGGTTGGGGATCCGTCGGTGCGGCGAATGATCAGATCGTCCAGCTCCTGGTTGCTGAATTCGATCGGGCCACGGATCTGGTCGTCGAAAATCACCGAGCCATCCTGCGGGTTAGCAAAACGCACCACGCAAGGCTCATCAGCGGCATGCTCGCTATGGTCGTGGCGACAGCGGCCGTCATAACGCGGTTTTTCACCGTTCGCCATCTGCTCTTCACGCAGCGCATCCAGACGCTCTTTGGAGCAGTAGCACTTATACGCCGTACCCGCGACCAGCATCTCATCGATGACAGCGTTATAGCGGTCAAAACGTTTGGTCTGGAAATACGGGCCTTCGTCCCACTGCAGGTTCAGCCAGTTCATACCATCCATAATGGCTTCAATTGCTTCCGGCGTGGAGCGCTCAAGATCGGTGTCTTCTATACGCAGCACGAACTCACCTTTGTTGTGGCGTGCAAAAAGCCAGGAATAGAGAGCAGTACGAGCACCACCGACGTGCAGATAGCCTGTCGGGCTCGGCGCGAAGCGAGTTTTGATTTTCATGAAATGGCCTTACGTTATAAAGATGCCGGCAATCGGCAAATCCCGGGGAAAAAACGATGGGCAATATTCTATCACTGTGGGGGGATTCCTCAATGTCGATCCCTTTATCGTGGCGGAGTTTGCTGTTTTTGTTTAGAAATCATGCGCCACCGCCCGTTTTGCGATCGTTTTGTTTAATTTTACGACGAACGAATAAAAACTTTAGAAAATGCGTTGACTCATTTTCAACTCTCCCTATAATGCGACTCCACACAGCGGGGGTGATTAGCTCAGTTGGTAGAGCATCTCCTTTACACGGAGGGGGTCGGCGGTTCGAGCCCGTCATCACCCACCATCTACTTAGGTAGACTCGCAGTGTAGATAAGAATTGAGATTGGGCGATTAGCTCAGTTGGTAGAGCATCTCCTTTACACGGAGGGGGTCGGCGGTTCGAGCCCGTCATCGCCCACCATTTCGGGTCGTTAGCTCAGTTGGTAGAGCAGTTGACTTTTAATCAATTGGTCGCAGGTTCGAATCCTGCACGACCCACCAATGTAAAAAAGCGCCCTAAAGGCGCTTTTTTGCTATCTGTAATATAATCGGGTGTTGATCGTATAAGCCCCGAACCAACTCCCCAGATATGGCAGTTTTCCTCAAGCTAATCCCGTCGGTGCCGATACCTCTGTTTTATAGCGCGAGGAAAAAGTATGACGACCATTCAGGCTTCAACCCAACCCATTCAAACCAGCAGCGGCGGAAGCGGCGCTTCCGGCAGTAACGATATCGCGGCGCAAATCAGCCGCATTACCGATAAGATCAAAAAGCTGACCCAGCAGTTAAAAGAGCTGGCAAACAGCTCCGGCAGTGCAGATGAGAAGAAGAAGCAGCAGGAACTGATTCAGACCCAGATCAAAGTGCTGCAGGCGCAGCTCGCGGCGCTGCAGCGCCAGCAGGCCGAAGAGGCCCAGAAAAAGCAGGATCAAAAGATGGGTAAAGTGGAAGGGGTTAACAGCCCGTCAGACAATCATCAGATTGATATCTACATCTAATCGTCTGATGCGTTAAACAGTGGGTCGCGTATGCGGGCCTCGGTTAATCGTTGTGCCTGGATACGCACCACTTCCCAGATAGCCTGCGCCGCTCCCGAGAGTGAGCGATTTTTTCGCCGCACCAGCATCAGCTTTCGCTCGACAACGGGCGTCAGCCGCTTCACCGCCAGCCGGTTTCCCTGCGGCAGGGGAAGCGCCAGGGCGGGCAGCACGCTGATGCCAATCCCGGCTTCCACCATGGGAAACAGCGTGGCCGGGTGACCTATCTCCTGCACGATCGTTGCGTTAACGCCCTGATTCACCAGCGCGGAATCAATCAGCGGGCGGCTGCCCGAGGCATAATCCTGCAATACCAGGTTCGCCCCCTGCAGGGACTGCCAGCTGACCTCCGGCAACGCTGCCAGCGGGTCGTCGTCACGGCAGAGCAGCAAAAAGGGCTCAGAAAGAACGCTTTCGCATTCCAGATCGCTCACCTGGCCGGGGTCGATCACAATACCAAAATCTACATCCCCCTGGCGGATGCTCTCCAGCACCCACTGCTGCGGCCTGTCATGCAGAACAAAATCAATATCAGGGTAGCGATGGTTTCCCTCGGCGATACACTGCGGAATAAGGTGCGCGGATATCGTCTGGCTGGCCGCAACCCGCACGGTGCCCGACAGCTGCTGTCCCAGCCTTCCCACGTCTCTGAGCGTGCTGTTGAGCTCATCCAGCAGCCGTTCGAGGCGCAGGGCCAGCTGCTGTCCCGCTTCGGTCAGAACCACTTCGCGCGTGGTGCGGTCAAGCAGCCTAACGCCGGTCTGATTTTCCAGCTCTTTCACGCTGTGGCTGACCGCCGACTGGCTCAGGCCAATCATCTCCCCTGCCCGGCTGAAGCTACGGGCATGGGCGACGGTGACGAAAATACGAAGCTGGCATAGGGAATAATTCATCTGTTTAATTCATGAATGGATGCAATAAATCAATTTTATTTCTCAAATGGAAAAAAGCACAATAGCGACATCTGTTTTCAGGAGTCATTATGAAACTATTTCGTATTCTTGATCCGTTTACGCTTACGCTGGTGGCTACCGTTTTACTGGCCTCGTTCTTCCCCGCCCGCGGCGGTTTCGTCCCGTTTTTTGAGGGGCTGACGACGGCCGCCATCGCGCTGCTGTTCTTTATGCACGGCGCAAAACTCTCCCGCGAAGCGATTATCGCTGGCGGTAGCCACTGGCGACTGCACCTCTGGGTGATGTGCAGCACGTTCATTCTGTTCCCGATCCTCGGGGTGCTGTTTGCCTGGTGGGCGCCGGTTAACGTCGACCCGGCGCTTTACACCGGTTTCCTGTATCTCTGTATTCTCCCGGCCACCGTGCAGTCCGCTATTGCCTTTACCTCTCTTGCCGGAGGGAACGTTGCGGCTGCGGTCTGCTCCGCATCGGCATCCAGCCTGTTAGGGATTTTCGTCTCCCCGCTGCTGGTGGGCCTGCTGATGAACATGCACGGCGCGGAAGGTAACCTTGAGCAGGTCGGCAAAATCTGCCTGCAGCTGCTGCTGCCGTTTGTTCTCGGGCATCTCTCGCGTCCGTGGACCGGGGCGTTTGTGGCGAAGCACAAGAAATGGATCTCCAAAACCGACCAGTCGTCGATTCTGCTGGTAGTCTATTCCGCCTTCAGCGAAGCGGTCGTGAACGGGATCTGGCACAAGGTGGGCGCAGGCTCGCTGCTGTTTATCGTGGTGGTCAGCCTCGTTCTGCTGGCAATTGTCATTGCGGTAAACGTTTTTGTGGCGCGCAAATGCGGCTTCAACAAAGCCGATGAGATCACCATTGTCTTCTGCGGCTCCAAAAAGAGCCTGGCGAACGGCATCCCAATGGCGAACATTCTGTTCCCCACCTCGATGATCGGGATGATGGTGCTGCCGCTGATGATTTTCCACCAGATCCAGCTGATGGTCTGCGCGGTGCTGGCGCGTCGCTACAAGCGCCAGACGGAAAAACTGGCGCAGGAAGAGACCCGCGCCGCGAAGGCTTAAGGACGCTTCAGGGGCTGCACCAGCTGGGTCAGCCCCTCGGTTTTAATCAGTAGCGTGATAGCCATCAGCTCGCCCAGTCGCCCTGCCGGAAATTCATCCTTACGGGCAAACCACAGCAGATATTCCTCCGGCAAATCGATCAGCCTGCGGCCCTTATATTTACCGAACGGCATCTCCGTATTGGCTATCTCAACGAGCTGCTCTTTCTCCACGTTACTCTCCTAACAGACGCATCATTTCCGCTTCGTCGATAACTTCAATGCCGAGCTCCTGGGCTTTCGCCAGCTTCGACCCCGCCGCTTCCCCGGCAATCACCAGGTCGGTTTTCTTCGACACGCTGCCCGCCACTTTGGCCCCCAGCGCCACCAGACGCGCTTTTGCATCGTCGCGTGAAAGCTGGCTCAGGCTACCGGTTAGCACCACGGTTTTACCGGCAAATGGACTGTTGATCTCTTCGGCGTTGACCACCACCGGCGCGGGCCATTTAATGCCCTCTTCCAGCAGCTTGCCGATGACCTCGCGGTTGCTCTCTTCGGCAAAGAAGTTAAAGACGTGCGTGGCGACGACGATGCCGACGTCCGGCACTTTCTGCAGCTCGTCGATGCTTGCCTTTTCCAGTTCCTCCAGCGTACCAAAGTACGCGGCTAAACCTGCCGCCGTCGCTTCGCCGACTTCACGAATGCCCAGCGCGTACAGGAAGCGGGCAAAGGTCGTCTCTTTCGCCGCTTCCAGCGCGTTAACCACGTTCTGGGCTGACTTCGGCCCCATGCGATCCAGACCGGTCAGTTTGCCCGCCGTCAGCCTGAACAGATCCGCTGGCGTATGGACATACTCTTTCTCAACCAGCTGATCGATAATCTTATCGCCCATGCCGTCAACGTCCATTGCACGACGGGAGACGAAGTGCTTAAGCGACTCTTTACGCTGCGCGCCGCAGATCAGGCCGCCCGTACAGCGGGCCACCGCTTCGCCTTCCACGCGCTCTACGTCAGAGCCGCATACCGGGCAGTGGGTCGGGAAGACGACCTCGCGCGTATCGTCAGGACGCTCTGACTCAACAACGTTCACCACCTGTGGGATAACATCGCCCGCGCGGCGAATCACCACTTTGTCACCAATGCGCAGGCCGAGGCGTTCGATTTCATCGGCGTTGTGCAGCGTAGCGTTACTCACCAGCACGCCCGCGACCTGCACCGGCTCCAGCCGTGCGACCGGGGTAATCGCGCCCGTACGGCCCACCTGGAACTCCACGTCGCGAACGAAGGTCATCTGCTCCTGGGCAGGAAACTTAAACGCCACCGCCCAGCGCGGCGCGCGCGCCACAAAACCCAGCTGCTCCTGCAGCGCCAGGGAGTTGACCTTGATAACAACGCCATCGATATCAAAGCCGAGCGTCGGGCGGTCCTCTTCCACTTTGTGGTAGAACGCCAGCACCGATTCCGGCGAGTCGCAGAGCTGAACGCGGTTGCTCACCGGCAGGCCCCAGGCTTTAAACTGCAGCAGACGCCCGAGGTGCGTATCCGGCAGTTCGCCGCCCTCCAGAATACCGACGCCGTAGCAGAAGAAAGTAAGCGGTCGCTTCGCCGTAATGCGCGGGTCAAGCTGGCGCAGAGAGCCTGCCGCCGCGTTACGCGGGTTAGCAAACACTTTTCCACCGGTGCGACGCGCTTCTTCATTGATCTTTTCGAAGCCCGCCTGGGGCAGGAATACTTCCCCGCGCACTTCCAGACGCGCAGGAATGTTGTCCCCCTGCAGTTTCAGCGGGATCGCGCGAATGGTGCGCACGTTGGTGGTGATGTCTTCCCCCGTCGTGCCGTCGCCACGCGTGGCGGCACGCACCAGCACGCCGTTTTCATAGAGAAGGCTGACCGCCAGGCCGTCGAGCTTCAGCTCGCAGCACCAGGTGAGGGAATCGCTGCTTTTCAGACGGTCCTGCACGCGCTTGTTAAACGCGAGGAAGCTCTCTTCATCAAAGACGTTATCCAGCGACAGCATCGGTACTTCGTGACGCACCTGGCTGAATGCCCCCAGCGGCTCGGCGCCGACGCGCTGGGTCGGGGAATCCGGCGTAATCAGTTCCGGGTGCTGCGCCTCCAGCTCGCGCAGCTCGCGCATCAGCCGGTCATACTCCGCATCCGGCACTTCCGGTGCGTCCATAACATGATAGAGATATTCATGATGGCGAAGCGTGGTTCGCAGTTCAGTGAGTTGTTGTTCGATTGAGTCCATATCGCACCATCAATGAGAAAAAACCCCCGACAGGCGGGGGTTGAGGAGGAGTTGAAGTAAACGCGACGATTACGCGTTGGCTTCCTTAACTTCGCGGATGCGGTCCTGATACTCGCGCAGCTTCTGCGGGGTCATCATTCGACGCTGATCGTCGAGCACCACACCACCTACTTCATCAGCGATGTGCTGCGCGGACTGCAGCATCAGCTTGAAGTTTTGCAGCTCATCGCCGTAGGACGGCACCTGCATAAAGATAGTGACACCCGGCGTCACAAAATCACCGGTCATTTCCGGATCGAAGGTGCCTGGGTTGACCATATTGGCCAGGCTAAACAGCGCCGGGCCGCTACCGTCAGGGCTCAGGTGGCGATGGAAAATATTCATATCGCCAAACTTGAAGCCTGCCTGTTGAATACTGTTGAGCAGCACGTCACCGTTGAGATGGCTGCCGTGATGCGCGGCCACGTTCATGATGATCACCGCTTCTTTACGCTGGGGCTTTTCAACAACCGGTTCAGGCTCGACGACCGGCTCTGGCTCAACGTGCGGAGCCGGAGCGGGCTGCGGAGCAGGCTGTACATGAACAGGCTGCTGCGGCTGTTGTACCGGCTGCGCAGGCTGCTGTTGCACGGGCTGCTGCACAGGTTGGTGTTGAACCGGCTGTGGCGCAGCGGGCTGCTGTTGCACAGGCGGTTGCGGCGGCTGACGCACAGGTTCTTCCACTGGCTGCGGCGCTGGCTGGCGCGGCTGGGCAGAGGCATACGGCGGTTGATACTGGTGCTGCGGAGCGCGGGGGGCTTCATGCTCCCCATGAGCCGCGCCGGGCGCAGTATTGACCCGATGAACACGAACTTCACCCACGCCGTCGTCGTCGCTACCGGTGATGTCATCTTCAGTGTCATCATCATCACGACTGGACTTCATGCGCTTCAGTGGGCGATCGCGAAACATCGAGGAACGCTCTTTACGGCTGGTCCAGAAACCATGTACCAGTAAAGCGATTATGGCGATCGCGCCAACAATGATTAATATCAGACGCAAATCCTGCATCATTATATTCTCTGTTGTTCTAACACCTTGCCACCACGGCAAACATTTACTCACTAAGAGTATTTGCCGTTTACGTCAAGTGCAAGTGTGTGCAGAGCATTCGCAGCATAAAGATGAAGTAAATTGTGCTTTTTGCTGGTTTTTCGAACATTTCCGAACTGGTCATTGGTCCGCAAGTGGATAATATAGGCGGGCAATTCCACTGGTTGTGAAAAAAGGAGTACAGCCTGGTTATGGTTTCAACATCGTCTTCTCCCCCGCGCAGCGGCGTCTGGTATTTCTCTCAGGGCTGGAAACTGGTTTCACTGCCGGGTATCCGTCGCTTCGTCATTCTGCCGCTGTTGATCAACATCATTCTGATGGGCGGCGCGTTCTGGTGGCTGTTCACAAAGCTTGAAAGCTGGATCCCGTCGCTGATGAGCCACGTGCCGGACTGGCTGCAGTGGCTTAACTACCTGCTCTGGCCGGTGGCGGTTATCTCCGTGCTGCTGGTATTCGGCTATTTATTCTCAACGATTGCGAACTGGATAGCCGCGCCGTTTAACGGCCTGCTGGCGGAACAGCTGGAGGCGCGGCTTACCGGCGCGACGCCACCGGACACGGGCGTACTGGGGATCGTGAAAGATATCCCGCGCATTATGAAGCGCGAGTGGCAGAAGTTTGCCTGGTACCTCCCCCGCGCGGTTGTACTGCTTGCCCTCTACTTTGTCCCCGGCATTGGCCAGACGGTTGCGCCGGTGCTGTGGTTCCTGTTCAGCGCCTGGATGCTGGCCATCCAGTACTGCGACTATCCGTTTGATAACCACAAGGTGCCGTTTAAAGCGATGCGCACGGCCCTGCGCACCCGGAAGGTCGCCAATATGCAGTTCGGCGCGCTGACCAGCCTGTTCACCATGATTCCCTTCCTTAACCTGTTCATCATGCCGGTTGCGGTTTGCGGCGCGACGGCGATGTGGGTGGACTGCTACCGTGCTAAGCACGCGTTATGGAAATAATGCAAAAATGTGTAAAGCAGGGGTGGCTTATGCCGCCCCTTATTCCATACTGATCCCCATTATTTCCTTGCAGTATATAGATATGCGAATTCCTTACTTCCCCCTACCTGCTTAGAAGGTATGCTGGGTCGGTATCCCAATTTCATACAGTTAAGGACAGGCCATGAGTAAGATTTATGAAGACAACTCGCTGACTATCGGTCATACGCCCCTGGTTCGACTGAACCGTATCGGTAATGGACGCATTCTGGCGAAGGTCGAATCACGCAACCCGAGCTTCAGCGTAAAATGCCGCATCGGTGCAAACATGATTTGGGATGCTGAAAAACGCGGCGTGCTGAAGCCTGGCGTTGAGCTGGTGGAACCGACCAGCGGTAACACCGGTATCGCTCTGGCCTATGTTGCAGCCGCCCGCGGCTACAAGCTGACCCTGACTATGCCGGAAACCATGAGCATCGAACGTCGCAAACTGCTCAAAGCGCTGGGGGCGAACCTGGTCCTGACCGAAGGCGCGAAGGGCATGAAAGGTGCCATTCAGAAAGCGGAAGAGATCGTGGCCAGCGATCCGGCGAAATATCTGCTGCTGCAGCAGTTCAGCAACCCGGCTAACCCGGAAATTCACGAGAAGACCACCGGCCCGGAAATCTGGGAAGATACTGACGGCCAGGTTGACGTATTTATCTCCGGCGTCGGTACCGGCGGCACGCTGACCGGCGTGTCTCGCTATATTAAAGGCACAAAAGGTAAAAAAGAGCTGATTACCGTTGCCGTTGAACCAACCGACTCACCGGTTATCACCCAGGCGCTGGCGGGTGAAGAGCTCAAGCCAGGCCCGCATAAAATTCAGGGTATTGGCGCAGGCTTTATTCCGGGTAACCTGGATCTGAAGCTGATCGATAAAGTGGTCACTATCACGAACGAAGAAGCCATCTCTACCGCACGTCGTCTGATGGATGAAGAAGGCATTCTGGCGGGTATCTCTTCCGGGGCGGCCGTTGCGGCAGCGCTCAAACTTCAGGAAGATGAAGCCTTTACCAATAAGAATATTGTGGTTATCCTTCCGTCCTCGGGTGAGCGTTACTTGAGCACCGCACTGTTTGCCGATCTGTTCACGGAAAAAGAGCTGCAACAGTAGTGCCAGTATGTTAATAACGCGTAAAAAAGCACCTTTTCGGGTGCTTTTTTGTGGCCTGCTTCAAACTTTTGCCCCTCCTGGCATTGCTTCACCCCGTTGTGTCTGGTATTTAAACCAGCAATTATTTTGAAGCGTGAAATTAATCAGTGAACGAAATAGCCTTGCTGAATCGATTTTATGATTTGGTTCAAGTCTTCCTTTCGCTGCATAATGTTTAATGACGATTGAAACGTCAGCGCTAACAATACAGGCTAAAGTTGAGCCGCCAGGCTAGACTTTAGTTCCACAACACTAAACCTATAAGTTGGGGAAATACAATGTTCCAGCAAGAAGTTACCATTACCGCTCCGAACGGTCTGCACACCCGCCCTGCTGCTCAGTTTGTTAAAGAAGCGAAAGGCTTCACTTCTGAAATCACTGTAACTTCCAACGGCAAAAGCGCTAGCGCAAAAAGCCTGTTCAAACTGCAGACTCTGGGCCTGACTCAGGGCACCGTTGTCACCATCTCTGCTGAAGGTGAAGACGAGCAGAAAGCAGTTGAGCATCTGGTTAAACTGATGGCTGAGCTCGAGTAAGTTTACGGGTTCTTTTAAATATCAGTCACAAGTAAGGTAGGGTTATGATTTCAGGCATTTTAGCATCCCCGGGTATCGCTTTCGGCAAAGCACTGCTGCTGAAAGAAGACGAGATCGTCATCGACCGGAAAAAAATTTCTGCCGACAAGGTTGATCAGGAAGTTGAACGTTTTCTGAGCGGTCGTGCCAAGGCATCTGCGCAACTGGAAGCGATCAAAACTAAAGCTGGCGAAACTTTCGGTGAAGAAAAAGAAGCCATCTTCGAAGGGCACATCATGCTGCTCGAAGATGAGGAGCTGGAGCAGGAAATCATAGCCCTGATTAAAGATAAAGGCATGACGGCCGACGCGGCTGCGCATGAAGTTATCGAAGGTCAGGCAACTGCCCTGGAAGAGCTGGATGATGAATACCTGAAAGAGCGTGCGGCTGACGTACGTGACATCGGTAAGCGCTTGCTGCGCAACATCCTGGGCCTGGCCATCATCGACCTGAGCGCGATTCAGGATGAAGTGATCCTGGTTGCCGCTGACCTCACCCCGTCTGAAACCGCACAGCTGAACCTGAAAAAGGTTCTCGGTTTCATCACCGACGCGGGTGGCCGTACCTCCCACACCTCTATTATGGCGCGTTCTCTGGAACTGCCTGCCATCGTGGGTACCGGTAGCGTCACCTCTCAGGTGAAAAACGGCGACTATCTGATTCTGGATGCCGTAAACAATCTGGTTTACGTCAACCCAACTAATGAAGAGATCGAAAAACTGCGCGCGGTTCAGGAGCAGGTTGCGACTGAAAAAGCGGAACTCGCTAAGCTGAAAGACCTGCCAGCCATCACGCTGGACGGCCATCAGGTGGAAGTGTGCGCAAACATCGGTACCGTACGCGACGTTGATGGCGCTGAGCGCAACGGTGCGGAAGGGGTAGGTCTCTACCGTACAGAATTCCTGTTCATGGACCGTGACGCGCTGCCAACTGAAGAAGAGCAGTTTGCTGCGTATAAAGCCGTCGCAGAAGCGTGTGGCTCACAGGCGGTTATCGTCCGCACCATGGACATCGGTGGCGACAAAGAGCTGCCGTACATGAACTTCCCGAAAGAAGAGAACCCGTTCCTGGGCTGGCGTGCCGTGCGTATCGCGATGGATCGTAAAGAGATCCTGCGTGACCAGGTTCGCGCTATCCTGCGTGCCTCCGCTTTCGGTAAGCTGCGCATCATGTTCCCGATGATCATCTCTGTTGAAGAAGTGCGTGCACTGAAGAAAGAGATCGAAATCTACAAACAGGAACTGCGCGACGAAGGTAAAGCATTTGACGAGTCAATCGAGATCGGCGTGATGGTGGAAACACCAGCGGCGGCGACCATTGCGCGTCATTTAGCCAAAGAAGTTGATTTCTTTAGTATCGGCACCAATGATTTAACGCAGTACACCCTGGCAGTTGACCGTGGTAATGATATGATTTCACATCTCTACCAGCCAATGTCACCGTCCGTACTGAACTTGATCAAGCAAGTTATTGATGCTTCTCATGCAGAAGGTAAATGGACTGGCATGTGTGGTGAGCTTGCAGGCGACGAACGTGCTACACTTCTGTTGCTGGGTATGGGTCTGGACGAATTCTCTATGAGCGCCATTTCCATCCCGCGCATTAAGAAGATTATCCGTAACACGAACTTCGAAGATGCGAAGGTGTTAGCAGAGCAGGCTCTTGCTCAACCGACAACGGACGAGTTAATGACGCTGGTTAACAAGTTCATTGAAGAAAAAACAATCTGCTAATCCACGAGATGCGGCCCAAATTACTGCTTAGGAGAAGATCATGGGTTTGTTCGATAAACTGAAATCTCTGGTTTCTGATGATAAGAAAGACTCCGGAACTATTGAGATTGTTGCTCCGCTCTCCGGCGAGATCGTCAACATCGAAGACGTGCCGGATGTAGTGTTTGCTGAGAAAATCGTTGGTGATGGCATTGCTATCAAACCAACTGGCAACAAAATGGTTGCTCCAGTTGACGGCACCATCGGTAAAATTTTTGAAACCAACCATGCGTTCTCTATCGAATCTGATAGCGGTATCGAACTGTTCGTTCACTTCGGTATCGACACCGTTGAACTGAAAGGCGAAGGCTTCAAACGTATCGCGGAAGAAGGCCAGCGTGTTAAAGTTGGCGACCCGGTGATTGAATTCGATCTGCCACTGCTGGAAGAAAAAGCCAAGTCTACCCTGACGCCGGTTGTTATCTCCAACATGGACGAAATCAAAGAACTGATCAAACTGTCTGGCAGCGTCACCGTGGGTGAAACCCCGGTTATCCGCATCAAGAAGTAATTCTTGCCGCACGGTAAAATGGCGCCTTCGGGCGCCATTTTTGTTTATGCAGGAAGGATAAGCTCGTCGTAGCCTTTCGACTGGGTATAGAGCATTACGTCAGTCACCCGATCGCCGGCCATGCGAATGGCATCGGCAACGGTTTTCCCTTCAACAATCCCGCTCACCAGCTCTGAACAGAATAGATCCCCCGTCCCTTTCAGATCGGTTTCTACGCGCGGATGCGCGCTGACGGTAACGCCCTCATGCGTCACCAACACCACGTGGATGTTTTGCGGATCGTCAGCGACCGGCGCGCTGGTGATCGCCACCCATTTCAGAGTGTCAGAGAGCAATCCCTGCGCGGCGGCAATAGCGCTTTCCGGCGTCCGGCACGCCTTACCGCTTAACACTTCCAGCTCATAAACGTTTGGTGTAATCCCCTGCGCCAGCGGAAGCAGGTGCTCCCGGTAGGCTTCCGGAATATCGGGCTTAACGTACATTCCGCTGTCGATATCGCCGATAACCGGGTCGACCAGCACCAGCAGGTCAGGATGCTGCGCTTTGACCGCCTTCAGCCACTGCGCCAACAGCGCGATCTGGCTGGCGTTGCCCATGTAACCAGTAGTGACCGCTTTAAGCTCGCGCAGGATCTCGCGCTCTTCCAGCGCCTTCAGGTAGCCGCTGAACCACTCGTCGGGGATCACCCCGCCGTAGAAGGTGTCGTAGTGCGGCGTGTTGCTAAACAGCACCGTCGGCACGGCGGTGACGTTCAGCCGGTGGGTACGAATGTTGGGCACCGCAATGCTGTTCCCCACGCTGCCGTAAACCACCTGCGACTGCACCGCGACAATGTCGGTTTGCTGCGCCCGGGTGTTATCCCGGAATAGAATCATCTCCATGACGCTTAAATCCCCGCCCCCTGCGAATAACTCTCTTCACCAAAGACGCCGGTAGACAGATAGCGATCGCCGCGGTCGCAGATAATCGCCACCACGACCGCGCCGGGGTTTACCTGCGCCACGCGCAACGCACCCGCTACCGCGCCCCCCGAGCTGACCCCGCAGAAGATGCCTTCACGCACGGCCAGTTCACGCATAGTATTTTCCGCCTCGCGCTGATGAATATCCAGCACCTGATCCACCAGCTGCGCATTAAAGATGCCCGGCATATACTCCGCCGGCCAGCGGCGAATGCCCGGAATGCTGCTCCCCTCTTCCGGCTGCAGGCCAACGATGGTGACGGCTTTCTCCTGCTCGCGCAGAAAACGCGACACGCCGGTAATGGTGCCGGTGGTGCCCATGCTGGAGACGAAATGGGTAATGCGCCCGTCGGTTTGCTGCCAGATTTCCGGCCCGGTGGTGGTGTAGTGCGCGTACGGGTTGTCCGGGTTATTGAACTGATCGAGCAGCTTACCTTCGCCGCGCTCGGCCATCTCTAACGCTAAGTCGCGCGCGCCTTCCATCCCCTGCTCTTTGGTCACCAGAATCAGCTCGGCCCCGTAGGCGCGCATGGCGGCGCGGCGCTCCTGGCTCATGTTGTCCGGCATCAGCAGCTTCATGCGGTAGCCTTTCAGCGCCGCAATCATCGCCAGCGCGATGCCGGTGTTGCCGCTGGTGGCTTCAATCAGCACGTCGCCGGGCTTAATTTCACCGCGTTTCTCGGCCTGGACAATCATCGACAGCGCCGCGCGGTCTTTCACCGATCCCGCCGGGTTGTTGCCTTCGAGTTTGACCCAGATTTCGCTGCCGTTGTCGCACCCCATGCGCTGAAGCATGACCAGAGGAGTGTTGCCGATGGTTTGTTCGAGTGTATTCACGTTTTTTACTCAATAAAAAGCCCGGTAAGCATCACGCCACCGGGCGAAAAACATACTCAATAACCTATCAGGCTGACTCCGCCAGAGCAATATCCTCGCGCGCCTCAATCCGCTCGTTACCGTGATAGATGCGCGCATGCTGCAGCCCGACAAACAGGCGCTCGCCCCGGTGAGGCGGCACGTCGTCGCGCATGACCACGGTCAGCGGCTCGGTATACCAGCCCAGCGGCTGTACCACCAATTGGGTGAAGTGCCCTTTAGGGCTAGCTTCCAGCACCTGTACCGGCAGCGGGGAGTCCAGGCTGGTTCGACGGCTGACGTCCACCTCCCACGGGCGCAGGAACAGATCGACCGGCCCCTGATGCGCGGAGGTGTAGCCCAGCGGCCAGCGGTGCGCGCCGACGTGGAACTGCCCGCCGCGAATGGTGCCCTGCAGACGGTTCACCTCGCCCATAAACTCCAGCACGAAGCGGGTCGCCGGCTCGCGCCAGAGCTGTTCCGGCTCGTCAACCTGCTCGATGTTGCCCTGGCTCATGACCACCACGCGGTCCGCGACTTCCATCGCCTCTTCCTGGTCGTGGGTCACGAAGACGCTGGTGAACTTCAGCTCTTCATGCAGCTGACGCAGCCAGCGGCGCAGCTCTTTACGCACCTGCGCATCCAGCGCGCCAAACGGTTCATCAAGCAGCAAAATTTGCGGCTCAACGGCCAGGGCGCGCGCCAGCGCCACGCGCTGCTTCTGCCCGCCGGAAAGCTGGGCCGGGAAACGGTCCGCCAGGTGAGCCAGCTGCACCATCTCCAGCAGTTTGGTCACTTTCGCTTTAATGGTTGCCGCATCCGGGCGCTCGCGACGCGGCAGCACGGTCAGGCCAAACGCAATGTTGTCGAACACGGTCATGTGGCGGAACAGCGCGTAGTGCTGAAACACAAAACCCACTTTACGATCGCGGGCGTGCAGTCGGCTCACGTCGGTACCGTGGAAGCGGATGTGCCCGCTGGTCTGGTGCTCAAGACCGGCGATAATACGCAGCAGCGTGGTTTTGCCCGAGCCAGACGGCCCCAGCAGCGCCACCATTTGTCCGGAAGGGATATCCAGCGAGATATCATTCAGCACCTGGGTGCGACCAAAAGACTTCTTAATATTGGCAATCTCAATGCTCATGATTTCCCTCCTGATGCTGACGTTTTTCCTGATTCTCTAAACGCCACTGCACCACACTCTTCAAAAACAGGGTCAAAATGGCCATCAGCGTCAGCAACGCTGCGGCAGTAAACGAGCCGATGGTGTTGTAGTCCTGCTGCAGCAGCTCAATCTGGAGCGGCAGCGACAGGGTCTCACCACGGATGGATCCGGAGACGACGGAAACGGCACCGAACTCTCCGATCGCGCGGGCGTTGGTCAGCACCACGCCGTAAAGCAGCGCCCAGCGAATGTTCGGCAGCGTGACGCGACGGAACATCTGCCAGCCGGATGCGCCCAGCAGCACCGCCGCTTCGTCTTCGTTGCTGCCCTGGCTTAACATCACCGGCACCAGCTCGCGCACCACGAACGGACAGGTTACGAAGATGGTCACCAGCACCATGCCCGGCCAGGCGAACATGATCTGCAGGTTATGCTCATCCAGCCAGCCGCCCAGCGGGCCGTTGGAGCCGTAAAAGAGCAGGTAAACCAGACCGGCAACAACAGGCGACACGGCAAACGGAATATCCAGCAGGGTCAGCAGCATCTGACGTCCCGGGAAGTTAAAGCGCGTCACCAGCCAGGCCAGCAGGGTACCGAACACCAGGTTCACCGGTACCGTGATCAACGCAATCAACACGGTCAGCCAGATGGCATGCAGCATATCCGGGTCTGCCAGGTTTTCCAGCGCGGGCATCAGCCCCTTGCTGAAAGCCTGAACGAAGATATAGATCGTCGGCACGACGAGAATGAGGGCGGACACCAGCACGCCCACGCCAATCAGAAACCATTTACCCCAGTTGATGCGGGGCGCATCGTATCGCTTAAATTGCGTAACTTCCGCCATCAGTGACCTACCACACGTCGACCAAAGCGACTTTGCAGAGTGTTAATCGAGTACAGCAGCAGCAGCGAGGCCGCCAGGATCACCGAGGCAATGGCGCTCGCCGCCGGATAATCAAACTCCTGCAGACGGATGAAAATCATCAGCGAGGTGACTTCCGTTTTCCAGGCGATGTTCCCGGCGATAAAAATTACCGCGCCGAACTCACCCAGGCTGCGTGTAAACGACAGCGCGACGCCCGCCATCAGAGCCGGAGAGAGCTCGGGCAGAACCACTTTACGGAAGCTCTGCCAACGCGTGGCGCCCAGCGTTTCCGCCGCTTCTTCGTATTCCGGACCCAGCTCTTCCAGCACCGGCTGCACGGTACGGACCACAAACGGGATGCTGGTAAAGGCCATCGCCACCGCGATCCCGAGCCAGGTGTAGGTCACTTTGATATCAAACTTCGCCAGCCACTCGCCGTACAGCCCGTTCACGGAGAAGAGCGACGCGAGGGTTAAGCCCGCAACCGCCGTCGGCAGCGCAAACGGCAGATCCATCAGGGCATCAAGCAGCGTGCGGCCCGGGAAGCGATAGCGGGTTAAGATCCACGCCATCAGCAGGCCAAACACGCCGTTAAAAATGGAGGCGACAAACGCCGACAGCAGCGTCACCTTATAGGCCGCCACCACCTGCGGGTTGGTGATGACCTCCCAGTACTGCGCCCAGCTCATCTGAGCAAGCTGCATTACCAGCGCGCTGAGCGGCAGCAGCAGGATCAGGCAGACGAACAGCAGGCTGGTCCCGAGGCTTAAGGTAAAGCCCGGCAGCACGCGTTTTGTCGAAACTGCAAACATTACTTACGCCCCGCCGCCAGCAATTTGTCTAACTCACCGCCGCTGGCAAAGTGCGTTTTCATCACCTCAGGCCAGGAGCCGAAATGATCTTCCACGCGGAACAGCGCGGTCTGCGGGAATTTGTCCTTCAGTTTGTTCATTACGTCCGGGTTGTTCACGCGGTAGTAATAATCGGTGATGATGGTCTGCGCATGCGGGCTGTACAGGTAGTTGAGATAGGCTTTTGCCGCTTTCTCGGTGCCGTTCGCCTGCACGTTTTTATCCACCCACGCCACCGGGAACTCGGCCAGGATGTTGGTTTTCGGGATAACCACCTCGAAGCCCTGCGCTTCATACTGCTTGCGAATGTTGTTTACTTCGGATTCAAAGCTGATCAGTACGTCACCCAGACCGCGTTCGGCGAAGGTGGTGGTCGCGCCGCGGCCGCCGGTATCAAACACTTCGACGTTTTTCAGGAACTGGGTCATGAACTGCTCGGTTTTGGCTTTGTCGTTGCCGTCAGCCTTGTCCGCCGCGCCCCACGCGGCTAAATAGGTGTAGCGCGCGTTACCGGAGGTTTTTGGGTTCGGGAAAATCAGCTTCACGTCGGAACGCACCAGGTCGCTCCAGTCGTGGATGTTCTTCGGGTTACCCTTACGCACCAGGAAGCCCATGGTGGAGTAGAACGGCGAGCTATTGTTAGGCAGGCGGCTCTGCCAGTCAGCCGGGATCAGCTTGCCCTTGTCGTGCAGGATCTGCACGTCAGTCACCTGGTTGTAGGTCACGACATCTGCTTTCAGCCCCTGCAAAATCGCCAGCGCCTGCTTGGATGAACCGGCGTGGGACTGCTTGATGGTCAGCTTATCGCCATTGTTTTCTTTCGCCCACTGCTGCTCGAAGGGTGGGTTAAGGGCGGCAAACAGCTCGCGGGAGACATCATACGAGCTGTTCAGCAGCTCGGTCGCCTGCGCCTGGGCCACCATCAGTAAACCTGCCAGTGCCAGAGTTCCTTTTTTCAGTACAGTAACGGCCATTGCGCACCCTTATAAATGTGATGACTATCTTATAGTCATAATATTTATAACGGGGATGAAAGGAGTAACGGTTTTATATACCGTTTGGTGATTTACAAGCAGAAAAGAGAATAAGGGGTGCGACCTGATGCCCTCACCCCGTCCCTCTCCCACAGGGAGAGGGAGAAAGGCTATTACAGCGCCAGCAGACGCTCAACGGACGGCGCAAAGTAGTAGCCGCCGGTCACCGGTTTGGTGAAGCGCAGCATGGCGTCGCGCTTGCCGTCGGTATCACCGAACATGCTCAGCAGCTGCTGCTCAATATTGTGCAGGCGCGCGCAGTAGGCGCAGAAGTAGAGGCCGTGCGTGCCGCTTGCCGTGCCGTACGGCAGGCTCTGACGAACAATCTTCAGCCCTTTACCGTCCTCTTTGAGGTCAACGCGGGACAGGTGAGAGGTCACCGGACGCTCATCGCCGTCAATCTCTTCGTTGGCTTCTTTAGTGCGGCCAATCATCATCTCCTGGTCGTGCACGCTCATGCGGTTAAGCTGCTTGAGGTTGTGCTCCCAGCGCTGGACGAACACGTAGCTGCCGCCTGCGTCCACGCCGTCTTTGATGACCGCCACGTCGCGACGAACCTCTTCACCCGCCGGGTTTTCGGTGCCGTCAACGAAGCCGCTCAGATCGCGCTCCTCCACCCAGCGGAAGCCGTGAACCTCTTCCTGCACGTCGATGCTGTCGCCAAACGCTTCAACCGCCGCCTGTGCAACGGAGAAGTTCACGTCGTGACGCAGAGAGAGGATGTGGATCAGCACGTCGTACTGGGTAGCTGGCGCAAGCCCTTTGCCGTAAGGGATAAAGTCCTTCAGCTCTTCCGCACCTTCGCCGCCGCTCAGCTGACGCCAGACGTTATTGCCGAAAGCGACAACGGCGCCCAGATGGGCGTCCGGGAATTTGGCCTGGAAGGTGGCCAGTTTATCAACGAAAACTTTGCTGGCCGCGCGCAGGGCATCCACGTCCCCTTTAACATTGGCTTCAATCCAAATCGCCGCGCGGCAATGTTCTGGCAAAATGCCACTCTGAACCTGAGACATCGCTCCTCCTGAAATAAAGATGCCACGTCAGCGTGGCATTGATGGCGGCTATTATACCCGGATTTCAGCGAGGCGGTTTGTTCAGGCGCAAATTACTGCTTCCAGACTATTTTGCTCACTTTCCAGCTCTTCAGCGTGTCGTCAGAGGGCATCAATCCTTCCGGACCGCTCCAGGTTCCGGTGAAGACATAGCTGATGTGCTGGCTGCCTTCCGCCTTACATTCCACCGCAACGCCATCGTCCGAAGGGGCGCTGCTGCAGTTGCCAAAGGCCTGTTTATAAAGGTCGCTAAACGGCGTACCCACTTTCACACCGCTCGCCGTCGGAATATCTTCATCCATCACGGCAATTCGGTTTACCGTGCCTTTGTCACCGTTGATCACCAGCGCCAGCTTGTCGCCCTTCAGCGCTTCAAAGTAACGCACAATGTTGCCATTCTCGGTTTTCATCCCGCTACGCAGGCGATAGTCACTGCTCAGGGCATCCTGAATAGCGTCCTGATCGAGCGCGGTCGACGCGGTAATTTTTCCTACGCCCTGCTCGGTCACTTCGGTGGAAGAGCCAAACCAGTTCCACGGATACGCGGCGGACCAGTTAATGGAAGAGAGCGTCGAACAGCCGGTTAACGCCAGCGGGAGAGCGCATAAAAGTAAACGCAGCGATTTCATTGAAACGTCCTTTCTAATTAAATCAACGCTTGTTGGAGTGCGGCATCGCCAAAAAGTGCCGCGCTAATCTGACTCTTGCGTAAAACAGGCGCGTAAGCGGGGATTCGTCAACAGCCACAGCAGCGCCACGATATCCGCCACCACCAGCGCGATGCCGATACCCGAAAGCGGTTCACCCAACCACCAGAGCACGGGTTGCCAGAACAGCAGCGCAATCTGGGCGAGGATCAGCAGCCAGCGAAGCGCACGCCACAGACGCGGGATTACATGCCGTTGACCGCTGCACAAAAAAGCCACCACCGCCGGTACGCCCGGCAATAAGCCGAGCCAGAAGGCATCGTGATCGGGATAAAAGAGATTCAGCAGCGTATCGCCCTGCCCGCGCGACGCGCCGGCCATCACAAACAGTACCCAGGTACGGGCCTGAAGCAGCAGAACGCACCAGAATAAAAACGGCAGCCTGACGCGGCCCTGCGCGTCATAGTCAGCCGGGTGGATCTCAGTACTCTTCATCTTCGATCAAACGCTTACCTAGCGTCAGCACGTCGGCGTGCTCGTAGCCCAGACGCTCATACATGCCCAGCACCACGTCGTTATCTTCCCGTACCATGATCTGGATTTTCGGGCAGCCGCGAGCAATAAGTTTCTTTTCCAAACGATTGAGCAGCGCGTTGGCGATGCCGCGCGCCCGGTATTCCGGGTGGACGCCCAGATAATAGGCCGAGCCGCGATGTCCGTCATAGCCGCCCATCACCGTACCGACGACCTCGCCGTTCACTTCCGCGACCAGAAACAGGCTAACGTCGTGATTCACCTTACGTTCGATATCCATTTCCGGATCGTTCCACGGACGCAGCAAATCGCAGCGCTCCCAAAGGGTGATCACCTCTTCGAAATCTTCCTGGCGAAAAACGCGTATCTCCATGGTATTAACCGCCTTTTCGGGTTTAAAAACAGTGATTATGGCGTGAACGGGGCGTTTAGCCAATAACCGGGGAAAATCTCGCCAAAATTTGGCATAATGTCACTTTGTCACGTATTGAAATGAAAAGTAAAACAATTCTCAATAAGGACTGTCGTAACGGGAAACACGATACGATATAACACCAGGACCCCATTTTTCAGTATTCAGGCCGCATGAGCACATTCAAACCATTAAAAGCACTCACATCGCGTCGTCAGGTTCTCAAAGCGGGGCTGGCGGCCTTAACGTTAACGGGCATCGCTAAGCAGGCTCAGGCAAAAGAAGAGAGCACGCTCAAAACCAGTAACGGACACAGTAAGCCGAAAACCAAAAAGCCGGGCGCAAAGCGTCTGGTGATGCTCGATCCGGGCCACGGCGGTATTGATACCGGCGCCATCGGCAGAAACGGGTCGAAAGAGAAACACGTCGTGCTGGCGATTGCAAAAAATGTGCGATCGATTTTACGCAGCAACGGCATTGACGCCCGCCTGACGCGCACGGGCGACACGTTCATTCCGCTGTACGACCGCGTCGAGATCGCCCATAAGCACGGCGCAGATCTGTTTATGTCGATCCACGCGGACGGTTTTACCAACCCGTCAGCCGCGGGCGCGTCGGTGTTTGCCCTCTCCAACCGCGGCGCCAGTAGCGCGATGGCGAAATACCTTTCCGATCGCGAAAACCGGGCGGATGAAGTGGCCGGTAAGAAAGCTACGGATAAAGATCATCTGTTGCAGCAGGTGCTGTTCGATCTCGTGCAAACGGACACTATCAAAAACAGCCTGACGCTCGGCTCGCATATCCTCAAGCGGATTAAGCCGGTGCACCGTCTGCACAGTAAAAGCACCGAACAGGCGGCGTTTGTGGTGCTGAAGTCGCCGTCAATCCCGTCCGTGCTGGTGGAAACGTCCTTTATTACCAACCCGGAAGAAGAGCGGCTGCTCGGCACCACGGCGTTTCGCCAGAAGATCGCCAACGCCATCGCCTCCGGCATTATCAGCTACTTCAACTGGTTCGATAACCAAAAAGCGCATTCCAGGAAACGTTGATGAAACCCAATGCACAGCTGGTCAAAACGTTCCTGCTGCAGCTGCAGGATGAGATTTGCCGGAAACTGGCCGCCGCAGACGGCGGTGAATTTCAGGAAGATAGCTGGCAGCGCGAAGCCGGCGGCGGCGGGCGCAGCCGGGTGCTGCGAAACGGCGGCATTTTCGAACAGGCGGGCGTGAATTTTTCCCACGTTCACGGCGACGCCATGCCCGCGTCTGCGACCGCGCACCGCCCGGAGCTGGCGGGCCGCAGCTTTGAAGCGATGGGCGTCTCGCTGGTGATCCACCCGCACAACCCGTTCGTGCCGACCAGCCACGCCAACGTGCGCTTTTTCATTGCAGAAAAACCGGGGGCCGATCCGGTCTGGTGGTTTGGCGGCGGTTTCGACCTCACGCCCTACTACGGCTTTGAAGAAGACGCCGTGCACTGGCACACCACCGCGCGCGACCTTTGCCTGCCGTTTGGCGAGGACGTCTACCCGAAATTTAAAAAGTGGTGCGACGACTACTTTTACCTGAAGCACCGCGACGAGCAGCGCGGCATCGGCGGGCTGTTCTTTGACGATCTCAACGCGCCGGATTTTGACACCGCGTTCAGCTTTATGCGCGCGGTGGGCGAAGGCTTTACCGATGCCTATATGCCCATCGTCGAACGCCGTAAAAACACCGACTACGGCGTGCGCGAGCGTGAGTTCCAGCTTTATCGTCGCGGGCGGTACGTGGAGTTCAACCTGGTGTGGGATCGGGGGACGCTGTTCGGGCTGCAGACCGGCGGACGCACGGAGTCGATTCTGATGTCGATGCCGCCGCTGGTGCGCTGGGAGTACTGCTACGAACCAAAAGAAGGCAGCCCGGAGGCTGCCTTAAAAGAGTTTATTCAGGTTCGGGACTGGGTGTAATCATACCCCCCTCACCCCGGCCCTCTCCCCAAAGGGGAGAGGGTTAGGGTGAGGCGTAAGGAAGTTAAAGCGGCTGCGTCTGCGCCTCAACCACCGCCAGCGCCACCATGTTCACGATGCGGCGCACGGAGGCTATCGGCGTTAACACGTGCACCGGTTTCGCCACGCCCATCAGCACCGGTCCTACGGTCACACCTTCAGAGCTGGAGACGCGCAGCAGGTTGTAGCTGATACGCGCCGCTTCCACGTTCGGCATAATCAGTATGTTCGCCGATCCCTTCAGCGGGCTGTCCGGCATACGTTCGTTGCGGATGCTCTCCACCAGCGCGGCATCACCGTGCATTTCCCCGTCAATCATCAGCTCCGGCGCACGCTCGCGCACCAGCTCCAGCGTCTGGCGCATTTTGCAGGCCGCCGCGGATTTAGACGAACCAAAGTTAGAGTGCGACAGCAGCGCCACCTTCGGCTCAATGCCAAAGCGACGCACGGTTTCGGCCGCCATCACGGTGATTTCCGCCAGCTCCTCCGGGGTCGGGTCGTCGTTCACGTAGGTATCCGCAATAAAGGTGTTGCCGCTCGGCAGCAGCAGCGCGTTCATCGCTCCGGCGGTATGGACGCCGTCGCGATAGCCGAAGATCTCCTGCACCACGCTAAAGTGCTCGTGATAATCGCCGATGGTGCCGCAGATCAGCGCATCCGCCTCGCCGCGATGGACCATGATCGCGCCGATGACCGTGGTATTGCTGATCACCGCCCGCTGCGCCTGCTCCTGGGTGATCCCGCGACGCTTCATGATCGCGTAGTATTCGTTCCAGTACTCCTTAAAGCGCGGATCGGATTCGTTGTTAACGATCTCAAAGTCGACGCCCGGCTTGATCTGCAGGCCCAGCTTCTGAATGCGCATCTCGATCACGCTCGGGCGACCGATCAGGATCGGCTTCGCCAGTCCTAGGGTGATCAGCTCCTGCGTGGCGTGCAGCACGCGCGCCTCTTCCCCTTCCGCCAGCACCACGCGCTTCGCGTCGGCGCGGGCCTGAGAGAAGATCGGCTTCATAAACAGGTTGGTTTTGTAGACAAACTCGGTGAGCTTATCGACGTAAGCGTCGAAATCCTGAATCGGACGCGTCGCCACGCCGGAGTCCATCGCCGCTTTGGCGACGGCTGGCGCAATTTTGACAATCAGACGCGGGTCGAACGGTTTTGGAATGATGTAGTCCGGGCCAAAACTCAGGTCCTGATCCCCGTACGCGGAGGCGACAACCTCGCTCTGCTCGGCGTGCGCCAGCTCGGCGATGGCGTGAACGGCGGCCAGCTTCATCTCTTCGTTGATCGCCGTCGCGCCAACGTCCAGCGCGCCGCGGAAGATGAACGGGAAGCAGAGCACGTTGTTCACCTGGTTCGGGTAGTCCGAACGGCCGGTACAGATAATGGCGTCTTCACGCACCGCTTTCGCCAGCGGCGGCAGAATTTCCGGCTCCGGGTTCGCCAGCGCCAGGATCATTGGCGCCCGCGCCATTTTCTGCACCATCTCCTGGGTCAGCACTTTCGGGCCTGAACAGCCGAGGAAGATATCCGCGCCGTCAATCACGTCCTCAAGCGTGCGCTTGCCGTCATCTTCCACCGCATACGCCGCTTTGGTTTCCGCCATGTTCGGCTCGCGGTCTTTGTAGATAACGCCCTTAGAGTCGCAGACCACGATATTGTGTTTCTGCATCCCCAGCGCCACCAGCAGGTTCATACAGGCGATGGCCGCCGCGCCCGCGCCGGAGACCACCATGCGCACGTCGGAGAGGTTTTTCTCCACCACGCGCAGGCCGTTCAGAATGGCGGCGGTGCTGATAATCGCCGTCCCGTGCTGGTCGTCATGGAACACGGGAATGTTCATACGCTCGCGCAGCTTCTGCTCGATATAGAAACATTCCGGCGCTTTGATGTCTTCCAGGTTGATCCCGCCGAAGGTCGGCTCCAGCGCGGCAACCACGTTGATGAACTTATCGGGATCGAGTTCGTCCACTTCGATATCGAACACGTCGATACCGGCGAATTTCTTAAACAGTACGCCCTTCCCTTCCATCACCGGCTTACCGGCCAGAGCGCCAATGTTGCCCAGGCCCAGCACCGCCGTACCGTTAGAGATAACGGCGACAAGGTTGCCGCGCGCGGTGTATTTGTAGGCCGCCAGCGGGTCTTTTTCGATTTCCAGACACGGCGCCGCCACGCCCGGCGAGTAGGCCAGCGCCAGATCGCGCTGCGTCGCCAGCGGCTTGGTTGGGGAGACCTGAATTTTACCGGGGACTGGGAACTCGTGAAAATCGAGGGCACTCTGTTTCAACTGCTCATCCATCTTATTTTTCCTTTCACGTATCGATCAAAAGGGTGACGTAAGCGATCCTGATGCACACCCTGGTGTGCCGCCTAGTATCGCCTCAGGACAGCGCATAAACTTTGAAGGCTGCCAAACTCTCACCATCACACATTAAAAATTGTTATCAATTTATAACAGCCATGTTACCCGTCTCAAAAGCAATGCCTGCCCCGTCTGCTATGCTTTTTTGTTAAGTCCATCATGATTTTCTCAGAAGTGTGAACTAACGCACTCATCTAACTCTTTTATTTCCAAGGAGTAATTATTTATGAACCAGCTAGACGGCATCAAACAATTCACCACCGTGGTTGCAGACAGCGGCGATATCGAGTCGATTCGCCACTATCAGCCGGAGGACGCGACCACCAACCCTTCGCTGCTTCTGAAAGCGGCGGGACTTGCCCACTTTAGCCATCTGATTGATGACGCGATTGCCTACGGTAAACAGCGCGGGAAAACGCAGGAGCAGCAGGTTGCTGAAGCCAGCGACAAGCTGGCGGTTAATTTTGGTGCGGAAATTCTGAAAAGCATTCCGGGGCGCGTGTCGACCGAAGTGGACGCCCGCCTCTCATTCGACCAGGAAAAGAGTATTAACAAAGCGCGCCGCCTGGTGGAGCTCTACCAGGAGCAGGGTATCGATAAGTCACGCATTCTGATCAAGCTCGCGTCCACATGGGAAGGCATCCGCGCGGCAGAGGTGCTGGAAAAAGAGGGGATCCACTGCAACCTGACGCTGCTGTTCTCGTTTGCCCAGGCGCGCGCCTGTGCCGAAGCGGGCGTGTTCCTGATCTCGCCGTTTGTCGGGCGCATTTACGACTGGTATCAGGCGAAACAGCCGATGGACCCGTACGTGGTAGAGGAAGACCCCGGCGTGAAGTCGGTGCGTAATATCTACGATTATTACAAGCAGCACCGCTACGAGACCATCGTGATGGGTGCCAGCTTCCGCCGCACCGAGCAGATCCTGGCGCTTGCGGGGTGCGACCGTCTGACCATCTCCCCTGACCTGCTGAAAAAGCTGCAGGAGAGCGACGAAACGGTGATCCGCAAGCTGGTGCCGACCTCTACCGTACTGCCAAAACCGAAAGCCATGACCGAAGCGGAGTTTCGCTGGGAGCACAATCAGGACCCTATGGCCGTGGAAAAACTCGCTGACGGCATCCGCCAGTTCGCCGTCGACCAGCGCAAACTTGAAGATCTTCTCGCCGCCAAACTTTAACCTTGCCACGGAGTGAACTATGTCCCGTAAAGAGCTCGCCAACGCCATTCGCGCCCTCAGCATGGATGCCGTACAAAAAGCCAATTCCGGCCACCCTGGCGCCCCGATGGGGATGGCCGATATTGCCGAAGTGCTGTGGAACGACTTCCTGAAGCACAACCCCACTGACCCGACCTGGTACGACCGCGACCGTTTTATTCTCTCTAACGGCCACGCCTCGATGCTGCTCTACAGCCTGCTGCACCTTTCCGGCTACGATCTGCCGCTTGAGGAGCTAAAAAACTTCCGCCAGCTGCACTCCAAAACGCCGGGCCACCCGGAAATCGGCTATACCCCGGGCGTGGAAACCACTACCGGGCCGCTGGGCCAGGGGCTGGCGAATGCGGTCGGGCTGGCGATTGCCGAGCGCACGCTGGCCGCACAGTTTAACCAGCCGGACCACGAGATTGTCGACCACTATACGTACGTCTTTATGGGTGACGGCTGCCTGATGGAGGGGATCTCCCACGAGGTCTGCTCTCTGGCCGGCACGCTGGGGCTCGGCAAGCTAATTGGCTTCTACGACCACAACGGCATCTCCATCGACGGGGAAACCGAGGGCTGGTTTACCGACGACACGGCAAAACGCTTTGAGGCCTATCACTGGCACGTGGTGCACGAGATCGACGGCCACGATCCTGAGGCGGTGAAAAAAGCGATTCAGGAAGCGCAGAGCGTGAAGGACAAACCGTCCCTGATTATCTGCCGCACCACCATCGGCTTCGGCTCGCCGAACAAAGCGGGCAAAGAAGAGGCGCACGGCGCGGCGCTGGGCGAAGAGGAAGTGGCGTTAACCCGCCAGAAGCTGGGCTGGAAATATCCGCCGTTTGAGATCCCGAAAGAGATCTACAGAGCCTGGGATGCGCGCGAAGCGGGTGAAAAAGCGCAGCAGGCCTGGAACGAAAAATTTGCCGCCTACAAAAAAGCGCACCCGGAGCTGGCCGCCGAGTTTTCCCGCCGCATGAGCGGCGGCCTGCCGGAGGACTGGGACGATAAAACCCAGGCGCTGATAGAAAACCTGCAGTCCAACCCGGCGAAAATCGCTACCCGTAAGGCGTCGCAAAATACCCTCAACGCCATCGGCCCGATCCTGCCTGAGCTGCTCGGCGGCTCGGCGGATCTGGCGCCAAGCAACCTGACCATCTGGTCCGGCTCTAAATCCCTGAAGGAAGATATTGCCGGGAACTACATTCACTACGGCGTGCGCGAGTTCGGGATGACCGCGATTGCCAACGGCATCGCCCATCACGGCGGCTTCGTGCCCTATACCGCCACATTCCTGATGTTCGTCGAGTACGCCCGAAACGCGGCGCGTATGGCGGCGCTGATGAAGGCCCGGCAGATCATGGTTTACACCCACGACTCCATCGGGCTGGGTGAGGACGGGCCAACGCACCAGGCGGTGGAGCAGCTGGCGAGCCTGCGCTTAACGCCAAACTTCAGCACCTGGCGTCCGTGCGACCAGGTGGAAGCGGCGGTGGGCTGGAAGCTGGCGGTTGAGCGCCACAGCGGACCCACGGCGCTGATCCTGTCGCGCCAGAACCTTACGCAGATTGAGCGCACGCCGGAGCAGGTAAAAAACATCGCCCGCGGCGGGTACATCCTGAAAGACAGCGGCGGCAAGCCGGACGTGATCCTGATTGCCACCGGCTCTGAGGTGGAGATTACGGTGAAAGCGGCGGAGAAACTGACCGCCGAAGGCCACGCGGTGCGCGTGGTATCTCTGCCTTCAACGGATATTTTTGACGCCCAGGACGAGGCGTATCGGGAATCGGTGCTGCCTTCCAGCGTTGCGGCGCGCGTGGCGGTGGAAGCGGGTATTGCCGACTACTGGTATAAGTACGTAGGGCTGAAAGGGGCAATTGTGGGCATGCGGGGTTACGGTGAATCGGCCCCTGCCGACAAGCTGTTCCCGTACTTCGGCTTTACCGTTGAGAACGTGGTGGAGAAGGCGCTGAGCGTGCTGTAGTGCGGTCTTCGTGCCCGGTGGCGGCTTCGCCTTACCGGGCCTACGGTTCGAGGTGTTGTAAGCCGCCACCCGGTAAAACTACCGCGTGATCCACAGCGTGGGCCAGGCGTCTGGCCCATTCCAGCTATCGCAGCTTGGCTCTTCCGCATAGCGCACCAGGCGGAAGCGCTGGCCGTCAAAACGCCAGCGCGTCTGGATCCCACAGTCTCCGATACCGCGTCCCAGCGCCAGCGTCGTCAGCTCGCGCGTTTTCTCATCGAAGCGAGCGTTCATCAGCTCCATGTCGCTGCTCTGGCTGGAGGGGGTAAACGGCAAACGTAACCTGACGCTGCGGGCGGCGAACGGTTTATTACGTGATACCTGCCACGCCAGATCGACCGTGTTATAGGCCCCCGCTTCACAGCTGACGATCAACAGCGCTTTGTCATCCGTTAATGCAGTGACGCGTACTTCACGGCGGTTAGGATCCAGCGAGCACTGGCTGTTGTTCATCCGCCACGTCCCATAATCCAGCAGATCGTTCAGCTCGCTATGCGTCAGCGGCGTCGGCGTCGGGTTCACCACGGCCACCTTTTTTAATGCCGGTGCAGGAGGCACGCTCAGCGGCGGGCTATCCCCTTTTTTAATCCACGCCGTTTCGCTGCCAACGCGCTTCTGCTGGGCGTCGATGAACAGCAGCGCCGCCTTAAGGCCGACCAGCGAGATCGTCTGCTTCCCCCCGCGCAGGGTCAGCGCCTGCCCTTCCTGAATGGTTTTCAGAAACGTGGTGATGGTACCCGTATCGTCAGTTTTGAGATGCCAGGGGGTTAACTGCCAGTGCTGCGAATTGAGCTTTAACGGAACGTTGTCGAGCAGCAGGCGCGGGGCAATATCAGGCTCTTTAACCGGCGGGGCCGAAAGCCCGCCGAGATCGATGCGCAGGCTGGCGTCCGTTTTCGCCCCTGCGCTACGGCTCAGCGTCATGACCAGACCGCGATGCTCGCCGGTATTCCGGGCAACACAAAAATTTTGGTTATTGCAGGTAACCTGCCAGTCTGAAAAAGACTGCTGCGCAGGTGCAGCCCACACCAGAGGCGCGGGTAGCACGCAGAAAAAGAAGAGAAGCAAAACGCAGTAGCGCATGAATGGCACAGCCCCGGAAACGAAAAGGTCAATCTGGGGCGTATCTTCGTGCCCAGGGCGGGCGGGCTCAATCGGATTTATCGGATAGATTTATCTGAAATGCAGGTTATCACGGCATCGGTTTGAGGTTCATCAAGCCGCTGGTTTGCAGATATTGCAACAGGATCACCGCTTTACCGTCGCGGATCTCGCCGCTTTTCACCATCTCAACGGCCTGGGTGAAAGGCATTTCCAGCACTTCAATGTCCTCATCCTCCACGCCGCCGCCGCGATGCGTGCGTTGGGCATCGGTGTATTCCGCAATGAAGAAATGAACCAGCTCGGTCACCCCGCCTGGGGACATGAAAAGCTCAAAGACTTTTTGCACCTCGCCCACTTCAAAACCGGTCTCCTCAACGGCCTCCTTGCGGATGCAGACTTCCGGCTCATCGTCATCAAGCAGGCCGGCGCAGGTTTCAATCAGACGCCCGTCCGCGTTGCCGTTGACCCAGGTCGCGACCCGAAACTGGCGAATTAGCACCACGCTCTGCTTTTCACGGTTATACAGCAGAATGGTTGCGCCATTGCCCCGGTCGTAGACTTCGCGTTTGTGGCGAATCACGTCACCGTTCTTACGGGTTAAATCGTAAGTGATGTTACGCAGGACAAAGTAATTTTCAGAAAGGATTTTGTCTTTGATAACGGTAATGTTCAGGGACATACGGGCTCCACGGCTAAATGAGTCTGTTTATACTACCCCGTGAAGCCCGCTTTGTCGTCCGTCGGCTCAGGCAGCGCGTCTCTTCCCACCAGATTTCAGGTTAATGCCCACAGGCCTTAACCCGATAACCTTATCTTTAGTATGAATAAGCTATTTGCTCGCTACCGCGTTATCAGGCAATGTACAACTGCCCGTGACCTGTGGCTGAGCCATTTTATGCAGAGATCCGTTCCGTGACCGTTAAACGCCCCGTTTCCGGAAGCCTTGCCTGGGCTTTCTTTTCGATTATTGCCCTGTCCGTACTGACCAGCACCGTCGCCCTGCTGACGCTTGCGAGCAGCCAGCGTGACGCCGAAGCTATCAACATTGCGGGTTCGCTGCGCATGCAGAGCTACCGCCTCGGCTACGAGATGCAGCGCAACAGCCCCTCCCTTATGGCGCATCGCGAGAACTGGCAGCGAACGTTAAGCGCGCCTTCCCTGGAGAAGCTGAACCGCTGGTACGTCCCGGACAACGTCAAGGCGCGCTATCAGCAGCTGCATGTTGCCTGGCTGGACATGGACAAGCACATCGCCCGCGGCGACAGCGCATGGTATGACGCTCACATTGAGGATTTTGTCGGCCGCATTGATGCCTTTGTGCTCGCCCTCCAGCACTACACCGAAAATAAAATCCAGACGGTGACCCTCCTCTCTCTGGCTGGCGCGATCGGTATCCTGCTCCTGACGCTGTTTACCCTGCGGCGCATCCGCCGCCAGGTGGTGTTGCCGCTGAACAACCTGGTGGCCGCCAGCGAACGGATTGAGCGAGGGGAATTTACCACTCCGGCGCCGGACACCGCGCTCCCCAACGAGCTGGGCCAGCTCTCCCGCGCCTTCAACCATATGTCGGGCGAGCTACATACGCTCTATCGGTCGCTCGAAGCCTCCGTCGCGGAAAAGACGCGGCATTTGCATGAAGCCCACCAGCAGCTCGACATGCTGTTCAAATGCTCCCAGGCGCTCAATACCGGGCAGATAGACAGCCTGTGCTTCCGGCATATCTTGCAGATTGTGCATGAATACACGCAGATGAATTACCTGGAGCTACGCACCAGCGACGACTGGCGGCTGTGTGAAGGAACAGAGGTGAACGGCATTTCCCTGCAAACCCTGCCGGTGCTGATGCAGGACACCCTCTACGGCGAGCTGCGCTGGCAAAGCGAGACGGGCAGCGTTCCGCTTCCGCTGATGAGAAGCGTGGCGACCATGCTCGGACGCGGGCTGTACTTTAACCAGGCGCAGAAGCATTACCAGCAGCTGCTGCTGATGGAGGAGCGCGCCACCATCGCCCGCGAGCTGCACGATTCGCTGGCGCAGGTGCTTTCCTATCTGCGGATCCAGCTCACGCTGCTTAAGCACGCCGTGCCGGCGGAAAATGCCCCCGCGCAGACGATCATCACCGACTTCTCCCGCGAGCTGAACAACGCCTGGCAGCAGCTGCGCGAGCTGCTGACCACCTTCCGCCTGACGCTAAACCATGCGAATTTACCCGCGGCGCTTCAGGAGTCCCTCGATGCCCTGCAGAGCCAGACGCAGGCGAAGCTGCACCTCGACTGCCGCCTCTCCTCCCTGGCGCTTGACGCGCAGAAGCAGGTGCATTTGCTGCAGATTGTGCGGGAAGCCGTCCTGAATGCGATTAAGCACGCGCAGGCCAGCGAGATCGCCGTCAGCTGCGTGACCGCCGTGGACGGCACGCACAGCGTCAGCATTCGCGACAACGGCATCGGGATTGGCGAGGCCAGCGAGCCGCCGGGACACTACGGGCTGAACATTATGCGAGAACGCGCGCAGCGGCTCGGCGGAGTACTGAACTTCTCGCAGCCGCAAAACGGCGGCACGCAGGTCAGCGTGACGTTCCCCGCCCCCGCGCCGTTAACAGGTAAATAACGGTAAAGGGGGAAGCGCAGGGAAAAGCGCATGATAATTTACATTATCTCCTTTATTTCTCCACGTTTGGCCTGGGCCTTACCGCTAAAGTGATGCGGGCAATAAACAATAATGACGTGCAGCAAAACGAGGTCACACTTTCATGGCGAATTTTTTCATCGATCGCCCCATTTTTGCCTGGGTGCTTGCCATCCTGTTGTGTCTGACAGGTGTCCTGGCGATTACTTCTCTTCCCGTTGAGCAATACCCCGATCTGGCACCGCCTAACGTGCGTATCACAGCAAACTACCCCGGCGCCTCCGCACAAACGCTGGAAAATACCGTGACGCAGGTTATCGAGCAGAACATGACGGGTCTGGATAATCTGATGTACATGTCCTCCCAAAGCAGCGCCACGGGACAGGCCACGGTTACCCTGAGCTTTGAGGCGGGCACCGACCCGGACGAAGCGGTGCAGCAGGTACAAAACCAGCTGCAGTCGGCCATGCGTAAGCTGCCCCAGGCCGTGCAGAACCAGGGCGTCACCGTGCGTAAAACCGGTGATACCAATATTCTGACCATCGCGTTTGTCTCCACCGATGGCTCAATGGATAAACAGGACATTGCGGACTACGTCGCCAGTAATATTCAGGACCCGCTCAGCCGTATTAACGGCGTGGGGGATATCGACGCCTACGGCTCACAGTACTCGATGCGTATCTGGCTGGATCCCAACAAGCTGAACAGCTATCAGATGACGGCAACCGACGTAACGGACGCCATCAAAGCCCAGAACGCCCAAATCGCCGTAGGGCAACTGGGGGGAACGCCTTCCGTCGATAAACAGGCCCTGAACGCCACCATTAATTCGCAATCTCTGCTTCAGACCCCGGACCAGTTCCGCAACATCACCCTGCGCGTGAATCAGGACGGCTCGGAAGTGCGTCTGGGCGACGTCGCTACGGTGGAAATGGGTGCGGAGAAATACGATTACCTGAGCCGCTTTAACGGCAACCCGGCCTCCGGTCTGGGGATCAAGCTGGCCTCCGGCGCAAACGAAATGGCGACGGCGAAGCTGGTATTAGACCGCCTGGACGAGCTGTCGCAGTATTTCCCGCACGGGCTGGAGTACAAAGTCGCCTATGAAACCACCTCCTTCGTTAAAGCCTCGATTGAGGACGTGGTCAAAACCCTGCTGGAAGCGATCGCCCTGGTGTTCCTGGTCATGTACCTGTTCCTGCAAAACTTCCGCGCCACGCTGATCCCCACCATTGCCGTCCCGGTGGTGCTGCTGGGCACCTTTGCGGTGCTTTACGCGTTCGGCTACAGCATCAACACCCTGACGATGTTTGCCATGGTGCTGGCGATTGGCCTGCTTGTGGACGATGCCATCGTGGTGGTCGAAAACGTTGAGCGCATCATGAGCGAAGAGGGGCTTTCCCCGCGTCAGGCGACGCGCAAATCAATGGGACAAATTCAGGGGGCGTTAGTCGGTATCGCGATGGTGCTGTCGGCGGTCTTTATCCCGATGGCCTTCTTTGGCGGTACAACCGGGGCGATTTACCGTCAGTTCTCAATCACCATCGTCTCGGCAATGGTGCTCTCCGTGCTGGTGGCGCTGATCCTCACCCCCGCGCTCTGTGCCACCCTCCTCAAGCCGCTGCACAAAGGGGAACATCACGGCCAGAAAGGGTTCTTCGGCTGGTTTAACCGTATGTTCAACCGCAATGCCGAGCGGTATGAATCTGCCGTCGGTAAAGTGCTGCACCGCAGCCTGCGCTGGATGATGATTTACGTTGTGCTGCTGGGCGGCATGGTGTGGCTGTTCCTGCATCTTCCCACCTCGTTCCTGCCGCAGGAGGACCGGGGGATGTTCATCACCTCGGTGCAGCTCCCGAGCGGCTCCACGCAGCAGCAGACGCTGAAGGTGGTTCAGAACGTTGAGCAGTACTTCTTCACCAAAGAGAAAGATAACGTTGTCTCGGTCTTCTCTACCGTCGGCTCCGGCCCGGGCGGGAACGGGCAGAACGTCGCCCGCATGTTTGTCCGCCTGAAAGACTGGGACGAACGCGACGCCAGAACGGGAACCTCGTTCGCCATCATCGAACGGGCAACCAAAGCGTTTGCACGCATTAAAGAGGCGCGCGTCTTTGCCAGCAGCCCGCCCGCGATCAGCGGCCTGGGCAGTTCCGCCGGGTTTGATATGGAGCTGCAGGATCACGCCGGCGCGGGCCACTCGGCGCTGATGGCCGCGCGCGACAAGCTGCTGGAACTTGCAGGGAAAGATCCCGGCCTGACCCGCGTTCGTCACAACGGTCTTGACGACAGCCCGCAGCTTCAGGTGGATATCGACCAGCGTAAGGCGCAGGCGCTGGGCGTCTCGATCGACGATATCAACGACACCCTGCAAACCGCATGGGGCTCAAGCTACGTCAATGACTTTATGGATCGCGGCCGCGTGAAAAAAGTGTATGTCCAGGCAGCCGCGCCGTTCCGCATGTTGCCGGATGATATTAACCGCTGGTTTGTACGCAATAACTCCGGCGGGATGGTCCCCTTCTCCGCCTTTGCCACGTCGCGCTGGGAGAGCGGTTCGCCGCGCCTGGAGCGCTATAACGGCTATTCGGCAGTTGAAATCGTCGGGGAAGCCGCGCCGGGCGTCAGCACCGGTACCGCCATGGACACCATGGAAAAATTGGTGCAGCAGCTGCCCGCCGGGTTTGGTCTGGAATGGACGGCCATGTCTTACCAGGAGCGCCTCTCCGGCGCGCAGGCCCCTGCCCTCTATGCGCTTTCTTTGCTGGTGGTCTTCCTCTGCCTTGCCGCGCTGTATGAGAGCTGGTCGGTTCCATTCTCGGTCATGCTGGTGGTGCCGCTTGGGGTTATCGGTGCGCTGCTGGCGACCTGGATGCGCGGCCTGGAGAATGACGTTTACTTCCAGGTGGGGCTACTTACGGTGATCGGCCTGTCGGCGAAAAACGCCATTCTGATCGTTGAGTTTGCCAACGAGATGAATGCCAAAGGCCATGAGCTGATGGCCGCCACGCTGCACGCCTGCCGCCAGCGCTTACGTCCGATCCTGATGACCTCGCTGGCGTTTATTTTTGGCGTACTGCCGATGGCGACCAGCACGGGTGCAGGCTCAAGCAGCCAGCATGCGGTGGGTACCGGCGTCATGGGGGGGATGATTTCGGCCACCATCCTGGCGATTTATTTTGTGCCGCTGTTCTTTGTGCTGGTGCGTCGTCGCTTCCCGCTCCGGGAGCGTCAGGAATAACCCGCAGCCATAAAAAAGGCGGCTTACTCGGCCGCCTTTTTATTGTGTGATTAATTCACACTATGGTTATTTTACTTATTTTAGTGCTCTTGCAATTCTTACTGAATGTCATTTACGAAGCATGCCTTCGATAAAATCTTTCCAGTTCCCCAGTTCACGTTCAATCATAACAACCTCTCTTATTATTATGCGCATTCTACGAAAACGTATCATCATTGTGAAGACCGTTTAACCAATCGCTGTGATTGTACCCCGCCACCGTTGGGGATTTATGATAAATATGAACGGAGGGGCTTAAATTTTGTGTGACGGCCAGCAATATTTTGAAATAACCCTGCGAACGGCTGAGTTTTATTTTACGCGCTGAGTTTATTGGGAATTTAAACCCGGTGGACATCTATGCTTAAATGGTGAAAGTATATTCAGCGTACAAGTGTGAGTTGAATTAAGAAGAAGCGTGAATCCAGACGATTCCTGAATGTGTTATATTCCGCTTAAAGATATATCTTCGAATTTACTGAACATTTAATCGCCATAAGAGCAAAAGGATTCAACATGGTTGTGATGTACGGCATTAAAAATTGCGACACCATCAAAAAAGCGCGCCGCTGGCTGGAAACCAATAACGTCGAGTACCGCTTCCACGATTACCGTGCCGACGGGCTTGATGCAGAATTTCTGCATACCGCCATTAACGAACTGGGCTGGGAGGCGCTGCTGAACACCCGCGGCACCACCTGGCGCAAGCTGGACGAATCCGTGCGCGCCAGCATCGTTGACGCCGACAGCGCGGCAAAGCTGATGCTCGATATGCCGGCAATTATCAAACGCCCATTGCTCTGCAAGCCAGGTCAGCCTATGCTGCTGGGTTTCAGTGAAACCCTTTATTCTGACTTTTTCGTTGAGGTGTAGTGTATGTCATGCCCGGTCATTGAGCTGACTCAACAGCTTATTCGCCGTCCCTCCCTTAGCCCGGACGACGCAGGTTGTCAGGCATTAATGATTGAGCGCCTGCGCGCTATCGGTTTTACCGTTGAGCGCATGGATTTTGGCGACACCCAGAACTTCTGGGCGTGGCGGGGCCAGGGCGAAACGCTGGCCTTTGCCGGGCACACTGACGTTGTTCCCGCAGGTGACGCCGATCGCTGGATTAACCCGCCGTTTGAGCCAACCATCCGCGACGGCATGCTCTTCGGCCGCGGTGCGGCAGACATGAAAGGCTCGCTGGCGGCGATGGTGGTGGCGGCAGAGCGCTTTGTGGCTCAGCATCCGAATCACAAAAACCGTCTCGCGTTCTTGATCACCTCCGACGAAGAAGCCAGCGCCCATAACGGTACCGTGAAGGTCGTTGAGGCGCTGATGGCGCGCAACGAGCGTCTTGACTACTGTCTGGTCGGCGAGCCGTCCAGTACCGAAGTGGTGGGTGATGTCGTCAAAAACGGTCGCCGCGGCTCGCTGACCTGTAACCTGACCATACATGGGGTTCAGGGGCACGTGGCCTACCCGCATCTGGCCGATAATCCGGTCCACCGCGCTGCGCCAATGCTGAACGAACTGGTGGGCATCGAGTGGGATAAAGGCAACGAGTTCTTCCCGCCGACCAGCATGCAGATTGCGAACGTCAAGGCCGGAACCGGCAGCAACAACGTCATCCCGGGAGATCTTTTCGTCCAGTTCAACTTCCGCTTCAGCACCGAACTGACCGACGAGACGATCAAAGCGCGCGTTGTCGCTCTGCTGGAAAAATACAGCCTGCGCTACACCGTGGACTGGTGGCTTTCCGGCCAGCCGTTCCTGACGCAGCGCGGCAAGCTGGTGGATGCGGTGGTGAACGCCATTGAGCACTATAATGAAATTAAGCCGCAGCTGCTGACGACGGGCGGCACCTCAGACGGACGCTTTATCGCCCGCATGGGTGCACAGGTTGTCGAACTGGGTCCGGTTAACGCGACGATTCACAAAATCAACGAGTGTGTGAACGCAGCCGATTTACAACTGCTGGCCCGCATGTATCAACGTATTATGGAGCAACTCGTCGCCTGACGAACGCTCAGAGAGGAATAGCGAATGGATTGGCTTGCAAAGTACTGGTGGATTCTGGTGCTGGTATTTCTGGTCGGCGTACTGCTGAACGTGATTAAAGACCTTAAGCGCGTGGACCACAAAAAGTTTCTCGCGAATAAGCCGGATCTCCCGCCGCACCGTGATTTTAACGACAAGTGGGACGATGACGACGACTGGCCGAAGAAAGACCAGAAGAAGTAATCCCCTCACCCCCGGCCC